>CAWGQU010000012.1:0-70279 GCA_963824795.1 uncultured Verrucomicrobiae bacterium | reverse complement strand
TCTACGCCCTTCGGCCTCGACTTAGGTCCCGACTAACCCTGGGAGGACGAACCTTCCCCAGGAAACCTTGGGTTTACGGCGGACAGGAATTTAACCTGTCTTGTCGCTACTCATGTCTGCATTCTCACTTGTAGAAACTCCACGGTTGCTTCCGCTCCCGCTTCGATGTCGCTACAACGCTCCCCTACCAATCCGTCTGGTCGAAACCAAACGTCTTCCAGAGCTTCGGTATACCGCTTATCGCCAATCATTATCGGCGCGAGATCGCTCGATGAGTCAGCTATTACGCACTGTTTAAATGATGGCTGCCTCTAAGCCAACATCCTCACTGTCTAAGCAACCTCACATCCTTTCCACTGAACGGTATTTGGGCACCTTAGCTGCTGGTCTGGCATGTTTGCCTCTCGCGCGTGAAGCTTATCCCTCACGCACTGACTCCCGTGTTACACCCTGCGGCATTCGGAGTTTGATTGAATTCGATACCCTGGTATGGGCTCTAGTTCATCCAGTGCTCTACCTCCGCAGGTCAGCACACGAGGCTAGCCCTCAAGCTATTTCGGGGAGAACCAGCTATCACCGGGTTTGATTAGTCTTTCGCTCCTACCCACAAGTCATCCCAGAAGTTTTCAACCTTCACGGGTTCGGTCCTTCAATTGCGGTTAAGCAATCTTCAACCTGCTCATGGGTAGATCACCTCGGCTTCGGGTCTACTACCAGCAACTATGTTCGCCCATTTCGGACTCGCTTTCGCTTCGCCTCCGGCGCAGAACGCCTTAGGCTTGCCACTGATAGTAACTCGCAGACTCATTAAGCAAAAGGCACGCCATCATCCGCCGAGGCGGACTTTGACACCTTGTAAGCACATAATTTCAGGTACTATTTCACTCCGCTCACAGCGGTTCTTTTCACCTTTCCCTCGCGGTACCTGTTCACTATCGGTCGCCAATTAGTATTTAGGCTTACGCGGTGGTCCGCGCAGATTCATACGAAGTTTCACGTGCATCGTATTACTCAGGAAATCCCTAGGCGTGCTCCAGTTTTCGGTTACGGGCCTTTCACCCTCTATGGCGCAGCTTTCCAGAAGCTTCACCTAACCTTTGCACTACCACGTCGGGCTCCTACAACCCCACCAGCAAGCTGGTGGTTTGGCCTCTTCCGCTTTCGCTCGCCACTACTTACGGAATCAATTTCTTTTTCTTTTCCTCCGGTTACTGAGATGTTTCACTTCGCCGGGTTTCGCGATGCTTATGCTATGAATTCACATAAGCTCGAGCAGGTGTTATCCCACTCAGGTTATCCCATTCGGACATCTACGGGTCAAAGCGTGTTTGCCGCTCTCCGTAGCTTATCGCAGCTTACCACGTCCTTCATCGCCTATTGGCACCAAGGCATCCATTATGCGCTCTTTGTAGCTTGATCAATCTGTTCCGGTCTTTCGACCAGAGATTTTTTGATAACTGAAACTCTCACGGGTCTGGAGATCTTATCCTCCAAACCGTTAATTTCAGACTCAGCTCTAAAAAGTTGTATTTACTACCCTGTATGTAGATATCAAAGAACCAGCGTTTCCGCACATTCAGGCGACAAAAAAACTCAATCTGGCGCCGACCGGATTTCGTTTCCGAAAATCATGCCGGGACAAAATTGAGCTTCAATTTGCAGTCCCAAATGTACAAGAACGAACTCCTTGATTAGAGGAGTCCCGCGTCAGGCGGGATCGAGAAATTAACCGGAAAATTTTGGCCGTCAACCTGGAAAATTTATTTTTCTTCGTCTCTGGGCTGCCGATGACGGAGTCGAGGCATTTTTGACCGATCTTGCATCGGAATGCTTCGTAGGGGTCTCAAGAGCGGTTGGGCAATTGCCATCATCTTGAGCGCAGAGAAGGATCTCTCGAACGCTGAGAGATTCCTGGACTTCGCTACGCGTCGCTCGGAATGACAAAGAGTCTAATCTGCGTAATCTGCTCGCGATTGAATCCGCAAAAGTTACGCACCGACGGCCGCGCGCCGGATCAGATTCGCTCAGTCAAATTTGAGCTGGGTATCGCGCCGCATGCGAGCGGCTCGGTGCTTGTCTCGATGGGGAACACGCGCGTGATTTGCGGCGTCATGATTGAAGAAATCGTTCCGCGATGGATGAAAGAGCAGGGCGTCACGGGCGGTTGGCTGACTGCGGAATATTCGATGTTGCCCTATTCAACGACAACGCGAAAGCCGCGCGATATCATGAAAGGTCGCCTTGATGGTCGCAGCACGGAGATTCAGCGGTTGGTTGGTCGGTCGTTGCGCGCGGTTGTTGATTTGGAAAAGCTGGGGCCGCGCACGATGTGGGTGGACTGCGATGTCTTGCAGGCGGATGGCGGAACACGCACTGCTGCGATCACAGGCGCCAGTCTGGCTGTCGCGATGGCTTGCCGAAAATTGGCGGACGAAAAGAAAATCGACGCACCGCCGATCAGGAAACTTGTCGGCGCGATCAGTGCCGGAGTCCTCGATGGTATCGCCGTGCTTGATTTAAATTACGAGGAGGACAAGGCCGTCACGGTCGATTTCAATCTCGTCGCGACTGAAGACGGTGAATTTGTCGAGGTGCAGGGCTCCGGTGAAGAGGCGACATTTTCGAACGATCAACTGACCGAAATGCTGGCACTCGGTCGCAAGGGAATTGCGGAGTTGATCGAAGCCCAGCGAGCGGTCCTGGCACGTTTAATGGTACATTCCGCGGAAGCGAAGACCTAAAGCACCGATGACGAAAGCACTCATCACTGGAATTACCGGACAGGACGGAAGTTATCTTGCCGACTTGCTGCTGGAGAAGGGCTACGAAGTTCACGGAATCATTCGGCGCGCCAGCACCTTTAACACGTCGCGCATCGATCATCTTTACGCTGATCCGCACATCAACGGCGTGAGGATGTTTCTGCACTACGGCGATCTGGCAGATTCCGTGAATCTGGTGAAGCTGCTTTACGAACTCAAGCCGGACGAGATCTATCATCTCGGCGCGCAGAGCCACGTCCGCGTGAGTTTCGATATTCCAGAATACACATCCGATGTCACGGGCGTCGGCACGATCCGGATTCTCGAAGCGATCCGCGAAGCCGGCTTGCGTTCTCGCTTTTACCAGGCGTCCAGCAGCGAAATGTTCGGCAAGGCGCAGGAAGTTCCGCAAACCGAGAAGACGCCTTTCTGGCCGCGAAGTCCTTATGGCGTGGCGAAAGTTTTTTCTTATTGGGCCACGGTGAATTATCGCGAGAGCTACGGACTTTGTGCGAGCAATGGAATTCTCTTCAATCACGAAAGCCCGCGGCGCGGTGAAACTTTTGTTACCCGAAAAATTTCGCGCGCGGTCGCGGCGATTAAGCACGGTCTGCAAAATGAATTATTTCTCGGCAACCTCGAGGCGAAGCGCGACTGGGGTTACGCGCCGGAATACGTCGAAGGCATGTGGCGTATTTTGCAGCACGGTGAAGGCGATGATTTTGTCCTCGCGACAAACGAAACGCACACCGTGCAGGAATTTGCCGAAACCGCGTTTGCGCACGTCGATCTCGATTGGAAGGAATACGTCAAACACGACCAACGCTACGAACGACCGGCGGAAGTCGATTTGCTAATTGGTCATCCAGCGAAAGCAAAAAAGATTCTCGATTGGGAGCCGAAGGTGCGGTTTAAGGAGCTGGTTCAGATCATGGTAGACGCGGATCTGGAAACACTCTCGCGCACGAACGCGCAGAAACAGCTCGGCAAATTGCCCTAGCAACAGAAACTTGCCTAACGAGCAATCGCACCGGCGAATGGCTCGTTCATTACTGCGACGATTCCGCCCGGGGGCGGAATTGCGGGGTCTACGTCGTGCAATTTCGCATTCACGATCGTTACTTCGGCGCCGAGACCGACCGTGTTGTAGAGTTGAATGACATCGCGCGATCGCATGCGCACGCAGCCGTAGCTCATCGGCAGTCCGATATTTCGTTCTTCCGGAGTGCCGTGAATGTAGATATCGCGGCAATACGCGTTCTGATTTTGGGGTTCAAGTCCGCGCAGCCAAAGAATACGAGTGACAATTGGATCACGCCCGGGCGCATCGACTGGAATCACTTCGCCAGTAAAGTGTCGATCTTTGAAGACGGCGCCGAGCGGCGCGCCATCGCCAATTTTACTCGCCACTTCCAGTTTCCCGAGCGGCGTTCCCCAACTGCCGCGATAATCTCCCAACCCGAATTTTGAAGTCGAGACTGGGTAAGTTGCGGTGGGTTTCCCCTGTTCTAACACGGCCATCCGCTGTTCGGGCACGCTAATGATGACGCGGTGCGCGGTATCCTGAGGAGTCGCGCAGGAAGTGAGATCAACCAAAATCGCGATCGCACTTAAAGCGCGGATGAGATTCTCGACACTGAACTTCGCCATTACTTGAACCTGAAGAACTTTTCCGCGGTTTCAGTAGTTGCTTCAGCGATTTCCTGCAGGGGTAAGCCGCGCGCAGCAGCGATTGATTCCGCGACTAGTCGCGTGTGCCACGGTTCGCAACGCTTTCCGCGAAACGGGACTGGCGCCAGATACGGGCAATCTGTTTCCACCATGAATTTCCAAAGCGGGATTTGTGCCGCGATTTCACGAACGTCCGCGCCGTTTTTGAAGGTAACAATGCCGGTGAAGGAAACAAGATGGTCCAGTGCGAGCACTTCGTCGGCTTGCTCGCGGGTTCCGCCGAAGCAATGGAAAACACCGCGTACCTTTCCGGCGTATGGCTTCATGATTTCGAGGGTGTCGTCCCACGCGTCGCGTTGATGAATGACGACGTTTAATCCCAACTCGACCGCCAGATCGAGTTGTTGCTCAAACAAGCTCGTCTGTTTTGATTTGTAAGCGCCATCGTGAATGTCCGCTTCGATTTTGTCTTCAGTCGAAGTTTGCAACGCCTTCGCGAAAAGTTGTGCATTGCGTTCCTTCGATAGTTCGACGCTCGGCAGCCGATGATAATCCAGGCCGGTTTCGCCGATCGCAACGACACGCGGACTTTTTGCGAGTTCGCGAAGCGGCGCAATGACATCTTCATCCGCTTCCTCCGCATAAGTGGGATGAACCCCAATCACCGCGAAAATGTTCGGATATTTCTCGGCAAGAGCGACCGCGCGCTTACTGCTTTCGACTGAAGTTCCGATGGTGATGATGCGCGTGACGCCGGCGTCATTGGCGCGTTGAAGCACGTCGCCGAAATCGTTTGCGAAGTCCGGATAGTCGAGGTGTGCGTGTGTTTCGATTAGCATTTTGTCATTCCGAGCGAAGGCGATGAATCTCTCATTGTTTACGGCGGCGGAGCAGTAGCGAGAGACGTCTCGACTTCGCTCAACATGACATGGATCGAGATACGCGCAGTTTTCACCATTCGATCACCGTGCTCGCCCACGTTAACCCTCCGCCGAACACGACCATGAGAATGTAATCGCCCGGCTTGATGCGTCCCGTGCGATTTGCTTCGTCCAGGGCGATCGCAACTGCTGCGGCCGAAGTGTTTCCATAGCGATCGAGATTTACGTAAAATTTCTCGATCGGAATTTTGAACCGATCGGCGATCGCTTCAATAATCCGCACATTAGCCTGATGCGGAATGATGCAGGAAATGTCATCGATGGTCAGGCCGGCTTGCTCGAGCGCTTTCTTCGAAGCGCTCATCATTGCGGTGACGGCCTGCTTGTAAACTTCCTTGCCCGACATGTGAATTGTCTGCAAGTGGTCGTCCGCGTTTTCGCGCGTGATGGGAGTTTTGCAACCGCCGCCGGGCATGAACAAAATGTCGGCGTATTGACCATCGCTGCCAATATGGGTGCTGATTATGCCATGCGCTCCGCCGCTCGCGATGGCGAAGGATTGCAGCGCCAGCGCCATCGCCGAAGAGCACGCAGGTGTTGCGATCCGTCCAGTTCGTGATCGATGTCAATTTTTCCGCGCCAATTACGAGAACGGTTTCGTAAGTATGCGAAGTGATAAACTGTTGCGCGATCTCGAGGGCAACGAGAAAGCCAGCGCACGCCGCGGAGACATCGAGGCAAGCCGCTTTCGGTGCACCGATTTTCGTCTGCACGAAACAAGCTGTCGCCGGAAACACCATGTCGGGTGTGGCCGTCGCGACGAGAATCAGATCGATCTCACTGGCTTTGATTTTGGCTTGCTCGATCGCTTTCAGCGCCGCCTTCGCCGCCATGTCGCTGGTGAATTCATCTTTCGCGGAGATGCGACGTTCTTTAATGCCCGTGCGCGTGGTGATCCATTCATCGCTGGTGTCGACCATGCGCGAGAGGTCCGCGTTGTTGAGAATTTTCTCCGGCACGTAGCTGCCGGTGCCAATAATCGAAACGGTGCGGCGTTTAGTGGATCGCGGGCTCGAGTGGGGCTGTCGTTTCATTGTAACGGCGAATCTCCTCGACGATATGCGGGTTCACCTGTTGTTCAATCGACTCCGCTGCGACGCGCAATGCATTCTGGATCGCAAGCGGCGTGCTGGCTCCGTGCGCGATGATGCAAATTCCATTCACGCCCAGCAGCGGGCTGCCACCGGTATCTTCCCAATTTGTTTTTTTGTGAATCGCCTTGAACGCGCCCTTTGCCATGGATGCGCCGAGCATACGCGTGGGGCTTTTTTTCAGCTCGTGTTTGAGCCAGGTGAAAATGGCGTGCGCAATTGCCTCGCAGGTTTTCAAAACAACATTGCCGACGAATCCGTCGCACAAGACGACTTCGCACGGATCTTCGAATAAATCGTGGCCTTCGATATTGCCGCGGAAATTAAGAGAACTTTCGCGGAGAAGTTTAAAAACTTCCTTCGTTAGACCGCTGCCTTTCGCGTCCTCGCCGCCGATCGACATCAGACCGACCGTCGGATTTTCATAACCGAGCACGTGTCGGGAATAGACTCCGCCCATGATCCCGTATTGCACGAGATGCATCGGGCGCGCGTCGATATTCGCGCCGGCGTCAATTAGCACGAAAACGTTTGTTTCCGTCGGAACGAGCGAGGCGATGCCGGGACGTTCCACGCCGGGCAGCATGCGGAGTTTGATCGCCGTCGCCGCCACGGCTGCGCCGGTATGACCCGCGCTGACGATAGCGTCCGCTTTTCCGTGCTTAACGAGATCGACTGCGCGATTGACCGAAGAATCTTTTTTTCGCCGCACCGCTTCCACGGCAGCATCGCTCATTTCCACAACCTGCGACGCGTGCACAATTTCAACGCGCCCGTCTGTGCAGCCATGTTTCTTGAGTTCCGCTTCGACCTTGGTCGCGTCGCCAACGAGAAAGAGTTGTGTGATGTGCGGATAGGCGCGCAGCGCCATCACTGCGCCGGCAACGAGATTTGGCGGACCAAAATCGCCACCCATAGCGTCAAGCGCGATTCTCATCGAGGCGGGAAGTTTGCGAATTTACCTCAACGAATGCAAAACGAAAATATAGATGTAGCTGCCAGCGTCGCCAGGGGCAGTCCTGTGAAGCGCAATCGCTCTCTGCCGCCAACGATGGCGGCGGCTACATTACTTCGCCTCAACAGTAAGAACTTGCCGGCCTTTGTAATAACCGCAGGAAGGGCAGGCGGTGTGTGAGGCAACGCTGCTTCCACACTGCGGACATTTGTTCAACTGTGGCGCGCGCCAGCGATGCGACGCCTTGCGCGTGCGCAGGCGCATCTTGGATGTTTTGCGTTTCGGGACTCCCATAAGAGCGCATCAGGAAAGCAGGAAATCAGGAAAACACAACAGGACAGGTGCAACTCAGGGTTTTAGTTTCAATTTGTCGAGCGCACTCCAATCCGGCGGCCGTTCTTCGAGAACCGAGTTGTCGTCCGCTTTTTTGATTGTCTTCGGCGCCGGACACACACGGCCGCCCTCGCGATCGCAATGTGGATAAGCCGGCAAATTAAGCAGGATGTCTTCGCGGAAAAAGGGCGTGAGATCTACCGTTTCGGGTCCGTGCAATTCGGTGTGCAGGGCAAACGCCGGTACTTTGATTTCGTGCACAAATTTTTCCAGACAGGCGACGCAACTCACTTCGACTGCTTGCTTCAGAATCCCGTTCGCCCAGAGCGCCCCCGCAGAGATTCCAATGTCCAGGTTATAACGCAACGGTCCTGCGCAGCGGATACCTTCAGCCGCAAGCTCGGGGATTGGACAGTCCTCCTCGCCCTCCAAGTGCAATCCTTCCGCCGGAATTTGTTTGAGATGAATTTTCATTCCCGAATGCTTTAGGAATTCACCGCTTCAATTTTTTTTCAAATGCTGCCGCCACGCAAGCCGGCACAAATTGGCCGATGTCGCCGCCGAGGCGCGCGATCTCTTTCACGATTCGGGAACTCAGATACGTATATTCTTCCTTCGGCATCAGGAAAATCGTCTCGACGCTTGCTTCCAATTTCCGATTCATCAGCGCCATTTGAAATTCGAATTCGAAATCGGAGATGGCGCGAAGGCCGCGAATCACCGCTGTAGATTTTTGTGCAACGGCAAAATCGACGAGCAATCCATCGAGCGGCGCCACCTTCACATGGTCGCGGTCGCCGATCGCCTTGTGCAAAAGGTCGAGCCGCTCGTCCAGGCTAAAAAACGGGTCTTTTTGATCGTTGTGCGCGACGGCCACGACAACTTCATCAAAAAGTTTGCGGGCACGTTCGATCACATCGAGGTGCCCATTGGTCACGGGATCAAAACTGCCGGGGTAAATGGCGCGTCTTCGCATGCGCGGGAGATTCGCAGAGGAAAATGAAAATGAAAAGCGGCAACGTCGTCTGCGATTCGCTTTCACTTCGGACTTCGTGGCTGCGGGACCGGGACGGATAATGCGGATCGGGGTCCGCGATTTGCCTAAGGCCGTCGAATCTGGAAGTTACATTCTCAACTGATGGCCGAACCCTTTTATCGCTCGATCGCGGTGGCCAGCACCTTCTCGCCGCGTTTTGTCCAGGTCCTCGCTGAAGCGAAACGGATCCGCGACCGCTTTGATACGAATCTGAGCCTGATCTACGTGGGTCAATGTAATGAGGAAACGACAAAGAAATTTGGCGCTGCTCTAGTCCAACTTGCTCTTCCCCCTGATTCGAAAATTTACTATCAGGAAGGCGAACCGGCTGCAGCGATTCTTCAGGCTGCGGCTGATAATCGCGTCGATCTCATTGTTGCCGGCGCGCTGGAAAAGGAAGTGATCCTGCGCCCATTTCTCGGTAACGTTGCCCGGCGTCTCGTGCGCGATGCGGATTGTTCGGTCATGCTTTTTATTCATCCGGAACACGAACCGAAGCGGATGAAGAAAATAGTTTTCGTGGCCGATTATTCGGAGCACGGGCAGCAAGCGTTTCGCACCGTGCTGCATCTCGCCGCGCGCGAACGTTGTGAATGTCTCTACGCCATTCGCGTTTACACCACGTTTGATGAAGCGCGCGCTTCTCGTCGGACGAAAACTTCAGATCCGCGCACGCCGGCGCGAACCTTAGCGGAGGAAGAAGCGGCGCTCGAGCAATTCATTCTCGCCGCGGGCCAGACCGACGTGCCGATCGAAGCACGATGCGTTCGTGGTAATACGGCCTATGCCGCCTCCGATTTTGTGCAGGCAGTCGAGGCCGATCTGCTCGCGGTTCCGGTACTGCAACCGCCGGGAGTGCAAAAAAATTTGCCGGCGCAAATCGCGTGGGTGACCGACGTGATTCCCTGCAATCTCTGGGTCATCCGTTAGCGGCGAAAAATCTCGCGCTCAATGAATCCAGCTCCGCCGCTTCAGCCATTTGGGCCGGCGCATCTTTGCGCGATTTTCTCGACGCTCGCCATACCGTTTGTCTTCGCGATTATTTTTCGTCGTACGAGGTCAGTCATTCTCGATCGTGCAATACGGTTTTTGCTGACTGCGATTTTGATCGGCAATTACATTGGTTACGTCGTGTATCGTTGGCAGCACGGTTACATGGATTGGCGCGAAATGCTGCCGATGCAGCTCTGCGATTGGACGATGATCGCAGTTGTCGTCGCCTTACTAAGAGAGAATCGAAAGCGCTGGCTCGAGGTCGCCTACTTTTGGGGAATCGGCGGCAGTCTTCAGGCGATCTTTACGCCGAATCTGCAATTCGGATTCCCGGATTTCCGTTTTTTCACTTTCTTTCTCGATCACGGCGCGATCGTTGCCGGCATTATCTATTTAATGTTGAGCCGAAGGTTTCGTCCGACGCTTACATCCGTCTGGCGCACGTTGCTTTGGTCGGAGATTTATCTGGTGGTGGCGCTGGTGATCGATGAGATAACCGGCGTCAATTATGGTTTTCTTTTGCACAAACCGGAGGCCGCGTCGTTGCTCAGCCTGCTGTCGGACTGGCGACCGCTCTACATTTTGCAGATGAATCTCGTCGCGATTTTCTTTTTCGCGCTGTTGTACGCGCCATTTGCGATTGTGGATTTGGCGCGTGGAAACAAAATGCGACGGTCGCACACCGCCGCTACAGTTTAGAGATGGGAAAATCGAGACCGCTTCGCATTGGGGAGATTGCCATCGGCGGGAAAAACCTGGCCTTCATTCTTGGCCCGTGCGTGATCGAATCGGAGAAATTTGTCTGGCGCATGGCGCGAAAGATCGCGGAAATTTGCGCAAAAGAATCAGCGCCGTTTATTTTCAAAGCTTCCTACGACAAAGCGAATCGTACATCGGTGCGTTCGTATCGCGGAATCGGAGTTGCGGAAGGCTGCGAATTGCTGTCTGCGATTGGGAAAGATCTGAAAATTCCCGTGACGACGGATGTTCATTCGCCGCGCGAAGCTGAAATTGCTGGCGAAAAAATCGATGTTCTGCAAATCCCCGCGTTTCTTTGTCGGCAAACGGATTTGCTGCGCGCGGCGGCGGAAACCGGACGCGCGATCAACGTGAAGAAAGGCCAATTCCTGGCGCCGTGGGACGTTCGAAACATCGCGGAAAAGCTGACCGCGTTTGGTAATGAGAAATTCTTCTTCACCGAGCGCGGCACGACTTTCGGCTACAACAATCTCGTGGCGGACATGCGCTCGCTCTACTGGATGCGTGAAGCTGGATATCGCGTGATTTTTGATGCGACACATTCCGTGCAGAAGCCGGGCGGAGCGGGAAATTCAACATCAGGCGACGGTGAACTGGCTCCGGTGCTGGCGCGGGCGGCGGTTGCGGCGGGTTGCGACGGGATCTTTTTGGAGGTGCACGAGAATCCGGCGCGCGCGCTTTCCGATGGTCCGAATCAGATTCCGCTAAAGCAGTTGCCGAAGCACCTTCGCATGTTAAGAGCTATTCATGCTGCCGTTTCGTAGCGGTCGCGTTAGCACCCGCCTTCGCATTGCTACGGCGGAGCAGGCAGGACGCGCGCTTTTTATTCTGATTCTCATTTGCGCTCTTGGCACGACTGCCGTCGGCGCGGGTCGAGGCAAGAAGCGTCTCAAAAAACAGGCCGCGGAAGAAAAAACGGGGGAACAAAAAGAAGAAGACACCATTCCACTTCCGGTCGGTCATGAAGCGAAAGGTCTTGTTCTGCCCGATTACAATCTGCGCGGTGCATTGAGCAATCGATTTGAAGCCGGAATCGCGAAGCGACTTGATCCCGATCATTTACAGATGCGCGATCTGCATATGACAACTTACACCGAGCAGCAAAAACCCGATTTGCAGATTAGAATGAGCGATTCGGTTCTTAATTTGAAAACCAAAGTGATCAGCACAAAAGAGCGGTGCACGGTCAAACGCTCGGATTTTGAGATTACCGGCGACACAATGCAGTTCGATACAACGGCGCGACAGGGCACGATGTCTGGAAATGTGAAAATGGTTATCACCGGTCAGGCGGACCTGATGCCGAAAGGAAAGCAATGAGACTCGTTAGTGTGGCGGTTGTGATTTGTTTCGAGCTGGCGAGCGTTTTGCTTTTTGCTCAGGCACCAGCAAAAGAGACAAAGCCTTCAACAGAAAAAGCAAAAGCCGACGCGCCCGCCCAGAAATTTGATTTTTCCCATCCGACCGAACCCGTCACCACAGAAATTTATGCGGACGATGCCTTTTTCGATTCGGCGAAAAATGTCGGAAAATTCAACGGTCATGTAAAAGTGAATGATCCGCGTTTCGCCATGCAGTCGGAAAAATTAACGGCCTACATTGCCAAAGCGGACAAGGGTTTGGAAAAAGCAGTGGCGGATGGTCACGTCGCTGTTGTCCGCGATCGGCCTGATCCGAACGGCGGTCCTCCGCAGAAATCGATCGGTTTGTCGGACAGCGCCATTTACACGACCAGTGACGGAATTATACAGTTAATGGGAAATCCTCGTGTGCAGCAGGGAACGAACATGCACATCGCAACCAGTCCCAATACGGTGATGATTCTTAACCAGGATGGTCAACTGACGACGCACGGACCCAGCCGAACCGAAATCCGGCAGGAGCCGCATCGCCATCGCCGTCGGGTTCGGCTTCCCCCTCGGCCTCGCCTACGGAAACTCCCAAGAAATGACAAGCGGAACATTGCCGGCAGCTTCGCCGGTTTCACCACCACCCAAGGCGATGGCGAAGGACAATGTTCTCGTGACCGATCAGCTTGTGAAGATCTACGGCGGCCGCGCGGTCGTTAATGGGATTAACATTAATGTGCGCAGCGGCGAAATTGTCGGTCTGCTTGGTCCGAATGGAGCGGGAAAGACGACGAGTTTTTACATGATCGTAGGACTCGTTAGGCCACATAGCGGCCGCGTTGTTTTTTCGGGGACGGACGTGACGAGATACCCGATGCACAGGCGCGCGCGTCTCGGCATGGGTTATTTGCCGCAGGAAGAATCGATCTTCCGGAAAATGACGGTGGAACAGAACATCCTCGCTATTTTGGAGACATTGCCGTTGAACAAATCGGAGCGGCGAAATCGTTGCGATCAACTACTGCATCAGTTTGGAATCGAGCGCATCGCGAAGAATCAGGCTCTGACATTGAGCGGCGGCGAGAAGCGCAGGCTTACCATTGCGCGCTCCCTTGTTACGGAGCCGAAACTGCTCATGCTCGATGAGCCATTCAGCGGCGTCGATCCGATCGCGGTTTATGATGTGCAGCAAATTATCGTCAATCTGCGCAAATCCGGACTGGCGATCATGATTACGGATCACAATGTGCGCGAAACGCTCTCCATCGTTGATCGCGCTTATCTGATTTTCGAAGGGCGCGTAGAGAGTGAAGGAACGAAAGATTTCCTCATCAACGACCCCATCAGCCGCCAGCTTTATCTTGGCGAACGTTTCCGCATGTGAGAGAAAGGAGAGTCGCGTGTTAACAACCAACGCTCATCCCCCGGTCAAAATCACTGGTCGTCATCTGCAGATTACCGATGCGATCAACGATCACGTCACAAAAAAGATCGAGAGCCTGCATCTCGATTATCCGAAGATCATCGAGGCGCACGTTATTCTCGAAGTAGAGAAGTACCGGCATTCGGCGGAGGTCGTTCTTGTTTGCTCGAATCACATCACGATCGAAGCATGCGAAGAATGTGATGACATGTATGCGGCCATCGATCAGGTGACGGACAAGGTGGCGCAGGCAGATGCGCAAATATAAGACGCGTCTCATGCGCAAGCACCGGCCGCGCAAAGACGTTGTGCAACATCTCGATGAGCAGGTGCTGAATCCCGAGCCGATCGAAGAAGACGAGCATCCGCAACATCCGATCGTGCGGACGGAACGTTACCCGGTGAAGCCGATGTATGTGGATGAAGCGGTGCTGCAATTAGAAATGTCGCACCGGCAGTTTTTGGTCTTTCGCAATGCGCAGAGTTCTCGCGTCAATGTTCTCTATCGCCGGAATAAGACCGGGGATTTTGGGCTGATCGAGCCCGCAGCGGGCTGATGTTCTACTCCTTCTCCTGCTCTTGCTCGTTCCGGTGGTTGAACTGGATCGAGCAAAGCAAGAGTAAGAGGAGAGAAAGCGTTCTGGAATTACTTCTGCTCCCGGGATACATCTCAAGGCGAGCGCGATGAGCCCGACTACGAACATCCAAACAATCACGTCCGGCGGCGATCAACGAAGGAATGTTCCCATCGTTACGGTCGAAACCTTTTTCGAAGCGCATGCAGAGTTGCTGCAGCTCAAACTGGAAGGTAAACGCGTTGGCTTTAATCGGAAGATCCGCGAGCCGACGATCAATCGACCGGGTTTGGCGCTTTCCGGGTTCTATACTTATTTCGCCGAGAAGCGCGTGCAGGTTCTCGGCGCGGCGGAGCAATCCTACCTGAAGAGTTTGTCGCCGAAAATTCGGCAGCAGCGTTTCAGCGCACTTTGCGCGCAGAAAATTCCGTGTCTCGTGGCCTCACGTGGATTTCATCTTGCGCCGGAATTGCTCCAGGTGGCGGACGAAACGGGAATCGCGGTTTTTCGAACGCCGATGATCACGATGAAATTCATTAACGCGGCGACGATCGCACTCGAGCTGGATTTCGCGCCCACTGTGACCGAGTTCGGCAGCATGGTCGATATTCTCGGCATCGGAGTTCTGATTCGTGGCGCGAGCGGCGTCGGTAAGAGCGAGTGCGTGCTGGGGCTAATCGAACGCGGCTATAGTCTTGTTTCCGACGACGTCACCCGCATCAAATCGCTCGAAGGCCGCGAACTCATGGCGACGTCTCCTAATCTGACGCGTTATCACATGGAGGTGCGCGGCATCGGTATCATCAATGTGGTTCCGGTTTTTGGCATCGGTTCGATTCGCACAGAGAAGCGTCTTGACCTGGTCGTAACATTAAAGGACTGGCAGGAGCTGGAAGAGGTGGATAGAATTGGGCTTGATCAGGAATTTTACGAAATCCTGGAACTGCAGGTGCCGCACATCACAATCCCTGTGCGCCCTGGCCGCGATATCGCGCGTTTGATCGAAGTCGCGGCGATGGATCAGAAATTGAAAGGACTGGGGCAAAACAGCGCCTTGGAATTCAATACGAAATTGCTGAAGTTAATGGAAAAGAGTTAATGGGACTTTTGAATCGCAAAAGCGCGGGAACTGACCAGGCGCGAAAAGTAGAAAAAGATATTCCGATCGTGAATCGCCTCGGGCTGCACGCGCGACCTGCCGCCATGTTTGTCCGTATCGCCACGCGCTTTCGCTGCGAAGTGTGGGTCGATAAGGAAGGCGAGGAGGTCAACGGAAAGAGCATCATGGGCTTGATGATGTTAGCGGCAGGGCAGGGTTCCAAATTGCACGTGCGCTGCGAAGGCGACGATGCGGATAAGGCGATGCACGAAATTGAAGAGCTGATCAAAGCTGGCTTTAACGAAGATTGACAATTGCGCTACTCTCCCAGCGAGATGAGTAAGGAGCGCGCCGGACAGGAAGTTCGCTTTCAAGGCGTCGGAGTTTCTCCCGGCATTGCGCGCGGGCGGACACATGTCGTCCGCGACGAAGTCGACGACGTATCGCGTTACGGAATCGAAGCAGCGCAGGTGCCTGGCGAGATCGCGCGTTTCGAATCTGCGCTCATGCAAACGCGCGGGCAGATTCTCGAGATGCAACAGAGCATCGCGGAAGCGATCGGAGCCAAGGACGCGAGCGTTTTTGATGCGCACTTGCTCGTCGTCGAGGACCGCACACTAATCGATGAAGTTTTACGCAAACTCGAATCCGATCACTGCAATGTGGAATATGTCTTTCAGGAAGTTGCGAAGCGATACGCTGACACCCTGAGCAAGATCGACGATCCGTATCTGCGCGAACGCGCGGTTGATATTCAGGACGTAACGCGCCGCGTGATTCGAAATCTCCAGGGCAAAACGCCGAAGCCCTTTCTGGCGGTAAACGAGCCGCATATTTTAATCGCGCACAATCTCACGCCATCCGATACCGCGACGATGGATCGCCACCGCGTTCTCGGAATGGCGACCGATCTTGGCAGCCGCACGTCGCATACCGCCATCATGGCGCGCTCACTCAAAATTCCGACCGTCGTCGGCTTGCACGACATTTCGGAAAGACTCGAGAGCGGCGACGAAGTTTTGATCGACGGCTATAACGGGATACTCATTACAAACCCCACGGCGGAAACGCTGCGCCATTACGATGAGCTCGTGGCGAAAAAGGAGCGCGTGACGGAAGCGCTCACCGGGTTGCGCGAGACGAAATCAACCACCCGCGATGGCAGGCACATCGTTCTTTCGGCAAACATTGAATTGCCTAACGAGTTGATCTCGGTGGCGGAAAATGGCGCCGAAGGAATTGGTCTCTATCGGACGGAATTTCTATACATCAACCGCCCTGACATGCCGTCGGAGGGAGAACAGCATGAGATTTATCGGATGGTGGCCGAGAGCGTCGCGCCGCATCCGCTTATCATTCGAACATTCGACCTTGGCGGGGACAAGATCGCCGGCGCAGTCGAGGCCGATGATGAACTGAATCCGTTTCTCGGTTGTCGCGCGATTCGTTTCTGTCTCGATCATCCTGAGATCTTTAAGGTGCAGCTGCGCGCCATTCTGCGCGCGAGTGTCTCGGGAAACATTAAGATCATGTTCCCGATGATCTCGGGAATTGCGGAACTGCGGCGCGCGCTCGCGGTCCTGGCCGAATGCGCAAAAGAAATGAAGGCGGAGGGCATTCCATTCGACGAGGATATGCAGGTTGGCGCGATGATCGAAATTCCCAGCGCTGCCATTTCCGCCAACACGCTTGCCCGCGAAATCGATTTTTTCAGCATCGGCACGAACGATCTCATTCAATACGCCATCGCGGTGGATCGTGTGAATGAGAGTATTGCGCACCTTTACGAGCCGACACATCCTGCCGTTCTGCGTTTGCTGAAAATGATTTCCGATGCGGCGCATGCGAATAACATTTGGGTGGGTGTTTGCGGCGAGATGGCGGGGGATATCGTGTTCACGCCGCTTCTGCTTGGATTAGGAATGGACGAGTTAAGCGTCAGCACTTCGCTCGTGCCGCAAGTGAAGCTGGCGGTGCAAAGTCTAAGCATTCCGGAATGCGAAGCACTTTTGCAGGAGGCTTTGGAATTGGAGACGCCTGCGGAAATTCTGGACCGTTGCCAGGCGGTCGCGCAAAGGCATTACCCCGATCTGTTGTAGGGGCCGCTGAGGAGAGCGGCGCTACATCCTATTCCTCTTCGCTGGATTCCGTTTCCGGATCGGGCTTGAGACCTTCTTCTTCCATCTTGCGCAGGACGTCGCTCATATCGTCCACTTCGTCCCACACTTCCTGGCTGACGTAGATGGGCGCTTTCTGCTGCGTCGCCATCGCGATGCAATCGCTCGGACGCGCATCGAGTTCGATGATTTTTTTCTGATGCAGTTCGTTTTCAGCGCGAATAATAATACGCGCATAGTAGGTGGCATTCTTAAGATCATTAATGATCACGCGCTCAACATGAGCTCCCACCGCAGTCATCAAATGCCCCATCAAGTCATGAGTGAGGGGCCGCTCTTTCGTGACCTCGCGCATGAACATTGTGATCGCGCTGCCGACGGTCTGGTCGACGTAGATAATGAAAACCTTGTCGTTATTTCCGAGGAAAACAGCGCATCCCCCGCTGGTGGGCAAGACCGCTCGCACCTGCACCTCAATCACCGTTTTGTCCATCCCAAAGCAACGGTATGCGAGCCAATGCGAAAAACAAGCATTCGGGCCCCGCGTCGTGCGCGGAAATTCTTTCGCCGCGCGCTTGCATGTTGGTTGCTCTAATTGATGGTGCGCATTGCCGCCGTGCCTGCGCCTGAAAAAATGAAAAACGAATGGGACGTGGAAGCCGCGATCGCGACTTACAATGTGGATCGTTGGGGTGGCGATTATTTCACGATCAATAGCGCGGGCAATGTTGTCGCACGTCCGCTGCAGGAAAACGGCGGGTCGATCGATATTCTCGAAGTAGTCAACGAAGCGCGCAATCGCGGTCTCGGTTTTCCGCTGGTCATTCGTTTTCAGGATTTGTTGCGCCACCGCGTCGAAGCGGTCAACCGCGCGTTCCAAAACGCGATGACCGAATTCAATTACAAGAATGGATATCGCGGTGTTTTTCCGATCAAGGTTAACCAGTTGCGCGAGGTGATTGAAGAGATCGTCGATGCGGGTGCGCAATTTCATTTTGGCTTGGAAGCGGGCAGCAAACCGGAACTCGTCGCTGCGCTCGCGATGCACAAAGACCCGGAGAGTCTCATCATTTGCAACGGCTACAAAGATCGCGCCTTTATTCGCATTGCGCTTCTTGGACGCAAACTCGGCAAGGCAGTTGTCATCGTCGTCGAAAAATTAGAAGAACTGGAGCAGACGATTCGCGCCGCAAAAGAAGTCGGCGTGGAGCCGTATATCGGCATTCGTGTTCGTCTTTATAGTAAGGGCCGGGGCAAATGGTCGCCGAGCGGCGGCGAGAACGCGAAATTTGGTCTCGATACTACGAGTCTCGTCGCGGCCAGCGAGATGTTGAAGACCTCCGGGCTCTCACATTGTCTCAAGCTCGTCCATTTCCATGTCGGCTCGCAGGTGCCCGACATTTCCACGATCAAACGCGCCGTGCGCGAAGCGGCCCGTTATTACACGAAACTGGCGAAGCTTGGACATGATCTTGGTTATCTTGATGTCGGCGGCGGATTGGCCGTCGATTACGACGGCTCGCGCAGCGATTTCGATAGCTCGACAAATTATTCGCTTCAGGAATACGCGAACGACGTTGTCTGGAACATCGCGGAGGTTTGCGATTCCGAAGGCGTTCCACATCCGGCGATCGTGAGCGAAGGCGGGCGCGCGATTGTTGCGCATCACTCCGTCCTTGTCGTGGAAGCATTCAGCTCGATCGAGAAAACGGCGCCGAAACTAAAAGTCGAAGCAGTCGAGAAAGATCACAAACTTGTCGGCGACATACTCGAAGTGAAACAGCGGCTCAAACGTGGAAATCGCATCGAGAGTTTGCACGACATCAAGCAGATCAAGGAGGAATCGCAACAGACGTTCGATCTCGGATTGCTCGATCTCGAATCGAAAGCAAAGATCGACACCGTTTACTGGCAGCTCGCGCAGCAGATCGTCAACATGCATCGCGGTCTGCGTTTCGTTCCCGAGGAAGTGAAGGAACTCGAGATCTCGTTAGGCGATCAATACATCTGCAACTTTTCCGTTTTCCAATCGCTCCTCGATCACTGGGCCCTGGGTCAATTGTTTCCCATCATGCCGATTCATCGCCTGACGACTCCACCCGATCGCAACGGCATGATTGTCGATATTACCTGCGACTCCGACGGCAAGGTTTCGAAATTCATCGACCTCCAGGATGTGAAATACACTTTGCCGCTACATCGCATCACCCCCGGCGAACTTTACTATCTCGGCGTATTCATGGTCGGCGCTTATCAGGACATCATGGGCGATCTGCACAATTTGTTTGGTCGCGTTACCGAGGTGCACGTGTTCCTCGATCCGGACGAGGAATCTGGCTGGTACATCGAAGAAGTAATCGAAGGCAGCACAATCGGTGAAGTGCTGGCGATGACGCAATGGGACAAGGTCGAATTGCTGCGGCTTCTCAAAACGCAGGTCGACGCCGCGATCAAGACCGATCGCTTGAAACCGAATGATGCGATGAAGCTTCTCTCGGACTACGAGCGGCTGCTGCAGGAATACACTTACTTGTCGCTCAACGGTTCAAAGTCGCCGCCGCCGCCAGGAAATTGGCTGCCGTTAAGTTAGCCCGCACTCGTTAGGGCCCATTAGTAGGTGGGAGCGTTAGTCCAGAAAACGGTCTGCGCGCTGAGTGTTCTGGCTTTACGAATCACAATGGCGCTTCCTGCCGGAATGACGTCGTTCCCGTGATCGGTGAGACCGTCCCCCGATAATTTCCAGCCAGCGGCTTTGCCGACAGCGTCCAGGTAGTAGTAGATGGCGGTTGGCGATTTATCCATTGCCACCTGCGTGTTGTCGAAAAGAAAAAGCTGATCTTTAAGCGCGAGACGGCTGTCGTTCCTCGGTACTGGACGAAAGGGTGCTGGCAACGAACGAACCATCAGTTGGGCTGAGCCCCGTCGCATTCAACGCCACATCCACCGGGCGAATCATGGCAGCGGCATTGTCATTTTGCGATGCGGCGGCGCTAACGAGCGGCGTGGCAAATTTCTTCGTCAGAACGGAGCCAACGTTTGTGAGTGGAAGAGTTGGTGCGCCATTCGCATTGCGAACCACGAAGTAACTATTAGGCGCGATCACATCGTCGCCGTAATCAGCGCCGCCGTCACCAACCCGACGCCATTTTGAGGTGCTGCCGTCGAAATAATAGGTCGGCAAAGTGGGGAGATTACTTCCCGCGAAGGCAAAATTCGGAAGGATTTCCGTTTTATAAGTTGGGACAGAGGCCGTCGGCGTGAACGAAATGTTCGCATCGCTCGCCGGATAGATTGTTGCCAGGGTCCAGTGCGGAATGACCAGGACCTGCGCATTAGCAGGGATGCTCGAAAGGTCGTCTGTGCTTGTATCAACGGTGAGCGCAGTCGCGCTGTTGCCGGTGACATTATAGAAGTGGCCTTCCTTGGGTCCTCCGCCGGTTCCGATCAAGGCGTAGTAATGGTTGTGTTGCGAAGTGCCGTTATATACGAACTGATTTAACGTCCATCCCGTCGTGCCACTGACGTTAATTGTGGATCCGACGGCGCTCGAAATTGCACCCACAAACTCCGCCGCGCGGGTAAACGAAAGCGAAACGAACGTATCGGAGCTACTGAGACAGGATGTCGTCGTAAATCCGACCGGTTCGCTGGTGGCTGTTGTTTGCGCGGCGCTCGTGCAAGCGAGCAGGATGACGCACGCGAGCGAAAACGAGAAACTAAGTAGGCGGCGCATTAGGAGGATTTTTCGTGCAAAGGATAATCCGCGGTTTCTGAGCGGACAAGACAATTCAGCGATAATGGCCGCAGGAGCGAAGATCCACAAAGCGTTGCGCAAACGGGCAGTGCTACGGCACGGCCGTTCCCGTGCGCAATTTCACCAAGGAGATGTCCGAACTGTTAATGGAACCATCCACCACCACGTCGTTACGGAAGTTTGCCGCGTTCACCGGCGTGCCAGACTGTATTTTTGTTTGAGAGACGTCCGTGGCGTTCACTGTCTTATTCGCCGTGGTGTCACCGGCAAGCGCGATCATGTCTACTGTCGTGTCCGGAAGAACGTGAGCGGAGGCGTCAGTTACTCCACTGAGCTTGATTGTGACCTGCTGCACATTGGTAACGCCAGTTAGATTAACGGTCATGGTGTTGCCCACGAAAATTGGCGGGCCTAATACGCTACCGCCGCCCGCGCTGGTGACGGTGGCACTGCCGCCCACGACCGTGTTGGTGAAAGTAAAGACCAGGGTGTGATTTCCGTTGGTGTCCCTGCATTCGACGCCTGGCGTGCCGGTAAGCGGTAAGTCAACATCGAAGGTTCCAGCGGCACCGTGTATTTTGCGCGAGACGGCCGAGGTGAGTTGCAAGGACGTTGGGAGCATGAGTATGTTCGTGTACAGGTCAAACGCGTGCAATGTGCCGTTCGAGTTCGTGCCATCGCAGTTCGCGTTGTCCGCCCACACGGTATAGAGCTTGCCCGCGCGCGCGGACTGCCCAACGTAGTCGCCAAAGTCGATGCCGTTGCTCGCAGCCGCCGCGTTCGAGAACCCGCCGCTTAAGCGCGTGTTCGGCGCCCAAGTCGCGCCGCCATCGGTGCTGTAGGTGCCGTAGTATTCCGCATCGTCGTTAGGAATCATGTTCGTCCCGCCCGAACCAGGGACGCCGTTGTCATTGCGGCAATCGTGAAAGCCCACTGCCACCGTGCCGGTTGTGGAATCAAGCGTGACGTAGGGCAAAAATTGGCTGTTCGTGGTGGCGTCGTCGTTCACGCGCACCGGCGCGCTCCACGTCGCACCGCTATCAGTCGACGTGCGCATCTCAATATCAGTGTCGTTGTTCTCGTTGACCGTCTCGTCTGTGTACACCAGGTAGATGCGGTCGTTGAACTGCCCACCGGTCGCGTCCCATACTACCCCGGCCTCAGCGTCGATCGAACGTCCGCTCTGCGCCGGAATGAAGTCGAAGCCGCCTACATTCGTCGCCGAAACGGTAACGCGCGCGCCGAAACCGCCTACTCCCAAACCGTCCGCGTCTACATTGCAGTAGATCGTCGCCGGGCCCTGCCCACCAGTCGGATTCTGATAGGTCACGATAACTTTTCCGCCATTTGGGCCGGGTCCGACAGCGATACCCCCGAAGCTCCCCGTCGCCGATGGGATCGACTGTTGCGCGTTGAACGGCCCCCAAACGCCCAGACCCGTCACGGGAGCCCCACGCGCGACCATGCTTCCGTTCTGGTTCCAGTCTACCCACACGCTGCCGTTGCCTACTGCGATAGAGGGTTGGTCAATGCTGCCGGTGCCCGCGGTTACCGGTGCACTGAATGTGACGCCGCCGTCGGTGCTCAAAATCACGTTGATCTGGTTAACGCTGTTGTTGATGTAGACTAGGAATAGATTGCCGAAGGTGTCCCAGGCGGCCTGTCCGTCACAGCACGCCACATTCGTGGCCACGGTGCCACGCGTCCATGTCGCCCCACCATCCGTCGAGTACCCGCGGAAAATGCTGTTACTGGTCAGGTTCGAAAAGGCCACGACGTTGTTTGGGTTGGTCGGGTTGACGACCACGAAACTCTCAGACTCGTTGCCCGACCTCGCGCTAACGTTTACGACCGGCTCCAAGCAGGCCAGCGGCACGAACAGATTCGTGAGTACGGGTGCACGGCCTTTGGGCATTATGCATTTGCGTGTTCCGTCCGGCACATCAATGCCCCGGGTCGCTGGTAGCACCTGCGCGCGCAAGGTAGATGTGGCAGGCGTAAGGAACGCGAACACGACCGCAAAGGCAGTGAGGCGAAGAGGTGCTTTCATATGTGGTATTCCTATTGAACCGGCGCGTAAAGTGGGTTGACGAGAACTCGCCGAGCGATGCGATTGTTCAACGATTTCCATACGGATGTCGAGCCCAATTTTGACTGCGAAGATCTTAGCGCCGGGCCGCTAAGCGGATGTGGGCCAAAACTGTTATTGACAATTGACGCTCGCTCGGATGGAGTAAAAAAATGAAAACCGGCCGCTCAATCCTAGCACTGCTTGTATTGACATTTGCTTTGGCTCCCCTATCGCCTGGAAGTGAATTCGCGCAGCGTAGGAAAGGCAATTACACGGCCACACTGATTTCGCCGAGAGCGGGAGAGGTTTTGCGTCCCGGACAAGTTGTGAGGATTGAATGGAAGGCGGACTTTCCAAACGTGGATCTGACGATGTGTGAGACGGAAATTCTCCTTTCGCTCGATGGCGGCAAGACAACCTACATGCTTCTTACAGAGCAGCGTAACCCGAACGTGCAATATTTCGATTGGGTCGTCCCGAATGCACCTACTAAGGAAGCGGTTCTGAACATTCGCTTCGGATGTCTGAATCTCTACCCCGAAACGTCGAGCCTTCAGGTTCAATCTACTTTTGTGATCGCTCCGTCGCTGAATTGATTTTGCCTGATCTCCAGCTTTGGCCGCCCCCTTTTTAGCATTGTAAATCTTTTAACCTTCCAACACCGGCCTCTTGCCGTCGCTCTCATAACCGCATCTCCGGTTGACAGCATTCGGAAAGAGTAGGTCGTTAGCCTGTCTCGCCATGCACGTCCTGCGCAGCATCATACTCTCGATCCTCGCATCACTCGCCCTCCTGACTGTTCCGCTTACGGCGCGGGCGCAAGTGACCAGTGGAGAACAAAAGCCCCATTTTGCCGACGGAGCCTCAAAGGCCGACGCCGCTTCGCTGCAGAAGAAAGCCGCTCAAGCCCAGGCCCGGATTCAGGCCAATCCGGAGGACCGCGACCAGCTGAAAAGAGCGATTAAGCTTAACGAGGTAGCCGTGGCCAAACAGGTTCTCCTCAGAAGCGGATTCACCGATGAAGATTTGCAGAATGCGAAGATCACTCTACGGACGGGCGGCGGAAAGGGAGGCGAAGACGAAATAGAGATATCTGCCAGCTGTTGTGATCCTAAGGAAATCACAATTCGACGATCCTTGGAGTACTTCACAAAGTAACCGGTTACAGAAATAGGAAGCATATTTACTAGGCACCCGAACTCGTTCTCGACGATTTCTGCCCGACTGAGCGGACCGCTCTTTAGAAAGGCGCGGGTGCATGGATGGTAGACTAAGGGTGCGGCTCTGCACCGCCGGTAAGAAGCCGAAAACGTCCAATGCTCTACGAAGAACAGGAAAGTTGCTCCCAATTTGACGTTCTGCGAAGCGGCTTCACCCTTACGGCACGCCTGTTCCCGCGCGCGATTTCACCATCGAAATGTCCGTGCTGTTAATGGAACCATCCACCACAACGTCCTCTCGGAAATTGGCTGCACCGACGACGCCATTCACGGGCGCTCCAGACTGCATTTTCGTTTGAGAAACATCGCTCGCATTTACCTGTTTATTTCCAGTTGTGTCGCCGGCGAGCGCAATCATGTCTACGGTTGTGTCGGGAAGAACCTGAGCAACGGCGTCAGTAACTCCACTGACCTTCACCGTGATCTGCTGCGCATTGCTAACGCCGGTCAAATCGACGCTCATCGTTTTGCCCGCAAAGATTGGAGAGCCTGACACGCTGCCAACGCCGCCGATGACGCTCGCGCTACCGCTAACGACCGCATTACTGAAAGTAAAGACAACGGTGTGATTTCCGCCGGTGTCTCGGCATTCGATGCCGGGCTCGCCAGTGAGTGGCAAAGGAAGATCAAAGGTTCCAGCTGCGCCGTGAGTTTTGCGCGATACTGCCGAGCTGAGTGTCAATGGCGGACTGCACTTGCCGAATCGACCGGCGTAATAAAGCGCCGCTAACTCCGATCCATCTAGTGCGCGGTCGAAAATTTCCACTTCATCGAGCAAGCCGTTGAGCGAAGCGATCGCTTCGGCTTGGCCGAGTGTCAGTGGTGCGTTGGCTGGAGGAACCGTTGCAGTGTTTGTCTGATCCGTTCCGATCTGCGCACCGTTGACGTAGAACTTGTAGGTGCTGCCGCTTCGCGTCACCGCAACGTGATACCAAAGGCCAGTCGTCGGAGAGAATGGAACACCGATGTCGACAATGCCACCGACGGCAGGACCGTTAAGATGAATCGCGAGATTCCCGGCGTTCAACCAAAAGATCCATTTGTTCAGGAACCCGCTTCCTTCGCTGTGCCCTACGAGAATGTCCGAACCGCTGACGTTGTTGAATTTCACCCAGGTATCGATGGTGAATGAATTTGCGCCAAAGTCGTAGACCGCACTGTTCGGCACCGTCACGACTTCAGCTCCACCTTGGAACTGGAATGCTTTGACGACTTCGCCAATCGCGTTTGCGTTCGCACCACCGCCGAACGTGCCATCATGTCCGCCGACAAGATCGGAAGCGTTACCGTCACCCGGCCACCAGCTGATCATGTTTGGCGGCGGCGGCGTGCACGTTACCGCATTGACCGTGAGAGTGAACGGTTGCGTCGCGTCGCTTCCGACACCGTTGCTCGCCTTGATCGTAATCGGATAGCTTCCGTCCGTATCCGCGTTCGGCGTTCCGCTGAGAACGCCAGCCGAACTTAATGTCACTCCGCCAGGTAACGCGCCCGTCTCGCTAAATGTTGGCGCCGGGAAACCAGAAGCCACGGCGGTGAAGTTTCCTAACGTTCCCACCGTGAACGTTGTGTTGTCGGCACTGGAGATGGCGGGCGCTTCGTTCACCGTGAGCGTGAAGTTCTGCGTGACCCCGCCCACTACGCCATTGGGTCCGTTTAGGAACGCTGGCCGCGACACTCCGTTGTCCGCGTTGAATACGAGATTGTAAGTTCCGCCAGTGCCCGCGTTCGGCGTGCCGCTGAGTGTTGCGCCACCAACACCCGGCGTGAAGACGATGTTGTTAGGAACAGTTCCACTTTGCAGTGTGACATTCGGACTTGGGAAACCGCTCGCGTTGACATTGAAATTTCCATTGGTTCCAACTGTAAACGTTGCCCCGGTCGCGCTCGTGAACGCCGGCGCTTGATTCACCGTGAGCGTGAAATTCTGCATCGGACTGCCAGAAGAGTTGCTGGCAGTGAAGACCAAATTATAGGTGCCACCCGTTCCGCTGTCGGGAGTTCCGTGCAAAGCTCCGCCTGAGAAGGTGACTCCGCTCGGCAAGGTCCCACTCGTTAGGCCAACCGTCGGAGCAGGGAATCCGCTCGCGGTCACGTTGAAATTCCCATTCGTTCCTACGGTAAATGTGGCTGCGTTCGAGCTGGTGAAGGCCGGCGCTTGATTAACCGTTAAGGTGAAGTTTTGCGTCGGGTTGCCGGAGGCGTTGCTGGCCGTGAAGACCAAATTGTAAGTTCCACCTGTCCCGGCGCCGGGAGTTCCGTGCAGTGCTCCGCCCGAGAAAGTAACACCACTTGGCAAAGTCCCGTTCGTTAGGCTCACCGTCGGTGCCGGAAAGCCATTCGCCGTGACGTTGAAGTTTCCGTTCGTACCGACCGTGAAAGTGGTGTTGTTCGCACTGGTGAAAGCCGGCGCTTCATTCACCGTCAGAGTGAAGCTCTGCATCGCGTCACTTCCCACTCCGTTGCTTGCGGTAAAGGTAATCGGGTAGGTTCCGCCTGTTCCCGCTGCCGGTGTTCCGCTCAGTATCCCAGTCGCGGGCACGAATGTTACTCCGCTCGGCAAAGCTCCCATTTCACTCAAAGTTGGCACTGGGAGTCCGCTCTTCGTAACCGTGAAGCTGCCATTAGTGCCCGCAACGAATGTGGTGTTGTTCGCGCTGGTGATTCCGGGAGGAGTCGAGATCGTCACGCTCCATCCGCCAGCTATAGTCCCGGTATCTGCGCCGGCATCATCCAGAATGTACAAACTCCACACACCATTCGGGGTTGTGCCGTTGAATACCGACGATAACGTTGCGACGCCGACCGGAGCGGGATCTCCATACGGTCCCGATGGTGCAGGCGCCGGCCAGGTGTCGCCGGCGGTGTTATCTACGGGCTTGCTCGAAACCGTGCTGCCTGTCGTGCCCCACGGTTGTCCGGTGGCCAACGTCGTTGCGGAGCTATCGTCGAAATTAACCGTCACATTGTTGGCTACGTTGCCGGTGTCGGAGACTACGATCATACTCTGCCCGCCAGGTCCCACGAGCAGGACATCCATGTCCTGAGCCTGAGTGTGTGAGACGTTTTTCAGTGTCACCGTCAAATGCCCGATGTTCCCGCTCAGGCCGGAGACTGTGATGTGCGACGGGTAGGGCAACGCCGTCCCGCTGGTTCCCAACGCTGGATCCGGTACGGCAACGCTGTTCGTGTTCGCAAAGACTCCCGCGCTCGGATTACTCGTCGGGAAATCCACCGTCTGCGTAAGACTGCCGACACTTCCGAGAAAGCCTGCGCCCGGAGTGAATGTCGCGGTAATTACGTGCCGGCGTTCGGTCAGCGTGTTCGCACCCGCGGTCGTTTGCGCCTGACCGCTGCCATTGAGCGGGACACTACTGGCAAGAACTGCGCCGGTTGTCGAATCGTCAAACGTCACTGTTCCGCTCGCGGGAGTGTTATCGCCCGTCTTTAGCACGGTAGCGGTGAATGTTACCGCTTGCGTCGTTAAGGAAGGGTTCGCCGAAGAACTGACGGTCGTGGTTGTGGGCGAACCTACAGCGACCGTTGTGATGTTCAATTGCCAGCCACCATCGAACGCGCCACTGTCGCCGCCGATATCGTCAATGACGTAGAGCTTCCAATCGCCGTTGGGATTCGTCGAGCCGAAAGCAGAGAAAAATGTGGCGGCTCCGGTCGGCGCGGCGTCGTTGTAGGGCCCGGCTGGCGCCGGACTAAGCCACGTATCGGCCACCGGTGTGCCGACCGGTTGGTTGGTTGGCTTGAAAGTAGATGTCGTTGTAATCACGGTCGCCGGCGCCACTGTCGCGGCAGCATCATCGAACGTTAGGTCAATCACGGGAGGAGATGCATTGGCACCGCCGATGTCCGACATGAAAACCAACGTTGCGCCCGTCGGCCCGACCAACAAACAGTCCACATCTTTTTGCGATGTGTGGTGAAATCCTTTAACCGTCAACGTTACCGCGGAAATATTTCCGCTCAGTCCGGAGACGGTGATCGTTGAAGGATACGGCGCTGCCGGCTGCGTATTGAAAGCCGATGGCATCGCAGGAATCGTGATCGTTGTCGTGTTCGAAAACGTAGTCGTAACCGCAGCCGGCGACATCACGCGCGAAATTTCATTCGAAGCAGACGCAGTCGCGTGTTCAGGTCTGGCACTTCCGGAGTTCGTGGGCGCGGGCCCCGCTTCGATCGAAGAGACAGCCGCGGCGAAAAGGAGGGATGAGGCGAGGACAAGATTCTTGAAAGGTGTACGCATGGGATTCGCTTTCTTTTTTTGGTACCGCAACCGAGCTGCCACTCGTGGGACGCAAACTCGGTTAGGGAAATTGAGGCTCCAGGTCAAGCCAAAAGCCCTTTTCAATGGCCTAGGAAAACGTTCAACGCTACTTCAACGCCCAATATCCAACAAACAAACGAACCACGGACCGCCCCGCGCTTCACTTGAACGTTGAGCGTTGGACGTTTTCTTTTCTCCTGCCGCGAAGCGGTTGGTGCTCGGGGGGGGACTTGAACCCCCATGCCTTTCGGCATACGCCCCTCAAACGTACGTGTCTGCCATTTCACCACCCGAGCGAAGTTTAGAAAATGGAATGGGGAACTCAGGAACGCAAGAATTACTCTTTCAATCTCTTCCTCTTCCGCTTCTTCTCAGTCTTCATTCTAGTGCGGCGGCGATTCAGATTAAGAGGCAGAGGAACAGTAGCAGATGAAAGGACTGAGTTCTGCTCTTACCTTCTCTCGTGAATGACGAGAAGGATTGGATCAAACTCGATCTGCACATCCATACCCTCGACGATCCGAAGGACAAGATCGATTACACCGCGCATCAACTGCTCGAGCGAGCACGCATGCTCGGATTTCATGTGCTCGCCATCACCTTGCATGATGCAGTCTTCGATCGGGCCGAAGTTTTCGCGGACGCCCGCGAGATGGGAATTCTCTTGATTCCTGCGGCGGAAGTTCGCCTGGAAGGAGCAGACATTGTGGTCCTCAATGTGACGCCGGATGAAATCGCGCGGCTCCGGAATTTCGATGATTTGCGAAAGCTGCGCGCCGAACGCGGCGCCTCGATTTTCATTTTCGCGCCGCATCCGTTTTACGTTTTGGGCGGTTCGATCGGTGCGCGCCTTATTGACGAGATCGATTGCTTCGACGGGATCGAGTGGTGTCACTTCTACAGAGGCTTATTCAATCCGAACCGCCGAGCGAAGAAAGTCGCGGCAAAGTATGACAAGCGACTTATCGCCACATCTGACGCGCATCGCCTGAATGCTTTCGGTTCGTATTTCACAAGTATCCCGCGTCCAGCCGAACTCAATGTGGAGAATGTTCTGGATGCACTTCGCCGCGGACCCATTCGCCTAACGAGTCCACCTTCGAGTTTGATGGATATTCTTGATGCGTTCTACTTCGTCTTCATCAAACATCCGCTAAAACGGCATCGCGGATCTTTCAAGCCTTTGCCGGAGCGAACGAGGCATCGGCACTGCGATTGCGCACGTCAGTCTTGAATCAATCGGCTAAACGTGGCAGACCGTTGTTGCGGGAGTTGCAACATTTATGAAAACCACTTTGTCTCTTCTTTGCGTCTTGGCGCTTGCCCTGTCGGGCTGCGGTCTTTTTCATAAGCACCAATCCAAGAAGGCTGCAAAAACGAAACCCGATCAGGAATTAAACGATCAGAGTTCGCAACTCGATTTCCAATCTTTTGTCGGACGCTTGCGAAAGGCGGTCAAAGCGCACGACGCAAACACGCTCGCTTCGATGATGACGCCGAACTTCGGTTACAAGCTTGGGGCGACCCCGGCAGAAGATCGAAAAGGCGAAGGAGTTTTTCAATATTGGGATGAAAATTATCTTTGGGAAGAACTCGACGGCATTTTGTCGGAGAAATTTGTCCCGAAAGGAGAATACATGGTCGCGCCACCACAGTTCGCCGATGAGAATCTGAATTACGATGGCTATCGAGCGGGAATTGTGCGCGTTAACGGCAGCTGGAGGTTTGCTTACTTCGTCAACGGATGAACGAAAGTGACGAGTGACAAGCAAAAGCAGCCGGCAAAATCTGTTCCCTTGTCACACGTCACTTGTCACTTCTTCGGTCTGCCGCATCGGCCGCCGTTCGTTTTCGTGCGCAAGTTGCTTTCGTGTAATGAGGGTGAATCCGCGGAATGTGAAACAACATTCGAGCCTAACGACCCGATTTTCGTCGGACATTTCCCGGGCAATCCTCTCGTGCCGGGCGTGATTCTCACGGAAGCCCTTGCGCAAACCGCGGGCATTGCTGCGGCTTCGGGTTATCCGGAAAATGCGCGGCCGCTTTTTCTTCTCTCAGCCATTCGCACGATGAAATTTTTTCGTGCGGTGCGACCAGAAGAGCGAATCGTCTTGCGCGCACAAAAGCTGGCACAGGTGCATGATTTGCTACAATTCAAAGTCGAAGCACTCGTCGACGAGTCGGCGGTTGCTCAGGGGGAATTAGTGCTCAGCGTCGCTGGCAAATCTGCCGAATCGAAATGAAGTGCGATCGTTTTCTTTTATTAAGTGTGTCGGTTTTGCTGAGTGGTTGCGGTCTGTTTTCGAGCAAGCCTTTGTTACCGAAACAAGCCGGAGCGGAATCTCCGATCGATAATACAGACAAGTGGATGCTCGCGGTGCAGCACGCTGACATTATTTATTTTCCCGTCGAAGCGATTGGCCCGGATTCGATCGACCGACCGTCTGTGAAAATCGTGCAGGCTTTAAAGAATGGCGGAACGCAATTTTCCATCGCCTGGCAGGGCATCGAAAACGACAGGAGCAATCAGGATGGGCGGACCGAGCCGCGCTGGACCTACACCGGTCGGTTGCGCGATCGCTGTAGGTCTGTCTTGCGCCAAACAATCGACGCGCATCATCTATTTTTAGGGTTGCCCTTTGCGATTCGCGGGAAATTACAAAGAGGCTCACTCCTGAACGAGAGCGAGAAGGAATTGATGCCTCGCGGCTATCGCACGCCGCCAAATGGCTTGGAGGATTTTGCGGAACAACTCGCGACGGTGCGAGGTTTGCAGGAACGCGAGATCGAGAATTTGTATCGCGCGCATGTCCTGTCCGAACAATTTGCCGCGGAGCAAATCGTTACCTACTTGCGCGAGCATCAGGGCGAGAAACTTCTCGTCTTCGCCCGCCGGCGCGAGCTGATTGGCGACATGGGATTGCCGGCTTTCGTTGCGCAAAAACTAAAATTGCGACAGATCAATTTCGAGCTGGAGGGTTCGCGCAAAACGCAGCCGCGTCTAGTCAGCCTGCCGCGACCTGGTGGAAGTCTCGCCTGGCTCCAGGTCGTAGATCGCACCCCAGGTTCCGCTCACGACCGGCTTCATCGTCTTTTCCCAAGGCCGCTTGCTTGTGCCGTAGTTAATTCCTTCTTCGCGGCCCCAGAAAAGGTATCTCGCCTTTAGTCGACGAGCTATCTGTCGCCAGTCCGGCGCGCCGTTCATAAGTGCGTTTAGTTGGTCCATTACTTTCGAGTAATCGAAACCCTGCGTCCAAAGATGCCCCGGATAACCGGCTACGACTTTCCGTCCGTTAAGCAAAAGTGGATGATTGTAAGTCGGAAATGCCGCAAAGCGCGCTTCGACTGGTATTTTTTTCAACGCGACAGCAACGCCATCGAGTTCGCTGCGACTGGTGAAGCCGTATCCTTCCGCCGCCAGACCGCCGAAAAGGCTAACAAAGCCCGAACTAAAAAGCACAATGTACACACCAACTCTGACTTCCCTGGGCCAGCGCATGATCAAGTCCTTCCACAGGAACGGCAGGATCATGAAATAGGACCAGATCATGAGCTTTGTGTTGTCCCATTCCCAAGGTGCGAACTTTACCAGACACGCCAGCACGAAGATGACAGCGGCTGGAATAAGAAAGGCGAGCGTAGTTGGAATTCGGAATGGAAACTTCGGACTGCTTTCCCAGTAACTCCACAGAGAGAGACCCAGTAGTAACAACGCAAGCGGCAGCAAGATTCCGAAATTCACAAACCAGAAAGGGATGAACGATTTCGCGAAATCGTTGCCTGGCGCCGCGGGTTGCACCCAGCCGATCTTCCAGGCGAGGACAGAGCTTGCCTGAAAATGATCGGTGATAAGCCAGACCAGAAACGTAGCCGGCAACAAGGCGCAGCCGACCAGAAGTAAAAGTTGCTTCCGGACTTTCGAGTTGCTGATGAGAAACCAAAAGCCAAGCATGACAGAAAGCGCGATGAAGGTGTGCAGATGGAACAAGGGCAGCGTGGCATAGAGCGAGCACTCGACCCAGAATGGCAGCGGAGCGCGTGATGGATCCGGCTCCGACTCGCCGTCGCCCGGAAAATATTTTGCGCGCCATTGATACAGCAACAGAACGCCGGCCGGAATGGCGTAAAGCAAACCGCGCTGCGTCACGAACATAGCCAGCGGAATGCTCTTCCACGCGATCGTAGCGTCGCCCTGGTAATCGAGCCACTTCCCGGTACTTAGGAGTTGAAAGCCGGCGATGCCACCGTTGAAAAGAAAAGCGGCGATACCAAAAGTCCCGGCCCATCTCTTAAAGGCATAAAAGGTCGCCAGAGACGCGAGCAGCCCTACCCAGATCAAACCGTGACGGAGTCCGACTCCGATAAGTAAAAGCAAACCGTTGAAGAGATCGATACCGGCGGGATAACGCACCGAACTAAAAAGATAGATGGGATTCTCTGGCCAAAGCGCCACGCCGCTGGCGAAGTTGCGGATGTAGGTAATGTGCAGGGCGAGATCGCCCAGGTTGTTAGGCGATTGGATCTTCAGTTGATCGCTATCTATATAGAGAAGCCAGCAGAAGGAACGGATGGCGAACATGAGAAAGCAAACCCCGACCAGCCAAAGCCAGATCCCCTTGTAACTTCGTTGAGCGCCGTTCGTGTCTTTCTCCCCGGAAGCTTCGAGACGTTCCGGATCACGTGTAGTAACACCGGCCCATATTGCAATTGCGACTCCGAGGAAAACCGACAGGATGGCTGTTCCCTTGCCAAGGCCGCTGGCGACCATACCCAGAAGCAGGCCGCAAAGCGTAGTAAAGTTAACGAAAGTAAGTCCGCCGCTTAACCATTTCATCCCGTTGTGCCAACTCTAATGAGAACCCTGAAAGTCCGGCGAACGATCCGGGAAAAACTGTTTAAACGTTTTGGCACTTAGATAAAGCTTGGACGTGTCCTGATAAGGGCGAATCGTTAGTGGCATCGTGTAGTACGAGTCGTGCAATTTCTTTTCCACAGTCCCGACTCGATCCTGCTCGACGAGCAGAAAATCGGCGTCAACCTTGTCGGGCAGACTATCGTGCTCGTAGTAACCAATGCGCGGGAAATCACCCAGAATCCATGGGAAAGGATACGCGCTTGTGCGGATCATATGCCCCACCAGCTGATAGTAGATAGGGTTGCGATGTGCGAGCGTCAGGAGCGGCACAGTGAGTTCGTTGATGTCCTTGTAGGTCTGCACATAGACATACGGCTCTGTATCTTTCGTGAAACGGAAATAGTTCAGCCAGATTGCGTAACCCAACGAAAAGCAAAGAGCAATGGTCGCAACGACATTCCCGATCATTCGATACTTGGAAGGTATGGCAAGCAGGGCGGCGCCGAACAGGAACAAGAACGGCCAGGCAATATTGATAATGCACCAGGGTGTCTTGTAACTAACAATGCTATAGGCGACGAGAGTACCAACGCCGTAAATCGCGAGGTAGCGCAAGTTGAGATTCTTTATCGTCTGACAGAAAATGCAGTAGATCAGGCCGATGAGAACCGGAGTTTCGTAGCGGAGCATCAGCTTTAGCCAGTAATTGAAGGGCTTCTCGTGTCCGTTACCGTTCTTACCGGTTTGAAACCACGTGGCAAACGTCAGATAAACTCCTTTGACGCCAGGCCAGTTAAAGAAAGTGCCCGAATAAAAGAAAACGATGAGAGCGATACCCGCCGCTACAACGACGAAAAGGTCAAGCGTTGTCCAACGCCGTCGCGCCGGTCCTATATCGGGAATCGGCGTGATCTTGTACGAGAGCCATGTGGCCGGCACGGCCAGGATGGCAGCGGCCAGATGAATGATATAGGTCTCCTTCGTCAAAATCATTCCCGTTAAGCCCATGCCGGCGAACCAGAGGTAGTTGGTTGTTCCAAATTTCCAGAGTCCGAGAAATCCGAAGAAGAACAGCATCGAAAATAGCAGCAACCAGACTTCGTGGATGGAATAGCGACCGTAAAAGACGAAGCCCGGCGAGATCGCCATCGCGAGGGCGGCGAGCCGCGCGACATTGCGCCCCACAAAAATCTCAAACTTCAGCGTAAGATAGATGCATCCAATGCTCACCAGCACGACCGGCATGCGTAGCGCCCAGAGATTCCGGCCGAACAACGTTTGCGAAAGGAAGAGAACGTAAAAGTGTAGCGGGCCGTGATAATTCGTCGGATCGTACCGATAGAAACCATTCTTGGTCATTTGATCGACGAACCAGCCGTTAATGCCTTCGTCGAAATGTGGCGGCTTGATCCCGAGCAGGAGAATTCGCAGAAACGCGCCGAAGCCGATAATCAACCAGGGCGTCCAATCGATTTGCGCCGCGCGCTCTCTCCAATCGCGCAGACGCGCCGGCAGCCCGGCAAAATCTGGTAGCGCGACCTGCCGTGGTCTGCGCTGCTGTTTGGCTTCAATTGTTCCTCTCACAGCGGTCACAAAGGTTCGCAACGGTCACAAGGAAATATCTGGAGTTCCGGCGTCGCCAAGCCTTTTGAAACAACTAACGCGGCATCGAGAATCTGTTTCGCAATCTCATTCTCGTGTATCATCCCGATTTTTGTCTCCTTTGTGCGACGCTTGACGCCCGGCGCGCCGCTGCTATCTGGCGCTGTGCGCATTTTAGTAACCGGTGGCTGCGGATTCATCGGGAGCAACTTTATTCGCTACATTTTGCAACATTACAAGCCGGCCTCGGTGACTAATGTCGATATCCTCACCTATGCCGGCAATCTCGCCAATCTCGACGGTGTCGCAGAAGAACATGGCGACCGTTACGAATTCTTCAAAGCCGATATCGCCAACGCCGACCAGATGGATGAGCTCATGACCGAGCATTCGTTTTACGCTGTCATCAATTTTGCCGCCGAATCGCACGTCGATCGCAGCATCAACGATCCGCAGAATTTCATTCACACGAACGTGGTCGGAACCAGCACGCTGCTCGATTGCGCCCGGCGCCACGGCGTGAAGCGTTTCATTCAGATCTCGACGGACGAAGTTTATGGCTCGTTAGGCGCGTCGGGAAAATTCACCGAACAATCGCCGATCGATCCCAGTTCGCCATATTCCGCGAGCAAAGCCGGCGCTGATTTGCTCGCGCTCGGTTGTTACAAAACCTACGGACAGGAAGTGCTGGTCACGCGCTGCTCGAATAATTACGGACCGTATCAGTTTCCGGAAAAATTAATTCCGCTCATGATCATCAAAGCGATGCGCGACGAGCCGCTGCCGGTTTACGGCGATGGAATGAACGTGCGCGACTGGATCCACGTCGAGGATCATTGCGCCGGTATCGTAGCGGTACTGTTCGAAGGAAAACCAGGCACCGTTTACAATTTCGGCGGCGATAGCGAGATGCCCAATCTTGAAACCGTTAAGTTGATTCTGAATCGGTTAGGCAAACCTGAGAGTCTGATTTCGTTTGTCACCGATCGCCTCGGACACGATCGCCGTTACGCGATCGACTCCTCCTTCGCCCAGCGCGAATTGAACTGGAAGCCGCTGCACAATTTCCGCGAAGGACTCGAAGCAACAATCGATTGGTATCTCGACAATCGCGGTTGGTGGGAACCACTGCTGGATCGAACTGGCAGATATTGACAGAATAGTGATGATGTAATTCCGGCTGTTACATTATCGCCGGTTCCGTCACGATATGAAGTCGTCGCCGAAAACTTTTCGCCTGGGCGCAATTCTGCTCCTGGTCGGTTCGATCAGAGCTGGTGTACCCATCGCAGCGTCCGACGCGCTGCCGTCTTTCTCCGGATGCACCGGCCCGGAATACCACCAATTCGATTTCTGGATTGGCGAATGGAAGATCAAACAGAAGATTCTTCAGGAAAACGGCGATTGGTTTGAAGCAGATGCTACGACGAAGGTGTCTCCGATTCTCGGTGGCTGCGCGCTGATGGAAGAGTGGCAGGGAAATGTCCTTTTCTTCTGGGAGGGAATGAATGAGCCAGAATTAATCAAAGGCTTCAGTGTGCGCGCATACGATCCCAGGCGTCAACAATGGGTCATTTCCTGGATGGACTCACGTCATCTGCGCTTTACAGAATTCACTGGTGCGTTCAAAGAAAAACGGGGCGAGTTTTTTCGGAAACAGTCCGCCGAAAGCGGCAAGGAAACGACGACGCGAATCACGTTTGCCGAAATTGCGCCCGACGCTGTTAGATGGGAATTAGCGGTCAGATCGAATGATTCCGAGAATTGGAAAATTCTCTGGATCATGGACATGACTCGAAAACGTTAAGTCGCGCCGCCGTTAGCGTGGTCGATATACGTGAAGCACGTATATCGTTGCACTAAGAACGGCCCATCCCTTGTCCCCGGGCCGAAACTGATTTTGTTGGAGCGAACTGACGCGTTAGGGCGTGGGGGTAGCGGATGGCGCGGTCGTGGAATCCATCGCGCTGGCCGCCGCATCCTGGACCTTGTCCACCGCCTTTCTCAGCAGCCTCCTTTGTCGCGTCGGTGGCGTTCTGCGTCGCGTCCTTGGCTTTCTCCGCCATGTTATCGACTGCGGTGGCGGCTGCGGGCACTGCTTCCTTCGCGGCGTCTTTTGCTTCGTCAATTTTCTTGGCGGCAGCGTCTTTGGCTTCTTCGGCCTTGGTTTCTACAGCTTGCTTGGCGTCGTCGGCCTTTTCTTTAACTGCGTCCGCGGTTTTGTTGTCGCACGCGGTTAGCATGAGCGTTGCGCCGGCCAAAATAGCCAGTGGTGTAATCTTTTTCATGATATGGATTTCGGTGGGTTAAGAGGTTGTGAATGTTTCACGCCAGATAAAATCATGGACGTGAAGAGGCAGTGTCATCAGTCAGGGCGGGGGAAGTCAACGCTTTGTTGCGGCCTTTTGTGAAGGCGCAGTTAGGCGTGATCCGGGAACAAATAGCAGAACTTTGCGGCGCCCTGTATCAAGAACGCGGAAAACGTGGCCGATAGATGAGGCGCTCGGTCAGGCGGGCTTTGCGGAAACTGGAGTCGTTAGGCCAGAAGCAGAGGCGATCGTTATTGCGCGCGACAGCAATGACACGGCCATCGCCAAGCACTTCCACGACGCGAAGGTAGTTGATAATACTGTAATAATAGTAATCGCCATGCTCCGCCGGGTGGACATCGTATGCGTCTGCACTGGGACGAGTGGAGACTTCTTGTTGGCGATAAACAATGGGAGCGCCAATGCTAAACGCGGGCTTGATTGAGGAGCGCTGCAAAAGTGAGGGCTCGGAAAGCACGGCACCGATCGCGGGCAGCAAAACAATAAAGGCGAGAAGAAGCAGGAGAGTCATGGACTTCTCCAAGCAGGCGGTGTGCCGACCCCGATTCGGCAAACTTTTTCATTTGCACAATTCGATAACCCTGGTTTAATATTTAACCAGATGGTTAAATATTCAATCCAAATCGCTGAATCGCACTTTTGCGGCGCTGGCCGATCCAACGCGGCGGCGCATCCTCGCGAATCTGGCTCGCGGCGATAAACGCGTAACGCATTTGGCGCGATCACATGACATGTCATTGCCGGCGGTTTCGAAACATTTGCGTGTGCTCGAGAAGGCGGGATTGCTTCGGCGCCGACGCTATGGGCGCGTGCACGAGATGCAGTTGGACGCAAAACCGTTGAAAAAAGCCGCGCAATGGGTCGAGGAGTATCGAAAGTTCTGGGAAGGGTCGCTTGATCGCCTGGCGAAATATTTGGAAACCACCAAGGCGCCGGGAAGGAAAGGAAAAGCGTGATGTGTCCGCTATGTGTGGCCAGCGCCGTTTTTTGGACCGCGAGCGCGACTTCGAGCGGCGGTCTAGCGACATTGGTTGTGGGCAAATTTTTGAGCCGAAAAGGAAACAACGACCGGAGGAAGGACAAGATGAAACTAGCGAAAATGGAAACACCGAAAGTGGTGGCACGGCAGGAGTGGGAGACGGCGCGTCAACAGCTTCTCGTTAGGGAGAAGGAGTTGACCCGCGCGCGTGATGCGTTGGCGGCCGAGCGTCGGCGGATGCCGTGGCTGGCTGTGGAAAAGGATTACGAGTTCGACGGGCCCGAGGGCAAGGTGAGTTTGCGCGATCTGTTCGATGGTCGCCGTCAGTTAATAATCTATCGCGCCTTTTTTGAAGCTGGCGTACACGGCTGGCCGGAGCACGCGTGCATCGGCTGCTCGATGATGGCCGACCAAGTCGCTCATCCCGCACATCTGAACGCGCGCGATACTACTCTCGTGTTCGCATCGCGTGCATCGCAAAAGGACATCGTGCGCTTAAAGGCGCGAATGGGCTGGGAGCTAATTCCCTGGTACACGATCACGGACGATTTCGACAAGGACTTCGGCGTGGACGAATGGCACGGCACAAATGCGTTCATCCGCGACGGCGACAAAGTGTTTCGTACCTACTTCATTGACAAGCGCGGCGATGAACAAATGGGGAGCACTTGGAACTACCTCGACATCACTGCGCTTGGACGTCAGGAAGAGTGGGAAGATTCGCCGAAAGGTTATCCGCAGACCCCGCCATACGAGTGGTGGATCTGGCACGACGAAGTCGGCGATGCCTCCGAGGAATGGAGCGCCGCGGTCGAGCGCGGAATACAGGCTGGGCAAGGACGGCGACGACAACGCGCGCGATCCCTCACGTCGATGAAGCGCATTGGAACCAACAAGATAAGACGATGACCAAACACAAGACTGGAACACGTAAAGAATGGCTGGCGGCCCGACTCGAATTGCTGAAAGCGGAGAAGGAACTCACGCGACGCAGCGATGAGCTGGCGCAACGGCGGCAGGAATTGCCATGGGTGCGGATCGAGAGGGATTACCGATTCGAGACGGATAAAGGAAAAGCATCACTCGCTGATCTCTTCAAGGGCCGTTCGCAGCTCCTCATCTACCACTTCATGTTCGGACCCGATTACAAAGCGGGATGTCCATCCTGTTCGGCAATCGCGGACGGGTTTAATGGGATTGCGGTTCACCTGGCCAATCATGACGTTATGCTTTGGGCGGTGTCGCGTGCGCCGCTCGAAAAGTTGCAGAAGTACAAGCAGCGAATGGGTTGGACATTCCCATGGGCATCCTCATTCGGCGGCGATTTCAACTTCGACTTCAGCGTCGGCATGACTGAAGACCAGCAGCGCGAAGGAGGTGTCGAATACAACTACGAACGCGAGGGCCCATGGGAGGGCGCCGGGGAAGGTGCAACCACGTTGGCAGCCATGAGTGGAACCGATCCGGCGACATATGTTCGTGAAAGGCCGGGCATGAGCGCATTCGCGATCGAAGACGGAGTCGTCTATCACACTTACTCGACTTATGCGCGCGGTCTGGATGGTCTCTGGGGGATGTATCAATGGCTCGATCGGGCTCCTAAAGGGCGCAACGAGCCGGACGCCTGGTGGAAACGCCATGACGAATATTGAAAACGCTAACAACGCAAAGTCGGCAATGACGAACACAAGCTCTAACCCAAAAGTGACTTTGCCTTTTACCGGCGGGTGTGCGTGCGGTGCCATTCGCTACGAATGCACGGGTGAACCGATCATGATGGGCAAGTGTCATTGTCGAGATTGCCAGCGCATCTCTGGCGGAGCGTTTGTTCCGTTCATCATCGTGCCTTCGGCGGCATTCCGCTTAACGCAGGGCAGGTTGCAGTTCCATTTCACGGAAAGCCTCAAGGGCCAGAAACACAGACGCGGCTTCTGCGCAAATTGCGGTTCACGCTTGACCGGGGCTGAGTCGGAGACGCCCTCGCCGATAGTTGGAATTGTTGCAGGCAGCCTGGATGACCCCGGTTGGTTTCGTCCGCAGATGGACATCTTTACGCAAGATGCGCAACCGTGGGATTACATGGACCCGGCGCTGCCGAAGTTCGAGCAGTATCCGCCATCTGCGCAATAGCTACGATGAACCTAACAAATGAAACGATAGAAAGGTCGACAATATGAATCGCGTAACGCATTTCGAAATTTACACGGACGATCCGGAATCGGTGCAGCCGTTCTACACAGACGTGTTTGGTTGGAAGTTCCAAAAGTTCGAAGGCGGACCGCTCGAATACTGGCTCGTAACGACTGGTGACGACAAGGAACCCGGAATCAACGGTGGCATGGCTCGTCCGCGCGAAGGACAAAGTTCCGGCACGATCAACACAGTAGCGGTCGAGTCGTTGGATCAGACCATGAAGAAAATTGAGCAGCGCGGTGGCAGGATTTGTGTGCCGAAAATGGCGATCCCGAAAATCGGCTGGCTCGCCTACGCCGAGGATCCGGCCGGCAACGTTTTGGGAATCCTTCAGCCGGACAGCGGAGCGAAGTAATCAGAAGAGTTGTTTATGGCGACGGAAAACCCGGAAGCAGTTGTTATCGAGCGGACCTTTAATGCGCCGGTCGCGCGCGTGTGGCAGGCGATTACAGATGTCGAACAAATGCGCGATTGGTATTTCGATCTGAAGGAATTCAAACCCGAGGTTGGCTTTGAATTTGAATTCGTCGTCGAACACGAAGGGAATCGATATCACCACCTTTGCAAGGTCACTGAGGTTATTCCGGACAAGAAAATCGCTTACACGTGGCGCTATAAAGGCGAGCCAGGCGACTCGTTAGTCACGATTGAGTTGGAGGCCGCAGGTGAGAAGACGCGGCTGAAACTGACCCACACTGGCTTGGAGACTTTTCCGAAAACTCCGGCGTTCGCGCGCAAGAATTTCAACGAAGGCTGGACACAAATCATTGGCACTTCGCTGAAGGAATTCGTTGAGAAAACGGCGAAGGCAAAATCATGACGACGAAAGACGCAGCAAGAACCAGTCTGGAAATCAAACGCCTCATTAACGCTCCGCGCGATCGTGTTTACGCAGCCTGGACCGATCCGGCGCAGCTGAAGCAGTGGTTCGGCCCGGAAAAGGTTCTTACGCGCGATCTCATTGCTGACGTGCGCGTAGGCGGAAAGTTTCGCTGGGATCTCACGAATCCGGAAGGCGAGGACATGACCATGCTGGGCGAATACCGCGAGCTACAGCCGGGCAGGAAAATCGTCTTCATGTGGCAATGGGACGACGATGAGGATTGGGAAAATCATGTCAGCATCGTGACGGTGGAACTCAATGACGCCGACGGCGGGACCGCGCTGCGCTTGACCCACGAGGGATTGCCAAACGCGAAATCACGCGACGGGCATGCAGAAGGTTGGAATAGCGTTCTCGATAAACTCGAAAGATTTGTCGGCAGATAATCGTCGATCAAGGGCGGTGATCGAACTTGGGTGACGACTAAACAATGACGTGACATTGGCGAGGTCTCGCCAGTAAACTCCAAATCGAGTCCTCTGTTTGTGGACTGACGTGGGACACTTCCATCCTTTTATGAAAATAAAGACTCTCAAAAAAAAGATCCAACGGCTCGAAGTTCGGTTGCAAGAAGGTCCAAAAAAACTTGCCAAACTGAAACGGAAACTGGTCGCAGCCACTGCGGCTGCGGCGAAGAAGAAATCGGCCGCTCGGACCGCGTCCAGCCGCCAGGCTTCGACATCGGCTTCCAAGAAGAAGCATCGCGCAGCAATCAACAGTCAGGCGAGACCAGCGACTGCCAAAAAGTCCAACGCGCCCACGAAGGTGAAAAGAAAGCTCAATCTCTCACCGGAACGTCGTGCGGAACTCGCAGCGGCAATGAGAGCGCGATGGGCGGCCAAGAGAGCGGCGGTTGCTGCGAATACCCAGAGCACTTCAACGACTGACGGCGATTTCATGCTCGGACCGAACCCTCAGGGCGCGTGACCGAAATCCAGCGAGTAACATTCTTAGCGTGGTCGGGTAACGAACGCTGGCGTCCAAGCCGGCGCTACGTTGGCAAATAAATCGCATAACCGCGCGGCGGCGCCCAAAGATCCGCCCAGCCCGAGTCGTTAGTCCATTTTTCCTGCGGCACGCCGACATCGTCACGACCGCGCCAGCCAGCGGGCGCGAGTCGTGTGTTGTTCCAACGCGTCTGGACCGACGTGCCATTCCACGTGTTCCGATTGTTTAGGACGAAGACTAACCCGCTTTGGTTACCGAAAGCCCGACCGTTGCATGATGTAGAGATCGTCATCGACGAACAGCACTTGCGTTGAGCCGCCGGCATTTTGTTCGTGAACTTTCAGGAGCGCGTTGATGCCGCTTGAGTTGTCAGGCTGGGCAAGTTCCCAGTTAAAATAATCCTGCCAAAAGACACAGGGGTAACCTTCGTGCGTAAGAACGAAGGCATAGGCGAGTAGCTTGTCGTTAATAATAGGGCTATCGCGTACGACATCGTGGTTTTCGACAAACGTTACGGCCTGGGCCGGCCGGTCCCACACCAGAACACCGGGCTGCGCGAGATTGCGGAGACTGAAGCCGTAGCTATCGCATAAATCGCGCAGCCGCCAGCGCAGCGGGAAATCAAATGCGCCTACGGGATTATCCGACCACGCATTGGTCTCATCGAGCCAATCATCGATTGTGCGCTCGCTGTCCCAACATTCGCCGACGGCGTAGGGCTTGAAACTGTTGTCGCCTCTTAGCGCGCGCAGTTCCTGAATCGATCGCACCATCCAGCCGCCGTATCCTTTGACCAAATCGTAGCGGAACCCATCGAAACCAATTTCTTCGAGGAGCCAGCGGGTATAGCCAATAAGCTCGGTATAAACGGCGGGGTCGCGGTGACAAAGGTCTGGCATGTCGCCAAAAGTGCCGCCGTCCCACGTTTCGTATCTGCTCGGATGAAAGCAGGTCCAATCGCGTGGGAACTTACCGCTTGCGGGCGTGAATTTGGTCCAGCGCGATTGGCCATCGATGGGATTCAGTTCCTGGGCGTCACCACCGCTGTTATGATTGAATACGAGATCGGCGTAAACTTGAAGACCTTGTACGTGCGCGGACTGAATCAAGTCTAACAACTCGGCCTTATAACCGAACCATGTAGGCACGCCGCCCTTTTGATCGAACTCGCCCAGGTCGTAATAGTCATATGGATCGTAACCCATCGATTTCCATCCCGCCGCCTTGTTCGCCGGTGGAAGCCAAAGTGCGGTAAAGCCTGCCTGCGCGATCGATGGCAGTTTGGATTTGATGAAGATCCACCATTGATGTTCGCGGTCTTCTACCTTGGGACAGTCCCAATAAAAAGCCTGTAATATTGCGCTCATAATTTCCGTTCCCTTTCTACGTTGAGGAGCCTTGGAACGTTTATACTCCGCTGAGGTGTGGAAAGTAGAAAGTCGAGATGCGTGGTCAATGTTGGCGTTCTCAAACTTCTTGAGCCTGCGGTCCCGCATGAGCAGACCCCGTTGCCGAAATTTTCTTTTGGCGGTTTGTAAGAAATCCGTTCGCTTCGGTCACTAATAAGGCAGAAAACGAGATCAGGCGATGGAGGAACGCGAACAGAAACGAATTTTTGAGGAATGGCTTGGCCAGCACAAAGGCGTGCTTTTCAAAGTCGTCCACGCCTACGCGTTTACATCGCACGATCGCGACGATTTGTTTCAGGAGATCGTCACGCAGGTGTGGAATTCGATCCCGCGCTTCCGCGCGGAATCGGCCGTGAGCACGTGGCTTTACCGGGTCGCGCTCAACTGCGCGCTCGCGTGGTCCCGCAAAGAGCGGAAGCACCGCGAGCGCACGGAGTCGATCGAGACTAACGAGTCCGCGCTTCAGGAAACTTCGCGGACGAAGGATCGGCGGCTCGGCTGGCTCTACGAGCAGATCGCGCGGCTCGATCATGTCGATCGTTCGCTAACCCTGCTGTTTCTCGACGGTTTCAGTTACCGCGAGATGGCGGAGACGCTCGGCATTTCCGAGAGCAACGTCGGCGTGAAAATCAATCGCATTAAAACGCATCTAAAAAGCCTAACGAAGGAAGAACAAACATATGGAGTTAAGTGAATTGAAAATGATCTGGGATTCGCAGAACGAGGAACCCCTCTACGCGATGAATGAGGCCGCCCTGCACGGAGTTGTCCGGCGGAGAAACGAGGAGATCAATAGCTGTATCTCTCGCTGTTACATGCTGGAAATCACGATGGGTGTGCTGTGCGGCGCGCTGATGTTGATCGGCGCCTTCTCGCTGACTTTCGGGGGGCCGGCATGGCTTGCGATATTCTCATCGGTCAAGGCAGCGGTGACGCCCTGGGACAGGCTGGGGCTGCTCGCGGCGAGCGGCATCTGGTTTTACTACAGCGCCTACATGTATCGGGCGCGAACGCGGCAGGTTCGGCGCGAGGAGATTTTTGAATCGACGCTACGGGGCGAGATCGATCGGGCGCTGGCGCAGACGGAGTTTCAGGTCGCGATGGCGAGAAACATCGTGTGGTGGGGATTGGTTCCGGTATGGGTGGCGACCACGCTTTGGGTGCTGATAGCTCTTCATCTCACGGCCAAGCCCGCGTGGACCTATGTGTTCATGGGAGCTACCATCATCGGCGCACTCGTTATCGTCGTTTCCGGAAAACAACGAGCGATCACAAACCGCTATCAACCGCGCCAGCGAGAGCTGGAAGCGTTACGCGCAAAGCTGGCTGATCCAGAACGCTAAGAGTCGACACGGATCTGAGCGTCGTGCGGCTCGCGCACACCAGCCCGAAGTCGCCAGTGGCGCAGCGACTCAGATTCCGGGGAGCGCATGCGCCGCGCGAGCTGGTTTCGGCGCCCTCGCCGAAACATGCTTTACGTCGTGTTGCGCGCTGAGACGAAAAGTTCGCAATGGCGAGGCGCCATTGCCAGCACGCGAGGCGCGTGCGCTCCCCGGAACGCCTGGCGATTACGCACTTTTCTCCTACGACTTCAATTCCGACCGTAACGAACTCAAAAGTCAGACGCCCGCATAGACGTAACCGGTGAAGACATCACCCGTCGTAAACGCGGTCGCCCATTTACTGTCGTATTCTTTCGTCGGTTTGGTGGCGATGACTTCGGCGAGAGATTTGCCTTCTTTCTTGAGCGCGCCGACGCGATCCCGAATGGCGACGAGCATGTCGCGGTATTCAGTCATCTCCGATTTCCCGCCGACTTTGCCATGCCCGGGAATGACGATGGTTTTTTCGGTGACTCTGGCGACGTTCGCCTCGGCCGCCTTGATCATGCCGTTGATATTACCGCCGGTAGAGTAATCGATGAACGGGTAATGACCGTTCCACCAGGTATCGCCACAGTGAAGGACGTCTGCCTCGACAAAATAAGCCGAGATATCGCCATCCGTGTGGCTGGGGCCGTAGTAGGTGAGCGCGATGGTTGTATTATTAAGATGTAGCGTCTTGTCGTTCTCGAAGACTTCGGCCGGAATCGCACCCGCGGGCGATGGCGGAAACGTGTAGTTCCATGCTTCCACGCGCGTGGTGGCAGAGAGATGTTTGCGCGTATTCTCGTGTGCAAGAATCGCAGCTCCATCCGCGTGCATCCATTCATTGCCGTCGGTGTGATCGAAATGCCAGTGCGTGTTAATGAGATGTTTGATCGGTTCCGAACTGATCCCCGCGAGCGCATCAGTAATTTTGGTGTGGGAGGTGGAAAAACCCGCGTCGATGATAATTTTGCCATCCGGTCCCGTGAGCACGGCAATATTTCCGCCGGAGCCGATAAGCGCGCTCACGTTTCTGCGCAGCGCCTGAACGGTGATCGTAGCGGTCTCCGCATGTTTGCGAGCGATGGCCACGATGTTTTCGTCTTTGGCGAAAAGATGACGCGGTGCAAAGCACGTAGCGGCCGTCAGGACACTGGCCGAGCCGATAAAGCGTCGCCGTGAAAAGTAATGAGGGTGCGCAATCGGTCCACTCTCTCCCGAACGCACGTCGTGAATTTCGATCTTATCGGAATGCTCTTTTCTCGCGGGTAGGTTTGCCATCTGATTTCTCCTTTCGAAACGGTGTGGTCGCCTTACGAATTTGCAAGCAACGACTGAAAATGAGGGTGACGATCGTGTTCTCGCTGAAATGAATTTTCGATTCCTGCATTTTTCTCTTTTAATCGGACCTCGAAATTAACACGATCTGCCGACAATAAATTCTGAAATGGCAGCCCCGAACGAATCAGAGAACGGGAAGCGGTTTTTCCCGAGCGGCGCAATCTTCTTCTTTGTCTTGCTGCTGCTGTTTTACGCCGCGATCTGGTTCCTCATCTACTGGATCATGATCTCGCGGAGCTGACGACGATGACGATCACCCAGATAGAGAAGCGCATTCTTTGGATCTCGGTGATCTTTGTGATGCTGCTCCTGGGTTTCGCCGCCCTGGCGATCAATGTTTTTCACGTTGGCCTGCCTACGTGCCTAACGAGCGTTAAGCCGTTTCAGAAAGGCGAGCTTATCACGCATTCGCCCACGCATTACGAGCTGCATTACGTGGCGCGGATGTGGAAGTTTGAACCCGAGGATGTGACGGTGCCGGCCGGCTCGACAGTCGATGTCTATCTAAGCACCACCGATGTGACGCACGGACTCCTCCTCGTAGGCACCAATCTGAATCTGATGGCTGTGCCCGGTGTGGTGAATTATGCTCGCGTGAAGTTCGACAAGCCACGCGTGTATCAGCTGATCTGCCATGAATTTTGCGGCACAGGTCACGATCGCATGGCCGCGAACCTGCGCGTGGTGGATGCGGCAAGTTTCCACGAGAAAAAGCCGGCTGCTCCTGTAGCGGCGGCGACACCGACTGATCCAGGATACCGTTTGCTCGATAAGAACGACTGCCTGACCTGCCACTCGATCAACGGAGTGGACGATATCGGTCCGAGCTTTAAGGGACTCTTTGGGCGCACACGAAAGATGAGCGACGGCTCAGTGGTGACGGCGGATGACGCCTATCTCCGTCAGTCAATCGTTGATCCTGATGAGAAGGTTGTGGAGGGCTTTGATGACGTCATGCCCGAGCCCACGCTCACCGATGCGGAAGTAAACCAAATCATCGCGTACATCAAAACGCTTAAGTAACTGCCGATGGACCTAACGAGCGAACGCGCAATTGATATCGAGCCAGGCCTCAGGCGAATGATCCTGATCGAGATCATCTTCCCGATAGTCTTGTTAATCCTCGGCATCTATCACGGCCTGCTTCAGGTCCTCTATCGCGCGGGGATCATTCACAGCCGGCAATTTCTAGGTCTCGAATATTTTCAAGGGTTAACCTTGCACGGTGTGGTGAATGCGATCGTTTTCACCACCTTCTTCGCGGTGGCGTTCGGCTATGCGGTGATTCGTTACTACCTCGGCCGGCCGCTGAACATGAAAGTCGCGTGGCTTTCTTTTGCGCTCATGGTTATCGGCACGCTTCTCGCCGCCGCCGCCATTCTTTCCGGAAAGGCGACTGTCCTCTACACATTCTATCCGCCGTTGCGCGCGCACCCGGCGTTCTATCTGGGTCTCGCCATGGTTGTGATTGGCTCGTGGGTAGCCTTCTTCAACTGGCTGCCGCCTTACTTTGCATGGAAACGCGAACATCCGGGCGAGAAAATCCCGCTCGCCGTTGTTGGTATCTTCGCCACCTTCATCGTCTGGCTCATCGCTACTACGCCGGTCGCGATTGAAATTGTTTTCATGCTCATCCCATGGTCGATGGGTTGGGTTCCGACCGTGAATGTGCCGCTGGCGCGGATGCTCTTCTGGTTCTTTGGCCATCCGTTAGTCTATTTCTGGCTGCTGCCGGCCTACGTAATGTATTACACGATGTTGCCGAAGCTTGCGGGCGGGAAACTTTATTCCGACTTTGCCGGCCGGCTTACTTTTCTCTGGCTCGTGCTCTATTCCGCGCCAGTTGGCATTCATCACCAGTTCACGGAGCCCGGGATCAGCGACACCTGGAAGTTTGTTCACGCGTTCTTTACCATGCTCGTAGCCGTTCCAAGCTTCGCCACCGCCTTCACCATGGCTGCTTCCATGGAACATGGCGCGCGTCAGAATGGCGGCCGCGGTCTCATTGGCTGGTGGACGAAGCTTCCCTATCTCGACAAGGATCGCTGGCTATTCCCCTATTTCTTTTGCGGCCTCGTCATCTTCATCTTCGGGGGAATCACCGGAATTGTGAACGCGTCCTACAACCTCGATACCGTCGTTCACAACACGACGTGGCTACCCGCGCATTTCCATCAAACCGTCGCCGGCCCCGTCTTTCTCTCCTTTATCGGCATGAGTTTGTTTCTGGTCGCAAAACTGACGGGCAAAAGAATCAAGCTACCGACGTGGAACGTCTGGGTGCCGTACATCTGGACGCTGGGGATCATGATTTTTTCGTCGGGCGGATTTGTTGCAGGCGCGGCCGGCGAACCGCGGCGTACCAATCTCGGATTGACCTATGCCAATCCGCAATCGCCTCTCTATCATGCCGACTGGGCGTTTACCCGGATGTTCACGAGTGTCGGTGGAATTATCATGTCGATCGCTGCACTCATGTTCTTCGTTGTTTTCTTCGCCACACTTTTCGGCAAGCCCGTAAAACAGGGAGCGCTGGAGCTGATCACTTCCGAGCCTTATCACGATGAGCGTGTGCCGGCCGTGCAAAGTTTCACTCCGTGGCTGATAGGCGCCGCGCTGTTACTCATCATTGCCTATGCGCCACCCATCGCGCAGACCATTCGCAGCCGCTTCCCCGGAGCACCACCTTATGCTCCGGACAGGCCGGTTTCTCTGAGCGCCGCGCCAGCTCCGTGACGTTCGTTAGTATGAAGCGCTTGTTTTCGGTTCTCGCTTTGATTGTCGCCGTTTCGGCTGATCTTTTCGCAGGAGTTATCAAGGATGTTTCGCCGCAGGCTGGAAACCTCGTCCCAGTCGTTAGCTGGACCGATGAGAACGGAACGGTGCATCGCTTATCGGAATTTGCCGGTTATCCGATTATCTTACTGCCCATCTATACGCGTTGCCGAACGGCCTGTGTGACGAATGTCGGTCACTTGAAGGAAGCGCTCTCTGATGCGTCGGCTGATCCTACACAATTCCGCGTCTTACTCTTTTCCTTCGACCCGACCGACACTCCTGCTGTGCTGGCCGACTATCGTTCGCACCAAAAAATCCCGCTTTCCTGGTCGCTCGGCACAGGCTCCCGCGAGGATACCGAGACACTCCTAGAATCGATCGGATTCCAATACGGTCAGGCGGGAAAAGAGTTCACTCATCCAAACGTTCTGGTTTTCCTCGATCCCAATCTCCACGTAGCTAAATGGATCTACGGCGACCAATACTCAGGGCGAGACATCGATGGGGCTTTAAGAGTTGCTGCCGGCGAGAGCGACTGGATCGGCCGGCATTCCGATGTGCTTTATGCGCTCTTACTTTTTGCCGCATCGATCTGTTGTGTCGCATTTTGCTATTACGTGTTGCAACTAATCCTACTCCGCCGCGCAAACCGAACTCCGGCTGCGGACTCACTGTAAGGAGCGCAACGTCTGGCGAGAAGCCGATGGCGACATGCAATTCGCTGCTAAGTTATCCTCATGATCTACCACTGCATTCGCTATACGATCGATCCGCAAAAGCTCGCTGAGTTTGAAACTTATTCCCGGCGATGGATGGAAGGCGGGATCATCGCGCGCTGTGGCGGGAAACCGTTAGGCTATTTTCTCCCGAAGAAGGGTTATGGCGGAGCGGACAATATCGCGATGACTCTGATCGGATTCGAAAGTCTCGCGGCCTACGAAGAATATCGAAAGAAGCTGATCGCTGATCCGGAAGCGAAAGAGAATGTGGAGTACGCGAAACGCTCGGGCTGCATTTTGATCGAAGATCGTTCGTATTTTTATCGCGTTGGCGGTGACGAGACTGGAAACGGTTGAGATCCGCTTCAGAAATTTCGCAACCATTCGCGTTTCGCGACATGAAGCTGACGATATTTAGTTGGCAAGGCTGACTGAACTTTACAGACTCGGCGGTGAATGGCTGTACGACTGCGCGTCATCCTTACAGTTTTTGTTCTTACCGGCGCAGTCGTCGCCATCTCGATGCTCATCACGTTTTGGTTTGGAAACCGCGTTCTCCAAACGCACCTCCGAGAACAGCTGCGCCGTGATGGAATCGCTCGTCTTGAGAAACTGGAATCGATTGTAAAGGACGCAGAAACGAGTCAGCGCGGTTTCATCATCACCGGCGACGAGCGATACTTGCAACCGTTCGATCTGGCATCGAAGGAACTGCCTGCGCAGATCGAAGAATTGCGAAACTTCCCGTGGATTGACGTTAACTCTGCTGAAATCAGAAACATCGCGCAGCTGATCCAACAGAAAATGTCGGAGCTGCGCTCCACCATTGAACTGCGGCGCAATGGAGGATTTGATGCGGCCGCGGCAATCGTCCGATCTGGTACCGGCAAGCAACTCATGGACGATTTGCGTACGCAAATGGCGCGTCTGAAAGAGAGACAACTCTCCGCCTTACGCGCCGACGTAATATTAAGCGACAGGACAACGCGTACTCGCACGTTCGTTTATCTTTTCTGCGGTATTCTTAATATCGGAATTCTCGTGTGGGCATATCGGCGTATCGCTGAGGCCCTCAAGCAGCGCGATCTCGCTCTGCGAGAAGTCAGCCTGCGTGGTTTGGAATTGCAGCAGCAAAAAGATTTGCTCGGCGTCACGCTTGCCAGCATCGGCGATTGCGTCCTTGTCACCGACAAAGACGGACGTATCACTTTCATGAATCCGATCGCCGAACAGCTCACGGGCTGGACCTTGCGAGAAGCGATGGGGCGCCCGACCAGCGATGTGTTTCGTATCCTGAACGAACACACTCGAGCCGCCGTAGAAAGTCCGGTCGAGAAAGTGATGAAGCAAGGTGTGATCGTTGGTCTGGCGAATCACACCTTGTTAATTCGAAAAGACGGGAGCGAAATCCCAATCGACGACAGCGGCGCGCCAATTCGCGATGCGAATGGCAGCATTCGCGGCGTCGTGCTCGTCTTCCGCGATTTTTCGGAACACAAGGAAGCCGAACGCGCATTACGTCAGGCCAAGACCGAGGCCGAAACCGCGAACAAAGCGAAGGATCAATTTCTCGCCATGCTCTCGCACGAATTGCGCACGCCGCTTACGCCGGTTCTGGCCACACTCAATCTTTGGGAAGCGAGCGAAGACGTTCCGCGATCATTGCAATCGGACGTGCAGATGTTGCGACGAAGCATCGAGCTGGAAGCGCGCATCATCGACGATTTGCTCGATCTCACCCGTATCGCGCGCGGATTGCTTTCGTTCTCGCCGGAAAATACCGATGTGCATGCGCTCATCGAATTCCTTGTTGGCCTTTCGCAAAGCGAATTTCAAAGCAAGGAGCTGAAGGTCACGCTTAACCTCAACGCATCGCGGCATCATGTGCATACCGACGCGGCGCGATTGCAGCAGGTGCTTTGGAATATTTTCCGCAACGCCGTCAAGTTCACCGATCAGGGCGGCGCGGTGACGATCTCCACCGCCAACGATGCGGAACACAACATCGACATCACGGTAACCGATACCGGAATTGGCATGACCCCGGAGACGCTCTCGAAACTTTTCGTTCCATTCGAACAAGCCGATCCGGCGCGCAATCGTCGTTACGGCGGTCTTGGTCTGGGGATGGCAATTTCGAGCGCGCTGGTCGATCTGCTCGAGGGCGAAATCACGGCCGAGAGTCCGGGCCTTGGCAAAGGATCTACATTTACCGTGAGATTTCTCACGACCGATCCCGCGACGATAGGCGACGAGCCCGCTCCCGCGGCCCGCCCCGCGCGCGACAAGGTGCGGCTTCTGCTGGTTGAAGATCATGTCGATACCGCGCGTGCTTTATCGCGCTTGTTGGAGAATCGCGGCTACAAGCTCGAGGCAGCGTCAAGCGTTGCGAGCGCGCTGGAGGCAGCAGGGCGTGGGGAATTCGATGTTTTCCTTTGCGACCTCGGTCTGCCGGACGGTACCGGTATCGATTTTATTGAGAAGGTGCGCAAGAGCCGGGACACGCCGGCCATCGCGCTCACCGGTTTCGGCATGCAGGAAGACATCGAACGCGCCCAGCGCGCGGGATTCAATGCTCACCTCACCAAGCCGGTCAATCTGCAGAAGCTGGAAGTCACCATCTGGCAATTACTGCAGGATTGATTGTGTGCCGCAATCCATGTGTCGCACGATATTGCTGGTCGCCTAACGAGTGTCGTCGCAACGCGCCCTAGAGCTCGTCGAAGCGCGCTTCTTCATCGAGAACGCGCTTCGCTTCGTTGAAGATGGAACGCGCTTCTTCCGGCGAATTACCGACGGCCGTGAGTCCCAGGCGCCCGGTGCTTCCCAGCGCGCTGAGCATGTGGAAGACGATTCCTGTTTGCCGCACCTGGCCGAAGTGCAGACCGCGCCTGACGACCAAATCGAAGAGATCGTCCGGCGTGAATCCGCGGTAACGCGATGAGTCCATGTGGTCGCTGGCCACGAGAAACTTTCGTTGGCCGTTCGGCGCGATGAAGACTGCTTTTTCTGCGTCGTAAGTTCCTCCGGTGAGAAATTGCAGGGTCAGGAACGGATGCGTTGTCCCGCCTTTCCGCAGATTGATCTCGATTGCATAGGTTTCCCATGGCGCCGTTTCGTTCGCGCGGGTGACGACGAAATCGAGCGCGAAACGTCCGATGACACCGGCGTCTCGGAGGAGGTCAGCCACTTTCGCGGCATCGCGTGAAATCGCGCTCGCATAGGCCGGGTCGGCCGGAAAGATGCAGCCGAGATAACTTTGCCCGCTCGGGCCACCGAGCATTTGATCGTGCGTGGATAGAAGTTCCACTTTTCCGAGCGGCGTGATGCGCAGTTGCACGCTCGGACTGCGCACTTCCTTCGCGCCGACGCCGACCCGTTCTTCAACGATTCCACCGCGCGCGCGAAACTTTGCTGCGTAATCATCAAATCTCGTGCTGCGTAATTCGAAGTCCATCGCGCGAACGCGATCGGCGATGGCGGCTTCGATGGGCTCGCTCAGATTCGACAGATCCACGGTCGCGTTCCCTTCGCCGGAAACGCCTTCGTTTAGTTTCACAATCGCTTGCGCGATCGTCGGCCGTTGCGCGCGCATTCGACCGATCGCCGAGATAACTTCATCGATACTCGTTAGGTTATCGAAGCCCAGCGGGTGATTGATTCCCGCGCGGGCAAAGAGCTGCCGGCATCCCGTCTTTGTTCCGAAGGAAAGATGCTTGGGATCGGAACCGTAAAGCGGGATGCCGAGGCGCAACGCCAGATTCCTTTCCAGAAAAGTCGCGTTGTAACAAACCAGATGCGCGCGGTCCTTATCCGCGATGGCTGCTTCGATCCGCTCGAGGAGACGGGGACGCTCCAGAAGTTTGAGACTAAGCGGACGCGCGGAGTCGTCGTACGGCGAGAGCAAAGTAAGCCGGCGCATGGCGTGACTCGGAATAACTCCCGAAAGCAGATCGAGGTAATATTCGATTACGCTCGGATGAATGGCCTGGGACGTGACGTAGATCATCCGCGCGCGCGGTTGCGCGAGAAGCAAAAGGAGAAAGAGAAAGCGCTCTTCGTAACCCTGGACCTCGAAACCACTCACATTCATATCGAGCGAAATCGATGGCACCACCACGATGGTTTGTTCGTTCTGGTTGAACGATTCGATCAACTTCCACAGCGGAACGAGCTTTTGCTGGAGTCGATCGAACTGCGCCGCCGCTTCGCCCGCAGAAATGCCCGCAGGAAGCCCAATCAACTCCGGATCGTTTGTCATATGTATATATATAGAGAGAGCAGGGGGAGCAGGAAGTCCCCGGCCGGATCGGGAGTGTGCAAGGCGCAAAGGGCGACTGCGAGCAGAAATTTTCGGATCGCGGAATCCATGTTCGCAGAGCTGTAGCTGCCCTGATTTGTCGGAGCATCGCAACGAATCAGGAAAGCCGGAAAACAGGACGGTACGCCAGGCTTTACCGCGGACGAAGCGAGTAACGCAGATAAGACATGGCAGTTGGAATCTGATCCGTGAGATCCGCGTCATCCGCGGTTAAACAAAACGATTTCACTGATCCAATTCAACCATGTTCGAGTTCTCTCAGAAAAATCTGTGAGGAATCTGCGTAATCCGTGGACGCTGAAGGTGGATCGGCCGGTCCCTCGGGCGATGCTAAAAACAAGTGCGGCTTTGCCGCCAAAACTAACATCGAGCGACGGAGCGCTCGATCCACCTGCATCGAGCTCCGAGCTATACCCGCCGCGGCTCATCCAGTGTACGCACCGGTAGATACGGAATGAACGGATTTTCCTTCCCGCGAGCAACCCCGTCGGTTAGTATCGGCGACTAATGAAACTGACGCGATGTACACTTGGGATGATTGCCATGGGGCTGCTGCTTTTCGCCGGCTCGGCGAAAGCGATAGTCTTGGGGCAGATCGATGATTTCGAAGACGGCACTCTGCAAAATTGGGCCAATGGCGGAGAAGTAGGAGCTCCCCCGGTCCTGAACGTCGATACGGGCGGGCCCGCGGGTGTGGGCGACAACTTCATGGAAGTCGCGGCTGTCGGTTCCGGTCCCGGACAATTCCTCACGGTGTTCAACCGCTCGCAGTGGCTCGGTAACTACCTCGCCACCGGTGTAACGGCCATTGAGATGGATCTCAGGAATCTAGGCAAAGTCGATCTTACCATTCGCCTGGGCTTCAAAGATGCCGCGGAACCCGGCGCCTCTGGGTATGTTTCACAGGGCTTCACTCTCGCCCCGGGCGGCGACTGGCAGCACGTTATCTTCCTCATCAATCCGGCAACCATGACCGCTGTCGGCAGCCCGGACGCATTCAATACCTTTTTCGCTGACGGTATCCAGGAGACGCGGATCATCAACGAAATGGGCACGGATAGTCTTAACGGTGATGCCGTCACGGGCCAGTTAGGCGTGGATAACATCCACGCTGTGCCGGAACCGAGTGCCATCGTACTCGCAGCAGCCGGGCTGCTCGCATTCATCGCAGCTCGCCAGGCGACTCGTCGCCGGGGATGCTAAGGTGGATCGGCCGGTCCCTCGGCCGAGGGCTAAGGTGGAACGTGCTCTCCGAACGCGTTGGTAAATATATGCGCGCAAGCGCACTTGTTCTTAACATCGAGGTCCGAGCCGGACTGGCCTTTCGAGCGCCCGATCCACCTTGATAAGATGCGGCGAGCTGCCAAAGGTGGATCGGCCGGTCCCTCGGCCGAGGGCTAAGGTGGAACGTGCTCTCCGAGCGCGTTGGTAAATATATGCGCGCAAGCGCGACTTGTTCTTAACATCGAGCGACGGAGCGCTCGATCCACCTACATTGATATCCGCGCCGCGCGTTTTCTTCGGCATAGCCAAGCTGCCGCCAGGCCAGCAGCACCTAATCCCAGCAGACCAATTGTGGCCGGTTCCGGAACAATTGTGACCGAATAGTGCTCCGCGGGCAGAGCGTTATCCGAAAAACCACTTCCGTCGAAAGCCAACACTTCTGATGAATACGGCACCGTTGCGGTTGACGCCAGATCGTATGTCCCCGGCAATGCCCCCGAGATCGCGAACGTGATGTGAGCGACGAAATAGGTGCCAGGGGGGACAGTGTGTGCAAGATCATCGACGCTCGATCCTAAATCAAAGCTTTCGCCCACACCGCTGTCGAAGAGAATGGGAAGAGGGGGAGTAGCATGATCGGGGAAGGTAGCGCCATACGTCACTCCTATAATAGAAAGGCTACCAGCAAAGGCTGCGTCTGTTTGCAACCAAAAGGAAAGACTTTCGGCATTATAGCCGTTGAACGTCAATAAAACATCAAAGCTGAAGGTATCGTTCGGATTATAAGTTCCCGAAGCGGCAGTTCCGCCACCGAGTCCGAGATCGTCGAACGTTAATGATTGAGTGTTGACTCCACCTGCCGAGGGCCAGGTAAAGGCAAATAGAAGAATAAAGAATAGGAGAGTTCGTTTCATGTTGGGGCTGAGGTTGGGGTTATGTTCAGGGTTGGTTGCTGATTCCAGGAGCATTCCGCCGAAGTTTCAGCGAACCGACCCGGCAGAATAGGAAGTAACGCGTACCAATGGAAGCACGAACTTTATCCCGCTCAGATCAATTTCTAATGTTGTAGAACATCTGCGCGATTTGCGATTCTCTTCTGGAGAGCACAGCTGCAGCGGTTGGTGACCGCATTGCGGTCACGACTTCCAGCTTTTCAATTAGGAAACCACGTTGAAGACTCGTCCGTGGCGAGAAATGAGGAAGATGGGGCATGCATTACCGCGGATGACGCGGATAACGCAGATAAGAGACCTGGCGATTGGAATCTGATCTGTGACCTCCGTGTGATCCGCGGTTAAACAAAACGGTTTTCACAGATTCGATTCAGGACACGCCCTCACACAAAGGTCGCAAAGGAGCCAAAACGGTTTTTTCCGATCAAAGTTTGTTCGATTCACCTCCAGCGAAATCTGCGAAAATGGAGCGACGGGGATGAGCGACATATACGGCAGGACCGCGAAGGTAGCGGTGCGGAGGCCGGGACGCCGGAACATAAATTTGTGTAGTCTGGGGACGCTAAAGGTGGATCGGCCGCGCTACCGCCAGCGAAGGATTACACAGGCGAGGATTGCCACCACGAGGGATAACCAGATTTCCACCGTCGCCATCACCGAACCTGCATGCGCCGGCTGATACCCGGTCGCGACCATCTTGATCGCGATCCAAATGAGCGCTCCCGCCACGATCGCTTTGAGCAAACTTTTCATCGATCTCTGATTAACCGACAAAGAGCATCTCGTCGAGACCGCGCTCGAAGAGGGCCGGGAGCGGGCCACATTCCCCCTTTCCTCAACCCTCAACAAAGACCCTCAACTTTTTCGCGAACTTGGCTGTGGATTTCTCGTAGTAATAAATAGAGCGGCTGGCCCCAAGACATTCCCCCCAGCGCTCTCCCCCCAGTTCGAAATGCCAAATCTGGGCGGGTTGAGGGCTGAGGGTCGGGGAGGCGAGTTGAGGGTTCGTAATTGAGGGCTGAGGGTCGGAGCGGGGACAAAGCGAGTTGAACGTTCATTGTTGGAGGCTAAGAATTCCCTCAACACTGAACCAACGACTCTCAACCTCTTCGATTCCCTCAACCAATAACTCTCAACTTCTTCGATGAAAACAGAGGTTCTCTTGCGCGACGTCGAACCGGACGACCTGCCCATCTTTTTCGAACATCAGCGCGATCCGGTTGCCGTGGCGCTGGTGGTATTCCGTTCGCGCGAAAGAGCGGAGTTCGACGAGCATTGGGCAAAGATCCTGGCGGACGACTCCTGCCTGAAAAAGACAATCGTCGCCGATGGCCATGTAGCCGGACACATCGGCAGTTTTGGGCGCGACGGTAAACGCGAGGTCGGCTACTGGATCGACCGCGCGCTTTGGGGACGCGGCATTATGAGCCAGGCGCTTCCTGCGTTTCTTCGCGTGGAACAGCAGCGACCGCTCTACGCCGGTGTAGCCCCACACAACATTGCGTCGATACGCGTTCTGCAGAAATGTGGCTTCACCTTATGCCAGAGCGCGGTCGATCAGGAACCCGAGCTCGTCGGCGAGTCGCATATTCTTCTCAGGCTCACAGCCACGTAAAAGCTCCGCTTACGTAGCGAGCCTTTCTTGACTCGCCGAAGCCTTGTATCAATGGCACTGATGTTTCGCTCGTAAAATTGCGATCAGGATCGGGCCTACCCTAGCCGAAAGAGATAAGGATCTGGCGAATTCAAGAAAAGCCGGAGAGCTTACTATTGACAGGATTTGAAACGTGGAACACGCGATGCAGATTGCGGAATGGAACAAAAGGGCAGAAGCCAGAAGTAAGCAAGTTGGTGAAGACGAAAGCGCCTTCACCAAAACGCGAGGCGCGTACGCTCGTCAGACGATCAAGCCAGTACCTTCCTGATTTCCTGATTCGATTGCCTTGCTCAGACTGAATTGAATCTGTGTAATCTGCAAAATCTGTGGATAACAAGCTCTCCTGAGTTCCTGGTTTCCTGATTCGGTGATTGTTGGGCAAACTCAACGGAGTGTAGCGCGGAAAAGCCTTGCTCGCTCGATCGCTTATTTGGTAAATGAAAGGCGACCATCTGCTTTATTTCGGATCGATCCCGGCGTGGCCGGAGCTACCCAGAAACAGAGCCCGCATATGAAAGAACGGCGAAGAACTCCTCCCGCGCTTCGGCGCTTCAAATTGCAATCTCTGTCGTGTTGCTCTCGGTCTCAGCGCTATTGCTGAGTCTGGCGGCCTCGCCCGGATTAAACCGAGTCAAGCAGAACCGCAGTGACACTGATTTAATGCTCCAGAGGGCCGCGCCTGGACTAAAGCCGGTGGAACGGGAGGCATGGCTGGCCATGGCGCGACGGCAGAACCCGGAGGCAGTGATGGCCAATACCTGGAGTTCCACTGGCAGCCTCGTCCACCGCGCGCCGCATCACACGGCGACGTTACTGCCCAATGGCAAGGTGCTGGTCGCCGGAGGATACAATGGCAGTTTCTTGAGCAGCGCTGAGTTGTATGATCCGGCCAGCGGGATGTGGAGTTCCACGGGCAGCCTCTCACCGCACGCTGCGTGCACACGGCGACGTTGCTGCCCAATGGCAAGGTGCTGGTCGCCGGAGGATTTGGCAATAGTGGTTACTTGAGCAGCGCTGAGCTGTATGATCCGGCCAGCGGGATGTGGAGTTCCACGGGCAGCCTCTCCACCGCACGCTACGTGCACACGGCGACGTTGCTGTCCAATGGCAAGGTGCTGGTCGCCGGAGGAGAAAATGGCAGCGGTTCCTTGAGCAGCGCTGAGCTGTATGATCCGGCCAGCGGGATGTGGAGTTCCACGGGTAGCCTCGCAACCGCACGCGGCGAGCACACGGCGACGTTGCTGCCCAATGGCAAGGTGCTGGTCGCTGGAGGATACAATGGCAGCAGTTTCTTGAGCAGCGCTGAGTTGTATGATCCGGCCAGCGGGATGTGGAGTTCCACGGGCAGCCTCGCCAGCCGAACGCATCGACCACACGGCGACGTTGCTGCCCAATGGCAAGGTGCTGGTCGCCGGAGGACTTGGCAATAGTGGTTACTTGAGCAGCGCTGAGCTGTATGATCCGGCCAGCGGGATGTGGAGTTCTACGGGCAGCCTCTCCACCGCACGCGACTATTATACGTGCGGCGTTGCTGCCCAATGGCAAGGTGCTGGTCGCCGGAGGATACAATGGCAGCGGTTCCTTGAGCAGCGCTGAGCTGTATGATCCGGTCAGTGGGATGTGGAGTTCGACTGGCAACCTCTCCACCGCACGCCGCCATCACACGGCGACGTTACTGCCCAATGGCAGGGTGCTGGTTGTTGGAGGATACAATGGCAGTAACTTGAGCAGCGCTGAGCTGTATGATTCGGCCAGCGGGATGTGGAGTTCCACGGGCAGCCTTGCGCCACCGCGCGCCGTTACACGGCAACGTTGCTGCCCAATGGCAAGGTGCTGGTCGCCGGAGGATTTGGCAATGGTGGTTACTTGAGCAGCGCTGAGTTGTATGATCCAGCCGGCGGGACGTGGAGTTCGACTGGCAACCTCTTCACCGCACGCTTCGAGCACACGACGACGTTGCTGCCCAATGGCAAGGTGCTGGTCGCCGGAGGATCTTGATGGTAGGTTCTACTTGAGCAGCGCAGAGCTGTATGATTCGGCCAGCGGGATGTGGAGTTCCACGGGCAGCCTCGTCACCGCACGCTACTGGCACACGGCGAGATTGCTATCCAACGGCAAGGTGCTGGTCGCCGGAGGAGTTGGCGATAGTGGTTACTTAAGTAGCGCAGAGTTGTATGATCCGGCCAGCGGGATATGGAGTTCTACTGGCAACCTTTCCAACGCGCGCGGCTTGCACACGATGACGTTGCTGCCCGATGGCAAGGTGCTGGTCGCCGGAGGATTTGAGCAACAGTGGTTGCTTGAGCAGCGCAGAGCTGTATAATCCGGCCAGTGGGGTGTGGAGTTCCACGGGCAGCCTCACGACCGCGCGCTCTTGCACACGGCGACGTTGCTGCCCAATGGCAAGGTGCTGGTCGCCGGAGGAGAGAATAGTAGTGGTGACTTGAGCAGCGCAGAGCTGTATGATCCGGCCAGTGGGATGTGGAGTTCTACGGGTAGCCTCGCAACCGCACGCTCACTTGCATACGGCGACGTTGCTGCCCAGTGGCAAGGTGCTGATCACCGGAGGATATAATGACGGTGACCTTTTGAGCAGTGCTGAGTTGTATGATCCGACCAGCGGGATGTGGAGTTCTACGGGCAGCCTCGCAACCGCACGCTACTTGCACACGGCGACGTTGCTGCCCAATGGCAAGGTGCTGGTCGTCGGAGGAGCCAATAGTAGTGGTTTCTTAAGCAGCGCTGAACTGTATGATGTTGGTCTCGGTTTTGATCCAAGTTGGCAACCGTTGCTCACCACCGTCTCGCCTTCGATTGTTGCTGATGGCAGCGCGCTGATGGCTTCCGGTTCTCGCTTCAAAGGCATCTCGGAAGCCTCCGGTGGCAATACCTCTTTCAATTCCTCTTCCAACTATCCTCTGGTGCAACTGCTCAGTCTGAGTAACGAGCAAACGCTTTTTCTGCCCCTGGACATGATGAGCGGCTGGTCGGACACCTCTTTCATTTCCACTCCGATCACGCTGATGACTACCAATTCGAGTGGATTCCCTAGAGGCTACGCGCTCGTGACCGTCTTCACCAACGGCATCCCTAGCCAATCTCAGCTCGTATCGACCGCCCCCTTACCTCAAGTGACTACTGCCGTCTCGCGCAAGACGCATGGCAGCGCGGGGACCTTCGATATCGACTTGCTCAACGCTAATTTCGGCCCGGAATGTCGCAGCAGCGGGGGCAATTACACACTCATCATCACGTTCACGAATAACATCGTCAGTGGCAACGCAGGCATAACAAGTGGAACAGGCAGCATCTCAGGCAGTCCCAGCTTCATTGGTAACACGATGACGATTAACCTAACCGGCGTCGCCGATGTGCAGAAGATCACTCTTACCTTGAGGAACGTAACCGACAGCTTCTCCCAAGTAATGACCGACACCGCAGTGAGCATGAACATATTGATCGGTGACACCACGGGAGACAAAACTGTAAATGGGACCGACGTTTCGCAAACAAAATTTCAATCTGGGTCCGCCGTCAATACCGCGAACTTCCGCGAAGACGTGAACGCCAGTGGTTCCATCAATGGCACTGATGTTTCGCTCGTAAAATTACGATCAGGATCGGGCCTACCCTAGCCGATAGAGATTAGGATCTGACAGGTTCTAAAAGCGTCAGAGCTTACTATTCGACGTTTCCGAAAAACTGAAAAGTGAGCCGCCTTCAAAGATTATGGCGTGACAAGAAAGCTGAAACGCCGATCGCGTAAAAGGCTCGCGCCTCACGCGACGAGAGTGGGAAGACGGAAGTTAGATATCAGAAGTCAGTTATCCTCCTCTGCGATCTCTGTGTTCTCTGCGGTGAAATCCCGTTCTGAGTGGTCCTGGGAAGGCAACGGGCCGGCAGCGCCGTTAGCTGCAAAGGCTGGAAGCCTGTGCCACAAATCGCAGTTCATCTGAAGCATCTCGGCGAGGGCGCCGAGATGAACACGCGAGGCGCGTGCGCTCCCCGGATTGAAAAGCTGAAACGCTGAGATTTTGAAACCTGACGAAGCTTGGCTTTGTGTTAATCGTTATCGGTTATCAGTTCTTCGGGAAAGGCTGAAACTCGATTTCCTTTTCCTGCGTTCCTAATTTCCTGATTCGTCCGTGTTTTACCGCACGTGATCTGCGAAACGATACTTGACCTAACCACATGTTTGGGGCTAGTCAGGCGATGCTTCCAATGGCTAAACCGTTTAAGTGTCGCTGTTGCTTAGGCTGCATCGTGTTCTTTTGCTCGCTCACCGGCCTGGCTCTTCACACGTCCGCAGAGTCTCCGTCAGCATCGCCGAAGAATCCCTGCTCTAACAAACCGGATTGCCGACAACTGGATTTCTGGGTGGGCGAATGGGACGTGATGGATCACGGTAAGAAGATCGCGACAAGCAGCATTCGGCGCATCATCGGGGACTGCGTTATCTTCGAAAACTACTCGCAGCCCGATGGCTATAGCGGGAAGAGTTTCAACTTCTTCGACGCGACTCTGGGCAAATGGCGTCAGACTTGGGTCGACACCATCGGCAACGTGAGTGAATTCACCGGCGAATACAGTGAGAAAGCAATGCGGTTCCAGGGCGAAACTCATCGTCAAAGCGGAGAACGAGTCCTGCGCCGGCTGACTCTCTTCGATCTCGGACCGGACCGGGTCCGTCAATATTCGGAACGTTCAGTAGATGGAGGAAAAACCTGGAGCGTTGCCTACGATTATATCTACATCAGACAAAAGTCCGCGACCAGGTAGGGAGGATGGCTCCGTCCACGGAACGAGTTCATCCGAAAGGCGGACGTGGTTCCTGATTCGACTTTGAGACTCTCGCCGTCAGCGCAGCCCGAGTCGTGAGCGACGATCGCGCCGCCTGTAAGCTAGGAATCCCAAACCTGCCGATGACGCGATAGTAACCAGACTCATGGTTGTAGGTTCCGGAATCTCACTAATAAAATATTGCGCGGCCGGCAGGTTATTATCGGCGAAGGTCGTACCGTCGAAGCTGGTCGCCTCGGACGCACGCGGGCTGGTTATAGTCGATTGCAGGATGTAGCTCCCCGGCCCGAAGCTCAGGGAAAGCGAGAATGTAATATGAGCGACGAAATATGTGCCAGGCGCAATGAGGTTATTAAAATCGTTGATGGTGGAACCTAAATCCCGCGTTTCCGTCATGAAGCCTGGAGAAGCACCAATACTTGTGTTAAAGAGAGCTGGATTCGGCGCGGTTTGAGTAGGATCGGGAAACGTTGTCCCGTAAGTGACACCGGTAATGGCAATGCTGCCGGCAAGACTCGTCGGGGACTTCCAACCAGAACGATAGACCCGTGGAAGTGTACCCATTGAATGTCAGAAAAACGTCCAAGCTAAATGTACTCGCCTGCTAAGTATCCGCCATGAGTGCCATCGCCTCCGCCTTGCCCGTTATCATCGAACGTAATGGATTGCGTCGCACCGTGCGGGCGAATGAGGGATGCTGTGCCGGTCGTGGCCCCGGCGGCAAAGAGGGCGGTGACAATTACAACGAACAGGGTCTTTTTCATAGAGGGGTTGTCCTATTTACTGCGGTTGTCCTCTTCTACCCGATCCGGGTCGCATTATGCAATACTTATCTTTCTCGTGCAGATAGTCTGACTTTGCCGGAGGCACGCCAAGTTTCTGTAACCAATTGAAAGTGGGTTAGACCCAGCGTTGCGGAACTAACCAAGCTTAAGGTTTGACGGAATTAGAAGAACTAACGAAGCAAAGCTTCGAGTTAATAGTTATTGAGAAAACGCTGAATCGCGTAACCACCTTCGCCAAGGCTTCGGCGAGTCAAGAAAGGCTCGCTACGTAAGCGGAGCTTTTTACGTCGCTTGCGCCTCACGCGACTAGAGAGAATTCTGACAGGCTGACAGGCAAGTGAGGCGGCGCGGGTGGATCGCGCAGTCCCTTGCGCGATGCTAAATTTACTCGGCTTCGTCGACACTGATAACATCGAGGTCCGAGCTTTCCCCGCCACGGCGAGTCTTCGACCGGACTGGTCTTAAGAGCGCTCGATCCACCCTACATATATATAGAGAGAGAAAGCGGGAAAGCCCGGTCGGGTTGGGAGTGTGCAAAGTGCAGACTGCCCACTGCGAGCAGAAATTTCAGCCACAGTTGTTTCGATAAAAACTAGAAAAAACAGCCTTGACCTGGCTGTGGTCGATTGGGCAAACTTCCCGGTAGCAGTTGGCTTGCGCTCCGGCAGGGAGTGCGAAGGGCTCGTGATGTGGGTGTGTGAGTGGTTCTGCTAAACCCGCCAAACATACGATCCTATGAAATATCCAACCGCTCTCATTCGCAGCGTCGTCACGCAACTCACAACACCTATCCGGAGCATCTCTGTTAAGAGGATGAGACGGTTCGCTCGCCCGAGCGCGCGCGTGTTGCTCTCTGCCGGACTCCTGGCTGGGTTGCTCGCTGTCATGGGAGCTTCGCCTGTGTCGGGTCCGATATCGAAGGCGATCGGGCGGCGACCGATTGGAGTGCTGATCACACCGACACTGGGCGCTTATCCCGCGACAACCATTCCGCTAAGTGCCGACACGACGGTGACGCCCGATGCGGCGCCGACCAATGCGACAAGCATGAGTGTTACGGCTTCGACCAACTTCAAAGGAAAGCTCGAAGCAAATCCGGTCACGGGCGTGGTGCGGGTGACCGATGCCCATCCGGCGGGCACGCATAGCGTAACCGTCCAGGCCTTCGACGGCAGCGGCGCGAGCACGAGCACCACCTTTGACCTGACGGTGAAAAACTCCGAGGCGTGCGACCCGCCGACCTTTGGCAGTGCGGCCAACTTCGGCGCGGGCAGCGGTCCTCAATCGGTGGCGGTGGGCGATTTCAATGGGGATGGGAAGCAAGACCTCGCCGTGGCCAACGCTAACTCAAACAACGTCTCGATCCTGTTGGGGAACGGCGCGGGGAGCTTCGGCAGTGCGACCGACTTCGGCGCGGGCAGCGCTCCTTATTCGGTGGCGGTGGGCGATTTCAATGGGGACGGGAAGCAAGACCTCGCCGTGGCCAACCTTAACTCAGCCAACGTCTCGATCCTGTTGGGCGATGGCGCGGGGAGTTTTGGCGGTGCGACCAACTTCGGCGCGGGCAGTCTCCCTTTTTCGGTGGCGGTGGGCGATTTCAATGGGGATGGGAAGCAAGACCTCGCCGTGGCCAACGCTAACTCAAACAACGTCTCGATCCTGTTGGGGAACGGCGCGGGGAGTTTTGGCGGTGCGACCAACTTCGGCGCGGGCGGCGCTCCTTATTCGGTGGCGGTGGGCGATTTCAATGGGGATGGGAAGCAAGACCTCGCCACGGCCAACCTTAGCTCGAACAACGTCTCGATCCTGTTGGGGAACGGCGCGGGGAGCTTTGGCAGTGCGACCAACTTCGGCGCGGGCACCCAACCTATTTCGGTGGCGGTGGGCGATTTCAATGGGGATGGGAAGCAAGACCTCGCCGTGACCAACGATGGCTCAGCCAACGTCTCGATCCTGTTGGGCGATGGCGCGGGGAGCTTTGGCGGTGCGACCAACTTCGGCGTGGACAACGATCCTATTTCCGTGGCGGTAGGCGATTTCAATGGGGATGGGAAGCAAGACCTCGCCGTGGCCAACCTTAGCTCGAACAACGTCTCGATCCTGTTGGGGAACGGCGCGGGGAGCTTTGGCAGTGCGACCAACTTCGGCGCGGGCACCCAACCTAGTTCGGTGGCGGTGGGCGATTTCAATGGGGATGGGAAGCAAGACCTCGCCGTCGCCAACTCTAACTCAGCCAACGTCTCGATCCTGTTGGACAACTGCCCGGTCACGCTGGGCAATTATCCCGACACCACCCTCCCGCTCAGCACCGACACCACGGTCACGCCCGATGCGATGCCGGCCAATATCACGAGCATCACTGTTTCCAGCGCGACCGACTTCAAGGGCAAGCTGGAGGGCGATCCAGCCACGGGGGTGGTGCGCGTGACCGACGCGCATCCGGCCGGCACTTACACCGTCATGGTGACGGGGTTCAGCAGCATGGGCGTGAGAACAAACACCGAGTTTGCCTTGACCGTCACGACTCCGGTGACATGCATCCCGGTCAGCTTCGCCGCCGCGACCAACTTCGGCGCGGGCAGTGTCCCTGCTTCGGTGGCGGTGGGCGATTTCAATGGGGATGGGAAGCAAGACCTCGCCGTGGCCAACACTGACTCAGACAACGTCTCGATCCTGTTGGGGAACGGCGCGGGGAGCTTTGGCAGTGCGACCAACTTCGGCGCGGGCAGCGATCCTTATTCCGTGGCGGTGGGCGATTTCAATGGGGATGGGAAGCAAGACCTCGCCGTGGCCAACCTTAGCTCCAACAACGTCTCGATTCTGTTGGGGAACGGCGCGGGGAGCTTTGGCAGTGCGACCAACTTCGGCGCGGGCAGCAGTCCTTTTTCCGTGGCGGTGGGCGATTTCAATGGGGATGGGAAGCAAGACCTCGCCGTGGCCAACATTAACTCAAACAACGTCTCGATCCTGTTGGGGAACGGCACGGGGAGCTTTGGCAGTGCGACCAACTTCGGCGCGGACACGACTCCTGTTTCGGTGGCGGTGGGCGATTTCAATGGGGATGGGAAGCAAGACCTCGCCGTGGCCAACCTTAACTCCAACAACGTCTCGATCCTGTTGGGGAACGGCGCGGGGAGCTTTGGCAGTGCGACCAACTTCGGCGCGGACACGACTCCTATTTCGGTGGCGGTGGGCGATTTCAATGGGGATGGGCAGCAAGACCTCGCCGTGGCCAACCTTAACTCCAACAACGTCTCGATCCTGTTGGGGAACGGCGCGGGGAGCTTTGGCAGTGCGACCAACTTCGGCGCGGGCACCGGTCCTTATTCGGTGGCGGTGGGCGATTTCAATGGGGATGGGAAGCAAGACCTCGCCGTGGCCAACATTAACTCAAACAACGTCTCGATCCTGTTGGGGAACGGCGCGGGGAGCTTTGGCAGTGCGACCAACTTCGGCGCGGGCAGCGATCCTGAATCCGTGGCGGTGGGCGATTTCAATGGGGATGGGAAGCAAGACCTCGCCGTGGCCAACGAGGGCTCAGACAACGTCTCGATCCTTTTACGCGCCTGCGCCAATCACGCGCCTGCCGGAATGGATAAGGCAGTCACCACGCTGGAGGATACCGCGTTCACGTTCGTTGTGGCGGACTTCGGCTTTACGGATCCAGACGACTCTCCTCCCAATAATTTGCTGGCGGTAAAAATCACGACGCTTCCCGCAGCCGGCAGCCTTACCCTCGAGAGCAACCCCGTGATGGCGGGCGAGTTCGTCACGGCAGCGGACATTAACTTAGGCAAGCTGCAATTTACTCCGGCTCTCAACGGCAACGGGATGGGTTATACGTCGTTTACATTTCAGGTGCAGGACGACGGTGGCACGGCAAACGGTGGCGCGGATCTCGATCCAACTCCTAACACGATGACTATTGACGTCACGCCGGTGAACGACCCGCCAACAGCCACCAACCTGTCAGCGGGCGAGAGCTACACCGAAGATACGCCGTTAAATCTCATCGATATCGTCGTGAGCGACGTGGACAGCGCGACAGTAACCGTGACCTTAACGCTCTCGAATGTCTCAGCGGGCAGCCTAAGCACAGGGACTTCTGGCGCCGTAACCTCGACTTACAATGCGGGAACTGGAGTATGGACCGCGGCAGGGCCGATAGCAGACGTCAACACGTTGCTCGCAGGCGTGACCTTTGTTCCAGCTACATAACTTCAACGCCAACTTCACCATTGCCACGAGCGTGAGCGATAATGAAGCTCCTGCCATTACCGGGAGCAAGGCGATGACCGGCGTTGCCGTTAACGATCCACCTACGGCAACCAACCTCTCAGCGGGCGAGACCTATACTGAAGATACGCCATTAAATCTCATCGACATCGTGGTGAGCGATGTGGACAGCGCCACAGTAACCGTGACCCTAACGCTCTCGAATGTCTCAGCGGGCAGCCTGAGCACAGCGACTTCTGGTGCCGTAACCTCGACTTACAATGCGGGAACCGGAGTATGGACTGCGGCAGGACCGATCGCGAACGTCAACACGTTGCTTGCAGGCGTGACCTTTGTTCCAGCTAATAACTTCAACGCCAACTTCACCATTGCCACGAGTGTAAGTGATGATGTGGCGCCCGCCATTACCGGCAGCAAGGCGATGACGGGCGTTGCCGTTAACGATCCACCTACGGCAACCAACCTCTCAGCCAGCGAGACCTATACTGAAGATACGCCATTAAATCTCATCGACATCGTCGTGAGCGATGTGGACAGCGCGACAGTAACCGTGACCTTAACGCTCTCGAATGTCTCAGCTGGCAGCCTGAGCACAGCGACTTCTGGCGCCGTAACCTCGACTTACAATGCGGGCACTGGAGTATGGACCGCGGCAGGACCGATAGCAGACGTTAACACGTTGCTCGCAGGCGTGACTTTTGTTCCGGCTAGTAACTTCAACGCCAACTTCACCATCGCCACGAGTGTAAGTGATGGTGTGGCGCCCGCCATTACCGGGAGCAAGGCGATGACGGGAATAGCGGTGAACGACGCGCCGATTCTCGATGCCAGTAAGAGCCCGATGCTCAATGACGAGACGCAGAACGACGGTGCTCCTGTTGGTCAAGTGGGAACGCTGATCTCGAGCCTGGTGGACTTCGCCGTCCCGGCGGGTCAGGTCGATAACGTCACCGATGTGGATGACGGCGCGCTTCTCGGGATCGCGGTCACCGCAGCCGACACGACTAACGGCATCTGGTTCTACTCGATCGATAACGGCACGACTTGGAATCCTCTCGGCGCAGTCTCCGATGTCAGCGCGCGACTTCTCGCGGCCGATGCGAGTACGCGGCTCTACTTCCAGCCGAATCCCAATTTCAACGGCATGATCCCCGGCGCCATTACCTTCCGCGCGTGGGATCGAACCACGGGCACTAACGGAAGTCTGGCCAGCACCTCGCCCAACGGCGGCTCGACCGCCTTCTCCACTGCGACCGATATCGCCAGCCTCAACGTCGCCGCGAGCGGCCAATGCATGGTTTGTCACAAGCACACGACGCTCATCCTGCCGTGCAATAGCCTGGAGTATCGCAGACACATCGACCACGGAGACAGCATGGGCCCGTGTCCGAATAACTAGGATATGACGTCGTGGCACAGGCATCCTGCCTGTGTTGCTGATGACTGCGCACTCAAGTCCTCAGACTAGCAGCGGTCAACTTTAGCCGTTGTTTTTGGTAAGAACGAGAAAACAGAATTGACTTTGCGGTGTCCGGTTAGACAGACTCTGCCTCAAAGAAAGGCTTTCTGAAACGCGTGGATAGCTGGGGAGCGGCGGACACCGAGGCGACTGTAGGGCCGGCGAATTTCGCGACCACGCGGTGGAGCCGCGTCATTTGCGCCGGTTCGTCGTCGGAGCCGGATGGCCAAAAGGCGCTGGCCGATTTGTGTCGGGAATATTGGGGACCGCTCTATCATTTCGCGCGCCGGAAGGGGCATCCTCCCGAGGATGCGCAAGACCTCACGCAGGGGTTTATTCTTTCGCTTCTGGAAAACAACGGGATCGCCGTGGCTAACCGTGAGCGCGGCAAGTTCCGCACTTTTTTGCTCTCGGCGTTTTGCCATTACCTCGCGAACCAGCGCCGCGAGGCCGTGGCGCAAAAGCGCGGCGGAGGCAACCTGCCGATCTCGTGGGACGCAGGATGCGAGGAAGTTTTTTTGCTGCAGGCGAGCGATTCGATGACGCCTGAGCGGCAGTATGAAAAGAGCTGGGCGCTGAGTTTGCTCGATCGAGTGATGCAGCGTTTGCGCGCGGAGTATGAAACGGCGAACCGGCTTCCACTCTACGAAGCGCTGCAACCGTTCATGTCGGGAGCGGAAGGCCGGCCGGGCTATGCGCGGTTAAGCGCCGACCTCGGGATGAGCGAGAGTGCGGTGACGGTGGCGATGCATCGCATGCGGCGGCGTTACGGCGAATTGTTGCGTGAAGAAATTTCGCACACGGTAACGTCCGCAGAGGAATTGGAAGAAGAGCTGCGGCACCTCATGCATGTCGTCTCGGTGGCGCCGGATTGATTATTTTTTCGGTAAGGATTGAGGAATTTCCGGTTAGAAACGGCTGCTGACATGCCTTTGCCTCAGTCTTCGCCTAACGACTCGCGGATCGAGCCGTCCGCGCCCGCGAGTTGCAACGTTTGCGGCACGCCGCTGAC
>CAWGQU010000011.1:0-58894 GCA_963824795.1 uncultured Verrucomicrobiae bacterium | reverse complement strand
CGAGCACGCGGCTGTACGCTCATCACCGGCGCGCAACAAACGGTGAGCTTTGCACAAGCCGCGCGGAGAGGGACGCGGCGAGATCGCGGAGGATTGGACAAGCAAACATGAACACCTTTACGAAACTATGAAAAGGCAACGCATCATCTATCTCGTCGCCGGCACGCTCGTTCTCACCGGGCTCGCGCTCGGATATTGGGTGAACCGCTCTGGGTGCTCCTCGCGGCCTTTGTCGGCTTGAACCTTTTTCAGACTGCCTTTACCGGCTTCTGCCCGCTCGAGCGCATTCTCACTAAGCTCGGCATCGGCCGGCCCGGCGAAGAGTGCGGTGCCGCGCCACGTTAGGCGCCGATGAAGCTTTCGCTTTCGCTCTTTGCGGTCAGCGTCGCTCTTACGCTGGCGGCTTGTCATTCGAAAAAGCAAACGCCATCGCAGTCGCTGCCAACGGTCGCCGTCCGCACCGTTGTCGTCGAAAACAAGGAACGTCCGTCGAGCGAAGAAGTGGTCGGCACCGTGCGGGCAAAACTGCGCGCCGTGATTGAAGCCAAAGTCAGCGCGCGCATCGAGTCGCTGCTCGTCGCGCCGGGACAGATGGTGAAAGCGGGCGACCTCATCGCGCAACTCGATCCGCGCGAGATTCAGGCCAAGCTCGATCAGACGCTCGCCCTCCGCGAACAAGCGACGCGTGATCTCGCCCGCGCTCGCGAGCTGCTCAATAAAAAAATCACGACCCAGGCGGAATTCGACGCCGGGCAGGCGCGGGCCAGCGTTGCCGAAGGCGCGGCGCGGGAAATGGAGACGATGCTCGGTTACACGAAAGTCGTCGCGCCTTTCGATGGAATCGTGACGCGCAAACTGGCTGATGTCGGCGACCTCGCCGCGCCCGGAAAACCGATCGTCGAAATGGAAGATCCCCGCGCGCTGCGCTTCGAGGCGGATGTGCCCGAGGCGCTGATAGGACACGTCAAACTCGGCGCGAAGCTTCCCGTGCAAGTGAGCGCTGACGCGGCACGCATCGAGGGCACGGTCGTTGAAGTCGCGCCGGTCGCCGATGCCGCGAGTCGCACTTTTCTCGTGAAACTCGACCTGCCCGCTGCCGAAGGTGTGCGCAGCGGCCAGTTCGGTCGGGTCTGGATTCCGACTGGCGAAAGCAAATCCATCCGCGTTCCTGCGTCAGCCGTCGTGACGCGCGGACAGATGGAGTGCGTCTTCGTCGTTGTGGATCAACACGCCGAGCTCCGCATTGTGCGCACCGGCAAACATACCGGCAGCGAAGTGGAAATCCTCGCCGGCCTCAGCTCCGGCGAACGCGTAGTTAGCGAAGACGCGGAATCATTACGTGACGGACAACCCGTCACTCTCCAGCAATGAACACGGACGCTGCGCGCGCGAGCGGCGTCGCCGGGCGCATCGCGGCCGCATTCATCAACTCGAAACTCACGCCGTTGATCGTCGTCGCTGCGGTCCTGCTCGGCGTCGGCGCGATCGTCCTGCTCCCGCGCGAAGAGGAGCCGCAGATCAAGGTGCCGATGGTCGATGTGATGGTGAACATGGCCGGCTTCACCGCCAAGGAAGTCGAGGAGCGCGCGACGCGTCCGATGGAAAAGCTGCTCTGGGAAATCCCGGGCGTGGAATACATCTACTCGACTTCGCGCGACAGCGAGAGCCTCGTCATCGTTCGTTTCAAGGTCGGCTCCAATCCCGAGGAATGTCTCGTTAGGCTGACGGAAAAACTGCGCTCGAACTACGACCGCATTCCGCACGGCGTCGGCACGCCGTTGATCAAACCGAAGTCGATCGACGATGTGCCGATCCTCGCGCTCACTTTTCACAGCGCGCGCTACGATCATCTCACGCTGCGGCGACTGGTCGCGGAAGTGGATGACGCGGTTAAAGCTGTGCCGCTCGTCGCCGAGACGACGATCATCGGCGGCGCGCGGCGCCAGGTGCGTGTGCTGCTCGATCCGGTGCGGCTCGCTTCGCGCAATCTCAGCGCGGCCGGCCTCGTGCCGATGCTGCAGCAGGCGAATCGGCAGTATCGCTCCGGCGGCCTAACGACTAACGATCAGGAGTTCGTCATCGAAACCGGCGCATTTCTCACCAGCGCAGAGGATGTAGGGAATGTGGTCGTCGGTGTTTTCGGCGGTCGGCCGGTCTATTTGCGCGAGGTCGCGAAAATCGTGGACGGCGCGGAAGAGCCATCGAACTACACCTTCTTCTGGGGAGCGCACGCGCCTCGCGTGCTCGCGGCGCCTCGCCGCGATTCCTCTTCGCGCGGAGCAGTCGGCGAGGCGCGCGCGCTCCCCAGCGAAGAACCGGCCGTCACCCTCAGCATCGCGAAACGCCCGGGTGCGAACGCGATCTCCGTCACGCACGACGTGTTGCGAAAGATCGAGACACTCAAGGGAACGCTCATCCCGCGCGACGTCGAAGTCTCCATCACCCGCAACTACGGCGAAACGGCGGCGGAAAAATCGAACGAACTCTTGTTTCACATGGGCCTCGCCATCATCGGCGTTTCGCTTCTCATCTGGCTCACGCTTGGCTGGCGCGAATCGACCATCGTCGCGCTCGCCATCCCGGCCACGCTCGCGCTCACCCTGCTCGTTTTTTATTTGCTCGGCTTCACCCTCAATCGCATCACGCTTTTCGCTCTCATTTTCTCCATCGGCATCCTGGTCGATGACGCGATCGTGGTGGTGGAAAACATCGTCCGCCATTTTCATCTTCGGCAAAACAAGGGCCGCAACTGGGCCGCGATCGCAGTCGAAGCGGTCAGCGAAGTTGGCAACCCGACCATCCTCGCAACCTTCGCTGTCATCGCCGCGGTCCTGCCAATGGCGTTCGTTGGAGGACTCATGGGACCGTACATGCGACCGATCCCGATCGGCGCGAGCGCGGCGATGGGCTGGTCGCTCGCGATCGCGTTCATCGTCACACCGTGGGCATCGATTCGAATTTTGCGTTGGGGAAAAAAGTATTCGCGGTTGACCGAAGGCACCGCGCCGGCCGGCACACAAAGCCACTTCGCGCACGAGGAGGATTTCTTCACCCGGATCTATCGGCGGCTGATGGGACCGATGATCGCGCAACCGCGCTGGCGCTGGATTTTTCTCGGCTCCATCGTCGGGTTGCTGCTGCTAGCGATGGCGCTGGTCGCGCTTGGCTGGGTGAAAGTGAAAATGCTGCCGTTCGATAACAAGAGCGAATTCCAGGTGATCCTGAATATGCCCGAAGGCAGTTCACTCGAACGCACGGCGCAGGCCGCGCGCGAAATCGCCGCTGCGGTCCGCGTCGAGCCGGAAGTGACCGATTACCAAATCTACGCCGGCGTTTCCGCGCCATACAATTTCAACGGACTCGTTAGGCACTACTTCCTTCGCCAGGGCGCGAACGTGGCGGACATCCAGGTAAACCTGCTTCCGAAAGGCGAACGGAGCGCGCAGAGTCACGACATCGCGAAACGCGTGCGGCCGCGCATCGCCGAGATCGCTGCGAAATACGACGCGCGCGTTGCCGTCGCCGAGGTGCCGCCGGGGCCACCCGTTTTGCAAACGCTCGTCGCCGAAGTCTACGGGCCTAACGAATCCGATCGCCACGCGCTCGCGCGCAAAGTGCGCGACATTTTCAAGAGCACGCCGGGCGTTGTCGATGTCGATTGGTATGTCGAGGCCGACCAGCCGAAGGCGCGTTTTGTAATCGACAAGGAAAAGGCCGCGCTTCACGGCATCAGCGCCGAGACGATTTCGCAGACGCTGCGCATCGCCGTCGGCGGCGAATCGGTCGATCTCCTCCATCTCCCGCGCGAAAAAGAAGACGTGAACATCATGCTCGAACTGCCACGCTCGTCGCGCACGACGCCCGATGAGTTACTCGCGTTGCGCGTCCGATCCGGCGACGCGAATGCACTGCCCGAACCCGGCACCACCGGCACTGCGCCGCTCATTCCGTTGCGCGAGCTGGTGCACATCGAGCAGACCACGACCGAGAAAAGCATCTACCACAAGAATCTGATGCCGGTGACGTATGTAATCGGCGACGTCGCCGGCGTCATCGAAAGCCCCGTCTACGCGATCTTGAAAATGAACAAGGCGCTGGCGAAACTCGACACCCGCGAATTCGGCGGCGATGGCAGCAGCGTGCAAATCTTCAACGCCGTTCAGCCTTTCACCGAAGCAAAGCCGGCGTTGAAATGGGATGGCGAATGGCAAATCACGATCGAAGTTTTTCGCGATCTCGGTTCCGCTTTCGCCGTCGTGCTCGTGCTCATCTACGTGCTGATGGTCGGCTGGTTCCGCAGCTTCATCACCCCGATTGTGGTCATGGCGGCGATCCCGTTTTCGCTTGTCGGCATTCTCCCCGCGCACGGTCTGCTCGGCGCGTTCTTTTCCGCGACTTCAATGATTGGCTTCATGGCCGGCGCGGGAATCGTGGTGCGCAATTCGATCATCCTCGTCGATTTCATCGAGCAGCGTCTCGCCGAAGGCATGCCACTCGCGGAAGCCGTGGTCGATGCCGGCGCAGTCCGCTTCCGGCCGATGTTCCTAACCGCGCTCGCGGTAGTGGTCGGCGCGAGCGTCATCCTCGCCGATCCAATTTTCAAAGGACTCGCCATCGCGCTCATGGCCGGCGAAATTGCCTCGCTCCTCATCAGCCGCATGGCGGTGCCGGTCCTCTATTTCATGGCGAATCGTTCGCATGACGAATCCGTTGATCGCTCAATATCGTAAGCTGACGTTGATACTCCGCGCGGTCATGGGATCGCGTTTCTGAAACGCCAAAAATCTGCGAAATCTGTGGACTTAGTGAGACGGATTTCGGCGGTTTCTCCAGTTTTCGCTTCACGCTCAAATTGATATTGACGCCTAACGACATTTCTGCCGGAATCCGCGCATGATTAAAACTCGAATTGCAGTATTGGCTCTGGCCCTGTCGTTTTTGGGGGCAGCAGCTTGTTTTGCGGTTAGTCCACAGATGGGGACGTGGAAACTAAACGAGGGGAAATCGAAGCTCGTGCCGGGGATGGGCAAGAACACCACGGTCGTTTACTCGGAGCAGAAGGATAAAATTAAGGTGACGGTGGACGGCGTGGACAAGGATGGGAAGCCGACGCACAGCGTTTGGGTCGGCAAATGGGATGGAAAAGCGTATCCAGCAAAAGGGAATATGTCTTGGAATTCCGCCGCCTACAAAATGGTGGATGATCACACCAACGAGATCACGGCCATGAAGGATGGCAAGGTGGTCTGGTCGGGGAAGATCACCGTCGCCAAGGATGGTAAATCGCGCACGGTCACCGTTAACGGGACAGGCGCCGACGGGAAGAAGTTCAAAGGCAAAGCCGTTTACGATAAGTCATAGGCAGGCCCGCTTTCGGACTACATCGGGCCGGGCAGCGAAAGTTCTGCGTTCAGAGCTAACTGCAACGTTAGGGCAAGCTATGCCCGGAATCTGCCTTCACTTCACTGATATCCGAGGAGTTGATCGCTCCATTGGCAGTGACATCAGAACGAAAACTGGCAATGGTTACAGGCGCCGCGGATAGAAGCTTGGTTTGCGTGATGTCTGAGGAATTCACCATTTTGTTTCCGGTGGTATCGCCGGCCAGCATGTTTACGCTGATTGACGTATCGGGCATGACCTGAGCAAAGCTGTCGGTTACGTTGCTTAATGTAACAGTGATCTTCTGCATATCGGCGACACCGGTTAGGCCGATCGTCATCGTATTGCCATTGAAGCTGGGAGTTCCAGCAATGTTACCCACGCCGCTAACTACACTCGCGCTGCCGCTAATCATCGAGTTACTAAAAGTAACTACTAGAGTGTGATTACCTCCGGTGCTGCGGCATTCCACACCGGGCTCGCCTGTTAACGGCAAGTCGATATCGAAATCTCCCGCAGCTCCATGCGTCTTCCGCGAAACGGCTGAGACAATCTGCAATGGGTTACACGGCGACGGGCCTTGAATCGCGACCGTAATCGGGCTTCCTGTTTTGAAGAATCCTATCGTAGCGTTCCTAACCTCCGGCGGACGGTCGGAATCGAAACGGAAATTGTAAAGGGTGCCGAAACGAATCGCGTTCGCGTTCTGGTTCTGCGCAAAGGTCTCCGTATTCCAGCTTAAGACGTCGGCAGTTTGATTCGATGTCCACGGTGTATTGCTGAATCCCGCGTCTCCCTGCGTTCCATCATTGGCAAATCCCGGCGGATTTAGCGGAGCGTGAAAGCCAGGATTGCTAATCGTGACCCCGCATCCCAAAGGCACACTGAAGGATTGGATCGCGCGATCGAGGTTCTCGTTATAAAGCGCGTATTCATAATGCCAGACGCCGGCGGATGGGTTCGTTACTTTGTAGCCAATGAACGCACGCCCATCGACTCCCGGAGCTGGCTCGATGGTGTTGATGGTCGCTCCAGTCCACGCCGTAATGGCAGCAGCCGTTCGCACAGTGGATCCGATAGCGGAAAAGACGAAATTCGTCGTCCCGCTAACATTGAAACGACGATAGGACACATTGTTATAGACGTTGCATTGCCCGCCGTGTGCCTGACACCAGGCGTACTCATGCGGCGTGAGACATTGAGCCTCGGCGTAATAAGTTGCCCCCGAGTTTAGCGTCGTGTTGAGATCGTTGCTTTCCACAAGGATCCTGTGCGAGACCCCGGTGTGAGTGTGACCCGTGTGATCCGCTGGATTCGGACTCGAACCAGGAAAAACACCGGTAAGCGGATTCACCCACGCGCGCGAGCCCAAACCACTTTGCGCACCATCCGAACTCGAACTCTCAGCATCAGAGCATCCGGCGCCCAGATGCGTCCCACCATCTCCGGAGGGGTACAGCCAAAGCCGCAATCATTCTGCTCCAACGCTGAGAACAAGTGCCTCAGCCAGGATTGACCCACTTGTTCAAAGCGATCGTCGTGCGTCGCCCCACCGCTCATTCGATAAAGATTTTGGGCCAGGACGGGATGGTCGGCGTTCGGCAGCGCAAAAAAATCGAGGTCCGTGTCTCCGTTGTTACAAGCGGACACGCCGATGGAAAGGCCTACCTGTGTTCCGCTACTGCCAAGTTGTATCATACTGGATAGATCTCCGACGACGATGTCGGGCCCCGACACAAGAGCTGCGGCATCCGGAGAGTGCTGTTCTCGCGCGGGCAGTATCGACGATTTGGCTGCGCCATTAACAACGGTAGTAACTTCGATCGGATACACGGTCGCGCGGATCGAAATTTCTCCGGCCACTCCACCAGCATCCGCTGGACGCCCCAGTTTGTTCGCGAGCGCATCTGAAATCAAAAGCGTTCCGTCCTTGATACCGAACAGATGCGTTCGGGCATCGTAATCATAAGTGTGCCCTTTAATCGTGAAAAAGACGAAGCCCGTTTTCCCATCGCGAACTGCCAGATCGAAGGACTCACTCGAAGGCATTTTTTCGACAACGAGTTGGTTCACGGACGCGCGCAACGGTTCGGGGAGCATCCGGGCGTCTTTCGAGATCAACGCCATCGAGCCCGCCTCGGGGCCCTGCAAAAATTTGTTAAAGACACGGATCGTAAAAAAAGAATTGGCGCTCACTCCCCATTGAAAGGTGTCTCGCTTCGACTCGTTAGTCGCGGCCGCGCTTCCATTAAGTCGATTCAAATCGAGATTCATCGTCACATTTCCATTCGCGACGATCATCCGCTCAAAAGTTCCGGTCTGTGCGTTCGTGTTCTTCTTCTCTGGAAATTGAGCGGCAGAATTTCCCGAGTTGCTGCTCAGAAACAAAAGCAGCGCGAGTGCGAAATAGCTTAATGATTTTTTCACTGTCCGGATCCTCCAATTACTAATCCGTTAGAAGATGACGAGATCCTCTGCCAGGGTTCTATACAGATTGCGCAGAAAAGTGGACTCTTTTCTTAGTCATTCGGCGATGAAAGCGCCGAGTGCGCGACTTTGTATTCCAGCGCGGCGAACCGCGGATCGTCGAAGAGCGGCGATAGCCACGTGTAAAAGCGCGGCGTGCTGACCCGGGCCGAGCGATCGTCGCAGGCCCGATCGAGCGCAGCGAATGCCTTATCCTTTTCGCCGAGTGCAGCGTAAATGGCAGCGATGTGCATTTGATCCACATACTTTCGTTGAGAGAGGGTTTCCAGATCAGCCAGGATCTTTCGAGCGCGATCGCTCTGGCCAACATGCACATAACAAATCGCCAGTTGAAAATTTGGCCGGGTGAACAAGTCGGCGGGCAATGACTCGTAGCGCTGAACCGCATCCTGCCAGCGACCTTCCCCGCAATAAACGCTGGCGATCGGATCCACATCATAGAAAAAGTGGGGATCGATTTCCATCACCTGCTCCGCGAGCCGCATGGCGGATTGATATTCGCCGCTGGCAATATCAATGAAGCATTCAAACATGAGTGGCCAGGTGTAGACTGGGTCGAGGACGCGGGCACGCTGCAATTCCGCGCGGCCCGCGTCGAAGTTGCGTTCCACCCGCGCGAGATACCAGCCCAGCCATCGGTGCGCGTCGGCGGAATTGGGATTGAGCGCAACCGCCCGTTCCAGCTCGCGTTTCGCCAAAGGAAAATTGCGATCGTAAAGCATCGAAACGGCGCCTAACCAAATATGACCGACACCTGCATCGTCATCATTCCGCACCGCCATCATCGCGGCGTGCCGCATCGGGAGTAGAACTTGCCGCGGCGCGCGGTAGGCATCGGCGATGGTGAGGTAAGCGCCGGCCAGGTCGCCCCACGCCATCGCGTAATGCGGATCCTCGGCGACGGCTTCGTTCAACAGCGCGATTTTTCCTTCGAGACTTTGTTCGTCCGAATGTAACCCCAAAGCGTGGCCGCGCAGGAAAAGGTCGTGGGCGCGCACGTTGGTCGTCGGCGGGACGAGCAGCCGGTGCTCCTGCGCCGGAGCGAGTTTTATTCTTAGCGCATCGGCGATCTTTTGCGCGACCTCGCCTTGTACGCCGAGCATGTCCTGCACATTATGGCGGTAACTATGCCCCCAAAGTTGTTTCCCGCTTCGCGCATCGACGAGCTGGACGTTGATCAAGACATCGTCGCCGCGTTTTTGCACACTCCCTTCCAGCACATTCGTGACGTCTAACTCACGACTAAGCGCTCTCAGATCTTCGGAATGGCTTTGATATTTTCCGCTCGATGTGCGCGACCTCACATTCAGGTCGGGCAACTGCGCGAGACTCGTTAGGATATCATCCCGCATGCCGCTCACGAAATAAACGTCCTTCTTGTCATCCCCCAGGTTCTCGAACGGCAACACCGCGATTGATTTTTCTGGAATCGCCGTGGCTTGCCTCGGCGTTGACGTCGGCGTTTGCACTGCCGCCGGTTTCGGTAGCAAAAGTTGAAACGCCAGCAGGCTCGCGGCCACGGCCGCAGTGCCCGCGATAAACACCGCAAATTTCCGCCTGCTCCACTGCGGTAACCGCTCGTTAGGCGAAATGTTTTGCGTACGCTTCATTCCTTCCGGCGTCATCTCAAACGCCCAGGCGATTACGAGTGCGATCGGAAAACCGACAATGACAACGACCACGACGAGCCACACCGCCGCGTTTGAAATACCGAGGAACGGAAAAACCGCCGTCGCGACCTGGATGAGGAGCCACCCAACGACTGCGTACGCCACCGCCACCTTGTAAACATTGCGGCGCTTCAGTTCGGCAAAGAAATTCATCAGGTTCAAAATCTGCCTCCAAAGGAAACTTCAACCCAAAGCCACTTACTTGGAAAGCCTCGATGCGATCCCTCACCCGCGCCACGCATCATCGCCGAAAAGGTAGATCGAACGCTCAGGCCAGTCCGGTCGAAGACTCGCCGCGGAGAGCTCGGTTGCTCGATGTTAGTTAGGCCGCGAAGCCACTTTTCGCATACGCATTCTAATCTGGGGAGCGCACTGCCTGCCCGCCGCGGCGGGCGCCTCGCGTGTTGGTGATCGCGCCCTCGCGATCACGAACTTTCTTTTCAGCTTTCAGCTTTTTAGAATCCCATTGGACAGACCCGCCGTTGCGGGGAGAGCTCGGACCTCGATGTCAGTCGGGCGGCGAAGCCCACCTCTTTATCAACGCGCTCGGAGATCGCATTCCATCCTCCTGGTCTCCTGGCTTCCAAATTGAATTCCGAAGAGAAAAAGAAACGAATCAGGAAACCAAGAAACCGAGTTCCGCATTTCAAGTGGTGTCGATAGTTAGCTGACCCGTTACGGTCTCTCGCCGGGTATTTTCACAAGAAACGCCCAGCGATCGGTACGACGCTCGTTTGAGCTTTACCTGCGTGAAATTCCTGCTCAGACTCATCAACGATCGTGCTCCTATTGTTTGTTCCGGCATACGACAGTGGAGAATCACAACAGTAGCCGGTTACATAGGAGCGACGCAGCGACAAATCCTAACGAGCGCGCTCACTATGAAAAAACAAAAAATCGCCTCACCGGAACCGGTGCTGGCGGAAAAGGATCTTCCCACAAACAACGCCATCATCAGAGCACGTCCCACCCGCCGAAAATTTCTGGGGCAGATCGGCGCAGCCCTCGCAGGCGGGGCCGTCCTGGGCAAAACAGCCATCGCCTCCGCTAATGATTCCAAGCTTTTCGTTGGGAACGAAATCGCTCCGTTGGGCCCAGCTACCGATCCACGGGTCACGCAGTCCTATAACCTCCGCGTCAGGGCGGCACTAAGAGAATCGCGGATTGCCGTTCCGCCGCACACGACTAACGGCGACGAAGCGCTCTATGCGGACAAGTCGGGCACCTACTCCAAGGGCATCTTACAGGATGGGATCGGCCTGGTTAATCCGGCCGCCTTTGAGGGCTTCCGGAAGGCGATTGATAGTGGCACTTTCGATGCCTTCGAAAACGTGATCACGGGCGGTCCCCGCACCCAGAACGGTCCGCTCGGCGGAGATGCTTTCTTCCTGGAAGGATGCGATTGCGTGCAGCTCGGGAACGCACCTTCGCCAGCCAATCAAATCAGCCAGGTCGTGGTCCCACCCGCGCCGGCCCTCGCGAGCCCGGACTACGGGACGGAACTGATCGAACTATACTGGGCGTCGCTACTGCGGGATGTCGCATTCACCGATTACGCTTCGAATCCCATCGGAGTGCAGGCTGCGAACGAGCTGACGCAAATGCCTACCTACGCCGGCCCGAGGAATGGGTCTGGTGACGTAACACCGGACTTGTTATTCCGCGGGCCTTACCCGGGCGACACCACTGGGCCTTACATATCCCAGTTGGCTCTACGTCCTACATACCTTGGAGCGCAACCGTTGACCCAGCAGCTAGTCACCTACCTGGCGGACATCGACTACATGACGGACCCGACGACTTTTCAACAGGTCCAGAACGGCATCGATACCGGGCTTCAGAACCAATTCGACCCACAGCTACGCTATCTCCGTAATGGCCGCGCTCTTAGTGCCTATACCCATGTCGACGTGCTCTTTCAGGCATACTTTACCGCGTTCCTCGTGCTCGCCACGATCGGCACACCAGCGAATCCGGGCAATCCTTACATCGCCTCCACCAAGCAGAACGGCTTTGGCACTTTTGGTGGTCCCGATGTTGTGGCTACGCTCGCCGCCGTCGCTCGCCTCGCGCTGAACAACGTGTGGTATCAAAAATGGTCGATTCACCTCCGGCACCGTCCTGAGTCGGGCGGCGCCATTGTGCGACAAATTCTGACTGGCCAGGGCGGCACGCTCCAGGGCCACGTGAACGACAACGTGCTCAACTCGCAGGCGGTGCAAAGCAGCTTCAACAGATATGGGGATTACTTCCTCTCGCAGACTTTCCCCGAAGGCTCGCCGACCCATCCGTCCTATCCTACCGGCCACGGCGCCGTCGCCGGAGCTTGCATCACCGTCCTTAAATTTTTCTTCGATGGCAACTACGTCGTCCCCGATCCGGTGGTGCCAGCCAGCGATGGGCTTTCGCTGTTACCCTACTCCGGCTCAGATGCTGGCCAGCTCACAGTCAACGGTGAGTTAAACAAGCTCGCGAACAACATCTCCTTCGCCCACGGGATCCACTCCGGTATCCACTGGCGCAGCGACACCTCGTCGTCCGTCCAGCTAGGGGAGGCTGTGGCCATCAGCATGCTCCAGGATCGAGCACCGTGCTACGCCGAGAGGTTCACCGTCAAACTAACCAAGATCGACGGCACTATCGCGACGATTACCAATCAAGGGCGTCCCGCCGAAATCGGTTAAGTTAGAAACAACAGCTCCAGGAAGCTGTAACGACTTCTGATTAAGTTACAAGGTATTGCTGCCCTGCTTACCACACGATCGCCTTCATGAGATGCTCGGGGATAACATTCGCCTTCGACTCTGATCCCTCGTTCCAGTAACTATTGCAACCGGAGCGCATTTTCGCGCACCGTAAAGGTGAGAGCTTGAATGCCCCAGGGAGAGGTCGGGCAGTGATGGGGACGTTATGAGTCTGCTGACATACGCCTCGCCTAACGAGTTAAGCGCGCACGAAATGCGGTAGCGGTAGCTGTCGAAATTGTAAGATTAGAAAACTTGACACCTGGCGTTGACGGGAGTGCGCTAAAGAATGAAAACACAGCGATTAATCATCATATCGATTGCGGTGGCGTTCGCGTTTGTTCCGCAACTGCTCAGGACCTCGGCTGCGGCTGCGGAACCTGATAATCTACGAGGCCTCTACGCCGCCAGGCTAATCTCGCCGCGCCCTGGAGAAGTTGTCTATCCCGGGCAAAAGGTCAGGGTCGTATGGGAGTCGCTACTTCCCAAACTTCCCGTCGACCTGTCGTGGTGCGAGAGTGAGATTTGGTTGTCGCTGGATGGCGGGAAAAGCTTTCCTTTTGTCATTACACCCGTTGGTCTCGACTTAATGGCCAGGACTCTTACTTTCGATTGGACTGTTCCAAATACGCCGACCAACGAGGCGGTGCTGGACATTCGCTTCGGATGCCAACAGTATTTCCCCGAAAACCGAAGCGTTCAGGCGAGATCGTCTTTTGTGATCGCAAAACCTGGCGCGCAATAATCTCGATCCACCTTGGGCATATATTAAGAGACAAATCGCTTTCATAATTTAATTCTGCCTTTCGACTTTTCCCTCAGCCCTCAACCATCTGTCGCGCCGTCGATTCGTTAGGGAATCGATCCACAGATTCCGCAGATTACACAGATTCAATTCAGTCGGAGAAAGCAGACGAATCAGGAAACCAGGAACTCAGGAGAAAACTCTTGGAGGGATGCGCTCTGTCGCGTCCCATTCTTACAGCCCAGCGCGCCGAAGATCGGAAGACGGGCTTCCAGCCTGTTGCCTCCGCAAGCACATCAGGAAACCACGAAAGGAACTTCACCGCTAAATGAGCGATTCCCGCCAGCCGACGTAACACATTCCGGCAGGAATAACACCACCTAGTCCTTTTCACGATACGGGCGATGCTGGCGGTACAAAGTAAGACGCGTTTTCCCATTATCTAAAGGATTTTTCTTATCCTCGCGCGCGAGGGCTTTCTCCTGGTATTTTATGGCGGACTCGAAGTCTCCCGTTTCCGCATAAGCGGCAGCAAGCGTATCCAGGTAATCAGACTCTCGCCAGCCCTCCTCGGCGCACGCTTGCTTTGCGTCGGCGAGCGCGGCTCGACCGTTGCGGAATTTGCTGTCGGGACAAACGGCCTCTAGCCAGGCGCGACTATTAAGAATCATGCCGCGCTCATAGCCCCAGGGGGAAAGGGTTAGCAAATGATTATACTCATTCATCGCGCGAGCATAGTTCCCTATGTGCGCGTAGACCGCGGCGCGTGCGTTTGCATATTGCAGAAGGGTTGGCTCTAACCGGATCGCCATATCGAAGTCCTTGATCGCCTTTAGATAGTCGTGCCGACGAAGGTAGAATCCACCGCGATAGTAGTAAGCGTTTGCGCTATGGGGAACGCGCTGAACCGCAGCGTCGTAGTTCCGCAACGCGTTCGCGTAATCGTGTTTCTGTTCGTGTTTGAAAGCCCGCTCCGCATACGTGTCCACTATGCCCAGGGCGAAAACAGACGGCGACGATGATAATGCGACGTATAGCAGGACCAGGCAGGCAATGACACGCACAAAGGCAACGTTAGATGGAAAGCGCATTGTGAGACCTATAGGGAAAACTTTCATGGATGAGAAGTTGGGGGATTTGCGCGATACGGGCGGTGCTGCCGATACGCCTTCATCGGACCTGTGGGGTCTGGCAGAGGATCTCTCTCGCTCTGATGGGTCATAGCTTCTTGCTCATACCGTATCGCAGAGTCAAAGTCTCCGGTTTCCGCATACGCGGCAGCCAGCGTTCCAAGATAAGTCGCTTTATCTGGTCCGCCGTAGGCTACTGCTTTCTTTGCGTCGATAACGGCTTGTTGTCCGTTGCGAACTCGGCTGTCGGGGCAGGTTGCTTCGAGCCAGGCTCGGCCGTTAAGAGCCATTGGTCGCAGGTCGGAAATTCCCAGCATTGGGAGCAGATGATTGTATTCTTTCAGAGCGCGGGCGTAATCTCCGAGTTTAGCATATACATCAGCTCGTAAGATCGCGGCAAACAAACTGGTCCGTTGCAAGCGAATGGCCATATCGAGATCGCTGAGCGCCAGCTTGTATTTGCGCTGCCGATAGTAGAACACGGCGCGATTATGATAAGGGAGTGAGTTACGAGGGGACTGCGCAACTGCAGCGTTGAGATTTTTCAATGCAGTGGCGTAATCGCCTTTCATTTCCGCCAGGAGCGACTGCTTATAATACTCTTGCGCAAACGCCGATGTACTGTTGAGGAGAAGCAGCAAGAGAAAGAGCTGGGGGAGCAATCGTCGGCGCATGAAAAGACCGCAAGAATAAGTGGAATGTCGGGCATTCGACAAGCCTCGATTGGGCTCTCTGATCAATCTGTCCATCAAACAACTCCAATCCGCACGTGTGAAACCGGCGCATCCACTAGAGGTCAAGCGCTGGAGGGCCGTCTTCGGCCCGTCGCTCCATTTATTGCTACGCGCTCTTTGCTATTCGTCTGGACTGGCCAGCGGTTTCGCCCAGGAAGGAAGTTTAGCGTAAGGGGTGTAACCGGGCCCACGCGAGTCAATCACTTTGCCACTTGAAAGATCATATTGCACGTAGGACGAGGGGCCATGATGACCCATGGAGCGAACAATGAGCGTCTTGCCGTCGTCGGCAAACTTCCAGTCCATGATACTAATGTTCTCTCCAAATGGCAGAAACTTTTTGGTAGCCCCGTCCGGGAAACGAACAACGACAGTGGACTTGCCAGTTTGGATCCGTTGTCGCGGGCCGCGGACGCTCTCCGTTTTGCCAAATCGAATCCAACCGACATCCCCGTTGGCTGATACTTTCGCGTCATAGCAATCGCCAGTCTGAGTTAACACTTCGGTGCGGCCGTCAGTGAACGTCACCTTAACGTTGCCGGCCTCATGATTGGAAGATCCCGCAGGGACAATGATCGAGACATCCTTTACCGTGCTTTGTGGATCCGCCAGTAACGTTTGCGACAAACAAGCGAAAACGATCAGAGCTACCGATAGGGTCGACGATACATTATTCATGGGTCTACCGCGGTTATAATCAGGAAGGTTCGGAGAGAAGGAAACATTTCACTCCAAACTATCTGACAATCGAAAGCGGTGACAGAAAAAAAGCACCGAAGCATTGTCACTCCGATGAACTCCGAGATGCGCCATGTGTTGCGCTGCGTCCCGTTTCCGGCTGACTGCGCCGAGCGTAACCGATTGCATGGGCGCGATCGCGCGGAAGGAATCGTCGTCCGGATGCGTATTCAACGTAGAGCGGCCGCGTCTTTTCCGGGCAAAGAAAGGGAGTCGGCGCGCTCGGCGATCGCGCCCTACCAGTTATTGGGCAGCAAAGCCGCACTTGTTTACTACCGGTGCGAGCCGCAGGCGACTATGACAGCCGAAGAGGTTGAGGTTTGATGGTTGAGCGTTGAAGGAGAAAATCCGTGTGGTGGCACTCATGCCGCGGCAAATTTCGCGGCGGAACGACCGGCACGAGTGCCAGTGCTAAAGCAGCCCTGCAAGAGATAGCCGCCGGTAGGCGCTTCCCAATCGATCATTTCGCCGGCCACGAATACGCCGGGCAATTTGCGCAGCATCAGGCTGTCATCGAGTTCTTCCCAACGCACGCCGCCGGCCGAGGAAATCGCTTCGGCGATCGGACGCGGCCGGCGCAGCGTAAGTTGAAAATGTTTGATGTCCGAATTCGGAAAACAATCGAGCAAAGCACGCGCGGCTTCGCTCAATTTCAATCCACCACTCGTTAGCTGGGCACGCACCGTTTCTTCTGAGAGCTGCGGTTTCAAATCGATCTCGATTTCCGGTTGCGCCATAGCGCGCAGGATCGGGCCGAGACGATAGATCGCGCCGCCTTCGATTCCGTAGCGCGTGATCAGCAGCTCGCCCGAGATCGATTCTCCACCCGCTCTAACGGTTAGATTTTTCAGCGGCAATCCTTCTGCGCGCGACAATAACTCGTTAGGCCAATCCACTTCCCATCCGCAGTTCGCGGGAGCCCATGGCGTGATCGCCACGCCAAACTCTGCGAGAATCGCCGGCCACTCTCCATCCGATCCTGTCTCGGGCCAGGATGCGCCGCCGAGCGCGAGGACGACGGCGTGAGCGCGCAGCGATTCGCCGTCAGCGAAATGAATGCGCCAAGAATCCCCTGCTCGTTCGAGCTTTTGCAAGCTCTTCCCCAGGCGAAATCCCATGCCGGAATCGCGCAACCGCTTCACCCACGCGCGCAAAAGTCCGGCTGCCTTTTGCCCGCGCGGAAAGACGCGACCACTCGAACCAACGTAAGTCTCAAAGCCAAGTCCTTCGGCCCACGCCCGCAAATCGTCCGGTCCAAACTCCTGCAACAAATCGCGCCAACGTTCTGGCTCGTTGCCATAGCGACGTGGAAAATTTTCCGCCGCCTCCGAATGCGTCAGGTTCAATCCACCGCGGCCCGCCACCAGAAATTTCCGCCCGACTGAAGGTTGCCCGTCACAAAGCAGAACGCGCGCGCCGTTGGCCCTCGCCACTTCCGCCGCGCGCAAGCCGGCCGGTCCGCCACCAAGAACAAGAACTTCGCAATCGAGCACCGACATCTCCAGAGCTTAGCGCGATTGTATCCACGGCGCTCTGTCGCCGTGAGATGAGAAGAATGGGCATCGCAGGTCTGCTTTGCGGCCTCGCAGGTCTGCTTTGCAGCGTTTGCGTTCACTCTTTCCGAAAGCCCATAGACTTCACCGGTAAGCGAATGCGCACAGCGCCAATGCTAATGAACATGATCGCGTTGCTCATTAGCTTTAGGTCTTTGTTCATAGGCACAGCGGCGTTGCACGCCGGATTTGCGACGGTTTCTCCGGCTTTTTCGCAAATCAGGTCGACTTTTCCCGCGAATCCGCTCGGTTAACCCCAGGAAATTCATACCCCAGAAAATGTCTGGGCGCGGTCTCGCGCCAACGGCAGCGCCGGTTTTTTGCAGACTCCTCTCACCCAACCCTCTCCGTTGCCCTCACCGGCGCTTCGCGTCCGTCTCTCCCCAGGGGAGAGAGGAGACGTGGCCGTTTGGCTTTGCAGGACCTAAGTCTAATTCCTGTTTTCCTGCTTTCCTTATTGAACGATCAATTTGGCGGCAAGGCCGCATTTGTTAGCATCGCCCGAGGGACCGGCCGATCCACCTTTCTCATGTCGGCAAAGCCGAGTTGTTTTAGCAACGCGCTTCGCCACGGCGAATCTCTGATCGGAGAGCGCGTTCCACCTTCAGCGTCCACAGATTGCGCAGATCTTCACAGATTTTCCTGAGGCACCGAGTAGGTCTGAATTTGAATCAGTGAAATCGTTTTGTTTAACCGCGGATGACGCGGATTTCACGGATCAGAATTCTGACTTCCAATCTCTTATCTGCGGTATCCGCGTCGTCCGCGGTAAGTAGAGGACGTTCCCCTAACGAATCCTAACGTCGGGCTGCGTTTGCCTAACGAGTTGTTTGTTCGTCGATTCGCGCACCTGCGCGGTCGCGAGCACAGCTTGCGCTGCTTCAGGCGTTGCAGGAATTCGTTCATTTTGAAGTCGTCGCGCCTTTGAACTCGCGCGCCGGAACAATCTTCTCCGCCAGCGCTTCGAACCGCGGGTCGCCATGCAGCGAGATGAGTAACGGATCGATCCGGATGACCGCCATGTAATAACCATCGCGATCGCGATAAGCTTGTTCCAGCCAGTTGAGGGCCTCGTTGCGATCGCCCAATCCGAGATACACGATCGCAAGGGCGTAAGCCTCGGTGTAACGCTGCTCTCTCGTCTTACGCAGTTCTTCGAGAATCTGGCGGGCCTCATCTTTTCGCCCGATCCGGCCATAGAGGTGGCCAAGCAATGCCTTTGGAAGCGGGTCGTCGTTCATGGCAATCGTTTTCTGATACTCCGCGATCGCTTCAGGAATCTGTCCTTTGAGGTCCAGCGCCTCCCCCAGCATTTGGTGGGCAAAATAGAAGCTCCCTTCCATCTCGACTGTCTTCCGCAATTGCGCGATGGCTTCATCGTAGCGGTTAGCATTGATGTAGGCCTGCCCGAGATTGGTGTTGATGATGAGCGACAGGGGATCGAGTTCCAGCGCTCGTTTCATTTCCGTAATCGCGCGTGCGGTCTGGCCCGCCGCGGGGAGTGAATGATTGGCAAGCCAGTGATGGGGCATCGCATCATTTGGGTTCAATTGAATAGCCCGTTCGAACTCCGCGATCGCCCCCGGGAGATCAAAGTCGTAAATTTGCCTGACCATACCAAGCGCGGCGTGGGCGTCGGATGAGTTATCGTCCAGCGAAAGAGCTTTCTTCGCCGCGGTCTCGGCTGGTGGAAAACAATCTTTCGGTGCGCCACCATTATATGCGGGCAGTAACAGCCATGCTTGCGCCAAAGCCGCATAAGCCAGCGCGTAGTCCGGATCTTTCGCGATGGCGGCGTTGAAGTAATCGATCGATTTCCGCAGATCGGCGGCGTTGCGCTTGTTCCAGAAAAAACGGCCCTTGAGATATAGCTCGTATGCTTCCGGATTGACCGTCGGCTTTTTCGCGAGCGAAGTTTTCTCCGAACCGGTCAGCTTTGCCTGCAACTTGTCGGCGATGGCTTGCGCGATCTCGGTCTCGACCGCAAAGATGTCGGTCAGCTTCCGGTCGTAGGTGTCGGCCCAGAGGTGCGCTTCGGTCGCGGTCTTGATGAGCTGGACATTCACCCGCACCTGGTCGTTCGCTTTCTGCACGCTGCCTTCGAGGATGTGCGCCACTCCGAGCTGCTGAGCGATCTGCGGGAGATTGTCCGGCGAACTTTTGAAATGCTGCGTGGAAGTGCGGGAGATGACTTTCAGGTCCGCAATTTTCGCCAGCCGCGTCAGGATTTCATCCTGCACGCCCTCGCAGAAGTAAGCGTTGTCGGGATCGCGACTAAGGTTGTCGAACGGCAACACCGCGATGCTTTTTTCCGGGATTGCCGAAGCGGTAGAGGATGGCGCAGGCGTATTGTTTTTCTCGTCTGAAAGGTCCTTTTTTAACTCATCGGTGATTTTCCTGGCCACCTCGCTCTTAATAGTATCGGCCAACGAAAGGGACGCCGTGGGGCTCGGTTGAGGCAATGTCGCCACCGAGCGCTGATGGCGCGTGCGCATGATCGCGGGCGCGAAAATCACCGCCACAATCGCAAGTGCGATCAGTAGCCCGACAATAATGAAGATTGCGCGCGCGAGCGGAGAGAGTCCTTTGCGCGCCGCTTTCGAAACGGTCCCGGTGCGGCCGCGCACTTTGCCGAGTCGCGCCGGCGGCGCGGGATTGCCAATCGTTTCGGCATAGAGATTAACTAGTGAGACGACGGCTCCGTGTTTCACTTCCACGTCGCCCAGTTCGTGAAGATACGGCTGCCAACGACGCTTTTGCGCGAGATCGTCTGCGACGCGTTTACTAACAAGAATGTGGCCGGCATCGCCGCAATCCATCACGCGCTGCGCGATGTTGATGCCAGCGCCGGCGATGTTCTCTCGCTCATTTGCATCCTTCACGTGATGGACCGGGCCGCTGTGGATTCCCATTCTTACCGGCAGACTTGGTTGCGCGCGCAAAGCATGGCTAATCTCCAAGGCGCATTCGGCTGGCTCTTCCACCGAACCGGCGAAAACCAACGCCATTCCATCGCCGGTCGGCAAAATGGTAAGCTGGCCTGCCGCCTCGGCTTCCCGCGCGGCTTCGGTGTTGCGGACAATCTGGTTCAGCTCCTGAAGCGCTTCCGATTGCTCGTCAATCAGCAGCTTGGAATAACCAACGATGTCCATGAAGAGGACGTGCGCGATCTCCAGACGCTGCTTCGGTTTCTGCTCGTCAGCCATTGGGCAATATAACTTCGTACACGTTGCGCCGCATTAGCTCGGAAAAGAACGAAAGCTTCTCACTCATGGCACCGCCGGGAAATTCATCTTTGCGACCAATGTTTTGTAGCGCGGATCGTCGCGCAGACTCTGCAACAGCGGATCGACCAAAAGCCCGAGCATCCCGGTGTCGTGCGTGTCCAAAGACTTCTGCAACCACTCGAACGCTTTTTCTTTCTCGCCGCGCACGGCGTAGACCTCGGCGATTTGATAGGCTAGCCCGCGGCCGTTGGCGATGAGATCAGCCAATGCAGCGTCCGCGGCCTGACGATCTCCACGAACAAACTGCGCCAATGCCATCACGAAACGGCGATAACCTTCGTCGGGTTCCAATTGCGCTTCGCGCAACGCGGTCTCGCCGTCGCCCCGCTGAACGGCGACGAGGACCTGAAAACGGCGACTGGAAGCAGCGGTCGGTTGCAGTTCCGCCCCCTTCTGCGCAACCGCCTCCGCTTCATCGAGCTTTCCCTGATAAAAAAGGACGCGCGTAAGATTGAGATTCGCCGCAAAGGAAAGAGGATCGAGATCCACCGCCTGACGCGCCTGTTTCTCCGCCTCATCTTTTTGGCCGACATAAACAATGACTCGCGCGAGCAGATCGTTCGCGGTCGGATTCGCGGGTGAAAGTTCCCTGGCTCGCCTCAATTCGTTCAAGCCTTCGGTAAATTTCCAATCGACAAAAAACCGAACCCACCCGAGAGCGGCATGCGCCTCGGCCAACGCCGGTCCCAAAGCAACGGCCTTTTCCGCATCCGTCCGCGCCTTTGGCCAAATGGTTTCGCCTTGACCGGTTAGATCCCCGAGCAACGTCCATGCTTCGGAACGCTCGGCATACGCCAGCGCATATTCGGGATCGAGCCCTATCGCTTCGTCGAAGTAGCCGACAGCCTTGCGATAGTCTTCGACATTGCGCCGCTGGAAATAGTAGTGGCCAAGAAGATAAGCATTGTGAGCTTCTGCATTTTTAGTTGCTGAATTTGCGACTGCCAGTTGTTCCGATCCAAGCAGCGTCGCCTTCAGCGACGAGGCCACCTTTGTCGCAATTTCCTCCTGCACCGCAAAGATGTCTTTGAGCTCGCGGTCGAAGGTTTCCGTCCAAACTGCGATCCCATCCCGGGCGTTAATCAGTTCGGCAACGATCCGCACCCTGTTCCCCTGTTTGCGCACTGTGCCTTCCAGCAATGTGGCCACGCCTAACTTCTCGCCGATGGTTTTGCTGTCTTCCTGGTGCTCTTTAAACCGAAATGAGGAACTGCGGCCAATCACCTTTAGCTGTCCGATGTGACTCAGTGCCGCGATCAATTCTTCGGAAAGTCCGTCCGAAAAATATTCGTCCTTCGGGTCTCCGCTCTCATTTAGCAACGGCAGGACCGCGATCGATTTCGCCGGCGACTCGTTAGGCGTCGCGCCGCTTGTATGCTGCCCCGTGTAGCGACCGACAAAAAACAATCCAACAGAAAACGCGGCCGCAACGAGCACAATGTAAATCCACGCGTGAGATTTCCTGTGCGCTTGCGTCGGACGATCGACATCGTTCGGTGCGCTTCAATCCTTGCGGCGTCAACTCGAACGCCCACGCGATGATCAGCGCGATTGGAAATCCGAGCGCGACCAGCATGATCACCAGCCGAACGATCCAATTTGGAATCTCAAGGAATGGGAAAACCTGCGTGGCAATTTGGACGATGAGCCAGCCGACAATCGCGTACGCGACCGCGACCTTGTAAACGTTGCGCCGCTTCAGCTCCGCGAAGAAGCCCTTGAAATCCATCGACTTGCTTCTCTCATAATGCCCAATTCTGAACAAGACCAAGGATTTATCCTGGACCGTTCGTTCCGTCATTGAGGGATGCGGCTTTAAAATTTTCGCAGTCCGATCGAGGTCATGGACCCAAGAAACAAATCCTCATGTCGCACAATCCAACTGAATCGAAACGTCTGCTGTCATACACCATCGCGGAGTGGGCTTGCGCCCTGAAATACGAGCATCTTTCCGCGGAAGCCATTCAGGCCGCGAAATTATTCTGGTTCGACACCATCGGCTGCGCGCTCGGCGGCAGTCAGCAGGATGATGCGAAGATTTTGCTGAAACACTTATCGCGCGATGGGCGGTGGAAAATTCACTGCGCTCGGCGGCGATGTCATCGGCAAGGATCAATGCAAAAAATTGCAGCGGTACATCATGAACATCGATACAGCCAAGAACTTCGACGGACTTTTTGAGTTGACCACCGCGCGCACTTAAGGTGGATCGCGACCTCCGGGCGCGATGCTAAAAAAAGAATGCGCCTCCGGCGCCATTTCTAACATCGTGCTCGGAGAGCACGATCCACCTACGCCGTCGAGCTGCCTTCGTCGGGCGTGCCGAATGAAATCCCCTGCGCCAGCGGAAGCTCGGTCGAGAAATTGATCGTGTTCGTCTGACGGCGCATGTACATCTTCCACGAATCGCTTCCGCTCTCGCGGCCGCCGCCGGTTTCTTTTTCGCCACCAAAAGCTCCGCCAATTTCCGCACCACTCGTTCCGGTGTTCACGTTTGCGATTCCACAATCGCTGCCGGCCGCACACAGGAACTTTTCCGCCTCGCGCATGTCGTTCGTGAAAATCGCAGAGGTCAATCCTTGCGGCACGCCGTTGTTGATCGCGATCGCTTCGTCGAAATCGCGATAGGTCAGCAAATAGAGCAGCGGACCGAAAGTTTCGTGACAGACAATTTGGAAATCAGGTTTGGCGTTCGCTAGACACGGCGTCATGTAGCATCCGCCCGCGTATTGTTCTCCCTCGAGACGTTCGCCGCCGTAAAGAACTTCACCGCCTTCATCCTTCAATCGCTGAATGGAATGTTGCACCATATCGACAGCATTTTTTTCGATCAGCGGACCCATCACCGTTTGGCGATCGAGCGGATTTCCGATGCGCAGCGATTTGTATGCGCCCAAAAGTTTTTTGCGCACCTTGTCGGCGATCGATTCGTGCATGATGACGCGCCGTGTGGAAGTGCAGCGCTGACCCGCAGTGCCGACTGCGCCGAAGAAGATCGATTGCGTCGCCATCTCGAGATCGGCGCTCGGACAGACAATGAGAGCGTTGTTTCCGCCCAGTTCCATGATCGTTTTGCCAAGTCGTCCATGAACTGTTTGCGCAACGTGCACGCCCATCTGCGTCGAGCCGGTGGCAGAGATCAAAGGAATGCGCTTATCCGCAGACAATTTTTGGCCGACCGTTTTGCGATCTCCCATGAGCAAAGTGAAAATGGCGGGATCGGCTCCCGTTTCACGACAGACGCGCTCGGCAATCTTTGTCACTGCGATCGCAGTGAGGGGAGTTTTCTCCGAAGCTTTCCAAACCGTCGCGTCACCACAGACGGCAGCGAGCGCTGCGTTCCATGACCAGACGGCGACGGGAAAATTAAAAGCGCTGATCACAGCCACAACGCCGAGCGGATGCCATTGCTCCATCAAACGATGACTGGGCCGTTCCGATTGAATCGTCAGGCCATAAAGCATGCGCGACTGACCGACGGCGAAATCGCAGATATCGATCATCTCCTGCACTTCGCCTTCGCCTTCAGCGATGATCTTGCCGGTCTCCATCGTGACGAGCTGACCGAGATCGTTTTTCGCTTCGCGTAATGCGTTGCCGAGACGGCGAACGGTATCGCCGCGAACGGGTCCCGGCGTTGTGCGCCATTTCAAGAACGCTTCGTGCGCGCGCGCGATCGCTGTGTCGTAATCGTCCGCCGATGCGGTGCGAACGCTCGCCAGTTTCTGTCCGTTAATCGGCGAAATCTTGTCGATCTTCGCGCCGCCGCCGCGCCATTCACCGAAAAAGACGCCGTCGTTTTCCTGAGCGAGACCGAGTCTGTTAAGAACGTTTTCCATATTTTCGTCGGCGCGACCGATATGCCACTCCGGCTCGGACTCGCGCTCTACCAATTTAGCGCTGCATGCGCTGGCACTGTTTCCGCAACAGGTCCATCGCTTCATCAACCGCCTCGGCATGGATGTCGAGTGCGGGACGAAAACGAATCGCCTGTTCGCCAGATTTCAAAGCGAGGAGGCCGCCATCAAACAAACCTCTCCAGAATTCATCGCGTGTTTTCGGGTCGGGCAGATCGAACGCAATGAACAAACCGCGACCGCGCACCGCAGTCATGATTGGAAACTCGGCTGCGATGGTGTGCAACGATTTCAAAATGCGCTCGCCCATCACGCGCGCATTCTCGACGAGCTTTTCACTCTCGATGATGTGCATGAAGTGCGTTGACCGCACCATGTCGGTAAAATTTCCGCCCCAGGTCGAATTCAAGCGACTGGGCAAACGGAACGCATTGTCTTTTACTTCATCGATGCGCGGACCGGCCATCACTCCGCAGGCTTGCGCCTTTTTTCCGAACGCCATGAGATCGGGTATGACATCGAAATGCTGACAACACCAGTTGCGACCTGTCGTTCCCATGCCGGTTTGGACCTCGTCGAAAATAAGGAGGATGTCGCTCTCATCACAAATTTCACGCAGCTTCTTGAGCCACTCGCCGCGGAAATGATTGTCGCCACCCTCACCTTGGATCGGCTCGATGATGAGGCCGCAGATATCGGTGCCGCGTTCCGCGATTACCGCACGGATTTCCTCTTCCGATTTCTTTTCGCGCGCGATGACATCCGCTTCGCGTTCGTTTTCCGGCAATGAGAAATCGATCGACGGATTTGAAACGCGCGGCCAATCGAATTTCGCGAAAAGGTCGGTCTTGCGCGGATCCGTATTCGTCAGGCTCATGGTGTAGCCGCTGCGGCCATGAAATGCTTTGCGAAAATGCAAGATCTCCGTGCCGCGCTCGCCGCGACCGGCCGCCATATTTTTCCGCACTTTCCAATCCATCGCCGCCTTCAAACAATTCTCGACCGCGAGCGCGCCGCCCTCGATGATGAGATAACGTTCGAGCGGCGGAAGACCAGCGACCCGAGTAAACGTCTCGATAAAGCGCGCGTAGCCTTCCGAATAAACATCCGAGTTTGCGATCTTGATCTCCGATGCGCGCAACAAATCGCGCTTCACATCTTCCTGCTCAAAGTACGGATGGTTGTAACCAACCGGAAGCGATCCGAAAAAACCGTAGAGATCGATCAGCCGCGAATTACTCGCCGCATTATATATATAAGGGCCCCGGCTCTTCTCGAGGTCGATGACGATCTTAAAACCATCGAGCAAAACATGTTGCTCGATCGTGTGAAGAACGTCGGCTGCGGTTGGATTGTTTATTTTCGTGCTCTTTTTGCTGCGGTTTCGAGATGAAACCGCCTCCGTGAGCACGGGCGGCATACTCATCCGTTGATGGTAGCTGGGGTGACACGGTTGGTCAACAGGAGTGACACGCGTTTAAAGAATGAGAGCGCCCTTGCGTTGGCTTGCTTCGATGCAAAGCCGCTTGCCCAGGTTTTCGCTTTCCTGAGTCTGATCGGCGCCTTTCGTGAAAAATTTGGCCTCTCGCCCCGGTCACGCCGTGGCTTCCAGACAATCCATGTAAAACGATATCGATGATCTGCTCGGTCTTTTCTTCAGCATCGCGCCTCTTTAGCACATCGTTTCTTATGAGGTGAAATGGAAGCAGTGAATTGGTGGCTGCAATCAGCGCATCAGCTAAAGCGGAAGAGGCTTGCGACTGAAGAGTCGCGCTCCTTCGTCCACGCTGCAGAACGCCGCCAAGGATCTTGGATTCTTGCTTACAGTAAAGTTCTTCCCGATCCCGCAGATCCGGTCCGACATCGCGCAGTATATCGTCAATGCTTTCGGGAATATGTTGAACGCTGTCGAAGCGCAATAGCACCCGGAGGTAAAGCATCTTACGAACTCTTGCTTTCCCATGATCCGGATTTTTCCGCAACCTGCTGCAAGGCGTCTCTCACTGTTTTGGTGATTCGATCCTCGCGCGCGAGCACCAAGTCTCCTTTGTTTCGAAAATAGAGATACAATGTCTGCCGCTCAATACGAGACTCGTTAGCTACATCCTCCATCGACATTCCGCCGTAACCAACACGAATGAGCAGCCGGTCGAAAGCGTCCACGGCCAGTCTGATAATTTCTTCTCCACACTCATTCGCTTTCATATTTAGAAATAGCGCAGGAAATTTTAAGTGGGGCTATCCTGGTTGACGCCGTCGGATATATTGCGCGCGATCCTTCCAGGCTACTGGTTAGTAACTTTTCCCTTCCATTCTCGGGTTCACAATCGGTCGTTTTGCCGGGAGCAGATGCAGGTACTACAGCGACTAATACAAGCGTCGCCAAAATGAAAAAAAACAGATAAACGAGTATTATTGCCAAAACAGAGGACATATCGTTAGGTTTTATTGCAGATAAAACTAGCTTTGCCCTTGCGGGGCTAACGTAAGGTTGTGCGGCTCGCGATCGTTGCGAAAATTCCGCGGCCGAAGTTCGAATCGACTCCGAAAACCGCGCGGACTAATTCCGAGTCGGCGCTGAAAGGCACGGCGAAAGGCATCGGCACTGTTGAAACCGACGGATGCAGCGACGCATTCAACACTCGTACGCGGCATGAGCAGTCGCCGGCGCGCCTCACTAAGGCGCAACTCTTCCAAAAAGTCCGCCGGTGTGCTGTTATAAATTGTTTTGAAGAGTCTGCTAAATTGTCTCCTGCTTAAGCCGGTTTTTGCCGCGAGTAAGTCTACCGACAACCTTTCGTGGAGATGGGCGCAAATCCACGCGGGCAAGTCGGCGAGGCGTTCAATTGCCGTGGGTTGGAATTGAGGCGATTTCAACAGACACTCGTCTTCCCCGGGCGGTCGCAAGTTCATGACCAGTTCGCGCGCCAGAGCTCGCGCTACTTGCACGCCGTAGTCTTCGTTGACCAGCGCCAGGCTCATCTCGATACCAGCCGATCCGCCACCACACGTATAGAACGAGCCATCCTTAAGGAACGTCGCGGTATGGTTGACTCTGAGCTTTGGAAACTGCCGCGCCACCGCGTGCGAGCATCGCCAATGAGTTGTCACGTGGCGGTTGTCGATGAGACCACTTTCCGCGAGCGAATAGATGCCCGTTGACACCGATACGATGCGCCGGGTTTCCGCGCCGCGCGCTTGCAACCAGGCTGCGATCTTCTTTATCGCAGTCGGATTGGCTTGTCCGCCGGGAACGATAATTGTATCGAACGTCGGAGCGGTTTCAATTGTGCGAGTTGCGCGAAAAACAACTCCTGCCTCTGAGACAAAGCTCTTACCTTCCAGAGCAATAATAATAATTTCGTAGAGAGGCTTCTCTTTGGCTTGATCGTCTTGCGCGCGTGCTTTTGCGAATACCTCCAGCGGTCCCACGAGATCAAGGTTGGAGACGCCGTCGAATCCAATAATGCCGACTCTCTTCGGATTTTGCCGAGTCAGATTTAGGGAAAAATAGGTCATAGCAACCATCCCTCCGATTGAAAAACTTTGTTCACGACACTTAACGCTGGAAAACCGACAAAAAGGGCTCAAAAAAGAACTTTCCGTGGAGATCACGTTGCAAGTCTGTAGGTTATTACCCGAGATGTCGGACGACGTTGACCAGCCTGGCGATTCGATTGAGCAAGCCGGAAACGATGTCGAGGCGTTGGCTGAAATGCTACCGCAAGTCTACCAGCAACTTCGCGATCTGGCCGGCCATTACCTGCGCGGTGAGAGAAGCGATCACACGTTACAGCCGACTGCTCTTGTGCACGAAGCGTATCTGCGTCTTAGAAATCAACGGCAGGTCGATTGGAAAAATCGCGCACAGTTTGTCGGCATCGCAGCACAAATGATGCGGCGAGTTCTTAGGACGCATGCCAGCGCTCGCACGGCCGCCAAACGAGGTGGAGAGAATGCGCTTCGTCTAACTCTCGATGAAGCTATCGATTTTTCACAAAGCTGCGATCTCACTGTTGCCGCGGTCGACGAGGCGTTGACCGAACTAGAAAAACTCGATGCGAGACAGGGAAAGATCGTCGAGCTGCGCTTTTTTGGTGGGCTAACCGTAGAAGAGATTAGTAAGCTCTTGCAGATTTCCCCTGCTACGATCAAACGCGAATGGGTTAGCGCGAAGCGGTTTTTGCAGCGAAGATTAACTACTAGCTAAATGCCGTTAGAACAAATTAGTAAGATGACGCCAGAGCGCTGGCAACAAATCAAGCCTGTGCTCTGCGAAGCACTGGAGTACGAAAGAAAAGCGGAGAGAGACGCTTTCCTCGACCGTGCTTGTGGAAGCGATGCGGCCTTGCGACACGAAGTAGAATCATTCCTCCAGCCATTCTCGGATAATGTAGAAGCCTTTGCCAATAACTTGCGCACATCTTTGGGGCGCAGAATCTGGTCCGAGCCGATCGGTCGGCGCATGGGAGCCTACAAGGTTATCAGTGAAATAGGAAGCGGCGGGATGGGCAGTGTTTACCTGGCGGAGCGCGCAGATGGTCAGTTCGAAAAGCAGGTAGCCATCAAGCTGCTTCGCCGCGGCATCGACACGAACGAAATCGTGGATCGGTTCAGAGCGGAGCGTCAGATTCTTGCGCAATTGGAGCATCACTCCATCGCGCGTTTGCTCGACGCCGGCACGACTGACGATGGCTTGCCTTACTTTGTGATGGAGTATGTCGCCGGCGTCCCAATCACGCAATTCATACGAGACAGCGAACTTTCGATCCGCCAACGTCTCGATCTGTTTCTCAAAGTTTGCGACGCGGTCGCACGCGCGCATCGCCATCACATTGTTCATCGCGATTTGAAACCTGGTAACATTCTTGTCAACCACGAGGGCGAACCAAAATTACTCGACTTCGGGATCGCGAAGTTACTCGATCCAGAAGATGGTGCATCACAAGCTACCGCGACTAACAAACGGCGGCTAACGCCCATTTGCGCGTCGCCCGAGCAGGCGCGTGGTGAGCCAGTGACAATCGCAACTGATGTGTACGCACTGGGCGCGCTTCTCTATGAGATCCTGACCGACCGCTCGCCGTATAACTTTTCGTCGGAGCGGCCTTCGTCGGAAGAACTAACGCGTGTCATCTGCGAAGAGGAGCCTGCCCGGCCAAGCCTGGTCGTTTCCGATCCCGACCGGCGCAATATTCTACAGGGCGACGTCGATAACATTGTGCTTTGCGCTTTGCGGAAGGAGCCGGAGAAACGCTATCAATCGGTTCACAGTTTTTCCGAAGACATAAAACGATATCTGGCAGAGCAGCCAATTGTGGCGCAGCCGCGTACAACGACATATTACCTCCAGCGCTTTTTCACGCGGCACAAGCGCGGTGCTTCACGCTTTGCTTTAGCTATCGCGCTCGTTTTCGCCGCGGCAGGTATTTTGTTTTTCGTTACGACGGCACGGCATCAGTCTCCCAAAACAAGAGTCACAATAACGGAGAATACTGCGCCAATTAGCGACAAAAGCATTGCCGTCCTGCCGTTCGAGAATTTTAACGACGAGAAGGACCGTAGTTACTTTGTCGATGGCGTGCAGGACGACATCCTTACGGACCTGGCGAAGGTATCAGACCTTAAGGTGATCAGTCGCGATGCAGTCGTCTCGTATCGTGGTGCAGGAAAGAAGACACCCCAGGAGATCGGACGCATACTCGGGGTCGCTCATGTTTTAGAGGGGAGCGTCCAGAAAGCCGCTGGTCGCGTACGAGTCAATGCCCGATTGATCGATACGCGCACCAATACGCAGGAATGGGCTGAAAGTTACGAGCGCAGAGTAGATGACTTGTTTGCTCTGCAAAGCGAGCTAGCCCAGTCGATCGTGATGCAGCTTGAGGCAAAGCTATCGCCTGGCGAAAAGGCAGCAATTGAGAGTCGTCCTACACAGGATATGAAAGCGTACGATCTTTACCTTCAGGCACGCGACCTAGCCGCGCAATTAGCCACCAAGGATGGCGAGAACTGGAAGAAAGCAATTGCGCTGGCGGATCGGGCTATTGCGCGAGATCCAGCTTTCACGCTGGCGTATTGCCTAAAAGGCCGGGTGCATATCCTTCTTTATCGTTACTTCGACCACACTCCAGAACGATTAGCTCAGGCAAAGGAAAGCGCTGAAACGGCGCTAAGGCTTGCGCCCAACCTACCTGACTCGCATCTTGCTCTCGCGCATTATTATTACCATGGATTTCATGACTACGTGCGGACGCAACAGGAGCTCGATTTAATCGCGCCGACTTTGCGCGGAAAGGTTGATTACCTTGACATTGCGGCGCTCACGGGGAGGCGACTGGGGCACTGGAAAGATGCTTTGCGCGACGAAGAAAAAGCAGTCGCACTCAACCCGCGCGATCCGACCCTGGCCGTGGTGTTGTTCGAAACGTATCTGGCTTTGCGGGATTATGGCCGGGCCGACGCAGTGATCGATCGGGCGATGGCACAATCAACGCCTGCCTTCGCAGCCGATCTCTGGACGCGAAAATTAAGTCTAGCTCTGGCAACCGGTGACCTCGACAAGGCTCAAATGGCGATTGAGACGATGCCTAAGACGGCGGATCGGCAGAACTCCGCAGCGCTTGCCACACTTGCCATGTACAGGCGGCAATATCCGGAGGCCTTGCGGCTTATCCAGGAAGCCACCTCCGATGAACCATTGGCGCCAGTCTACTGGTTGAGCGAGGGGCAAATTCAAGACCTTGTCGGTAACGTCGATCAAGCGCGACAAGCGTTCACCAAAGCAAAGGAATTGCTACAGGCAAAGCTGCTGCAGCGGCCAAACGATCCACTTTTCACTGGCTACCTTGCCACAGCTTACGCCGGCTTAGGGCGGGATAATGAGGCGGTAACCGTTGCTCAGCAGGCAGTCGACTCGCTCCCTGTTTCTCGGGACAGCATAGATGGCGTGAACTGCATTAGCCTGTTGGCTCAAGTTTATGCAATGGAGGGTAATTCCGAGGCCACGTTGGATGCGTTGGCCAAAATTGTCGGAATGCCGAACGGGCCTACCTACGGCGACCTCCGGTTTAATCCCTACTGGGACTCGCTTCGCCAGAGTCCACTGTTTACCAAAATACTCGATCAGGCGGCGACTCCACCGCTGATCGAATAGATAATCTCAGCGCAACACGCAAGCTGGTAATATATCACAACAAAGGAGGCAGCGGCTATTAACCGCTGCCTCTTTCTTAACCTAACTAACGGAAGCAACTAGAACTTCTTGGTCAATTCCACGTAAACAAAACGTCCGATATTGTCGTAGATGGCTCCCGGAAAATCGTTGGCATTATTGGCCGCAAAAGCGCCGAATTGTTCCGGCGGATCCTGACCAAACACGTCGTTGCAACCAATAGTAATCGTCGTGTTGTTGAGCAGATTTTTCCAGCATGGCATCGAGTAATTGGCCGTTTGGCCCGTTTCAACCGCCTTGCCGTCCTTGCCACGGACTACTTCCTTAGCATCCTTGGAATAGCCAGCTACGGGCTGAGACTCGATTGGTGCCTCAAAGGTAAGAGTGTAGGATGCCTGAGTATCAAAGAACCACGTCGCGCCCACGTAGTGATCGTGATTGCCGTCCGGATAGATATCCGTGGGAGCTCCCGAAAAGAGATGTTCATTGAATCCACCATAGTAACGCGCCGTCCCTACAACATCGAATCCATGCCAGGCCCAATCCAGGCGCGAGATTCCTCTCCACTTGAGAAAACCATCGCCGAGCGTGCCCTGATCCGCCGAATTTCCGGATACTTCGAGCCCTTTTGATAGGGTCGTGGCCTGGAAGATAAAGGAATCGAGATAAGTCGCCTGAGTAAGCGACGTAAACGTTCCATACGAAGTCTGTAGCTGGTACTGGATACCTAAATCAATACCACGCGCATTCTGACGGCCCGCGTTTTGGAAGGCGTCGATAACTGCATTAATCGTGTTCCCCGAAGGATCGAGGAGGACCGCTTCCCCGGGCAAGAGATGGCCCGCGACGAAGCGTTGCACGACCTCTTGAGCAGCTGGCGCCGTAACAACGCCTCTGCGCTCGATGTCCCACAAATCTACTGACAACGTCAGACCGGAAACATATTTCGGCGTGTAAACAACGCCGGCGCTAAAGGCTCGGGAGTCCTCCGGCTGAAGGTTCGGGTTGCTCGAAGTAATCGTCGTAGTTTCCGGATCATTGGTTCCTTTGAAGTTAGTTGGCAGCAAACCGGTGGTGGGTGATGCGAAGAGCTCGAAGAGTGACGGCTCGCGAAAGCCTTCTCCCCACGTGCTGCGGATAGTTAACTGCTCATCGAATGGCTGCCAGCGCAGCCCGAATTTCGGAACAAGGACATTCGTGTCATTGTTCTCGAACGCTTCGAACCGAGCCGCCGCCGTAAACTCCAGGGAATGGAAGCCAGGGATACTGTTTTCTGGACTAAAAATTGGTACGTCGGTTTCACCATAGAACGCATAATCTTTGCGTCCTGCATGGGTCAGGGCTTCCTTCGAGAAACCAATTACATCGCCCGTGAGAGCTTCTTCATCGGGGCTCTGGACGATATTTTCGCGGCGAAACTGCCCACCGAAGGCGAGGCCAACGCCGCCTGCCGGAAGCTTGAAGAGTTGCGTCGTGTAGATATTCAAGTCCAACGTCGCAAGCTTTGATAACTGAACGTCTTTCGTATGAATGGTTGCGAAGTTAACCGGTAGCGAATTTGATGGAATCGACACACGGAAGTCTCCAAAAGGATTAAAGGGCACTGTTGTGCCGATGTAATCCGATGATGTCGGATCGAAGATAGAATCGGCTCCGTTCAGAATGCGCTTAAAGCGATTGACTGAGACGAATGTGCCTTGTTCGGTGTCTTTCACCTGGCTGTAACGGAAGCCGGCATCGTAACCCCAGTTTCCATCGAACAGCTTGTCGCCTTTTACTCCTACCGTGCCGAGAAACGAATCCACATCGCTATCGACCAGCCGGTTACCAAACTCAGCGAGTCGTGCGCGGCTACCACCCGAGATAATTTGTTGGAACGGATTGAAGGGATTGAAAGCATCCGTCGGCAATCCGGTCTCGGCAAAAGTGGGGGTATTGGCCGGCGTCACGCCGCCGGGCAATGGTGAATTCGGCGGAATGGCGATGGTTTGCTGGCCTTTGGTCTCAAAGGAGCCCGTGGCGGATGGCGCAAGTTCGTTGTGCGTCTTTGAATTCTCGTAAAGCATGTCGCCATAGAACACGACCTGATCGCCACATGCTTTATGTTCAAAGCTGGTGTAACCGCCATAGCGTTCAGACGATGGGAACATTCCCTGCACAGCCCCGAAGTTAAATGTGTTTGAGCGGCCGCGGGTATAGACGTAGTCGGAGGCTGGGCTACTTCCGTTCGTTCCGAATGGGGCACGCGCAAAGAAGACATCCCCGGGACCGGTGCCCGCGGGAGGTGTGCCTCCGGCGGCGATTACTGACTCATAGCTTACCTGAAGGTTATATGGGCTGGCATTCGAGCTCTGAAATGGCGGGTGATTGGAATTGCCGCGGTCTTTGGCAAATATGGAATTGCGATGATAAAAATTTAGCGCGCCCGTGACTTGAGTCTTGTCATCACCAATACCAAAGACAAGGCTGGCGTCGAATAAACCGTTATCCTTATCGAGTGTGTTACCGTACTCCACGCTAGCTTCGGCGCCGCGATACTCCTTATACAATTTGACATTCACTACACCTGCAACCGCATCCGCTCCGTAAGTTGTAGAAGCACCGTCTTTCAGAATTTCGATGCTCTCGATTGCGGCACGCGGGATCGAGTTCAAATCAATAAACGAAAACGTGCCGCCCTGGCCCACTGGAAACGGCGCCGCGCGCCGGCCGTCGATTAGGACAAGTGTTGCGCTCGGATCGAAACCGCGTAGCGAAATGGAGGACGCACCTGGAGTAAACCCGGTGTTGTTATTGGAAAGCGGGACACCGTTAGCATTCGCCACCGGCAGATTCTTGAGCAGTGCTTCTGCGCTGCGTTGGCCGGACTTATTAATCAGGTCGCGATTGATGTTCAAGACCGGATTCGGTCCGACCTCTTCCGCCGTGGGAATGTTAGAACCGGTCACGATGACGCGCTCGGCCTCGACTGTCGTTGCCGGTTGCGGAGTAGGAGACGCTGCCACCGGCGGTTCCGTTGCCTGACCAAACACCTGTGTCGCCAGAAGAAGCATGACTATTGCAACGCAAACGCCTGCCAGCGATTCTGGTTTCTTTCTCTTATTAGTAATCATCGATTTCTCCCTTGGTTCTTCATTTTGTCTGCGGTTAAGGTGCTGGGAACCAGGGTTCCGATTAGTATCGGTTTGATAGCACCCGCTTTCATCAGATCCCCAGCATTTGTTACCGAGCCGTATAAACCGGAGTGACAAGGTCCTGTTAGGACAAAGAATGTACAATTAGGGCCATGGGCTTCACGATGAACTGGAACCTAACGAGTAGTTAGCACAAACTGTTTGAACGACGTCGAAAAAATATTTGAACGCCCGCCGGGGTCGTTTCCCCTGTTTGCTGTTCGTCAACCGCCGTCCAATGATCTCTCGATTCCCTGCGAGTTTGGTGGGATTGGATTTATCGTGTCGCGCAGGTTTTGCTCGCGCCGCTTCGTGCGACGACTCTCTGCGTACTTGATGGACTCGGCGGCTGCTCGCAAACGAGCCGTGATCGAATCGATATTGATCCGCAGACTGCTTTGCCATTTCGCTCCGGCCCTTTGTCTTTGCTTTTAAGGCAAGAATTTCGTTGAAGCTCCTGCCGCTTCCAGTCGCCAGGGAGTTTGCCACGAGAAGCTCTCCAAAACTCAAACCGGTTTCGGTGCGTTGCTTCTTCACAGTCTCGGCTTTGATGCCGCTTTGCCAGGCGACAGCAGAAACAACAAGACCCCAGCCGTCCACAATGGTGCCGGATTGCGCATCGAAGTTAGTAAGAGCCGTCCTAAAACCCGGTTTGTCGGTGCCGTTTGCGTTTGACAGGCGAAAATGGCGCTGAGACCGATCGCCGCCAGCGCGTTTTTCCACACGCTACGAACAATGCGCTTTTCAGCGATTCCCATTACCAAATATATTTTCCCGGGAGAAAATCTTTAGGCCATTCTCTGGCGATATTGAGCGATCCTGCGCACTCGATAATCCGGCAGACCAGCGTTCGCTGTACGGACTTCGACCGCTGCAATCGGAAATGTATGCCCATTGCAAGCCTGGGTCGGCCGGGACTCGAACCCGGAACCAACGCCTTAAAAGGGCGCTGCTCTACCGATTGAGCTACCGACCCGCGCGGAACAAAGTTTGTAATCCAGTTCCAACGTCGCCGCAAGATTTGTAGCGGCACTTTGTGAGCATCGCTCGAAACGCAAAAAAAATGCGACGCCCATAGAGCGCCGCTACAGAAATGAAAGTAGATCGCGCAATGAATTTTTCCGGCGATCGAGCTTAAAAACTTCGAGGCCAGCCCGGGCGGCAGCGGCCCAATCACGCTCAGGATCGTCGCCGACGTGCACTATTTCGTTAGGCGCAAATCCACTCGACTCGGTTGCGAGACGAAAAATGAGCGGATCGGGTTTATCGGCGCCAAGCTCGCTCGACAAAAAGATATGTCGGAAATATTTCGATACGCCAAGGTGTTCGAGAATCATGCGCAGTCGGCCATCGAAATTTGAAACGACTGACATTTCGAATCGACCATGCAGCGCCTCGAGCACATCGGTTACTTCGGGATACAATTCCCAAACGCCGGGTTCGGCGAAATGATCGTAAGCGAATTCGAAAAAATTATCGCGATCGAGATCCTTCATATCGGGAGCGACTTGATCGAGAACGCGGTCGACCAAATCGCGCCACCAACCTTTGTCGTCGTGTTCGCGCGGTTGTCCCGTCGCCGCCCGCGCGGGCATTTGTTTCCACGCTGTAACAAACGCAGAACCCAAAGCCGACGCATCCAGCTGCAGCCCCATCCATTTTCCGACGAGCGCATAATGGTAACCGACGCCTTTTGGCAAATGAACAAGTGTGCCGGCTGCGTCGAAAAAAATCGCCTTCAGCATTTCTACGGAATCGCTAATTCCACACCCGCCGATTGCAACCGATCGCTAAATGATTTAACGCTTTATTTGCCGGCATGGATCTCTTCGATGAATTGCGTTCCACACACAAATGGACGCAATCCTTCGGCGAAGAACTCGCGAACACGATCAGTCACGCAGCGGGTTTTTTAGCCGCACTTATCGGCGCGCCGATTCTGCTTTTCGCTGCCTGGCACAAAACCAACGTCGCCTTTTTCATCGGCTCGATCGTTTATGTAACCACGATCTTGTTGTTGTATTTCGGATCGACGCTTTATCACATTTGGCCAAAGACGCGCGCGAAACACATCCTGCAAGTAATCGATCACGGCGCGATCTATTTGCTCATCGCCGGCACTTACACGCCGTTTCTTCTTGGTCCGCTAAAAGGGGCGTTAGGCTGGACCATTCTCGTGCTCGTCTGGACGCTCGCCATCTTCGGGATCGTGATGAAAACAGCGCGCGGGGTTCATCGCCACACGAAGCTCGCGATGTTTCTTTATCTGGGAATGGGTTGGCTGATGCTCATCGCCATCCGTCCGCTCGCGCACAACGTCTCGCTCGCTACTCTGCTGTGGTTAGTGGGCGGTGGAGTCGTATACACCGCAGGTGTGATTTTCTTTGTCAATGAACGCGTGCGCTACTGTCATTTTATCTGGCATCTGTTTGTGCTGGGCGGCACGAGTTGCCATTTTCTGGCCGTGCTTTCCTGCGCATCGCATACTTAACGCGTCATGATTCCAGTCGAGCACGACGATCCAATAAACGCGAAAATTCTCGCCATCTCGGAGGATAAAATCGAAGGCTTCGTGCGCGAGCCATTCGAAGAGATCGCGAAGCGCTCCGGTGTTGCAGTGGATATCGTGATGGAACGCATCGCGACGATGCTGCGCGCAGGAACGATTCGGCGCGTGCGGCAAACACTTCTCGCGACAAATCTCGCGGACGGGGCGCTGGTCGCCTGGAAAGTTCCGCCGGAAAAAATCGATGCGGCCTTTGATTTCATGTTCCAGCGCGATCCGTTTTCGGGTCATGTCGTGTTGCGTTCAACCGACACCGTGGCCGCAGGATCGGATTACAAACTTTGGACGACGGTAAAGGCGCCACACGGTTTTTCTTTGCAGCGACATTGTGAGCTGCTCTCCGAACACGTCGGCGCGGAACGTTTCCGTCTTATGCCCGCGAAGGGAATTTTCACACTGGGCGTTGGTCATGTGCGACGAAAAACGATCGAACCTGGAAGCAAAGCCGATGTGCCGGCAAAGATGGCACCGGTTCATGTCGCGACCCTGAACGAACGCGAATGGAACGTCCTGCTTGCGCTCAAGCGAGAGTTTGCGCCGGAAGAGATTCGACCTTCGCCTTGGGAATCGCGCGCAGCCGAAGCGGGAATTGCGCTCGAGGAATTCTTCGAGATCGCCGAAGCGTTGAACGGCAGAAAAGTCATCGGCCGTTTCTCGACGTTTCTCGAACACGTAAAACCATCCGCCGGCGGCGTGCGAGTGACACGATTCAACGCGCTCTTTCATTGGGCCGTCCCGCCCGGCCACGAAATCGAAGCGGGCGGCGAAGTGGGCCGGCATCATGTTCTGACGCACTGTTATTGGCGAGAGGCGGGACCGGAATTCAAGAACGTCAACATCATGGCGGTCGCGCACGGCACGGACAAAGCTCTGCTTCTCGAACATAAGCGCGCCATCGATGAGCATCTCGCGAACTGCAACGTTCCCGTTGCCTACACGAATGTTTTTTGGGGCGGGCGCAGCGAAATCAAACCATCGGAGATTTCGCCGCGGATTTATCGCGACTGGATGCGTGAAATGAATGCCGAGCCTGCGAGTCCCTGAAAGACGTCTCGCCCACGACAAGGCCGCCTAACGAGTAACAAATCTTTTGATCGATGAAATCGCTAACCGAAAAGCTTGAAGCCGGGCGCGATCTCGACTTCGGCGACATTAGTCACGCCGTGACCGTGCTGCTTTCCGAGCAAACGGATGACGCGCTCAAATCCGATTTTCTCAACGCCCTTCATCGCAAGGGTGAAACCGCTGACGAACTCGTTGGTTTTTCCAGGCTCCTGATGGAGCGCGCGATCGACCCGATGATCGACGTCGCTCAATTACCCGGGCCCCTGGTAGATGTATGCGGGACCGGTGGCGACGGCTTCGATTTTTTTAATGTCTCCACGACAGTCATGTTCATTCTGGCTGCGGGAAATGTTGTGGTCGTGAAGCATGGCAGCAGGAGTGTGACCTCGCTCTGTGGGAGCGCGGACGTTCTGGAGCAACTGGGTGTCGAAATTCATCTTACGCCGGAAGAATTGCGAGAGTGCGTCCAGGAACTCGGGCTTGGCTTCATTTTCGCTCGACAATTTCATCCGGCATTCAAGGCGATTGCGGAAATGCGCAAACGTCTCGCGCAGGAAAAAACGCGGACAATTTTCAGTCTCCTTGGTCCGCTCCTTAACCCGGCGCGCCCATCCCGGCAGCTGGTCGGTGTGTTCGCGCCGCGCCTGACAAACGTGATGGCCGAGGCACTTCGTCAGCTTGGCCGTGAGCGTGCCTGGGTTGTCCATGGCACAACGGACGATGGCAAGGGCATGGACGACATTTCAACAAACGGCATCACAACGGTGGCGGATCTCGCGAATGGCAAGATCTCTTCTGCGGTTATCGATACCCGCTGGTTAAATGTTAAGGAAAGCTCCCTCGCGGATTTAATGGGAAGCGAAGTCGAGGGAAACGCCGCCATTCTCGAAGGCATTCTTTCCGGTGAAATAAAAGGGGCCAAGCGTGACCTCGCCATCGTCAACGCTGCGGCCGGATTCGTCGTAGCGGGTCGCTGCAATGATTTAAATGAAGGCATTGCTCTGGCTTCTGAGCAAATCGATAGCGGCCGCGCGCACGAAAAGCTCCATGCTTTGCAAAACTACACGGCGAAGAGTGCGCGATAGCTTCGATCGAGCTTTAGCAGCAGCGCGAGAGCGAATCTCTGACGATCAATGTGCTTTCCGGCGGCCATCGCCAGCGATCCGGCGTGTTCACGAATCTCTTCGGAAAAATCCTGATCGGTTTGATTCACATTAACGCCGATACCGACGATCGCGGCGTAACCACCACCCTTTTCCACGCGCATTTCAACGAGAACTCCTGCGGTTTTTTTTGCCGCGAGATAGATATCGTTAGGCAATTTAATTTTCGCAGCGACACCAACTTCTTCCTCAATCGTCGCCGCGACAGTTTGCGCGGCCCACGCAACAACCTCCGCTGAATCGGCCGGTCCGATTCCTGGCCGCAGGAGAATCGAAAACCAAAGACCCCGATGCGGCGCAGATTCCCAGCGATTCCCACGCTGGCCGCGTCCTCCAGTCTGAGATTCGGCGAAAACGACAAGACCAGCGGGAGTTCCCTGTTGCGCCATCTTCCACACCAGATCGTTGGTCGAAGAGGTTTCTTCGACGATCAGAATCTTATTTCCAATGTGCGAGTCAGTCAGCGCGGCGCGCAGTTCTTCGCTACGCAAAGATTCACTCCGCGACATGCGTGAGTTCCAACGAGAAATCGATCGCCCTGGCCGAGTGACTCAGAGCGCCAACGGAAATGTAATCGACGCCGGTCGCAGCGATTTGCCGGACATTTTTCAACGTAACCCCGCCGCTTGCCTCGAATTTCACTTTACCTTTCCCGAGCGCAACGGCCTCGCGCATTTCTGAAGGTTTCATGTTGTCGAGCAGGATCGTGTCGACGCCATCGATCTCCAAAAACGTGCGCACTTGTTCGAGATGATCGGCTTCAACTTCGATGCGCATCTCCGGATGTTCCGCGCGCAATTTTTCAATGGCTTGCGCGAAATCGGACAACCCGCCTTGCGCCGCGATGTGGTTATCTTTGATCAACACCATGTCATACAAACCGAAGCGGTGATTTGTTCCGCCGCCTGCCACGACTGCCGCTTTTTCAAGAGCGCGCATTCCCGGCGTCGTCTTGCGCGTATCGAGAATTTTCGCCGGGTATTTCCCAACAGCCTCGACAAACTCGTGCGTCAACGTGGCGATTCCGCTCAGGCGCTGCAGAAAATTTAACGCAACCCGCTCTGCCGTGAGAATGGCTGCGGCGTGACCGCGCACCTCGAGAACGCTTTCGCCTCCATGTAACGAAACGCCATCATGCTGGACAATTTCTATCCGTAATTTCGGGTCCACCTGGCGAAAGACTTCCGCCGCGGTTTCCGTTCCGGCGACGATGCAACGTTCGCGCGCAACGACGCGACCGTGTCCCTTGAGTTTCGCAGGAACAAAAAACTGCGTCGTGACGTCCCCCGCGCCGATATCCTCTCGGAGAGCGATCGCTATCAGATCGGAAGAATCGAGATTCATATCGGCCAATCAGTTTATCTGGAAAACAGAAACTGTCGCGGCCTCCGAAAATGGGCTCAAAAGTAGATTCGGGCAGCGCACGCAAGGAGAAACATCAAATACAGAACGTGCAACTACCCGAATCGCCTTAACCTGCTCCATTGGACAGTAGCGACCAGTGCTCGTTCGAAATTTTTGCGATAATTTCGTTAGGAATGTCCCGCCGTGCCGTTACAGCTGCTCCGCCTCGGCGGCAGAACGACTTACTCCGAGCAACATTCTGCCGCCGGGACGGCGGCAGCTACAACAGCAGTACAAGAGGTCCCTTGCACAGCGGTCCCCTTGCGGGCCGCTTCATCACGGACTTCCTGAAGCAGCGACTTAAATTCGCATTCTTCCAGCGCTTCGATCAGTGCGGAGTATTGAGGACTAATTCGCAGTTCATCGATTGGAATGGGCAATTCCGTCTTGCAATCGAGCTCGACCATTTTGCGATTCTGCAAAATTTGCTCGCGCGCGTTTGTTAACTTCTCACGTGTGCGGAGGCTCTTTATCGCGTCGAGATTTTTTAGCAAAGCATCGAGGTTTCCGTGCTCGCGAATGAGCTTGGCCGCGGTCTTACGTCCGACTCCCGCGCTTGGAATGTTATCGACAGAATCGCCCGCGAGCGCGAGCACATCGCCGATCGACGAGGGCGGAACCTCCCACTTCGCCGTCACCTCCGTTTCTCCGAGCAGAGCAAAAGCGTCCTTTGGCGAAACCAAATCTGCTTTTGCCGTCGTATAAATTTTCGTCGTCGGACTAACGAGTTGATACAGGTCCTTGTCGTTAGTCGCCAGCACGACTTCGATGCCGCGTTTCTGGGCTGCGACCGCATAACAACCCATCAGGTCATCGGCCTCGGTATTCGGCAGGGAAATATTCTTGAAGCCCAGCAGCTCCGTCAGTTCGCTTTGAATAAAATCAAGCTGCGGCACCATCGGCGGTGGCATTTCTTTGCGTGTTTCCTTGTAGGCGGGCTGGAGTTCCACTCGCTTCTGCGGCAAACCTTCGTCCCAAAAAACGGCGCCCAGATCCGGCTGCAGATGTTTGATCATCAAGCGCAGCGTCTTGGTGAAACCGAAGATCGCGTTCGTCGGTTCGCCGCGGGAGTTCGAGAGATTTTGGATCGCGAAAAACGAGCGGTAAACGTAATAGTGGCCGTCGATCAGGAGCAATTTCACATGCGCAAATTAGCCGAAGTGCCAGACGGCTTCATGCATTTTCGCGCTCTCTTGAAATGTCATCGTGGGCGAAGCGAAGGATCTCACGAGTCATTCAGTGCTTTCACCAATAGCCAGCGCACAGGATCGTTCGCGAGGTTTCTCGCTTCGCTCGCAATGACAAAGCTTGGACACGGCGCGGCCAACGATGTCACGCGCACGCTAGTTTTCCGCGCAATTCGCGGTTAAGTGAAGCGATGCTGGATGATGAATGGTTCGTTCGCGTGGAGGGCAAGGAATACGGGCCGGTGGATCTGGAGACCCTGCGCGAATGGAAACAGGAAGGGCGCCTGATCGCAGACAATGAATTGCGGAGGGGTTCGAACGATGAATGGCTTAAAGCTTCAGCTGTTGCCGAGGTATTCGAGAATTCCGCCGCCGAGAAGCCGCCTCCGTCGTTCATGCGCCAGCGCACGTTCGGCGAGATCATCGCTGACACTTTTCACATCTATCGAAAAGGATTCCTGTCGTTCTTTGTTCTCGCACTTCTCGTCGCCGTTCCGTCGTGCATTTTCCAAATCTCTCTGGCCTACCTCCACTTCCCCGAGCAACAGCCTCTTCCGCGTAGCGCCATTATCGCCACCACGATGGCCGTGGTTGCAGTCGCCGTTCTTTTCGCACTGTGGCCGGTGTTCATCGCCGGAATTCAGATCGCGACCGGCGATCTCGCCGCAGGACGCAACATTCGACTGCGCGATGTTCTTCAACGCGCAGCCCACGTCTGGCCAAAGGTGGCAAAACTTTGTCTCATTGTTTACGGCAGCTATTTTTTGTGGAGCATCATTCCAGTTGTCGCGATTTTTTCGCTGGTCGCGGCGCAGCCTTCGATCGTCAGCATTCTGCTGGCGCTGGGAATTTTGGTCTTGCAGGTCTACATGACCGCGCGGTTGTGGGTAAATTTCCTGTTCTGGCAGCAGACGAGCGTTCTGGAAACGTCGGAAACACTCGAAGCTTTGCGCGAAAGTCAGCGACTCGCTCGCAGTCCGTTGCCCGGACCATGGCACGAACGGCCGGTTTGGCGCGGTGCAATTCTCGCGTCCATCTGGTTCTTATTGCTGATCCTGTTCAGCAGCGGCGCGGAGATTCCTTTCTTACTCGTTAGGCTCCAGGGAGTCACGAGTCCGGAAGCCGCATTCAATCTTATCCAGAATCTGGCGAATGCTCCGGCGCCGGATACCATGATGATCGTCAGCTACGTTTTCAGCAGTCTCATTCACGCCGCGTTGCGTCCGCTGCTTGGGATTGCGTTCGTTATTCTCTATTTCGACACAAAAAGCAGGTTGTAGCTGGTTAGCGATAGCTCAGCTCAGCGCGAGATATGGCAACAAACCGTGCCGGCCACCCTCACGACCGAAGCCGCTCTCTTTATATCCACCGAACGGACTCGTGGGGTCGAATTTATTATAAGTGTTCGCCCAAACTACGCCGGCACGAAGTTTGTTCACGATCTTGAAAATCTTGCTGCCCTTGTCGGTCCAGACGCCGGCGCTCAGGCCGTAGGGTGTGTTGTTGGCGCGTTCGATTGCTTCTTCCGGCGTGCGAAACGTCATCACGCTTAGAACCGGGCCGAAGATTTCTTCCTGCGCGATGCGGTGCGATGCAGTCACGCCAGTAAAGAAACTCGGCGGATACCAGTAACCCTTCTCCGGCAGCCCCGAAAGCGTTCGGGGTTGCACAAGCTGCGCACCTTCTCTAATCCCGCTGTCGACTAACTCGCAAATCTTGTCGAGCTGCATGCGCGAATTGATCGCGCCGATGTCGGTGTTCTTGTCGAGCGGATCGCCCACGCGCAATGTCGCGATGCGATCGCGCAATTTGCGAATCACCTGCGGAAAAACGCCTTCCTGCACGAGCAAGCGCGAGCCCGCGCAGCAGACATGCCCCTGATTGAAATAAATCCCTGAAACAATTCCTTCGACCGCTTGATCGATGGGCGCGTCTTCGAAAATGATGTTGGCGGCCTTGCCTCCAAGTTCGAGCGTCAGCTTTTTTCCCGTGCCAGCGACCGACTGCAAAATGCGTTTGCCGACATCAGTCGAACCGGTAAACGCAATCTTGTCGACATCATCGTGTTCGACGAGCGCTCGGCCTGTCTCTCCCGCGCCGGTAACGATGTTGACGACGCCATCGGGTAATTCCGCCTGCTGAAAAATTTCCGCGAGATGCATCGCGGTGATACTGGTCGTCTCCGCTGGCTTGAGCACGCAGGTGTTTCCGCATGCGAGCGCAGGCGCGAGCTTCCACGCCGCCATGAGCAATGGAAAATTCCAGGGAATGATTTGTCCCGCGACGCCAAGCGGTCGTGCAGCGCGACCGGGGAACGCGTACTGAAGTTTATCCGCCCAACCTGCGTAATAAAAAAAGTGCGCGGCAACGAGCGGGAGATCGATATCGCGGCTTTCCTTGATTGTCTTGCCCCCATCCATCGTCTCGAGCACGGCTAGCTCGCGCGATTTCTCCTGAATCAAACGCGCGATGCGATAGAGAAATTTTCCGCGCTCGCGTCCGGGCATTTTGCTCCACGTTTTTTCGTACGCGCGCCGCGCCGATTTCACGGCTAGATGAATATCGCGCGCATTTCCTTCTGCGATTTCCGTTAGCTTCTCTTCCGTGGCCGGATTGATCGACGCAAAATATTTGCCGGACCGAGGCTTGACGAATTTTCCGCCAATAAAAAGCTGATAACGCGGTTTTAACCGAATGTAATCGTTCGCTTCGCGCGCAGGCGCATAATTCCACCGTTCGCCAAAGCTCAATCTCCGCTCGTTAGGCGAAAGCGCGCGACGGTGATCAATTGCGCCATCGGATTCGACGATAACGAGCTGCGAATTACGTGATCCTTTGCGCGCCATGACAGGAGCAATCTCTAGTCGTTTCCTCGCAACGCTGCACGTAAAAAGAACCCGCGAGCTTAGTCCACGCGCCGTTTGTAGTTGTAAACGTAATCGTAAATGCCTAACGGAATGCGACGCTCCAACCCGCAGCTCCCGTGAAGCCCTCGCCTTCTTATCCAACGCGCATGCCGCTGGGAGTTCGACTGCTCGTCGTCTTCTTTTTTTTCGGCACGGCAATGTGTGCGCTAACTATTATTGGTTTGCTGTTCCCGGGCGGCGTTCTCGAACCGATGTGGCGACTCAATCCCGATGCCCACGCTGCCTTTCAATCCCTCGGCCGCTTGTCGATTCTGCTTATGCTCATCGTCGGCGCCGCTTGCGCAACGGCCGCGTTCGGTTTGGCCGGGCGCAAACGCTGGGGACGTCAGGTCGCGATTTTTGTGCTCACCGTCAATCTCCTGGGCGACACGATCAACGCCATCGCGCGCCATGATCCGCGAACCCTGATCGGTATTCCAATCGGCGGCGCGCTTATCCTTTACTTAATGAGTAATCGCGTACGAGAATTTTTTGCCCGATCGAGGTTACAAAATCACGGCAACGAGAAATAGTCCGCGCCCTGGTAGTTGCCGTCTACAGTCTTAACGATTTGCATGAGCACGTCATTGACGAGCGTGCTTGCGCCGAAGCGGAAAAGGTCGGGCGTGAGCCAGTCGTCGCCGAGGGTTTCTTTTAACATCACAAGATAAGCGAGCGCTTCTTTGGCGTTGCGAATCCCACCCGCCGGTTTCATTCCTATGCGAATACCGGTTTCGTAAAAGTAATCGCGAATCGCTTCGAGCATGACGAGCGTTACCGGCATCGTCGCGGCCGGCGAAACCTTTCCGGTCGATGTCTTGATGAAATCGGCGCCGGCACGCATGGCGATCTCGCTCGCGATTCGCACATTGTCATAAGTTTGCAGCTCGCCGGTTTCGAGAATGACTTTGAGATGCGCGTCGCCACACGCTTCTTTGGTCGCGGCGATTTCGTCGAAGACGCGATTGTATTCGCCAGCGAGAAAAACGCCGCGATTGATCACCATGTCGATTTCATCGGCGCCGTCCCTAACGGCGCTGCGCACTTCCTGCAATTTCAAACGCAACGACATGAGCCCAGTCGGAAACGCCGTTGCCACAGAAGCGACTTTAACGGCAGAATTGCCGAGAAATTTTTTCGCGACACGCACGAAACTCGGATAAACGCAGACCGCGGCGCACGATGGAACTTGATATCGCAAATCGAGCGGCTGTATCGCTTTGCGACAAAGGAATGCGACTTTTCCCGGCGTGTCTTTGCCCTCGAGGGTGGTCAGGTCCATCATCGAAATCGCGAGCTTGAGTCCGGAAAGTTTCGCCGAAGTTTTGATGCTGCGTTTCTTGAAAGCATTGGCGCGCTCTTCCGCCATGATTTGATCGACCGACGGCACCGTCCATTCGTTAGGCCGCGATATCTGGCGCGCGCCGTTCCGTGAAATCGCCTTCATCAGGGCAGGAAGTTTATCGTCAACCATAAGCTCTCCAAGCAAAATGCTTTGGGGAGGCGCTGGTCATCCTGAGCGTAGCGAAGGACCTCACGAACACGTCTCTGGATAATCGCGAGGTCCCTCGCTTTCGCTCGGGATGACGAGCTGCTCTGATGAGCCGCCGGCCGATCAGCCTGATACGCCTAACGAATTGACAAAAATCCGCGGCAGGAAACCGCGACCGCGGGCTCGACGCAGCGCGTCCGTCCTTTTGGCGGGCTGTCAGCGTGCGCTCCCAGACCTGAACTGCGCGATTGCACAATTCGCGAACCTTTGTCACTGTCTCGCCCAATGACCAGCGGAATAGTCGATTCGTCCGGACGCATCGAGGCTCTCCTGCGCTACGAGATCCTCGATACTGCGCCAGAGGAAGAGTTCGATGACATCACGCGCTTGATTGCGCGCATTTGCGACGCGCCGGTCGCCGCGATCAACTTCATCGATCGCGATCGTCAATGGTTTAAGTCGGAGATCGGGTTGGGTCTTCGACAGACCTCCCTTGATGTTTCGATTTGCTCGCAGGCCATTCTGCAACCGGATCTTTTCATTGTTCCCGACACGCTGATGGATGCGCGTTTTGCAGAAAATCCTCTCGTGACCGGCTGGCCGCACTTGCGCTTCTACGCGGGCGCGCCGCTTGAGACAAGCGATGGATTCAGGATCGGAACGTTGTGCGTTTCGGATTATCGGCCGCGCGGTTTGCTCGATACGCAAAAGGAAGCGCTCAAGACTTTGGCGCGTCAGGTCATGGTCCTGCTGGAGTTGCGGCGTAGCGCGAAACTAATCGAACAGGCAAGTCGCTCTGTCCGGACGGTGGACCCCGAGAAGGATGACTTTCTGGCCACGCTCGGTCACGAGCTGCGATCACCTCTCGCGCCTGTTCTCATGACGAGTTACGCGCTTTTGCTAGATGATACTCTCACCAAATCGCAGCGCGCAGACATCGAAACGATCCGCAGCAATGTCGAGTTGGAGACGAGAATGATCGACGATCTGCTCGATCATGCGCACATGACTAACGACACGTTCACACTGCGGCGTGAGCCTGTTGACGTGCATTATCTTCTCGAACGTGCCGAACAAATCGCGCGCGGCACGGGCGCATCGATGCCGATTGAAAAAGTGCTGCGCGCGGAGAACACGCGCGTCATGGGCGATTCCGCGCGGCTGGAGCAGGCGTTTTGGAACGTCTTGAAAAATGCGATCAAATTCACGCCAACCACCGGCTGCATCGCCATCATCACAAGTAATCCGCAACCGGAAACGCTCCGCATCCGCTTCATCGATACCGGAATCGGGATCGAGCCGGAAATGCTGCCACGTCTGTTTTCAGGACTCGAACCCGGCCGTCGCGAGTCCGTCGGGCGTTTCGGTGGCTTGGGACTTGGTCTGGCCATCGCGAAGGAAATTGTCGCGAAACACGATGGTTCGATTCAGGCGAGCAGCGCCGGACGCAACAAAGGCGCAACGTTTACGATCGATCTGCCGGTCCTTCCTGCCGCAGTCGCGACAACGCCATTCGTTCCGGAAAAAATCGCCATCGCCGCCAGAGGTCTGCGTATTCTTGTCGTAGAAGATCACGAAAGCACCGCTCAAATCATGGCGCGACTGTTGCAACGCGCGGGACACGATGTTGAGGTTGCCTATTCCGTTAGCGGCGCGAAAAGAATTTTCGAGCGACGCGACTTCGACCTCGTCATCAGCGATCTGGGATTGCCGGACGGAAATGGACTGGATCTTTTCCGCTATATGAATGAGCGCCAGCCCGTGGAAGGAATCGCGCTGAGCGGTTACGGCATGCAGGACGACATTCAAGCAAGTCTTGCCGCCGGCTTTCGCGAGCACGTGGTCAAACCTGTGGATTGGCCGAAACTGGAAGCAATTGTCGGTCACGCCGCGATGCGACTTCATCCCACGCAAAACGGACAATCCTACGACGCGCCGTTTACGCTGCGCGTTATTTGAAACTTCAGTCTGTTCTCGGCCCGGCCTCGCCGGTTTCCGCAGAACGCCAGTCGTGTCGCGCATCGGCGATAAGCGGCGTTATTTTCATAAAAGCGCGGATAACGTATCCGAGATAAGCGACTAATCCCGCAGCCTGTAGTCCGATCAAAATCAGATGACCGTTGCGCAATAGGAAAAACGCCGGGCGCAGTTGAATCGCGACCGCACAGGCGATGTTGAAAAGCAAAATGGCGGGAACGAGAAACCAGATATTGAGGCGCTGGTCGCGCAGCACAATTCGATAAAGACGCAGCGCGTCTTCGCTGCGGCTGTCCGCTTCGCGCATGCGAATCATGCGCATGTCATAGGTAAAAAGACCCCAGACCAGTGCCGAAAAAACCGCGCTCAAAACAAACCACCAAAACGGATCGGTCAATCGCGTCAGCGCCAGCACTTGAGCGAGCGTGCACGTAATGTAAAAAAAGTTGTGCCCGAATTCGAGCGGCCAGCGAATTAAAGTCAACGTGTGAATGATCGAGCGCGACCAGAACAAAAGAATAATTAAGAGACCCGCGAGAACGTAGGGCCACGCCGTCCAGATTCGTCCGGCCAGCGCCACGCGCGCATTCTCCGCAAGGAAAGAAAGCGCAACGCCCTGAATAATGCTGACGAGTGTTAACTCGATGTTGACCACCATCGCGTCGAGTTCGTTTCGGCTTTCCCGCTCCGCTTTCACCGCGCCAAGTGCTACCTATTTGCCGTGTCGCATGTCAAGAAGCCACCAAGGAGCGGCGCTTTCCAGAGCGCCGAATCCAATTATTTCGGCGGTTGAAACCGCCGCTCGTCGGTGGCTCACCTCATCGCTTCCGCTAACACTTCCGCGACGTGTTTCGGCCGAATCGACATGAGATGTTCGATTTGATGGCGGCAACTCGTGCCCGATGCAACAACCACGCTATTCGCTGGCTGCGCTTTGATTTTATTCACGAGATCAGCTCCCACCTTGACCGATAGATCATATTTCGAGTCGAGCATTCCAAATGCTCCAGCCATTCCGCAGCATCCGGTATCAAGCACCGTCGCCTTTCTGCCCGGCAACCGGTCTGCAAGCCGCGCCATGAACGCCGGCTTAAGAATCGACTTTGCATGGCAATGCGCGTGAATCGCGACGTGTGCAGACTGCTCATTGAATCGCAGCGCATCGGGTTCGCGTTCCAACAAATCATCGACAAACTTCTCAAAGAGGGAGCACCGCCGCGCGATTTGTTCCGCATTCGTTAGTCGAAGTTCGCGATAATCTTCAACGAACATCGAATAGCACGACGGCTCGAGAAAAAGAATCGGCACACTCGATTCTTCTACGCCTAACAAGTCGAGATTGTATCGTCCGAGCCGCGCCGCTTCTTTTAAATTCCCCTGGCTAAACGCCGGCCGGCCGCAGCATTTGCGATTCTTTAAGAGCGTAACTTCAAATCCAAGCGCTCGGAGAACTCGAGTCGCAGCAATGCCGATGTGCGCCTCGTGGTAGCGAATGAACGTATCGTCCCAAAGAATCACTTTCCCTCGCTGCGCGCCGTTTTTTCCGTTCGCGTGTCGCGCAAACCAACGATCGAATCGCTCGTGCGCGTAATGCGGCAGCGGACGCTTCGCCGAAAGTCCCAGCGCCTTCGACATGAGGCCCCGAACCAATCGTGATTCCAACATCGCGTTCGCAAGCGACGGCGTCAGGCAACCGACTTTGCCTAACAAGTCGACGTTGCTGAACATTCGCACGGAAAAGGGCAGACCATCGCGCTCGTAGCGAGCATGCGTGAGCTCCGCTTTGAGCAGCGCCAGATTCACATTCGAGGGACATTCCGGCGTGCATCCTTTGCAGGAGAGACAATTGCTCAGCGCAATTTCCAACTCGTCCGAACGTAATGGGTCGCCGCCACTCACGCGCATCTCGAGCGCCGCGCGAATGATGTTGGCGCGCCCACGCGTCGACATCACTTCTTCGCCAGTGGCAAGAAATGTCGGGCACATCATCGGTGCGTCTTTGCGACAGCCGCCGCAACCGTTGCATTGCTCGAGATTGCCGATGAAGGAACGATCCTTGAACGCAAATGCGAGCACGGGCTCGAATGGCAACTCAATCGGGCGCGTGAAGTTTTCCCGCAGGTTTCCATCGATGCGGGAGCGGCCATCGCTGAAAATTTTTCCCGGATTGAACGCGTTTTTTGGATCGAAGGTTTTCTTGATCTCGCGCATCAAAGCAAACAGGACCGCGCCGAGTTGTTCCTCCATATATTCCGTACGCGCGATCCCGACTCCGTGTTCGGCTGAGATCGATCCCTTGAATTGCCTAACGAGCGCCGATGTCTGATCGGCGACTTGCCGCAGTTTCTTGAGATCGTCTTTGCTGTGCAGATCGAGGACGGGCCGAACATGCAGAAGACCCGCCGCCGCATGTCCATAGAAGGACGCGTCGAGTCCGAGCGGTTTCAGGATTGATTTCAAACCGCGGACGTAGTCTGGCAATTGCGCGGGGCGAACTGCCGCGTCTTCGATAAATGCGACCGGTTTGGCGGGGCCGACGCGTCCGGTAATCAACGAAAGCCCAGCCTTTCGCATCGACCAGACGAGATCCATCTCGTTTGAATCGGTCACAATTTTGCTGCGCAGACCAAGACGACGTCGTTGCAGAACCTCCAATCGGTCTGACACGTCTTCGTAAAATTCGACGACAAGAATGGCTTCGCAGGGCTTCGTATCGAGCTCGAGTAAATCGCGCGCGGCCTGGAAGAGAAGCTGACCTTTGGTTTGATCCAGTAATGGCTTGTCGATGTGCTCGATCGCTGCCGGTTTCAGATCAAGTAATTCTACAGTCGCTTGCATCGCTTCACCGACTGAAGCGAAGAAGATAAGGCCGAGACCTTTTTCACGCGGCAACGGCGAGATATTGAGTTCGGCGGAAAAAATCGCGGCAAGAGTTCCTTCGCTGCCCGCTAGAATTTCAGCAAAATTTCGCGGCGCGCGCAGGAAACGTTCGATGCCGTAACCCGGCCATCGTTTCAACAATCCCGGCGGCATTCGCGCCGCGATTTCCGATTCGCTTTGCCTAACGAGTTCGGCGATTTTTTGACGCTCGCCGGACAGCGTGTCGCAATTCGCACCGATGTTTCCGATGCGTCCGTCCGCCAGCACGATTTCGAGAGAGCGAACATGATCCGCAGTGGTGCCGTAAACAGGAACATGCGCCCCGGAAGAATTATTCGCGATCATTCCACCGAGCGTGGCCCGCGAACTCGTCGCGACATCCGGTCCAAAACAAAAGCCGTGCGGCTTCAAGAATGCATTCAGCTGATCGAGCACCACGCCCGCCGCGACCCGCACCGAGCGTTTTTCCAAATCCAAATCGGTGATCTCGCGATTGTAACGCGAGAATTCAACGATCAGTCCGTCGCCGATCGCACCCCCGGACAAACTTGTCCCCGCTCCGCGCGGAATAATCGAAACGCCTGCATCGATTGCAGCCTGAATCACCGCGCTCGCTTGTTGCGCGCTACGCGGAAACGCAACGCCCATCGGTTCGATTTGGTAAATCGACGCGTCCGTCGCGTAAAGTTGCCGATTTAGATTGTCGAACACCACTTCGCAACCGGCGGCAGCGATCCGGTTTTGCGTGGCATTCATTGCAATCAGGAAATCACTTCGACGAGTTCGGGCAAGGGGGCGAGATGTCGCAATGGAACATCGAAGGTCAAAATCGTGGCGTTGCGAGACGCCGCGATCCAAAGCAGAAATGCATCATTCACCTGATTGTGACCATGGCATCGCGCGAGAAGCTCAGATAACTTCGCCGTCTGACTGCTTTTCGTTTCCAGAAAAGTGTGCGCTGAATCGCTCACTAAAGTCTCCAGCATTGCTCCGGCTTCCGCGGGTGTTTTAGCACCGGGAATGACCGCCGGGTTACTGGAAAGGCGAACGAACGCAGCTTGCGTTAATAGACAGGTAGCCCATCGATAATTTCCCCGCCGCGCCATTCGGACTGAAGCGCGCCGATGAAATGGATGATTTGGCCAGGCCAGCGCAAGCAGGACATTCGCGTCGAGCAGGAAAGTCTTCACTCCTCCTCCCAGGCACGCCGGAGGGCACGCAGGGAAATCATGGAAGCATCGCGCGGCACGTCGAACGTTGGGAAACGCTTCCCTCCTTTCGGTGTCGGCCGATCGGCCTTCTGCATGGCGCGCCGAATCAGTTTCGAAATGACGGTGCCCAAACGTTCGCCGGAGGTTTTCGCGAGCGTAACCGCGGCTTCATACGCTTCATCGTCCAGCGTGATCGTGGTGCGCATCTTGATACGCTGATGCAGTGATGCAGCAATGTCAACGACATTGCGTCTCGAGACCAAGATTTTCCCATTCGGCCGTAAGCCGCTCCAATTCCTCTGTCACCGCCAGAAGTTCGCGATTCAATTCCATGACCGCTCCACCGGCTTCGTAGGTCTCCGGTTTTTCTAATTCCGCGGTCAATTCTTTCTGCCGGCCCTCGAGCGCAAGGATGTGCATTTCCAATTCGCGCGCACGCTTTTCGCGATCGCGTTTGATTTTGGCTTCGGCCTTGCGCTGCTCCGATTCGGCGCGACGCCGCTCGCGCGTTTCGCGCAAACCCGGAGACGCCGCCGGTTTCTCGGTAGCTTTGGTTGGCGGCTGTTCGTTGGACAATTTTCCACCGCTCGTCAGCGCGGCGCGCGCCGAAGTGGCCTTGGATTTATCGAGGTAATAATCGTAATCGCCGGCGTATGGCGTCAGCTGTCCGGCGTTGATATGAAGAACGGATGTTGCGATGGCGCGGATGAAATAAACATCGTGGCTGATGAAGATGAGCGTTCCTTCATATTGCGAAAGCGCGCCGAGCAGCGCGTCGATGCTACCGACATCGAGATGTGTTGTTGGCTCATCCATCAGCAGAAGGTTCGGCGGATCGAGCAATAATTTTACTAGCGCGACACGTGTTTTTTCCCCGCCGCTTAAGATGCCGGTCGTTTTGAAAACATCGTCGCCGCGAAACAGGAACGAACCGAGAACGGTTCGTGCAGTTTGTTCGGAAACAGGATTTGGCATGTCGCGAACGGTTTCGAGGACAGTTTGCATGGGATCGAACATCTCGGCGCGATGTTGCGAAAAATAACCAACCTTTGTGTTGTGGCCGAGGATGCGTTCGCCGCTTTTCACAGGCAATTGAGCCGCGAGAATCTTCAGCAATGTGGATTTGCCCGCGCCGTTCGGACCGACAAGAACGATCCGTTGTCCGCGTTCTGCCTCGAAATTTAGTCCGCGATAAACAACGAGATCGCCGTAAGCGTGATCCACATCCTTAAGGGTAATGACGCGATGCCCGCTGCGCGGCGGCTGCGGGAAATGAAAGTGCACCGTCCTCTCGCGCGCGACCGGCGCCTCAATCTTCTCCATGCGATCGATCTGCTTGAGTTTGCTTTGCGCTTGCGACGCCTTGCTTGCTTTGGCGCGAAACCGATCGACGAACGCCTGCAACGACGCGATCTCGCGCTGCTGATTTTTGTAGGCGGCGAGCTGCTGCACTTCGCGCGCAGCTTTCTGCTCGACGTAATTGTCCCAGTTTCCGCGATAGCGTTGCAAGCGACGCTGCGAGATTTCCACGATTGAACCGACGAGTTGATTGAGAAACTCGCGATCGTGCGAAATCATCAGGATCGCGCCCGGATAGTTTCGTAAATATTCCTGGAGCCAGACAAGCGATTCGAGATCGAGATGATTCGTCGGTTCGTCGAGCAGCAACAAATCCGGTTCCTGCACGAGCAGTCGCGCGAGATGCGCGCGCATGATCCAGCCGCCGCTCATCGCCTTCGCCGGCCGATCGAAATCCGATTCGCGAAAAGCGAGGCCAGCGAGAATTCGTTTTGCCTTTGGCTCGATTTGCCAGCCGCCGTGTTCGTCGAAGAGATGCAGCGCTTCGTGATGCTGCGGCGAATCTTCCGGCGTCGTTTTCAAAATCCGCTGCGCTTTCATCAGTTCGGGCGAAGCGGCGCAGGCCAGTTCCAGAACGGTCTCATCGCCGGCCGGCGCATTTTCCTGCGGCAGAAATCCGATCGCTGCGGATTTTTCAACCGATATCTTTCCGATGTCCGGCAATGCGTCTCCGAGAATCAGCGAAAACAGCGTCGATTTCCCGGCGCCATTAGGGCCGACCAGACCAACGCGATCGCCGCGATTCACCTGCAGCGACGCGTCTTCAAAAAGAATTCGGCCGCCGAAACTTTTCGTCAGTTGAGAAATCGTGAGCATCGGAAGGCGGCCACTCTCGTGAAGCCTGTTGGTCTACGCAAGCGATGCGAGGCGAATGCCATTTTAGGCTCGCACCCGAATTCGCGGTGCGGCATTTTCCTGCCAGTCACAGGTAAAAATGCAAACAACTCCCGCTGCGGTGGTCATGTTCGTGGTTGCCGCATTTCTTGGCGCACTCGGGCAATTTCTTTACAAATCGGGAGCGGATCGCGCTGGCAACTCGATCGCGAGTTACATTTTGAATGCGCGTCTGCTCGGCGGCGTACTGTGTTATGTCGCAGTGATGGTTCTTTTCGTCGCCGCTTTCAAGCGAGGCGGCGCGCTGACGGTGCTCTACCCCATCTACGCGACGACTTTTATCTGGGCTGCGCTCATCGCATTGTTCGTCTACGGAACGCCGATCCGTCCGGCAAATATCGGTGGCATGGTGCTGCTCATCGCGGGCATGTATTTCATGGGGCGACAGTGAAAGCGGCGACCATTGTCGGGTTGCTGTGGCTCACGACTTTTGCTGCGTGTTGCGGATGATTCGTTAGGCAAGCAATTAGTCACAGCTGTGAGCGAAGGCGATCTCGGGAAAACGAAAGAGCTCATCGAGCAATGGCGCGCAACCGGAAAACCATTTCCTCTCGGACCGGATGACAAACCATTGCTGTTTCTCGCGATTGAGGGTCGCTCTCCTGTTCATGAGGAAATCATCGAGTTGCTTCTGGATAGTGGCGCCAGCGTTCAAACGAAGGGCCCATGGGGAATGACGGCGCTGCATTGGGCGGCGTGGCGCGGATATGGAGAACGAACAGAGCAATTACTCAAGCATCGCGCGCTCGTTGAAGTAACGGACGATTTTGGGCGCACGCCGCTACTGGTCGCGCATTCAGACGCCGCCGAGAAATTACTCGCCGCCCGCGCGAACTGGATCGCACTCGATAAGCACGGGAATAATGCCTTGCACTACGCGGCGGAAGACAGCCCGCATCATTTGGAAATTCTTTTTCGCGCCGGCTTCAAAGTCGTCGATGCGCGCAACAATGCAGGACTCACGCCGTTGCATTTCGCCATGCTTGCCGGGAAAACGGAGTGCGCACGGTGGTTGCTCGATCACGGCGCAAATCCAAATGCGGTGACCGTTGCGCCCTACGATTATCTGCCGCTCAACTTTTATCCCGGACAAGGAAATGAAATCTCCGTTCCGGCGGGAATATCCGTCGCCGGCATCGCGTCGATGCAGCATGAAAACACGAAATGGTCATCTGGCCGCTATCGGGCGGTGAAGGAGATGCTGAGCGAGCGTGGTACAACCATGCCATGGCGACCGTCGCCCATTCTCAGGGTTTTTTTCGCGCTGTTAATGGTGGCGTTTTTTCTCATGTTCATGGTCGGAATATTTCTCCTCGACGCGCGCATTACCGGCTGGTATGCGCTCGCCCAACGTTTTCCAGCTTCAAGCGAACCAGCTCACGTCAACAAAAGACAAAACGGCGGTGTCGGGACAATTGGTTTGGTGCAAATGCGAAACTTGCTTCGTGCTGCGGGAACCGATGAAGGCCTGTATCTCGCCTTTCCAAAAATGCTCAGTGCCGGTCATCCGCCGTTGCTGATTCCATGGTCGCAATTGCGCATCACCGATGACAAAACACTTTTCGGCATTCGCATTCTCACCTTGCAAGCGGGCGATCCGAAAATTGCGCGCGTGATCTTGCGCGGCGGCATCGCGCCTGAAGTCGCCGCACGTCTCCCAACAGGTGCAGCGTAAAGAGGAAGCGATAGGGTCGATTGCTGGCGGGACCCAACTCGCTTTATTAAAGCGGGACCCAAATGGAAAACACGCCTAACGATACGCCTGGAGCACAGCCGCCGTTCGAAACCGACAAGGCCGAAATCACCAAACCGCATAAGGTCGCGGCGGGTATGCAAGCGATCGTGGCCAGCGCGAAGTTTACATTGCGCGAGATGGGCGTCCGCCGCGGCCTCGGCAGCTGGCTGTCGGTAAACAAGAAGGACGGATTCGATTGCCAGAGTTGTGCGTGGCCGAGTCCGGACGATCACCGGCATATGTTCGAGTTTTGCGAGAGCGGCGTGAAGGCGCTCGCGAGCGAAGGAACAACGAAACACATCACACCGGATTTTTTTCGCGAGCACTCCATCGCGGATTTGCAGAAAGAGAGCGATCACTGGTTGGAACTCCAGGGCCGGTTGGTGCATCCGATGGTGAAGCGCGAAGGCGGCACGCATTACGAACCGATCTCGTGGGACGATGCGTTCGCGCTGTTGGCGCGCGAGCTGCAAGCGCTACCGGCGCCGAACGCAGCCGCGTTTTATACGAGTGGGCGCACGAGCAATGAAGCTGCGTTTCTGTATCAACTTTTTGCGCGCCAATTCGGCACGAACAATCTGCCGGATTGCTCGAACATGTGTCACGAATCGAGCGGCGCTGCGCTCAACGAAGCGATCGGCATCGGCAAAGGCTGCGTGACGCTGCAGGATTTCGAGAAGTGCGATTGCATTTTCATTCTCGGACAAAATCCGGGAACCAATCATCCGCGCATGCTCACGAGCCTCGAGCACGCGAAAGAGAACGGCGCGAAAATCGTTGCGATCAATCCTCTGCCTGAGCCGGGACTGATGAGTGTCGTTAATCCGAACCCGCAGGAATATCGGAACCCGCTGGCCTACCCGGTGAAGATGATTCTCGATAAGGGCACGCCACTCTCTGATCTCTGGCTGCCGGTTCGCATCAATGGCGATATGGCGACGATGCGCGGCATCATGAAAGAAATGCTGGCCGAGGAGGAAAAGAATCCCGGCAGCATTTTCGATCGGGAGTTCATCGAGAAGTTCACCATCGGCTTCGACGAATTTGTCGCGCATCTGCGCGCGACCAATTGGGATGACATTCTCGTTTCCAGCGGATTGACGCACGAACAGATTCGCGCCGCGGCCGAGATCGCGATGAAATCGAAACGCATCATTTGCTGCTGGGCGATGGGATTGACGCAGCACAAGAACGCCGTCGCCACCATTCAGGAAGTGATGAACTTCCTGCTACTCGGCGGCAACATTGGACGGCCGGGCGCGGGACCTTGTCCGGTGCGAGGACACTCGAACGTTCAGGGAGATCGAACCATGGGCATTTGGGAACGAATGAACGACAAGTTCATGGATAAACTCGCCAGTGAATTTGGTTTCCAACCGCCACGCGAGCACGGAACCGATACCGTCGAGACGATCAAGCAGATGCGCGAAGGGAAGATTCGTTTCTTTCTCGGAATGGGCGGGAATTTTCTTTCGGCCACGCCGGACACGGAATTTACGGCCGTTGCCCTAACGAATTGTCGCCTGACTGCGCATGTTTCCACCAAGCTCAATCGCGCCCATCTCATCACCGGCGAGATCGCGCTCATTCTGCCGTGCCTTGGCCGATCGGAAACCGATCGACAGGCGAGCGGCGATCAATTTGTCACGGTCGAGGATTCGATGGGCGTCATCAGTCCGTCGCGCGGACATGTCGCGCCGGCGAGCGATCAGCTACTGAGCGAGGTCACAATCATCTGCCGATTGGCGCGCGCAACGCTCGGTAGTCGTTCGACCGTCAATTGGGAAAACCTCAACGCAAACTATGATCGCATTCGCGATCACATTGAGGACGTCATCCCGGGTTTCGAGAATTTCAACGAACGCATTCATCGCGACATTTTTTATTTGCCTAACGAGGCGCGCGACAAACGGCAATTCAATAACGACATCGGCAGGGCAAAATTCGTCTTATCACAGATCGCGCGCAACGAAGTCGGGCCCGGCCAATACATCATGATGACGATTCGGTCGCACGATCAGTTCAACACGACGATCTACGGCCTCGATGACCGTTATCGCGGCATCTACAACGGCCGGCGCGTGATTTTCATGAATCCGCAAGACTTGAGAGAAGCAGGTTTACAACAAGGACAGCTCGTCGATCTCACCAGTCACTACGGTGACAACGAAGAACGCGTGGCGAAACATTTTCTCGTAGCGCCGTTCGAGATTCCGCGTGGCTGCACCGCGACGTACTTTCCCGAAACCAACGTGCTGGTGCCAATCAACTCAACGGCGGAGCGCAGCAATACGCCAACGAGCAAATTCGTTATCATCAGCATCGCGCCCTCGCCGGAGAAGGAGGTCGCGGAAGCCGTTCAGCAAATTCGGCGCGACGCAGAT
>CAWGQU010000010.1:0-66090 GCA_963824795.1 uncultured Verrucomicrobiae bacterium | reverse complement strand
CCGGAACTACGCGCCCGGAGGGATTCGAACCCCCAACCTTCTGATCCGAAGTCAGAAGCTCTATCCAGTTGAGCTACGGGCGCTGAAAAATTGCGAGTTGATCTGTAGCGGAATTACCGCTCGATGTCGAACGCAGCGAGGTTGCGTCGTCGGCGACCGATTCTACAATTTCGCGTGCGTGTGCCGGGCAACGCGCTCGAACATGTCGCAACAAGACGATCCCACGCCTAACGAATACGAGTCACCAACCGGTCAGCGGCCGGGAGCGATCATTCCGGAAAAGCGCGCACACGATCCTTACGCCGCTTTTCGGTCGCGCGGATTCAGCCTTTTCACTTCGGGTAATCTTCTCTCCATCATCGGCCGGCAAATGCTTGCCGTGGCGGTGGAATGGGAAATCTATGCGCGCACGCATTCGGCGACTGCGCTTGGTCTTGTCGGCCTGGTCTTTGCCATTCCGATCGTCACGCTCTCACTTCCAGCGGGGCATCTCGCCGATCGATTCAGCCGCAAACGCATCATCGCGATTTCGCAGGTCCTGAGCGCAATATTATCTGCTGCTCTTGCGCTCGTTTCCTGGAAGCATCTCGCAATTCCGGCGTGGCCGATCTTGCGTCACACTAATGGAGCGCTAACCGCAATCGCGTCGGTCTTCGAGCATCACAATCGCGCTTTTCATTTCGACGATGCTTCGGTTCCGATAATTTATCTGCTGCTATTTCTTGGCGCCACCGTGCGAACATTCGGCTGGGCGGCGCGCACTTCATTTTTCCCAACGCTCGTTTCGCGCGACGTTTTTTCCAATGCGGTCACCTGGAACAGCAGTGTTTTTCAAATCGGTTCGGTTGTAGGACCAGGCATCAGCGGTCTGCTTGTGGCCAAGGTCGGTTTCGCGCAGGTCTATGCGATCGACGCCGTGACTGCTTTCATATTCTTCCTCCTGATTCTGCCGATTCGTCGCAGCACGCAAAAACGCAATCACAGCACCGAAACGCCATGGCAAAGTGTCATGGCCGGAATGCGTTTTGTCTTTAGCAAGAATGTCATCCTCGCAACGATTACGCTCGATTTGTTCGCGGTGCTGCTCGGCGGGGCGACAGCCTTGCTGCCGATTTTCGCCGATCAAATCCTGCACGTTGGACCGATCGGGCTCGGCTGGCTGCGCGCGGCGCCGGCGGTTGGTGCATTCATCATGGCTCTGGTCGTCGCTTATCTCCCACCGATGCGTCATGCCGGTAAATCTCTTCTCTGGTGTGTCACTGGATTTGGAATCGCCACCATCATTTTCGGATTATCGAAAGCGTTCTGGCTCTCGTTAGGGATGCTTTTTCTCGCCGGCGCGTTCGATAGCGTGAGCGTGATCATTCGCGGATCGATCGTGCAGCTCATCACTCCCGACGAAATGCGTGGTCGCGTCTCTTCCGTGAATAATATTTTTATCGGCACCTCAAATGAATTTGGTGCGCTCGAATCGGGATTAACGGCTGCCCTATTCGGTCCTGTTGTCTCCGTTGTTGCTGGCGGGATCGGTACGATCCTGGTCGTGCTTGGTGTCGCAAAGTATTGGCCGGAAACACGGAAGATCGGACGACTTGATAAATCTTTGCGTTAGAATTGACGAAGTTGATGAAGATTGCTGTTGCTCAAATCGCGTGCGTCCTGGGCGATCTGGACGCGAACCTCAACAAGGTTCGCGAATTCGTTTCGCGTGCGAAAGATGCCGGCAGCGAGCTCATCGTCTTTCCGGAAATGACCGATACCGGCTATTCGCTGCCGGTTATTCAAAAATGCGCGACGGAATGGACCAGGGGCGCGGTTCCCAGTCTGAAGGAAATGGCGAAGAAATTTTCCATCGCGATTGTGTGCGGCGTTTCTGAGCGCGCGGAGGAAACCATCTACAACTCGCAGGTAATGATCGATGCGAATGGCGAAATCGTGGCTAAATACAGGAAGTGTCATCTCTTCGCTCTCGCGCCCATTGACGAGCAGAAATGCTTTTCCCGCGGCAACGAGCTGACCAGTTTCGCTTTCGCCGGGTTTCATTTTGGTCTTAGCATTTGCTACGACCTTCGATTCCCGGAGTTGTATCGAACTCTTGCCGCGAAAAAGAATGTCGATGTCTTCCTCATTTCTTCAGCCTGGCCATTTCCGCGAGTGGAACATTTGCGCACGTTGGCCGTGGCACGCGCGATCGAAAATCAAAGTTACGTGATTTTGTCGAACCGCGTCGGCAAGGATGATCGTGTGCCATTCTGCGGATCTTCCGCGATCATCGATCCATACGGCGTAACAATCGCCGCGGGCTCGACGGATCGCGAAGAGCTCATCAACGCCGAGTTATCGGTGGAAGTGATTGCTGACGTACGACAGCGCATGCCCGTTTTCGAACATCGCCGCAGCGATCTCTACTGATCTCTTCTGTAGCGGCGGTCTATGACCGTCGCACTTGTTTCTCGAGCAGCGTCGTGACGGCGAAAAGAATGCGACGGTCATAGACCGCCGCTACAGAAAAACGACAAATCAGAAAGCGCCGTGCAGGGCGATGGTTCCGTAAGGCGCGCCCTGTTCGTGATGGTAACGAACTTCCGTCCGGTGAAAATCGAACTCTCGGTAGGGCAAATAGCCGCCTTCGGCGCTTAACGTAATTTCGGGGGTGATTTTCCATTCGAATCCCAAGCCCGTACGCACTTCGGTATAATTAAGAACTGCGCGGTCGAGTTCGGGCAACCCACCTGACGAGCCCTGATCATCACTCATACGAAACGTCTGACTCTTGATCACCGCGCCAGCGTAAAGTGTGAAACTGGAATTCAATTCATACTCGAGTCGCGGTTTCGGCAGCACCGCGTTGAGCACCCACTGCGATGACATTTTCCACCGAATGCCGCCGCCGGGCACAACCGGATATTTGCGATTCACGTCGACGCCGACGCCAAGAACGAATTGCAGGTTCGGGCTGTAAATATACGTCCCGCCGATGACGAAAGGAATGTTCGCGTCATCCCACTCAAGATCGTCCATTCCCGCTCCGTAAATGCCGGGCTGCGCTTCGATGCGTACGAGAATGGAATCGGAAAATTGCGTGTCGAGTCCGACAACGAGATTGGCTGCCTGCAACGTGTTCGGCAACGGCCACCCATTATCGAATCCGAACGAATATCTTTCGTAGGCTGCGCCGAGTCGCAGGATGCCGAAGGAGACTCGCGGCGTGAACACGAAACTCACGAGCGTATTGCTTTCATCAAAATCATTCACATGATGCCGGCCACGCGCGACATCGGACTCTCCGATGTATGTCTCTTCAACGTTGAATTCGGCAGAGAAACGGAATTGCGGCGCAGGCTCGGTGTAGGTCGAGGGTTCTGTCGAAGTCAGAACCTCCTTCCCATCTCCTGCAAACAAACGCGTGCAGACAACTACGCCGAACGAGCAAACAATAATTTGCGCCAAACGGCGCGGCGAAGATTTCATCGGTTCCAGAGCGACTAACGGCCCGATGATGTATCGCGCCGATAGAATGTCACGGCTTTTGTGATGTCTTTCATCATGGCCGATTCGGAAGCGAGCCGTTCCACGCCGTGCAAGCGTGGCTAACTGCGCGGCGGAAACGAAATCACCGCGCCAGACCAATGTGGACGGTTTCCCGCCAACCACGATTGGCCACATCTGAAAAAGTGTCAGCGAGACGTAATAACCGCCGCTCGCATAATACAGCGTATCCGCCGCCTGATAAGTTCCACCCGGGCCAGCGCGGTTATAAGCCGCGCCCAAAGTCACGACACCCTCGTCGTCCGCCGAGAGCAATTCCCAATACATCTCCGGCTTTCCACCAGCGCCGTGACCGATTCCGGTGTTGCCAAGGAACGAAGAAAATTGCTGACGGATTTTTCCCTGTTCGCGTAAGAGACCATTCAATTCCTCGTTAGGCCGAATGGCTTGCCCCGTATGATCGTATGGCGCCTCCGCTGCTGTGCCACCCGAAGCGAAAGCCCGCGCGCGACCGCTCAACACGTTCATCCAAAACGAAGCAACTGATGCCGGCATCGCGCCGCCGCTATCATTTGCCGGAGTAAATTTCTTTGCCTCTTCCTTGCTGATCTGAAGATCGGAAGAAAGTTTTTTTGTTTTGTCCACGAGCGAGCGCACGGCGTCGTTGTCTGGCGCATTGCGCAAGCGCGAAAAATTTTCCGGACTGGCGGAACCGGGAATGTCGGAATGCAAATAAACCTTCAGCTCGCGATGCGACGTGGGATTCCATTTCCGCATTGCCGCGATCTCCTGCGCCGGCGATCGGGGCACGACGTAGCAACTTTGCACCGAAAGAAAACGCGGATTGTTCATCGGCGGACCGTGGGCCGTTTTCAGATCGGTAGCGGCCAGTTGCGCGAGATCGACATTTCCAAAAACGGAAAAGCTCGCCATTTCCGAGACCGGATCGGCCCTGGCGATCGAATTTCCAAAGCAGATTGTGGCCCCGAAAAACAAACTCAGAATGACGGGTAAACCGCGGTGATATGTCGTTTCCATTTTGAAGAAACCACATCTATCCCATAGTGCTTCCGTTGCAAACTCCGCTAACGAACAAGTATTTCTCATGAGTGAACCCGTCATAGTGCTCGATCGATTATCGAAGTTCTACGGCCACGTACACGCGGTCGAAGACCTCTCGTTTTCTATCGATTCTGGCGCCATCTTTGGTTTTCTCGGAGCTAACGGCGCAGGCAAGACGACGACAATGCGAATGCTTTGCGGGTTGACCAGTCCCACGCGAGGCAAAGCGACAGTCGCCGGCAAGGATGTTTGGAAACAACGCCGCGACGTGCGGACGAAGTTCGGTTATGTCGCGCAACGTTTCAGTTTATATCCAGATCTTACCGTCCTCGAAAACATGCGTTTCTTTGGTGGCGCGTGCCGCGTGCCGCGCGGGGAACTGGAAAAGCGAATCAACAATCTGCTGCGCTTGACCGATCTGGAAGCAAATCGCGACACGCCAGCTGGCACTCTTTCCGGCGGCATGCGCCAACTGCTCGCGCTCGGTTGCGCGCTCGTGCACAATCCGCCGCTACTTTTTCTCGATGAACCAACCTCGGGACTCGATCCGGTGCATCGGCAGCAGATGTGGGATTTACTCTACGACTTGAGCCACGACGGAATCACTATCTTTGTCACAACGCATTATATGGATGAAGCGGAACGTTGCACCGAAGTTGGTTTTATTGAGCGCGGACATCTGCTCGCGAAAGCTTCGCCGCGCGCATTGAAAGAAAGTTTCAACACGAAACTTTTGGAAATCGACGCGGAGCCGGTCATGGAAGCGCTCGTTAGGCTGCGGGAGGAGCCGAATATTCTCGGCGTTTCGCTGCGCAGTGGAAGCCTGCGCCTTTATGCCGCCGAGCCCGAAAAATTGCTCGCCCATTGGAAACAACATTGGCCGTGTCCCAATATCAAATGGCTCGGCGAACGCTGGGTCGAAGCCGATATGGAGGACGTTTTCACCGCCTATTCGCAGGGCTACACCACTTTACTCAAACCGTTACCGCAATGAGAATACCCTCGTTAGGCGCAATCGGGAGCGTAGCCTACAAAGAGTTCCTGCACATTTATCGCGATCGCCGCGTTCTTGTTCTTTTGCTGATTTTGCCGCCGGTCTTCACATTAATCTTCGGCCATGCTTTCGAGATCGGCGATCTCACCAATGTTCCGGCGCTCTTGATTAATGCCGATAAAACGCCGCGCAGTCAGCGCTTCGTCGATCTTGCCCTGACGGATAAGACTTTTGCCTGGCGCCTGCAATCGCCGCAGGTCGGAGGCGAGACCGATCTGCTTGGAAAAGGTGTGAAAGCGGCCTTGATCGTCCCGCCCGGTTGGAGCGCAAGTCTGGACAAAGGCGATCCGAAACCGATGCCTCTTTACCTCGACGGCGCGGACACCAACACCGCACAACAATTGGAAGGAAGTCTGCAGGAGACGCTGGGCAAATTCCAAATGGACGAGCGCCAGGTCATGATCGACGAGCTACCGGAAGAAGTTTTCGATCTGGCCAAGAAACTTCCGGAAAAAATCCGCAAACAATTTGTCTCTGCCATGACGCCGTGGACGGTAAAATCCAAGGTTCTTTACAATCCGAAATCTCGTTTCATCGAATACGTCACGCCGGGCGTTATCGGCCTGATTCTGCAATTGCTTACCGTCACACTGATGGCGTGCACGATCGCGCGCGAGCGCGAATCGGGAACGCTGTATCAATTAATGGTCACTTCGTTACGTCGCAGCGAAATCGTGATCGGAAAAATCCTGCCCTACCTCGCGATCTCCATTCTCCTCATTCTCATGATCATCCTCCTGATGGGCTGGCATTTTCACGTCAAGTTTCACCAGCACACGATTCTTGGGGTCATCTGCCTGCTGTTTCTGCTGTGCTCGTTAGGCCTGGGCCTTCTCATCTCGGCCTTTTCCCGCACGCAAACGCAGGCCATTCAATTTTCCGTTTTCTTTCTTCTGCCTGTCTTCGTTCTTTCCGGTGCATTCGCGCCGTTAAATCAGCTTCCCAAATTGATCCGCTACTTTGCCGAACTGTTTCCCCTCACTCACTTTTGCCGCGCTTTCCGCCTCGTGAATTTGTATCGCGCCGATTTTTCTTATCTCACGATTGATCTCGCCGCGCTCTGTTTCGGCGTGTTAATCACTTTTGTCGGAGCCGCATTTCTTTTGAAACGAATTGAACAGTGACCACATGCAACTGCCCAGCATCGAATATTGACTTGTGGGGAGCGCACGCGCCTCGCGTGCTCAGTCGTGCGCCCTCGCGCGACGGTCTTCTCATCTGTAGGATTGCGGCGAGGCGCCGCAATCGGCACGCGAGGCGCGTGCGCTCCCCAGACTTGTGACGCGACACGCAACTTATGATGCAGAAAATCAAATTTCCATCGGGCGTCGAACTGCTCGGTGAAGTCACGCCCGAGTTTGGCGAAATTCTCACGACCGAGGCGCTCATGTTCGTCGCGAAGTTGCAGCGTGAATTCAATGCGCGGCGATTGGAAGCGTTACGGCGGCGCGAGGAGCGGCAAGCAGCGCTCGACCGGGGTGAGGCCCTCGATTTCTTGCCGGAAACAAAAGAGATCCGCGAAGGCGATTGGAAATGCGCGACCGATTCCGCCGGACCTGCGCGATCGCCGCGTGGAAATCACCGGGCCGACCGATCGCAAGATGGTCATCAATGCGCTCAACTCCGGCGCGAAGATTTTCATGGCCGATTTTGAAGACGCCAATTCGCCGACGTGGCAGAACATGGTCGAAGGCCAAATCAATCTGCGGGATGCGATTCGGCGCTCGATTACTTTCACCAACCCGGAGGGAAAAGAATATCGGTTAGGCGAAAAAGTTGCGGTGCTCCTAGTCCGCCCGCGTGGCTGGCATCTTGTGGAGAAGCATGTGTTGATCGACGGCCAGCCGATCTCGGGCGGGCTGTTCGATTTCGGTTTGTATTTTTTCCACAATGCGAAGGAACTCATCGCGCGCGGAAGCGGTCCGTATTTTTATCTGCCGAAAATCGAAAGCCATCTTGAAGCGCGCATTTGGAACGATGTCTTTAAACTCGCGCAGGACGAACTCGGCATTCCTCAAGGAACAATTCGCGCGACCGTTTTGATCGAAACCATTCCGGCTGCGTTTGAAATGGATGAGATCCTTTACGAGCTGCGCGATCATTCTGCCGGCCTGAATTGCGGCCGCTGGGATTACATTTTTTCGTGCATCAAGAAGTTCCGTAACAAACGCGATTTTTTGCTGGCCGATCGCGCGCTCATTACGATGACGACGCACTTCATGCATTCGTATTCGCTGCTTTGCATCAAGACGTGTCATCGGCGTGAAATTTTCGCGATGGGCGGAATGGCAGCGCAGATTCCGGTGAAGAACGATCCGAAAGCGAATGAAGAAGCGTTCGCAAAAGTGCGCGCCGACAAAGAGCGCGAGGCGCGCGATGGCCATGATGGCACGTGGGTCGCGCATCCGGGAATGGTTCAGCTCGCGATGGATGCCTTTAACGCCGTGATGCCGCAGCCAAATCAAATCGAAAAAAAACGCCATGACGTGCAGGTCACGGCCAGCGATTTGCTTCAGTTTGGACCATCAGAACCGATCACGGAAAATGGCCTGCGCACCAATGTGAGCGTGGGCGTGCAATATCTCGAAGCCTGGCTGCGCGGTCACGGAGCGGTGCCGATTTTTAATCTCATGGAGGACGCGGCAACAGCGGAAATCTCCCGCGCGCAGGTGTGGCAATGGATTCGGCATGCACACGGAACGCTGAATGACGGCCGGAAAGTGACGAAGGAATTGTTTCGCACTGTGCTTGATGACGAACTTGGAAAAATTAAAGAGCAGATCGGCGAGAAGCGATTTGCGGCGAGCAAATTCGAATCTGCGCGTGAATTGTTCGACAAGATCACGACCGACGATAACTTCGTCGAATTTTTGACGCTCCCGGGATATGAAAAGCTCAATTAACACCTCGAATTGGGACAACAATCCGCGATGGAATGGCGTGGTGCGCAATTACTCGTTAGGCGATGTCGAGAGATTGCGCGGCAGCGTCGTGGTCGAGCACACCCTCGCGCGTCGAGGCGCAGAGAAACTCTGGCAATCTTTGCAAACCGAGCCGTTCATCAATGCGCTGGGCGCGCTCACCGGCAATCAGGCGGTTCAGCAAGTGAAGGCCGGTTTGAAGGCGATTTACGTTAGCGGCTGGCAGATCGCTGCGGATGCAAATCTCTCGGGCCACATGTATCCGGATCAAAGTTTGTATCCGGCGAACAGCGTCCCGGCGGTGGTGAAGCGAATCAATCAGGCGTTGCAACGCGCCGACCAGATCGACCATTCCGAAGGCCAAAACAAAATCGATTGGTTCGTTCCCATCGTTGCGGATGCCGAAGCAGGCTTTGGCGGACCGCTCAACGTCTTCGAATTAGTGAAAGCGATGATCGAGGCCGGCGCTGCTGCCGTGCATCTCGAAGATCAACTTGCGAGTGAAAAAAAGTGCGGACACATGGGCGGCAAGGTTCTTGTCCCCACGCGAACCGCCCTGGCACATTTGACCGCGGCGCGGCTTGCCGCCGATGTCAGCAATGTTCCGACTGTTATTCTTGCGCGGACCGACGCAAACGCGGCTGCGCTCCTAACGACTGATGCGGACGAACGCGACCGCGTTTTTCTCACCGGCGAGCGAACACCGGAAGGATTTCATCGCGTGCGCGCGGGAATCGATCAGGCGATTGCGCGCGGGCTCAGTTACGCACCCATCGCGGACATGATTTGGTGTGAGACGGCGGCGCCGAATATCGACGAGGCAAAGAAATTTGCCGATAGCCTCCATGCGCAATTTCCCGACAAACTTTTGGCCTACAATTGTTCGCCCTCATTCAATTGGAAGAAAAAACTCGATAGCGCGACGATCGCAAAATTTCAGCGGGAGCTCGGCGCCATGGGATACAAGTTCCAATTCGTCACGCTTGCGGGATTTCACGCGCTCAATTACAGCATGTTCAACCTCGCGTGCGGATATCGGGATCGCGGGATGGAAGCGTATTCCGAATTGCAGGAAGCCGAATTCGCCGCTGAGTCGTTAGGCTACACCGCGACAAAACATCAACACGAAGTCGGCACCGGCTATTTCGACGATGTCGCGCAGGTAATCGCAGCCGGACAATCTTCGACCACGGCGTTACACGGTTCCACCGAAGAGGAACAGTTTCATTAAGCCAGACGAAATTGCTCCACAGATTTCGCCGATTTTCACAGATTTTCTGAAACTACATCTTCGCCGGCTAATCTGTGTAAATCTGTGTAATCTGTGGACGAATCCGCTTCATCCTCCGCCGCAGCGCTAACCGACAGCCGTCTCGCTGCGCTCTGCGCGCAAACTGCGCGCCAGTCATTTCTCGATTACCAGGAACGCTTTCACCAAATCACGCGACGCGCGCGCGCACGCTTTCTCGCCCGCGCATGGGTCGAATCGTATGCCGATGCGACAGAGCGCCTCAAACTTTACAGCGCGGTGCTCGATGGTCTTACGAGTCGGATCAGAGATCTTATGGGCGAGCGTCTCTCCGATCGAAGCGTGTGGGCTGCGATCAAGGCAGTCTATTCTTCGCTCATCGCGGATTCTTCGGAATGGGAAATCGCGGAGAGCTTTTTTAATTCACTGACGCGTCGCGTTTTTGCCACTGAAGGCGTCGATCAATCGATCGAGTTTGTGGATACCGACTTCGATGCGCCTCCGACGAGTGCGCGGACGGATGTTCAACGGCGTTATTCCGGCAATTCGTTGCCGGAGCTGCTCAGGCAAATGGCGACGGATGCGGAAGGCGGCGGTTTTGAGGAGAAATGCTGGCGCAATCTTTCCGAAGCAACGCGGCTGGGCGCGCTGCGCATTCAAGCTGCATTTACGCCAACCGATTCAATGCCCGCTTCGAATTGGAAGCTCGAGATGATCGGCAGTGCATTCTATCGCGGTCGCGGAGCGTATTTGGTTGGCCGGGTTTTTCGCAACGAAGACGAACCCCTGGCAGTGGCATTTTGTTTACGTCACGAAAATGACGAGGGCGTCGCACTCGACGCCATCCTTATCGGCGAAAATGATCTCGCCATTCTGTTCTCCTTTACGCGCGCTTACTTTCGCGTCGAATCGAGGCGTCCTTACGATCTCGTGCGTTATCTGCGTTTGCTCATGCCGCGCAAACGCCTGAACGATCTCTACAATTCCATCGGTCATCCGCGACACGGCAAGACCGAGTTCTACCGGAACTTCGTCGCGCACCTCAAAAATTCGAATGACCGTTTTGCCATCGCGGAAGGCACTCCCGGAATGGTGATGCTCGTCTTCACGTTGCCGAGCTACGATGTCGTTTTCAAACTGATCAAGGATCGCTTCGATTATCCGAAAGATGCGAGCCGAGCCGATGTGATGCGGAGATATCGTCTCGTTTTCGAGCACGATCGCGGTGGACGCCTCGTTGAAGCGCACGAGTTCGAACATTTGCGCATTGCGCGAAATCGATTTGAACCGGCGCTGCTCGAAGACATGCGTCAAAATGCGGCTGCGACCGTGCGATTAGATGGTGACGATGTGGTTATCGGGCAGGCCTATGTGGAGCGCCGCGTTCGTCCCCTGAATCTTTTCTTCGCAGAACACGAATCCTGCGCGCAGGCGAAAGCCGGACGCGATTATGGCCAGTCAATCAAGGACCTTGCCGCCTCAAACATTTTTCCGGGCGATCTGTTGACGAAAAATTTTGGCGTTACGCGGCACGATCGCGTTGTCTTTTACGACTACGATGAATTGACATTCCTGACCGATTGTAATTTTCGCGATCTCCCGCAGGCGACGACATACGAGGAAGAAATGTCGGCCGAGCCGTGGTTCTCCGTGCGCGACAACGATATTTTTCCTGAAGAGTTTCCACGCTTCCTCGGGCTTCCGGAGTCCGCGCGCACGGCATTGTTCGAGCAGCACGCCGATTTGTTCGCTGCGGATTTTTGGCGCGAACTGCAGGGAAAACTCCGGGCTGGAGAAATTCTTGAAGTATTCCCGTATGGCGAAGACCGAAGACTAACGAATATCCGTTAGGCGCAGCAAAAAATGTTGCCATCAAGGAGCGGCGGTTTTCAACCGCCGAACTAAAATAACGGCGCTTAAAAAGCGCCGCTCCTTGATTTCTTGCCGTCCGCGCAAGAGCAAATTCTACCATTCGTTAGGCGCAATGAACGGATGTTGCCTTCAGGCTCTCCGAGAACGCTATTCATTCTTTTGGACGTCTCCTCGGAAAAGCTTCGCCGCTCTCGCCGCCTCTTTGACCATTTCGCCACCCGCGAAAAGCCGATCCAGCCCGCCGGTGAACGAACGGAATGGCGCGGACGCAAAATCGATTTGCCAAACGAGTGTCCCTTTATCCTGTGGAAACAATTCGTAAAGCGTGATCGACATGAAGTAGGTATCGGAGACGTAGTAAGTGCAATCGGCCAGTTGCCATGACGATGTTCCTTTGCGGCCAACAAAAAACGCAGCGTGTAAATTAGTATGACCCCGCGCGCGCGCCGCTTGCCAATAGGGAACGATCTCTACATTTGCGCCGGGACCAGGCTTGAAGGGTGCGCTGCCAGTTAGCGCGCGAAAATGCGCAGCGATTTTCGGCGTCTGTCGCAGCAACGAGTCGAGCTCTGGCCGCGCCGCGATTTCAACGCCGTCGGCTGAATAGGAAGGCACCGCGGCAAGGCCGCCGTGGGCGAGAGCATCATCACGCGAACGCAATAATTTTCGCCAAAAGGCATTCACAATTCCATCGCGCTGTTGTGTTGAGGGATTTTGCGGCACACGTCGGGCCATCTCCTGGAAAGAAGCAATGTCAGCACTCGAGACGTGCAGATCGGTTTTTGCGTCCGCGACCGACCGCAACTGCCACGTGCGGTCCGTGAGCCACTGGTCCTCGCGCCGTGAAGATTTCAGCGCCAGCGCATCCCAGGCGTTAGCCGGCGCCGGCCAACGGAATTCCCGCAATGCTGAAATCTCCAGCTCGGGATGTTTTGCCGAATTCCAGTGCAACAACTTTGCGCCGACAACGGGAACGGTTGCGTGAATGAAGTAACAACTCTCCGCGTAGATTCCGCGCGGAAAATTTCCATTCGGTCCACGAACGCCGAGAACTTCGCCTTGTTCGAGTTTGGTCAGATCGATCTCGGGCAAATTCGAGATCGGCCTGATCTGCTCGATGCCGCCGGCCAAGGCGGATGCGGAAGAGCTGCCGAGCAAGCATGCGACCGCGAAAATTTGAAACCGGCGGCGTAGTAGTTGCGATATCACTTTATCTGTAGCGGCGGTCTACGACCGTCGCATTAATTCTGGGAGAAAGAATTACGACGGTCACAGACCGCCGCGCTACAACGATCTAGAACTTCGCCTTGAATTCAAGCTTCAGATACGGAGCGGGATCAGTGCGATAATTCTCGCCTGCGCGATGGAATTTGAATCCGCGCTCAATCGAGCAGCCGGCGCCGAGATCGACCGTGAAGCCGTTGGTCGGCCTATACTTTACGCCAATACCAGCGCGGTAATCTTCATAATCCACCTGTGCGCCGCTCAACTTAATCGGACGAATGTCCTGATGATCATCGGTGCGAAATGACCCGCCGGCGATCTCGCCGCCGAACCAGATGTCGAGTTGCTTCGTCGGCGAATAAATCAAGCGCGGCTCGGGCGGGACCATCATCAGTCGCCATTTGTCACACGGAATCCAGATGATGCCTGCAAAAGGAAACACTGGATAACCACCGCGTAGAAATGATGATTGCGCGCCGACGAGAAGATAAAGTTTGTCATCCTGCAATTTGAAAATCCGGCCGGCGGTGATGGGCACATCGAAAGAGGAAATCCCGATGTGCTCTTCCGTGTAAATGCCGGGTTTGAACCACAAGAATGCGCCAACATCATCGTTATGCATGTAATCGATCCCGATGATCCCGGCGGCGGCTTGGAGGTGAACGGGAACGGGAGCGCTCGTATTTCCGAAATCGTAACGGTCATAGGAAAATCCCGCCCGCAAGTACCAATGGCCGGTAAGCAAAAACCGGTGCGCGTATTCGAATTCGGTTTGCAACGAATCCTGTTTGCCAAAACTTCCGCCGTGATTGAGGTCGCTCTCGAAAACGTAACCGCTCTCGAGCTTGAAGATATCGAGCGAGACCTTTTTATCGCTCTGCTGCGTCGTTGCCTCGACATATCGCTCCTCTGGCCCGCCCCAAACGGTCGCAACGAAGGAAAGCGCGCTGAGGAGTGAGAGCAAACGGAGTTGGTTCTTCATACTAGTGCGTGGAACGTCTAGCTCATTCGTTCCAACTGCACAAAGTGGATTTGTTAAACGTCAGCATCTTCACTCTGGGGAGCGCACGTGCGCACGCGCCATCGCAAACTCTCCGTAAACTCGCATTTCGGCGAGGCGCCGAAATGAGCACGCGAGGCCCGTGCGCTCCCCAGAATCCAGAACCAGCTTGCGACGTTGTTTCCTTCGCGCTTAACGTCCCGCCATCATGCCGTTGAGACCGGAACAACATCTCGCCAAGACCGATCCGCGCATGGCGGAATTAATCGCGCGCGCGCGGCGCTTTGAGAAAAACATCGCACCACTCGTTAGGCCATTCGATGCTTTGGCGGAATCAATCGCTTACCAGCAGTTGAGCGGTAAAGCCGCGGCGACGATCTGGGGACGCGTCAAAGCCCTTTATCCGCGACGAAAGTGGCTCGATCCAAAATTGATTCTGGCCACGCCCGACGAAACATTTCGCTCCGCGGGTCTCTCCGGTTCCAAAACGCGCGCCTTGAAAGATCTGGCCGCGAAAACTCTCGACGGCACCGTGCCGACCGGACGCGCTCTGGCGAAGATGAGCGACGAAGAAATCATCGAGCGGCTGACGACCGTACGCGGGATCGGAAGATGGACCGTAGAGATGCTGCTTCTTTTCGATCTCGGCCGATTGGATGTCTGGCCGGTGTCGGATTACGGCGTGCAGAAAGGTTTCGCGAAAACTTTTGGTCGCAGAAAATTGCCGACGCCAAAACAGTTATTGCGGCTCGGAGAAAAATTCCGTCCTTATCGCTCCGTCGCCGCGTGGTATTTCTGGCGCGCGCTCGAGAAAGTCGAGACACCAAATCGCGTTGACTGAAGCGCGGTCATCCCGAGCGTAAGCGAGGGACCTCGCATTCTCGGGCAAGACATTCGTGAGGTCCTTCGCTTCGCTTAGGATGACGGCCTAAGGATCCGGCCACGCGGCTCTACAACGGTTGACTTCCCGCGAAGGCTTCCTTAAAAACGTCAGCATTATGGCGATGATCAATGTAAATCGTGGCGCCACCAGCCTGGGCATTTTTTCGGAGGAAGATGTTCGAGCCGGCCTGCGCACCGGTCGTTTCGCACCAACGGATCTGGGGTGGCGCGAAGGAATGACAAGCTGGCAAACGCTCGCGCAATTTCCGGAATTCGCCGAAGCTATCGGAGCTCCGCCGTCAGGAGCAGGACCTACCGTTGCGCCCGGTGGCGAAGTACTCGCGCCTGCCCCTGGCGTTGCTCGAACCGGTTTGCCGTGGGAAAACCGGGGACAACTCGGGTTTGTGAAAGCTTTCACCGACACCATGGTCCTGGTTTTGACGAAGCCTGTTGAAGCGTTTCAGATGATGCGGACGGAAGGCAATTTCATCGATCCACTCATTTACGCCGTGGTTGGCGGCAGCGTCGGCATCATCGTTTATCTTCTCCTCACCCTTGCGCTTGGGTCGTTCGGCATGATGGGCAGCCGAAGCAATCCGCTCGGCGCGATGTTCGGTGCGGGAATCGGAATGGTTTTCATGATCATTCTCGCGCCGTTTTTTATTGCCGTGTGGACTTTCATTGGCGCGGGCATCATCCATGTCTGTCTTATGCTGGTGGGCGGCGCGAAGAGATCCTACGAAACGACATTTCGCGTTGTCTGTTTTGCCTGCGGCTCCACGCAGCCGCTACTCATCGTTCCATTTTGTGGCGGCCTGATTTCCGGCATTTGGGGACTTATAGTGGAATGCATCGGCTTGGCTCGCGCGCATGAGACCGATGTGGGCCGGGCGGTATTGGCAATAGTGCTGCCGGTGATTGTTTGCTGCGGCGGTGGTTTTCTCCTCGCATTAATGTTTGGCGCGCTGGGTGCAATGACCGGCCATCATTGATCGCGCGATGCGAATCTGCTGGAAACAACTCGCACCTGCCGAAACCGATTACGAACTGCTCTGGCTAAGCGTGTCGGCAACGGGGCTGGCTGCGGGCGCAGCATGGTTTGCGTTGCGGCTGCCCTGGCCTGGCTGCGCATTCCACGATTTAACCGGACTCCCGTGTGTCACATGCGGCGCGACTCGATCGACGATCCAGTTTATTCATGGACATTTTCATGCCGCCTTACTCTTTAATCCGCTCGTCTTCGCAAGTTTATGTGCGATCGCGTTGTTTGATGTCTACGCTTTTGCCGTTCTCGTAACGCGGGCGCCCCGCTTGCGGCTGGCAGATTGGAAGCGAACGGAAACGAAAGTCGTACGGATTTTGGTCATCATGCTCCTGTTTTTGAATTGGGCGTATCTGCTCGCGCATCCGCCAGCCTAGCGAGATGTAGCGGCGCTCGCCGCGGCGAGCGCCGAAACCATAAACAGGCGCTTGCCACAAGCGCCTCTACATCGGCGGACGGCCGATATCGTCATCGGAAGCGCCGCGATGTTTCGCGATGAACTCGCTGGGATTTATCCAGCCACGCGTATCGGCGCGATAACCTGGGCCGATGAATGGCGTCACAAATTCGCGCATCTCAAAATGCAAATGCGCAAAATATTGGCCATGCGCATTTCCCACGGTCGCAATCTGCTGACCGCGACGAACCTCCTGCGGCGGAGCAACCAGCATCGTTTCGACATGCGCGTAATACGATTGAATGTATTTTCGCGCGCCGTTTTCTTCATACGCATGGAGGACGATAATGACATTCCCCCAACCCGGCCCGCCTTCTCGTGCGAGTAAGACGCGACCGTCGGCGACAGCGTAAATCGGATCGCCAAAATCGCTGTTTTCTCCACCGATGCCGTTGAGATCATCGCCGAGGTGGCGATTCTCGGTAAAACGTTGGGCGTTGTAAGCAAAGGCGCCGTTCTCATTCCCGAGTGGAAAATCGAAACGCGTTGCCGTCGGCAAAGAGGCCAGCTCGAGCGGCGACGGAAGGTAAAATGCCGGATCGAATTTTGTCGTTCGTGCAAGCTCAGGCCTGAGACGAACGAAGAGTGTTCCGCATAACGCAGCGAGAAATACGACGGCGAGAAGAATTGCCGTGGCCAAACGTGTTCTGCCCTTGCTCGCGTTTCGCTTCATCTTTACCGTCGCGCCGTGCGTATCCTAGTTACAGGCGGTGCGGGATTTATCGGATCGCACCTTGTCGAGAAGTTGCTCGCTCTTGGCCATAAAGTTTCCATTCTCGATGATTTTAACGACTTTTACGATCCGCGGATCAAGCGCGACAACATCGCCGCGGTCGCCGATCGAATCGGTATCCACCAAATAGATCTGCGCGAGGCGAACGCCGTGCGCACATTATTTCATCGCGAGAAGTTCGACATTATCGCGCATCTGGCAGCGCGGGCCGGCGTGCGGCCCTCCATCCATCAGCCACGGCTTTACTACGAGACGAACGTAATTGGCACTCTGCATTTACTCGAAGCCGCCCGCACGACTGGCATCGATCGTTTCATCTTTGCGTCGAGCTCTTCGGTTTACGGCATCTCGAAAAAAGTACCGTTTTCCGAAGAGATGAACATCACGCAAACAATCAGCCCATATGCAGCGAGTAAGGTTGCCGGGGAATTACTCTGCTCGACTTATTCGCATCTTTATCAAATGCGTATCGTTGCATTGCGTTTTTTCACCGTATACGGCGCGCGGCAACGACCTGACTTGGCGATCCATCAATTCACCAAAAAAATCCGCGCCGGCGAAACGATCGATCAGTTCGGCGACGGCACGACGCGGCGCGATTACACCTACATCGATGACATCATCCAAGGTGTGACGGCGTCGCTCGAATATAACGGACCACTTTTCGACATCTTCAATCTTGGCGAAAGCGAAACGGTACAGTTGAGGGATTTGATCACCGCAATTGAAAGCGCAGTCGGAAAAAAAGCGCGGATCAATCAGCTTCCCGAACAACCAGGCGACGTGCCGCTTACTTGCGCAGATATTTCCAAAGCGAGAAAGCTGCTCGACTATAATCCAACCACATCACTCGCAGTCGGTTTGCCGAAATTCGTCGATTGGTTCGAGCGTTGCGTCGGCTAAGCGATTTCTGTCGCGGCCGTCTCCGACTGCCGCAAAATTCCGTCTCGATAGTGCGACGATCATAGACCGCCGCCACGGAAGAAAGCGGTTCGAGAGCGGGCTTGCAATCAACACCGGCACAGATTAGTTATTCACACATGTCGGGAATCAGTTTCGATACTCCGGCTCCCCGTTTTTTACGACGATCCAGTTTTTTTGAAAGAGCGATGCGAATCATCGCATCTCTGATGGATCATTGGCGGACTTGTGCGGGTTGCCTTTCGAATCTTTACCGACAGCATGGGGCGGAGTTTCCAGCGGCCGAGCCCGCTAACAAGCTGCAAATCCTTCGGGGTTTGCCGGCCGCGGACGGTGCATCATTTGATGCGCTCCGCCCAAACCACAATTGGGTAAACCTTAAGGATCAATATGAAATCTCATTCATCCGGGAGAAATTCGCGGCGTTCGCGCGGCGGCTCCTCCCGACGAAGGGGCGATGGTCGTTCGCGTTTTCAACAAACGACCCCCAGAGCGCCGGTAAAAAAGAAATCGTTCTGGCAAATAATCACAGCGCTTTTCACCAACGGAAAAACGAAGCCTTCCGTCACAGGACGGAATGGTGCGCCGCAGCAACAGCAACAGCCGCGGCCAGCGCGTAAACCCGAAGCAATCGAAGTGACGACGCCGCGTCTTTACGTCGGCAATCTTTCCTTCGACGCCACCGAGAGCGATCTCTTCGAGCTGTTCAATGGCGTCGGCCAGGTGCAGAACGCGGAAGTCGTCACCTACAAGCACAATCAGCGCTCGAAGGGTTTTGCCTTCGTGCAAATGCTGACTGTTGACGAAGCCAAACGCGCTGTCGCGGAATTGCACGACAAGGAATTCCTCGGCCGCAAACTGGTCGTGAGTGGAGCGAAATCGAGCGAGCATCACGTCAGAAATTAACGCAATCTCGAATTCGGCAGCCTTCGAAACCGGAAGACAAAGTTTGTCTTCCGGTTTTTTGCTTAATGCTCACGAGCAACGGATCTCTCAGGCAGGGACGCCTCTCCGAGGCGTCCGTGAATTGTGCGATAGCGCGAGCGCTCCGATAAAAAGTCGGACATCTCGGAGAGATGTCTCTACCTGATGAAACGCATTTTCTTTATCGTTGGTCCGACCGCGACGGGGAAATCCGAATTGGCGGCAGAAGTCGCACGCAGAGGCGACGCGGAAATTATCAGCGCCGATGCATTTCAGATTTATCGCGGACTCGATTTGCTGACGGCGAAACCGGATCGCGAAACGCTGACGAAGGCGCCACATCATTTGCTGAGTGCGATTCCGCTGAGCGAAGAGATGAACGCGGAAAAGTTTCGGGCGCTGGCAGCGGACGCAATTCAAAATATCGGCTCACGCGGCAAACCGGCAATTGTCGTCGGCGGCAATGGTCTCTATGTCAAAGCTCTCACGCACGGATTGGCGCCCCTGCCAGGTGCCAGCCGCAAGCTACGCGAACAGTTGAATCAGTTAAGCACCGGAGAACTGTACGTGCGCCTCAAGATGCTGGATCCGGAAGCTGCGCGTACGATCGACAAAAAAAATCCACGCCGATTGATTCGTGCGATCGAAATTTGCCTGCTTACGGGGCAACCGGCTTCGGACGTTGTAACTGCCGCCAGCCTTGTAGCTCCCGATGTCTCACCGGGCGTATTCGTTTTTCGTGAACGCGAAGAACTTTACGATCGAATCAATCTCCGAGTGGAAGCGATGTTTGCGAACGGAGTCGTTGATGAAGTGCGCAATCTTGGACCGATCGGCCAAACCGCACAACAAACTCTCGGTCTGCGTGAAATCCGCCGACTAATTGCGGGAGAGATTTCCGAAAAGGATTGCATCGCACAAATCCAACAGGCCACGCGCCGTTACGCCAAAAGGCAGTTGACCTGGTTTCGGCGCCAAACTACTTTTTCGCCGCTGAACTTATCTCGCTACGGCCACGCTGAGGCCATCGAATGGATTTTGCGCGAAGCGCGTCTGTCTTTCGCGCACAGGGATGATTGAGACTTCACCAAAAAAGAAACAGGAGCGCGCGCTCCTTATCGGACTGGAACAGAACGGCGTTTCGAAATGGGATCTGCGCGATTCGATGGAAGAATTGCGCGAACTCGCCAGCTCGGCCGGCGCGGAAGTCGTCGATACCGTTACCCAAAAATTAGAGAAACCGACGGCGCCTTACTACATCGGCAAAGGCAAAGCGGAGCTGATCAAGGAATCGTTCAAGGATCAACATGTCACCTCAGTCATCTTCAACGATGAGCTTTCACCGGCGCAGGGACGCAATCTGGAAAACCTGCTCGCGCGAAAAGTTCTCGATCGCACGCAGTTGATTCTCGATATCTTCGCGCAGCGCGCGCGCAGTCGTGAAGGACGATTGCAGATCGAGCTCGCGCAATTGCAATATCTCCTGCCGCGCCTGACGAGAATGTGGAACCATCTCTCGCGACAAACTGGCGGTATCGGCACGCGCGGCCCGGGTGAAACGCAATTGGAAGTGGATCGGCGCCGCGTGCAGGAACGAATCGCGCGACTGGAGCGCGAACTCGAAGGCGTGCGCAAAGTCCGCAATGTGCAGCGACAAGGGCGCAAACGTCATCAGTGGCCGGTTGCGGCTGTTGTCGGTTACACGAATGCCGGTAAATCAACGTTGCTGAATTTGCTCACGGGCGCGGACCTTGTTGCAGAAAACAAACTCTTCGCCACGCTCGATCCGACGACACGCAGTTTCACGCTTCCTAACAAACAACGCGTCCTGCTCACCGACACAGTCGGTTTTCTGCGAAAACTTCCGCATACGCTGATCGAATCATTCAAGGCAACGCTCGAGGAAGTGAGCGAAGCGGACATGCTCATTCACGTGATTGATCTGAGTCATCCGCGGCTCGATGAAAATATCGAGGCCGTGCACGCTGTGTTGAAGGAATTGCACGCCTACGGCAAAGACACTCTTCTCGTTTTCAATAAAATCGATGCGGTCCAAAACGCGGAGCACATCGAGGTTTATCTGAAAAAATTTCCAGGAAGCGTCGCGATTTCCGCCCGCACCGGAGAGGGGCTAAAAGAGCTGATCACCGCATTGCAGGACGAACTCGCGTCGTGGCGGCTGCGTTCGCAGTTTCGTATTCCCTTAACCGAATCGGGATTGATCGCGGAAGTTCACCGCATCGGTCACGTGCTCGAGCTGCGATACGAGGGCGACGCCGCCATCATCGTCGCACACATTCCAGCACAGTTGGAACAGCGGCTGGCTCCCTTCGCCGAGAAGTTGTGAAAAAGGCAGTCAGATGAAGGAATTCCTGCAACGCTGGATAATAAGACTCGGACTGGATCGCTCACCCCGTCTGCGCAAAACGCTCGTCGCCATTATTGGAATTACGCTTCTCCTTTTTGGGCTTGCTCTTATCGTGCTGCCAGGGCCCGCGTTCATCGTAATTCCGCTAGGGCTTGCCATTCTCGCGACGGAATTCGCGTGGGCACAACGGGTCGTGAAACGTGGCAAGTTTTTCGTCGATAAAGTTCGCGGGAAATCGGCACCAGAAAAATCTTCGGCTCCCGCTTACCGCCGATGACGGTTCGCGAACGTGTTGCGCAGCTCGTTCGGACATTCCCGAAGGTTTATCCCAACGCGCATTGCGAATTAAATTTCAAAAACCCGCTGCAGCTTCTGGTGGCGACAATTCTTTCGGCGCAATGCACCGACAAGCGCGTGAATATGGTTACGCCGTCGCTTTTCGCGAAGTACAAGACAGCAGCCGACTATGCGCGCGCGCCGAAGGCCGAATTAGAGCGCGCGATTCAACCGACAGGATTCTTCCGCAACAAGACGAAGAGCATTCAGGGCGCGGCCAGAGCAATCGTGGAAAAACATGGCGGCAAAGTTCCAAACACGATGGCGGAATTGCACGCCCTCCCCGGTGTCGGACGCAAAACGGCGAACGTCGTTCTCGGCAACGCGTTTGGGGTCGATGAAGGCATCGTTGTGGACACGCATGTCATTCGCCTTTCGCAACGATTACGCCTAACGAAACAGAAAGATCCGGAAAAAATCGAGCAGGAGTTGATGAAAGTCGTCCCGCGCGAGCATTGGACAGATTGGAGTCACTGGCTTATCTGGCACGGTCGGCGGCGCTGCTTTGCGCGACGGCCGGATTGTCATCACTGCGAAATTTTCCGACTCTGCCCGAGTGGGAAAACCTTTATTCGCACGGGAGAAGCCAAAGAGATGGAGAACGAAGAGTGATTATTTTTTCGAAGCCCTTTTCTTCTTTGCCTCCTGCACGCGAGAAGCTCGTTCACTGAGACCTCTAAATTCCTGTTCGAGTTTTTCGAGGTCTTCATCAGAAAGTTCTTCCAAATCCACCAGATCGTCGCGGGCGCCGGCTAGTGCGCGAATGAGTTCGTCCAGTTTTAGATGGACCGCTTTGGAATCGCGGTTTTGTGTATTTTGAATCAGAAATACCATGAGAAAAGTGACGATGGTGGTGCCGGTGTTGATGATGAGTTGCCACGTGTCCGAGAAATGGAATACAGGACCGGTCACGGCCCAGACAGCGATGATCAAAACGGCAATGACAAATGCCCAGGCGCTCCCGAGCATGTTGGAACATTTCTTGGCGACGACATGAAAGGCGTCCTGCACGCGACCGATAAAGTTGCGCTGGTCCTCTTCCTTGGCCCCTGGCCGATGATTGCGGTTTGCGATGGCAATTTATCATCGCGTTTGCTGATTGGACTGCGCGCATGAAAACCGCCTTGCATCTGGATCTCGACTGCGCCTGGACTGCAAACGAGATCCCAATCGAAACTGTCGAGCTGAGAAAATGGGGGCCACAGCTCCGTTTTTGTGCGCCGGCGCGTCTGGTGGAACGATTCTACCGCGAAGTCGAATCGCAGCTCACGCCATTCCTGCTTTACGGTTCCGGCGACTTTCATCACCTGAGCGCCCTTTGGATACGTCGCCAATGCGAACCGCTCACAGTTATATCATTCGATAATCATCCGGATTGGGATGTTCGTCCGCCGAGATGGTGTTGTGGCGGCTGGGTTAATCGTGCGCTCGAACTTCCGCAGGTGCGAAAAGTGAGCGTGTGGGGCTGTGGTAATTTCGAACCGTGGTGGCCGCATAATATTTTTGGGAATCGCCGCGCCGAGCGAAAGGGGCGATTGGAATTACATGCGTGGGCTGACGATCGTGCGGCGTCTGCGCGCAAGCGTCGGGGCGCGATCGTGAGACAAGACTGGCAACAACGCTTCCTTGCCTTTGCCAAGGAACTTGCTGGTGAATCTGTTTACGTGACGATCGATCTCGATTGTCTGCGAGCGGAGGAGGCGGTGACGAATTGGGAAAATGGCCGCTTTACGCTGGATGATCTGGAATGGGCCCTGGGCGAATTACGCAACGCAACACGCATGGTCGCTGGAGATATTTGCGGCGCCTTTTCCGAGCCGCGATACGCGAGATTAAAACAGCGTTTCGCTTCAGCACTCGATCATCCGAAGTTGAAGCGACCGGAACCGGCGGAGATTCGACGGATCAACACTGCGACGTTGAAACGCCTCTGGCCGCTATTAGCTGAGTGAAACGAGGACGATCCCCGCGCTGATCAAAAGCGATCCAATCGCCAACTGCAGCGTGAGTTTTTCGTGAAGAGTAACTGCAGCGGTAATTGCGATGAGAACAACGCTCAGACCCTGGAACGGATAAAGATAACTCAGATCGAAACGTTGCAGCAGACCAAGCGTTAGAAAAAACGAAATCGTCATCGCCACAATTCCAGTGGTGATGAGAAAACCAAACCGGCGGCTGTCGTGGTTGGGTCTTGTCGTCAACTCCATTCCCTTTTTCAAAAGAAGCTGACCTGCGACGAATGTGATCAGCGAGACGAGAATGAGAGAGAACGACCACCAAGTCATAAACGTTCCTCCATGCGCGCGACGGGTCTTGCGATCACAGCGAGGCCAATTACGACTAAAGCAATTCCAATCCACCGACGAGGCGAGATCGCTTCGCTAAGAAAAATCCAGCAGCAGAGAGGCACCAGCACATCGACGACGCGCGAAAGCGGAAACGCAATCGAGAGCGGAACGTATTTAAGAACGTAAAGCCAGGTAATGAAGCTGGCGATGATGAAGAGAATTGCCAGCCAGACGAGCGGCGAAGTCAGTCCGTTAATTCCCGTCCAAGACCACGCGCTTTCAAGATTCGCGATGTCGGACGCGCCACGTTTGAGCAGCAGCTCAGATACGAGAACGCACGCAACACTCAGAACCAGATGCAACCACGGATTGCGAAAGCCGGAAGGCCGATTCGGCATCCGGCTTTTTTAAGCTGCGGCTCTCGAACAGCAAACGATTTCCACTGCGCCGAGGGCGGGTTGCTTAGAGTTGATTCGCGTTCGGAAACTGCCGCAACACCGGATCGTGGCGCGTCGGCTCCAGAAATTTGAGGAGGCGGCGAAAAATTGGATTCAGCAGAGGTCTTGTGTGGGTGACATAAAGATCGAGCGGAACCAGGTGGCAACCGAGATGCAGCTTCGGATCGTAGTTGAGCGGGCTGCTGCAGTAATTTTCCAGTCCCTGCTCGAGCGCCCACTTAATAATGTCGCGCAACGTATAAAAATACAGATGAAGATCGTAGGCCACCCGGTAATCGAGACCCAGATAGTCATCGTAAATTGTGCCGGCGTGCACCATGCAAACGCTGAAGGCGATCACTTTTGCATCCTGCCGCCAAATGAAAAACCGGGCGCGTTCCGGCATTCGTTGACCAAGGCTGCAAAGGTATTCTTTCGTCAGCCGCTCGAATTTAAGAGGCGAACGTTCATGGACCTGCAGGTAAAGCGGGTAAATCTCGTCGATACACGGCGTGACATCGCTGACTACTTCGAGCTGAATCGGCGCGGCGCTTTCGGCTTTTCGGAATTTTCGACGCAAATTTTTCCGGGTCGCTTTGCCTAACGACTTCAAATATTCTTCGAAGTCCGGGTAGTTAAGACGCAGACGCGTCATCGGCATGCTCGGAATGCGCGCGTAGCCATTGGAGGAAAAATCGCGAAATGTTTCGCGATATTTCGCCGAGAAATCTTTCAGGACGACGAGTGAGGCCCGATTGTTGCGCGCGTAGGTCCTGAGGCTCTCGTGCAATCGCGCGGCCGCCCACTCTTTATCTTCGGGAAGACAGACACCGAGATGACTTTCGCCGGCCGCACAGCCAACCATTAACACGCGCATGGTGAGAAAACGAGGGAAGCGCTGCTGCACTTTATCGACGAAGCGACGCATCGCACCGGAAACTCCCTCACAAACATTTTGTCGCAGAAAGAAAAGCGGTTGAATGGCGCGCACTTTCCCGCCGGAATCTTCAAGGACGAGATATTGATATTGGAAATCACTCGCAAGCGTCTGCGCCATGATCTCGTAAAATCGGTGATCCTTGCATTCATCCCGGAAAATATTTTCCCAGGAATCGCAATGTTCGAGTTCGGAGCGGGACAAGATTCTCGCACATCCGTCCATCAACGGAATGACGCTGGCACGTTGCATAGCAGGACCGCCGAATAGACGGCGGGTGGTGGCTCTATTCGACTAGCAGTTTTTGCCAGTTTCTCAAGCTTTAACACCCAGGATGCGCGTTTTCTGCGAGAAGATTTACGATCGCTCGCGTGGTTCTTCTTCGTCGGAATAGATGTTCTCGGTCTTGAGTACTCCGCTGCGAATGTGCAGGTCGCGCTGCGGAAACGGAATCTCGATGCCCGCCTCCCGCAGTTTTCGTTCGATGGCAAAATTCAGCTCGCTCCGATATCGGCGCGGACGATTGCTCATTTCGCTGCTCCAGACGACGAGCTCAAAGTCGAGCGAGCTATCGCCGAACCCGGAGAAGAAAACACTCGGGGCCGGATCTTTCAGGGTGTGCGGATTTTCCGCACCCGCCGCAATCAAAACCTCACTCACCTTTTCCACGTCGCTCCCATAAGCAACTCCGATCGGGATGCGAAAACGGACGCGCGGATCGCCGTAGGTCCAGTTCGTCACCGGCGAATCGATAAATTTGGTGTTGGGAATAATGGTTGTGATGTTGTCGTTCGTCACCACCACCGTGCTGCGCGCGCGAATCTGCTGGATCTGGCCAGTAACACCCGCGACCTCGACGCGATCGCCAATCGTGATTGGACGTTCCGCGAGAATCACGAGGCCGCTGATAAAATTGCTCGCAATATTTTGCAGACCGAAGCCGACTCCCACACCAACGGCACCGGCAAAAACGGTGAGGGCGCCAAGATGAATGCCCGTGTTTTCGAGAACAATGAAGACGCCGATGACGAGAACGAGATTACTGACGATCTGTGCGATCGCGTATTGCAATGAGCGATCCAAACCGCTGTCGACCAGGAAGCGATTGAAAAGAAAGCGCTTGGTGCGTGAGGAAATCCAAAAAACAACGATGAGCAGCCCGACGAGCAGGAAAATCTGAACAAGACTCAGGGAAATACCGGGCAAAGCGGCGTTCCAAGAGAGCGGGATGCCAAAACCGTTGACGGCGCTAATTGTGAAAAACAAAAAAGCGACGGCGCTGAGCAGAGTCGTGACGATGGCAATGAACTTCGGATCGAGTTTGAAACGGCTGAAGAGCCGGCGTACGGCTTTGCTTTGCAGCGCGCCGGCGACAACGAGGCCCGCGGAAAACAAAGCTACGAACGCAATAATTCCGAGCAGAGCAATGTGATGACCCGCGACGTCAAACAAGGGCCGCTCGAGAAAGCTCATGCGCTGTTAGTCTGTCGCGCCTGAGAACAACTGCAACCGTGAACAAAAAAACACGGCCGCAGCCGTGTTTTTCGTAAAGCTTAAGTCCTGGTCCGTCTCAGGCCTGTTTGTTAGCGCGTTCCTCGATGTATTTGTTAACGTCGCCGACGGTTTGCAGTTTCTCCGCGTCTTCGTCCGGCACTTCGACCGAGAACTCCTCTTCGAAAGCCATCACCAACTCGACAATATCGAGTGAATCCGCGCCCAGATCTTCGATGAAAGAAGCAGTGGGTGTGACCTGTTCGGGATTTACTCCCAGCTGCTCGACGATGATGTCTTTCACCTTCTCTTCAATTGATTTTTCCGACATAAAAAGTTTTCTTTCGAGTTGGCGTTTCGGGGCAGAACTAAACCTTTCCCGGCACAGCATGGCAAGTAAATGAATTAGCCCGCTTGTCAATCAATTTCAGGCTCGCAATCACTTCTTCGCCTCAATTTGCCGCGTGCGCTGTTTACTTCGCGTGGGCATGGCGTAAAAGAGAATAAATGTCTGAGCCCGCGCCCTCGGCTGATTTGTTCGATTTAAGGCTTTTGCCCGCGTGGGTAAAGGAGCCGGCCGCGCCTAACGAATACGCGGAATTCGCCGGCGAAGAAATGGAAGAGCGACCGCGGCGGGATCGAGGCCCGTCTGATCGACGACGCGGGCCTAAACGTCCGGCTCGCCGAGAGCAGGGAAACAAACGGGAAAATCGTCGTTTCCATCCTCGTGAAAGAGAGCGGGAGGAGCGCCGGCCTGCGCCTGTTCTTCCAGCGGTAAACGTACGTTTTCTTCCACAGCCATCTCCTCTCGAAAACGTTATTACGCAGATTAAAGCCGGCCCGGTGGCCTATTCGCTCTTCGCTCTGGCGCGTCTCTTCCTGGAAAAACCCGAGCGATATATTGTTCGTCTGCAAGCCTCGGAAAAGACCGAGCTGTTTCAGCTCGGCGAGCATGGACCGGTTTCAACCGACCGCCGATTGCTCGAAGCGAGCGCGTTCGACCTCACGAAGGAAGATTTTTACAAGATCGACGTCGTGCAAAGCGATCCCATCAAAGGCAACTTTACGAATGTCGCGCGTTGTCGGGCCAGCGGAACGCTGCTCGGTCCGACAAACCATCACAGTTATCAGGGACAGTTGCGCAATCTTTACGAACAACGCTTCAGCCGCCGCATGAGTTTTGCCGATTATCAGCGACAAATCGAAATCGTGACGGATCCGGCGGCGGTCGAGCAATGGAAGGAACAGGCGCGCAACATCACGACGTATACGACCATTCGCGAAGAGACGCCGCTTACGTTTAACAACTCGAGCGAAGTCGAACGCCATTTTCGACAAAATTACCTGTCGGGTCTGATTCGCACGGCGCCGGAATCGACGATCGGTGGCGTCTTGAGCCGGCGTTTGCAGGATCGCGGACTTGGGCGCGTAATCGAAAACGCATGGGCTCATGAAACCCGCTCGCCCTCGGGAATGATGCAAGAGCTAGGCGGTGTCTTGCGTCAGGCAGGCCTCAACGTTTTCCGGCATCGGCGTGGGATGCTCTTTGTTTCGCCGATTCGTTTACGATCGTTTAAACACGAACTGACTTCGGTTTCGCCTTCCATTGCCGGTATTCTCGAAGCGGTAGCGACAGCGCCGCGCATTCATCGGAAGGAATTGGCAGACAAGTTAATCGTATCGACGCTGGAAAATACCGAGGCGGAGCGGTTAAAATTGAGTCTGGCCGCGGACTTGAAATGGTTGATCAGCTCGGGCTACGTGATCGAGTTCAATGACGGATCGCTTGATTTGCCGCGAGTGAAGGCGCCTAACGAATCGAATAAACCGGATGTAACGGCGGCTGTGCCAGGCGTCGAACCAGAAACCCCGGCCGTCGCCCCGGCGACCGCCTCTACGACAACGAGCGCCTAAATTACGCCCGCGGTTTTCAAGGCCGCAAAAGCGCCGTTCTTGTTGATCGTCTTAAGACCGCGCGCGGTCACGCGGATGCGCACAAATTTTTTCAGCTCCGGCACCCATATACGGTGCTGGTGCAGGTTCGGTCCGAATTCGCGCGGCACGTTTTTCGTGACGTGCCGGCCGACACCGCCTTTCTTCTTCGCCATACCGCGGCGATGAATCACGCTCCCGCGCGTGGGTTTTGATCCTGTGATGCTACAAACTCTTGACATACTTCTCGAAAGGACGCGTAAGCTGCCGCGCCCTCCCCCTCGGGTCAAGCGATTCTTGAACGCCTTTTGCGCGTGACGGTCAAAGCTGATTCGCGCTTAATTACCACTTACCTTATGAGTCGGACGAATAATCACAAACTGCGCATCGGCATCGTGGGCGCAGGGGCGATCGTGCAACGGCGACATTTACCTGCGCTCAAAAAACATTCCGAAGTAGAAATAATCGCTGTTTCGAACTCAACTTACGAAAGCGCGGAAGAGTTTTGCCGTGAGAACCTTCCGCAGGCCACCCCCATGCAGAATTGGGCCGACATGCTCGCGATTGATGATCTCGATATCATCTGGATCGGCACGCCTCCCTACATGCACTCCGCCGTAACGCTGTCCGCCCTCGAAGCGGGTAAACACGTTTTTTGTCAGGCACGCATGGCGATGGATCGCGCCGAAGCGGAAGAAATGCTGGCGGCATCGAAAAAACATCCCGAGCTGGTAACGATGTTATGTCCCCCGCCCTATGGCCTGCCCGGCGATCTGCTCGTGAAAAAGTTGCTCGCCGAAAATTACGTGGGCACACCGCATCACATTCATTTGCAAAGTCTCAACGGCAATTTTCTCGACCTGGCAGCTCCGGCGCATTGGCGGCAACGTGTCGAAATCAGCGGGCTCAATATCATGACCCTCGGAATTTACGTCGAAGTGATCCAGCGGTGGTTAGGCGAAATCACCGGCGTTTTCGCGCGCGGCAAAGTTTTGCAGTCGATGCGACAGGGATATGAAGTGGTGATTCCCGATGTTCTGACGGTGCTTTGCAGTTTTGCCAACGGCGCGGAGGGCGTGTTGGAATTCAGCGGTGTCGATCCGCATGGGTCAGGCGATAGCCTGGAGATTTACGGAAATCTTGGGACGCTGACCTACGATTTCGGTTCGGATCGTATTCGAGGCGGCCAGGTCGGCGATAGCGGTCTGAAAGATCTCGAGATCCCTTCTGAGCTAAAAGGCGAATGGCGCGTGGAAGAAGATTTTCTCGCCGCGGTGAAATCCAAGGGTCGTGTCGGACCGCATCCCGATTTCGAGGATGGTGTTTCCTACATGCGAGTAGTACAGGCAGTGGCCGATTCGCGCGCGCGGAACGAGTGGGTCGAAATCAAGCGCTAGCGGACGTGGCGCGGATTTATATCCGGGCAAAAATTCGCGTAAGCAAATAACCCGCGAGTCCGGTTGCGGGCAGCGTGAAGATCCATGCCCACACAATCCGCTCGACCACCATCCATTTCACGCCGCTGAAACGTTTCATCGCGCCGACTCCCATGATCGAAGTGGAAATGACATGGGTGGTCGAAAGCGGAATGCCGTAAAGACTGGCGCCTTGAATGATGAGCGCGGCCGTGGTCTCCGCCGCAAAACCATGCACCGGTTGCAGCTTCACCATGCGATGGCCGAGCGTGCGAATAATTCGCCAGCCACCGGCGGCCGTTCCCGCTGCCATCGTCGCCGCACAAACGACTTTCACCCATATCGGCACGCTGCCAAAAACGGGCGTGTGCAGAAACTGCAGCCAAACTGGCAGATGCTCGAAGCTGCCAGCCTTCGTTCCGGTGAACAATGCGAGCGTAATGATGCCCATCGTTTTTTGCGCGTCGTTTGTGCCGTGACTGTGCGCCATCCACGCCGCGCTGAAGATTTGCAACCGTCCGAAAAGCGAATGCACTGTGCGCGGCTTGAATTTGTGGAGCGCGACAAAGAGCAAGAACATGATGATGGCGCCGAGAATGAATCCGGCGATAGGCGACGTGAACATGGGCAGGACAACTTTTGGCCACAATCCCGTATTCCATTTCAGGACGGACCACTGACCATGCGCCGAGGCGATGCCGGCGCCGCATAATCCGCCGATAAGTGCATGACTGGAACTCGATGGAATACCCACCCACCACGTAATGATGTTCCAGGCGAAAGCAGCGATGAGTGCGCATAGCACCGTCGTCATCGTGACGACGTTTGTATCCACGAGACCCTTGCCAATGGTCGATGCGACGGCGCCACCGAATAATGCGCCGGTAAGATTAAACACGGCCGCCATGGCAATCGCCTGGCGCGGCGTCAGCACTTTGGTCGAGACGACGGTCGCGATGGCATTGGCCGCGTCGTGAAAACCGTTGCTGTATTCAAAGATGATCGCCGCGAGAACGACGGTAAGAAAAGCCAGCATGCAGCCGCCTAACGAATCAAGAATACTTCAGAACCACTTGCAGGACAATGTTGCCAGCATCGCGGCAGCGATCGATCACCTTTTCCAAAAGCTCGAAAAGATCGCGCAAAAAGATCATCTGTTTGGGATCGTAATCGCCGTGATAAAGATCGCGCAATAGATCGAGTTCCAACTTATCGGCGTCGCCCTCGATCGCTTGCAGGCGAGCATTCATTTCGCGCGCGGTCTCGATGTCCGTGCCTTTGCGCAACTCTTTTACCATCGCGAGCACCGCTTCCGCCGCCTGATCGAGTAGCTGAACCTGTTTCGTAAAATTGCGGCCGTGCAAATCCTGCGGGCAAATGAGAATACGCTCGCTAATCTTTTCGACTGTTTTCGGAATCTTGTAGAGAGCGGAGGCAAGCGCTTGAATATCTTCGCGCTCGAGCGGCGTAATAAATGTGGTGGAGAGCGCTTCCGTTAGCTCCTGCGTGATGCGCTTATCTTCTCGGCGACTGAGCGCGAACGCTTCCAGATTCTGCGGCGAATCTCCTTGCTCCAGTTTTTCGAGCAGCTCGACAAGATGATGCACGCTGTTATCGGCCTGCTGCGCACTGCGTTCGAGCAGATCAAAAAATGTTTCGTCGTGTCCGAGAAATTTGCCGATTGAAAACATAGTGAGCCTCCCCGCTAAAGCAGCGCCCCACGCATAATCAGAAGGGCAATGCTAAAATAAATAACCAATCCGGTCACATCGACGAGTGTCGCGACAAATGGCGCCGAGGAAGTCGCGGGATCAGCGCCCACCCTGCGCAGAATAAACGGAAGCATCGAACCGGAAAGCGATCCCCAGAGCACCACTCCGATCAGGGCGATACCAACGGTGAATGCGACCAGAAGCCAGTGCGGCCCGTAAATCGTGGAAAATTGCGACCAGATTGCGACCCGCATGAAGCCGATAAATCCCAGGACTAAACCGAGCATCAGTCCCGAAATAATTTCCTTTCGCATGACGTGAAACCAATCGCGCAACTTCACTTCGTCCAACGCCATCGCTCGAATGATGAGCATCGATGCCTGCGAGCCGGAATTACCGCCGCTCGAAATGATGAGCGGCAGAAACAGAGCAAGCACTACTGCTTTGGCGATTTCGCCTTCGTAATAACTCATCGCCGAAGCGGTCAGCATTTCGCCAAGAAACAGCACGACCAGCCAGCCCGCGCGCTTTCGCACCATCCGCCAGAGTGGCGTGCGCATGTACGGCTCATCGATCGCTTCCATACCACCGAATTTCTGGATGTCTTCGGTCGCCTCTTCTTCGGCGACGTCGAGCATGTCGTCGCTCGTCACGATCCCGACGAGGACGCCATTTGAATCCGTCACCGGCAGCGCGATCCGATCGTATTTTCGAAATGAGTTTAACGCCTCCTCCTGCGAAGCGGTTACGTTCAATGCGACGAACGCCTGATCGCGAATCTCGCTTACCTTCGCCGTGAGCGGCTTGAGCAAAAATTCGCGAATGCGCAAATCGTCGATCAGCTTTCCGCGCTCATCGACCACGTAAATGACATTCAGCGTTTCGCTGTCGGATCCATGCTCGCGCACATAGTCGAGCACTTCTTTCACCGTCCAATGATCGTAAACAGCGACGAAATCCGGCGTCATCAAACGGCCAACGCTTCCTTCGGGATAACCAAGAAGCGCTTGGGCGACACGGCGTTCTTCCGGCGTGAGTAACTTGATCAATTGTCGAGCGGCGGCGCTCGGCAATTCTTCGAAGAGCGCCGTGCGATCGTCCGGCGACATTTCATTGAGAATCCCGGCCACCTGTTCGTGCGCCATCGCGCGCAACAGTTGTTCCTGCGCTTCGACCTCTAGATATTCGAAAACATCCGCCGCGAGCGAGGCCGGCAGGACACGAAAGATGATGACCTGGTCGTCTTCCGGCAGATCCGGGATGAGCTCCGCGAGATCGGCCGGCGGCCACTCGCGAAAAATCTCGCGCAACGCGTTAAAATCGCGCGCTTCGATTAGACCCTTAATTTCCGGTATGAGAATTTTGCCGACCATGTGCGTCCCTCGCGAGTCTTAACATTCGCCATTCCTGAGCGCAATCGTCGCGCATGGGCGTGACCGCTTGCATTAGGCGAACGAGACTTAGACGCTCGCCGCGATGAATGCGTCCACCGTTCTCTGCGCTTGGAATTTTCGCGAAACGGTCCAAAATTGATCGTCATGTCTGCCACTGTCACAGATTCGATGATTCAGCGCGAAATTGGCGACGATCGCATCTGCGTGCTCACGTTCGATCGGCCCGAATCCGGTGCGAATATTTTTGACGCTCCGACCATGAACGAGCTGAGCGAACATGTGGCTTTCATTGAAAACGAACCAACGCTCAAGGGCCTGATTATCGCTTCCGCGAAAAAATCGATTTTCATTGCAGGCGCGGACCTCAAGACGCTAATGCGTCAGGCCGCGAGCGGCGAAATGCGCGCCTTCATCGCGGAAGGCCAACGAGTTTTCAATCGCATCGCCGCGCTAAAAATTCCGACATGCGCTGCGATTCACGGCGCGTGCGCCGGTGGCGGATACGAAATAACGCTGGCGTGCGATTATCGCCTCGCATCAAACGATCCTGCGACAAAAATCGGCCTGCCGGAAACGACACTCGGTTTATTGCCGGCGTGGGGCGGAACCACGCGTTTGCCACGATTGATCGGAGTCGAGAAATCCGCCGATGTAATTTCGAAAGGGAAATTGTATTCGGCCGCGGAAGCAAAAGAGCTTGGACTCGTCGACGAAGTCGTCGGTCGCGAGCAATTGCTCGAAACGGCCAGGACAAAGATTAGCCAGGGTAAAAAACGCCGTGAAGAAAAAGTGGCCGGTGAAACCAAATCGATTACTGCGTCGAAAACCTTGGGAAATCCTGCGCCTGAGCGGGCGAATGAAATTCTCTCCAAGACGCTGAGCGTTTCGGTTGACGATTCATTGAAAATGGAACTCGACGCCATTGTCGAGCTCGGCGAAACGGAATCGACGCGCAATCTCATCCGCAATTTTTTCCTCGCGGACAAGTATCGCAAAGGAAGCTCAAAAACTTCCGTGGAGAAAATCGCGCACGCTGCGGTGATCGGCGCCGGCGTCATGGGTTCCGGGATCGCGCAATGGCTCAGCTCACGCGGCGTTTCGGTTATTCTGCGCGACGTCAATTCGGAAGCGATCGATCGCGGCCTCGCCAACATCGACAAGACTTATGGTGATGCGGTGAAGCGCGGTCTGATGAGCGAAGCGAAAGCGAAAGAAGGCCGCGCTCGCATTGTCGCTTCGACCGCACCCGTAGAAATGCGCGACGTGCAAATCGTCATCGAAGCCGCATCGGAAAAACTCGAGATCAAGAAGCAAATTTTCGCTGATCTCTCCGACAAAACTGGAGCCAAAGCGATTCTCGCGACAAACACATCTGCTCTGCCGATCGGCGAGTTAGCCGCCACCACTAAGTCACCGGAACGCGTCATCGGTCTCCACTTTTTTAACCCGGTTAGTCGCATGAAACTGGTGGAAGTAGTCGTGGGAAAAAGAACTGCGCCGGAAACAACAGATCACGCGCTCGCCTTCACGCGACAGATCGGAAAGCTTCCGGTGCTCGTGCAGGACAGCCCGGGCTTTTTGGTCAATCGCGTGCTTTTTCCCTATCTGCTCGAAGCGGCGCAGCTTTACGAAAACGGCGTGAGCGCGAGCGACATCGACGACGCCCTTGTTCAATGGGGAATGCCGATGGGGCCTTTGCGCCTGATCGACGAGATCGGTCTCGATATCACGATCGATATTGCCGACACACTCGAAAAAGCCTATGGCGAGCGCGATCGCCCGCCTAAAATCTTGCGACGCATGCGCGAAGAAAAAATGCTTGGCCGTAAGTCCGGCAGCGGATTCTACAAATACGACGGTAAACAACAGTCGCCTAACGAGTCACTCCAACAGTGGCGCAACAAATCCTCTGGTCATCCCGAACGCAGTGAGGGACCTCACGAAAACAAAGATCGCGAGGTTCCGCGCTCCGCTCGGAATGACGAGCAAAACGATACTCGCGCTGCGACTCATTTATCTCATGGTGAATGAAGCCGCGCGCTGCCTTGAAGAAAAGGTCGTCGCCACTCCGGAAGATGCCGATTACGGAATGATCCTCGGGACCGGGTTCGCTCCGTTCCGCGGAGGACCGTTGCGCTTCGCTGATCATTTTGGCATCGCAGAAATGGCTCGCGCGGGGGATCGGCACGGCGGTAAATTCAAGCCGTGCGATTTGCTGCGCCACCACGCCGATAACGGCAGCAAATTTTACGAGGAACGCCAGCGATAATGAATTCACCACTTGAGGCGCCAGACCGTCAGGTCGCCAAGGAAACAAGCGCGAAGTCGGAAAAGCAAACGGCATCAGTCATCGACACTTCGAAGATGTCGGAAGGCAAGCGCGCGGCATTGGAGCTGGCCGAAGCATCGCGCGATCCGCTCGACGATCGCGGCAGTTTTGCGAGCAATCTTTTTGTCGGTCGCTTCGACTTCGACCGCATTCATCCATTCGCGGAACAAAGCGCGGAAGATCGCGCCGCCGGAGAAGAATTCCTCTCCAATCTGAAGAAATATTTGCACGATAACGTCGACGCCGATGAGATCGATCGCACCGGCGAAATTCCGCAAAAGAACATCGACGATCTCTTCGCGATGGGCGCGTTCGGCGTCAAGATTCCGAAGGAATACGAAGGTCTTGGTCTGTCGCAGGTTAATTACGGCCGCGCCGCGATGCTGCTGGGAAGTTGGGATGCGAATGTGACGGCGCTTGTCTCCGCGCATCAATCGATCGGTGTGCCGCAGCCGCTGCTGCTCTTTGGGACGGAAGAGCAAAAGAAAAAATATCTGCCGCGTGTCGCGCGCCATGAAATCTCCGCGTTTGCGTTGACGGAATGGAACGCCGGTTCCGATCCGGCGAACATGAGCTTGCGGGCCGATCCAACGGAAGATGGCTCAGCCTTCATTCTTAACGGCGAAAAGCTTTGGTGCACGAACGGCGTGAAAGCGGGCGTGCTTGTGGTGATGGCAAAAACGCCACCGAAGATCGTGAAAGGTCGCGAGCGCAAGCAAATCACTGCGTTCATCGTCGATGTCGATTCGCCGGGGCTCGAGATCACCTATCGCTGCCACTTCATGGGCTTGCGCGCGCTCTACAACGGCGTCGTGAAATTTACCGACGTGCGCGTGCCGCGCGAGAACATGATTTCCAAAGAAGGCGCGGGATTGAAGGTTGCCCTAACGACTTTGAATACCGGCCGTCTCACGATTCCGGCGGCGTGCGTGGGCCTGTCGAAACGTTTGCTCGAGATCTGCCGCAAATGGGCGAAGGAACGCGTGCAATGGGGCGTGCCGATCGGTCAGCACTACGCGATCGCCGGCAAGATTGCCGAAATGGCCGGCAGCGTTTTCGCAATGGAAGCGATGACTTTTCTCACGTCGGCTTTGGTCGATCGGAAGGCCGGCGATCTGCGCATCGAGACTGCGATGTGCAAAATGTGGGCGACGGAGACGACATGGCGCATCGCCGACGAAGCGATGCAAGTGCGCGGCGGACGCGGTTACGAGACCGCACAATCGCTCGCCGGTCGCGGTGAAGAACCGATCGCAGTCGAACGTTTCCTGCGCGATTGCCGCATCAACATGATCTTCGAAGGTTCGAGCGAAATCATGCGCTTGTTCATCGCACGTGAAGCGCTCGATCCGCATCTCAAAGTTGGCGGCGCCATTTTCAACACGCAGCTGCCAATGTCGGAACGCGTCAAAGCAGCTTTCAGTTCCGGAAAATTCTATGCGAGCTGGTATCCGAAACAGTTGTTTGGCGGCGGCGCGGGCGAGATTAAAGATTTGCACAACGATCTGCGCGCTCACGTCGATTACGCGGCGCGCACAAGCCACCGTCTTGCGCGGGGATTATTTCACGCCATGGCGCGCTTCGGCCCGAAGCTCGATCGCGAACAGCTGTTGCTTTCGCGCTTCTGTGGAATTGCGACGGAACTTTTTGCGATCAGCGCCACTTGCTCATTTGCGCAATCAAAGATCAATCACGGCGAACCGGCTGATGAGATTCTCTCGCTCGCGAATTATTTTTGCCGTTCTGCGCGCATGCGTATCGATCATCATTTTGCCGGCACGAGCAAAAACGCCGATCGCAGCGGCTACGATCTGACGCAGGAACTTCTCGCTGGGAAACACGAGTGGCTCCAGAGCGGCATTGTTTAGTTTGTCATCCTGAGCGAAGCGAAGGACCTCTCGAAAACAGAGAGGAACTTGCGAGATTCTTCGCTTCGCTCAGAGTGACAGAGTTGTGAAATCGATTTCGCTTCTGTTCTGTTCGATCCTTCTCGCGTTCAACACTAACGGCGCCCAAATGCAAACTGCTGCGTCTGCGACAAACGAGTTCGGACTCGATCTTTACCGTAAACTCGCAACCGGCGAAGAAAATCTCTGCCTCTCGCCGTATTCAATCGAAAGCGCGCTTGGCATGACGTTCGCGGGCGCCGATGGCAAAACGCACACCGAAATGGCGCGCACGCTGCACTTCCCGGAAAGCGGTGACGATATCCACGCCTCCTTCGCCGCGCTCCAAAAATCGCTCGAAGCGATGGCGGAAAGAACCAAAGAGATCGCCGGCCAATCCAAAATTTACGGTGGCCCGTCCGAACCGATTACGCTGACGATTGCAAACCGTCTTTTCGCCGAGAAAGGCTACGATTTTCGCCAGAGCTTCCTGACGCTGGTTAAAAGCAATTATGGCGCTCCGCTTGAAGCGCTCGATTTCTCAAATAACCCGGAGAAGGCGAGAGCCTACATCAACGATTGGGTCGCCGAACAAACGCACAAGCGTATCCGCGATTTGATTCCCAGCGGTGCGATCGATGCGACAGCACGGATGGTCCTGACCAACGCGCTTTATCTTAAGGCGCCGTGGGCCAAGCCATTCGAAAAAGAAGCGACGAAACCGGAGCCGTTTCACGTGAAAGGCGGCTCGCCGGTCGATGTGCCGATGATGCATAAACGTTTGGATGGCCTTGGTTATGCGAAGCATCCGGGATTCACGGTTTTCTGTATTCCCTACACCGGACGCGAACTAAACTTCGTTGTCCTTTTGCCCGATGATGTGAACGGCCTGGCCGGACTGGAGAAAAAATTGACGCCGACGATGCTGGCCGACTGCGCCAAACTTCCGACAGCCGACGTCATTCTCTCATTTCCCAAATTCAAATTGGAGCCGCCGACTGTGGCTTTGAAAACGCAACTCGAAGCGCTCGGAATGAAGAGCGCTTTCGACATACCGCCGGGCAGCGCAAATTTCGATCGACTCGCCCCCCGTCGGCCTAACGAATACTTATATCTCTCAAGCGTTTTTCATAAAACATTCATCGCGGTCGATGAAAAAGGAACGGAAGCCGCAGCTGCAACCGCCGCCATTGTGGCGCTGGCCACCAGCGCGATGCGGCCTTCGGAGCCGATTGAGGTCAACGTGGATCGCCCGTTTCTTTACGCCATCCAACATGTCCCAAGCGGTGTCTGTCTATTTCTCGGGCGCGTAACCGATCCGCGTTAATCTTGCCGTTGCTCCATTGAGCGAGATCTTGCCACCGAAAAGCAGGCAAACCGCGTCATGGTACCGGATCTGGTTATCCGGTGTTGGCGGAAACACCGCAACATCGTGCACAATGTTTAGACAAAACTCGACAGTGGCGGCGTCTTCTAATTGAATCCAACTGCGCCGAGGGGCGCATCGAGTCTTTGGTTACAAGGGTCAAAAGAGCTACAAAGGAGAAAGGATCACTTTCCTTATGATGATCGATATTCGTTTCGCGCTTCGGCAGTTGTTCAAATCGCCCGGGTTCACTTTGCTCGCCGTGATCACGCTGGCGCTCGGGATCGGGCTTAACACTGCGATCTTTAGTTTGATCAACGATCTGTTCCTGCGCGGGCTGCCATTCAAGGATCCGCAGCGCGTGATTCATGTTTACGGCAACGCCAAGGATGGCAGCCTGCCCGAGATCGGCATCTCGGCGCCGCGCTTCATGCAATGGCGTGATGGACAGCCGATCTTTTCAGAGCTGGCCGCCGATACCGGGACGGCGATGACGTTGACGGGCCTCGGCGAACCGGTTCAGCTCTTCGCTTCTCGCACCACAGCGAATTACTTCGACGTGCTGGGCGTTCGCCCAATCATCGGGCGGAATTTTTTGCCTAACGAAGAGGAGGGCGCCGACGTGGCGCTCATCTCGGAAAATTTCTGGCGCAAACGGCTCGGAGGCGATCCGAATGTGGTGGGACGTGCCATCACGCTCGACGGCACGGCGCACACAATCGTGGGCGTGTTACCGAAACTGCCTGTTTCATGGACTGGACCTAACGTGGAAGTGTGGACGACGAAGCCGTTTCAACTTCCCGGCTTCACGCACGAACGCATGATGCGCGGCACTGGTTTCCTGCGCATGATCGGGCGATTGAAGCCGGGCGTGACCATGCAGCAAGTGCGCGCGGCGCTGCCATCGCTCGATCAAGCCTACAACACGCAATACCCGGCGAAGATCGACGCCAATATGTTCACGACGGTCAAGACGTTGCCCGAAGATGTGACGGCGAATATTCGCGCGGGCTTTGCCACGCTTTTCGCAGCGGTCGGTTTCGTTTTGCTCATCGCCTGCAGTAACGTCGCGAATCTGCTGCTCGTTAGGTTTAGCGGACGCCGTCGCGAGATTGCGTTGCGCATGGCGCTGGGCGCGTCGCGCGGCAGCGTGATGCGACTGTTCGTTTTCGAAAGTGTGCTCGTTAGCGCGATCGCGGGATTGGTCGGATCATTCCTGGCGTGGCAATTGGTTCCGCTCGTGCCGAGGATGGCGGCGAATTTTCTGCCGCTGGAAGCGAACAGCGCCACCAGTCTTTCCATTCCCGTGCTCATTTTCACAATCGCATTGTCTCTTCTGACTGGATTGGTAATGGGAATTTATCCAGCGCTGCAAAGTTCACGTGCGGATCTGGTAGAAGGATTGAAGGAAGGCGGCCGCGGATCGAGCGGGAGTGTGCGACAACAACGTTTCCGCAAAATTCTTGTCGGCGCGCAGGTAGCGCTTTCCGTGACGCTGCTCGCGGGTGCGGCGTTGCTCATTACCAGTTTCGTTAGGCTGAGCCAGCAGAATACTGGATTCAATCCGAAGAATCTTTGGGTCGGATTTCTTACTTTCCCGCAGACGCGCTATCCCGACATGGCCTCGCGCACGCGATTCAGTGAGCAATTGCAGACGGAGTTACGCGCGACGTCGGGATTTCAGGACATCGCGTTCAGCAGCGACTTTCCGCTGATCGGCGGCGCAGGCAGCACGCTTTACACGAGGCCCGAAGGAAACATTCCTCCGGTGGCCGATCGACCGGGCGCGCCGTCGCACGATTTTGCGCCTGGATTTTTCCGAACGTGGGGAATTCCCATTCTCGCCGGACGCGATTTCGATCAGCACGACATCGACGGACACCAGAATGTCATTCTCATCAGCCAGGCCGGAGCGAAGAAAGTGTTCCCTAACGAGAATGCAATCGGCAAAACCCTGTTAATCACGAGCAACAGCGTGCCGGTGGAAATCATCGGAATCGTCGGCGACGTCCGTTCGGTGCAGCTGGCCAAGCCTAACGACATGGAGTTCTATCGTCCGTGGGCGCAGGAAAATTTTCCATTCGGCGCCATCACCGTGAGGAGCACCTTAAAGACAGAAGAGGTGACACGGCTTGTCCAGGCGGCGTTGAGCAAAGTCGATCCCACGCTCGCGATCGCGCTGCCGCAAGCGATGGACGATGTCGTCGCGCAAGCGCTCGGCCAGGCGCGGTTGATGATGTGGCTGCTGGGCATTTTTGCCGGCGTGGCCTTACTGCTCGCAACGGTCGGAATTTATGGAGCTGTCGCTTACACGGTTGAGCAGCGCACAGGTGAAATCGGCGTACGCATGGCGCTCGGTGCGCAAACGATGGACGTGTTGCGCATGGTTGTGATGCAGGGAATGAAGCCGGTGCTGATTGGATTGGCGGTTGGCCTAACGACAGCACTCGCGGTCGGTCGTCTGATCAAATCGCAGCTTTACGAAACATCCGCTTACAATCCCATACTGCTAAGCGCGACGATCGCAGTTCTTGCTCTGGCCGCGTTGCTGGCTTGTCTTTTTCCCGCGCGACGCGCCACGATGGTAAATCCAGTCGAAGCGTTGCGGGCGGAATGAATGTAGCGGCGAGCGCCGCTATTTTCGATTCGGCGTTTGATACAAGGCCGCGGCACGTCGGGCGATCACAGATTTTGTCACTTTTGTCGACGCCGTTTATTCGCCGTCATCCTGAACGAAGCGAAGGATCTCTCGATCGCACAACGAAGATCGTGAGGTCCATCGCATCCGCTCGGGATGACCCGCATTTGATAAATTAATAGCCGGCGTGCGGGCATAACACTTCGCGATCTCGGCGCGCCCCGGCGGTCGCGCTCTAACATCTGAAGGCATCGCCGTCTTGGCAACAGCACGGCACCTTCCAAACTTGCTTCGGCACATTTTCCAAAAAACTTTTTCTAAAATTTCCTGTTGACGCGTATCACTGTGTTGCACATACTGTGTGTGACATAGTGTCCTGCACATAGTAAAAAACATGGCGACCTCCACTGACCTGAATATTGATCTTTTCAACAATTTGCGGCTCGAATTGAGACGCGGGTTGCTCATTGTGGCGGTGCTCGCGCAACTGCGGAGCGAGCATTACGGCTACAGTCTGCGCACGGACCTGGCCGCGCTCGGGATGGAGATGGATGAAGGAACTCTCTATCCGCTCCTGCGCCGCCTCGAAAGCCAGGGCCTGCTCGAAAGTGAATGGCGCGAGGAAAACAATCGCCAGAAACGCTTCTACAAACTTTCAAAAGACGGTCGCCAGATTCTGAAATTGCTCCTGACAGAGCTCGAGAAGATCAACGCTTCCCTCCACCGCATCATTTAGCCTAACGAACAATCCAAACCAATAACCAACATGCAACTCCTCGATCGCTATCTTACTGCCGTAAAATTCTGGCTGCCAAAAACGCAGCGCGACGACATCGCCGCTGAACTGGGCGCAAACCTTCAGGCCGAAATTGACGATCGCGCGGCCGAACTCGGCCGGTCTCTAACTGATGAAGAGATCGCGGCGTTTCTCAAACAACAAGGCTCGCCGATTCTCGTCGCTTCGCGCTACCGCCATGAACACAGGACCGTTGCTCTAGGTCGTCAATTGATCGGTCCCGTTGTTTTTCCGTTCTATTGGATCGCGCTCAAGGTCATGTTCGTCCTCTTGCTGGTATCGGCAATCATTCCAGCCCTGGTCTTGAGCACGGACATAAATCCGATGCGCGAACTCGCGCACGTTCTTTTTCGCGTGATCCGGCTGGCGTTGCCCGCTCTCTTTTTCGTCACGCTCGTTTTCGCACTTTTCGATTTTGGTCTGCGCAAATTTCATTTCGTCGAGAAATGGACGAGCGACTGGGACCCTCGCAGTCTTCCCTCACTCGATCGTCAGGCGAAACAGGTGCGGCGCTCGAGTTCGATCGCCGGCATCATCATTCAATCGATCTTCATCGTTTGGTGGTGGAACCACGGGAGCATTCCGTATCTCGTGGTCACGAATGCCGGAGCGCAGGTGCATTTCGCGCCGATTCTCGCGACGCTGCATCTGCCGATTTTGATCATCATGTTCATCAATCTCGCTCAACATTGGATCAACCTCGTCGAACCAAACTGGCGTTGGCTGCCGCCGCTCGCCGGAGTCATCAGCAGCGTTGCCGGCCTGATTATCATCTATCCGCTGCTCCACACTTCGCCCTTGCTTTCGATTTTCGATCGCAACGGCATCGCGCTCAGCGCGCGAGAGAGCACCGAGATTCAGAGCATCCTCTCGCTCAGCGTGATCGGTCTTTGGTTTGGAATTGCGCTTATCGGCGCGATCTACGCGTGGCGCCTCGCTTACATTTTGTGGCAAACGTTGCCGCGAACGCCCATGGGTTCGGCCAGCAATGGGGCCGCTCATGTTTGACCGCGATATGCAATGACAAAAAGTCCGGCCATCGAATAAGCGAGAAATTCAAATCCAAAGCGTGATCGATTTGCATCTCATCGATGCGACCCGATCGAATATGAAAATTCTCCTTGGCCTCTGCCTCCTTTTACTTCCGAGCGCAATTGTGCACGGACAAAGTTCACAACCAACACCCGCTGCGATTCAAGTGATGGTGCTCGGCACCTACCACTTTGGAAATCCCGGCCTCGATTTGCACAACATGAAAGTCGACAGCGTCCTCACGCCGGAGAAGCAAACCGAGCTGAATGATGTCGCTTCACATCTGGCAAAATTTCATCCGGATAAAATTGCGGTCGAAGGGATCTCCGATCGTCCCGGTTTCGCGCTGACGAGTTACGAGAAGTTCACGCCGGAGAAGTTGACCACCAATCCTGACGAGCGAGTGCAGATCGCGTTTCGTCTCGCGCATCAGCTCAATCAAAAGACGATCTACGGAATCGATGAGCAGAGCAAAACGATCGATTATTTCCCGTTCGACAAAGTCGAGGTTTACGCAAAGAAACACGAGCAAAGCGCTGCGCTCGACGCCTTGCAGCAAAAGGTCGAGCAAACGATGAAGCGAATGGAGACTGCGCAGAGAACGAAATCCATTCGATTGATGCTGGCTGATTTGAATGAGTCAGCGCGCATCGCCGCCGATCATCAAGATTTTTACTACGCTCTATTGCCGTTCGGAAACGAGAAGGAACAGCCAGGCGCGGAATTGAATGCGGCGTGGTATCAGCGCAACGCAAAAATTTTCGCGAAACTAACGCAAATCGCGAAACCGGGAGATCGTGTCTTGGTTGTCTTCGGTTCTGGCCACGCCTTCTGGTTGCGCCACTTCGTACAAAACACGCCCGGATTCGAGCTCGTCGAACCAAACAACTATCTGCGCTGAACAAGCGATGGGCCGCGATGCCGCGACGATACTATTCTACGACACGCAAACCTTCACTCGCGGTGCGCTGCGCGTAGAGTTCGCTCAATCGTTTTGTCATCGGTCCTACCTGGCCGTTCCCGATGAGCTGATCGTCGATCTGCGTGATACCTGCGAGTTCGCCCATTGTGCCGCTGCAAAAGACTTCATCCGCGCGATACGCTTCGTCGAGTTTCAGATCTGTTTCATAGCACGGTATTCTCTCGGTCGCGCAAATCTCGATCACGGTCGCGCGCGTGATTCCTTCCGGGCAGGCGACGACGCGACTGGTAGCAATTTCGCCATTTCGCACGACGAAAATGTGCGTGGCATTCGTCTCCGCGATCAATCCATGAATATCGAGCATGAGCGCATCGTCCGCGCCGGCGTTGTTCGCTTCGATCTTGGCGAGAATGGAGTTGAGAAGGTTGGCGTGGTGAATTTGCGGATCGAGAATCTCGGGCGGCGGCCGGCGAAAGCTACTTGTGATCAACCTCAATCCTGTCTTCGCGTAAACCGGTGCCTTATGCTCGGCGAGCACGATCAAGGTCGGCCCTGATTGATTCAGGCGCGGATCCATCCCGGAAGTGATTTTCACTCCGCGCGTTAACGTCAGGCGAATGTGCACGCCGTCACGCATTTTGTTCGCCGCGAGGGTGCGCTTGATTTCGTCGACAATCTTCTCGTTAGGCGGGATCTCCGCAAACGAGAGAGCAGTCGCGGATCGGCGCAGGCGTTCGAGATGTTCCTTGAGTTTGAAAATCCTGCCGTCGTATAAACGCAATCCTTCCCAAACGGCATCGCCACCTTGCACCGCGGAATCGAATGGACTGACGCCAGCCTCGTCCCGATGCACGAGGCGGCCGTTGATATTGACGATCAGATCGCGGTTCTTCTCGTTATATTGCTGCAGCATTTTTCTTTTCCGGTCATTCCGAGCGAAGCGAGGAACCTCTCTTTGTAGTCACGTCACACATAGTTCGTGAGCTCCCTCGCATACGCTCGGGATGACAACACTTCTATTGCAAACGACACTCATACAATTGCTCATAACATTCGCGACATTGATCGTGAATCTTGCGCAAATGCACGGGTATTCGTTCGGCCTTTGATCGATACGGCTGGAACGATGTCGATCTTGTCACCTCGCCATACCAATGCTTCGCCCACATACCATCCGTTTCGCGCAAACCCGGCGGCCACGACAACATCGCTTCGTCGAATTGGATGCCGATCGCTTGGCAAAGTAGTCGCAGCATTCGTTCGGGATCTTTCAGAACGTCTTTGGCATCGATGACCGGTGGGATCGAACCGGTGTGAGTGCGCGCCCATTCGAAGATTTCGACTTGTTGAATAAAACCCAGGTCCTCGAACTTCGGATCGTCGTTCTTCTTGATGTACGAGGTAATCACTTCGGCCGGGTCGCGGATAAGGAAGCAGTTGCTAAGATCGCCTAACCAGTCTCGCTCTACTTCTGGCAACAAATGATGGGTCATTTGTTTTTGGTAGACGATTTTGATATCACTCGGTGCGCTGAGGTCCCCGGCACATTGGGTAGCGATTTTTCGCCAATTGGTTTCGCCGTGCGCGATGATTTCGGCAGCGCCCGGATGCTGTTTCCTCGTCGCCTCTAAATAATAAGCGTAGAACGGCTCATCAATGACGCTGGTATCTTTACGATTCCCCCACGAGCGCATCATCGCGGTCGAAATGTTCCGCGGACCGGACCACATCGCGATGCGAACGGGCGGCTTGTGCCTGGAATTTTTGGAAGTCACGACGAAGCCATCATACCCTGCCCTCACGATGCGTCACGCTGGCTCGCAGTTTTGAAAGAAGGGCCGCAAAATGGTCCCGAGGTTCCGAACAATCTTATCCGCGTTTGTGACTCCCCCCCAGCCACTTACGTCGGGAACAGGTTCCCTCTATTCGACAGGCATGCAATTCGCTATAATTTAGACCGAGATGAAGACGATCAACGCGCAAACCTGCATGGCCGAAGTCCGGCTGGCGGAGTAGGCGCGTCGCGATCTCGCCAAGTTGGAGACCGCACATTCGCGGAACCCCAGTGGTCGAATCCTCGGGCGCAGTGTGCCTGGGTAAAGCGATCGAAATCAACTTGAAATCATCAATATGAAACCAACACCTCAAATAAATTTCCGTGAGCGTTTTTCGCGCGGCGACCGCCGTGGAATACGCGCGCACGGGAGTTTCCCATTAATCGACTATCAGTTCCGGCCGAGTGCGGAGGCGCGTAGCGTCTCTGCCTTGTTACCGGGAAAAACGAGCCCCGTTGCCGAGCTGCATAGCTTCCGGCAACTGAGCAGCGAATTCCTCGGTGACGAAACGAGCCGCGATTATGTGAAGGAAGGAATTCTCTTCACGGTAATCGTTGCCGTCTCGGCCTGGCCGATCATCTCGATGATCGGCGCACTGGCGCGGTTAGTGAGATAAACGGCGCACGTCGCCGTTTGTCACCGGCATCGATACCAGCTCATGCGATTTTGCGCTTCCATAAACTTGACGGCTTTAAGCCGTCAAGTTTGAAGCCGCATTGCAAAGAGATTTGATCGGGCCGGAGCTCGCGCCGCAATTTAGAGCGCAAGCGTTTCCTGTTCTGCAGCCGGGATGAACGTGGAGAACTTTTTCACCAGGTCGGCAAGCTTGGTGATGTAGTAATCGACGTTTTCGTCCCGGTTTTGCGGGTCAAACTCGCTGACGAGCTTCGCGGCTTCATAGGCGGCGACTTTCTTGGGCGTAGCCTTGACGTAATAGCTGATCTGATCCCCCGGTTTGTAGGCGCGACCGCTCGTTAGGGCGAGTTCGTAAGCCGCGGCACGATTGCGTGCTGATCCGGCAATTTTGGTACGATACTTCTCGAGCGAATCCTGGAGCGTGTCGGTTTTCATCAGCATATCAATCGGCAATTCCTGCTTGCGAATTTTCTGTTCGAAATCTTCACGCAACATTCCGATCGCCTCGGGTTTTCCCTGCATGACAAGCTTGATCATTTCCTCCATGAAGACGCGCTGGAATTTTTCGAGACCCCGCGATTTCAACGCGCCACCCTTGATAACGACCTCGCCATCGCGCGTCAGGAGTGCGTAGTTCTTCGCCTTGTAGCTGAACATGGCGTCAAACTGTTCGTCGAACTCGACTTCGATTCCTGCGGGTAATTCCTTCGCGAGTTCGTCGCGCAACTTATCGGCGTCTTTGTCCTTTGGAGGAACGAAATAAATTCCATCGGTGTCGACCTCGATGACTTGCGCGCCTTGTGCCGTGAGCCAATCGATCATTTTTTTCAGGAGATCGCGACCGATTTGCGTTACCCGTGCGGCCGCATCGAAATCCGCAAAATTTCCCTGCGCAAAACCCAGATAACCATAAAAGCTGTTGATCAAGATCTTGAACGTGTTTTGCAGCGCGTGGAAATAGCGCTGCTGCTTTGGCTCTTTCGCGCCGCGCATGTCAGCCTTCGCCTGCAACCGGAATGTGCGCAGGTCGGTAAGCAGATGCCGGAAGATCTGGAGCTGATCGGTTGCTGGGAAGCAATCAAACTCCAGCATAATCGACGGATAAAGCGACGCGATGTCGCAATGCCAGACGTTGCGCGCGACACCGGTGAAGAAAATATCGGTGTAACCGCCTTCGAATCCGCGCACCATCGGCATCTCAGGAATCGATTGACGCTGCCGGAAATACTCGCGCAGGAAGAGCGCGTTGATGCGCGTGGCGTTCCCGCGCACAATCACGTCCTGATAGTTATAAGGAAAAATCTGCGCCTGGATGAAATAGCTCGGACTGAGGAGATCGGAGACGGCACGCGTTTCGTGCACCGCGCAGATTGCGCGCTTTCGAAATTCTTCGCTTCCACTCAGATATGCGCGTTGCAATTCCCTGCCGGTAAGCGAGGAAATTTCCTCGCTCTCGCAAAAACCGAAGTGCCGCGCGACATCGGCTCTCTCGAAACCGGAAAGGCTGCGCAGGCCAACATCGTAAAATTGCGCGAGCAAGAATGTATCGACGAAATGTCGCCCTTCGACGCTGAACTTCGGGTAATCGATCGTTTTCTCCGCAATCTGCAGGCGCGACGGGCGCGAGCGCAGAAATCCTCCACTTCTTCCCCAATCCAGTTTCGTTTTCGCTTTCCGCGCACGAGCGACAAGATAGGGCAGATCGAAGCGAAACAGATCGTGTCCCTCGATCACATCGGGATCGCGTTCTTTAACGATACTCGTTAGGCGTTTTAAAGCAGCATGTTCGGATTCCCCGGCATTCTTTGGATCAACGACAATCAATTCTTCCCAACCGGAATTATCGGAAAGCGCAATGCTCGCGATGTGATTCTGCGAGGCTTCCGCGAGATCGCTTTCTCCCGATGGCGAAAGCACTTCAACCTGTAACCGGCGCAATTCTTCAAACGGAAGCTGTTTGAAAAGTGTTCGACCCGTGTGCGTGAGGTAATGCTGCACCGGATCGCTCAAGGCAAAAAAACTGCGGCCCGCTTTTTTCAGGCCGTTGCGCAGCGCGATTAATTCCTTCCAGCTATCTGTGGTGACGAGCCAGTTGTATCTCAGGTCGCCTGAAAGTTTCTCCGCGTTCGTTAGGCCAAGGTCGGCCACGTCGCCATCCGCCCAGACGAAGGGATGAAAAGGTTCCGTATCGCAAATCGTCGTCCCATCTTTCTCGCGGCGATAAACCTTGACCGTCCCCGTCTCGCCCAACTCGATCGCCACAATGCGCGGTGCTGGATCGGAACCGAAGAGCAGTTGGTTGTCCTCGAATGCCACACGAAATGGTGCGCGACATCGGGACAGATGACAACTGCGTCAGTCTGCGCCGCGCGAATCGTCGTCGCTACGACGACGGATGGGCTTCGAACTGGATAAGTTTTTCGCGCATTGTTGCGCGAGAGACGCCGAGCCAACGCGCAGCTTTGGCTTGATTGCCGTGGGCGAGTTTGATCGCTTGCGAGAAGAGTTCTCTCTCGGTCGCTTCGATCGCAGTGGCGTGCGCGTTTTGAATTTCGCCACGGCTGGCGGCACCCACGAGATCAGCGACGAAACCGGACAGGATTGACGCTTCACCAGTGGACTTGCGCGAAAAACGCACCGCCGCGCGCACCTCCTCCAGGCCAATGGTGTAGCCCCGCGCCAGAGCGAGCGCTTTGTGAAGAGTGTTCTCCAATTCCCGAACGTTGCCTGGCCACATCTGCTCGCAGAGGAACTCAATCGCGGCGGAATGAATGGCGGGGGTTTCGACATTGAAATCCATCGCATGCCGCATCAGAAAATATCGCGCGAGATCCGGAATATCATCGCGACGCTGGCGGAGCGGAGGAATCGTGATGGCGACAACGTTGAGTCGATAATACAAATCCTCGCGAAACTCCTTCGCGTTTATGGCAGCATCCAGATCGCTGTGAGTGGCGGCAATCACCCGCACATCAGTAGAAATAACTTCCTTGCCACCGACCCGCTGGATCGATTTCTCCTGAAGGACTCGCAGCAATTTCGCCTGCGTGTTAATCGACATGTCGCCGATTTCATCGAGAAAAATTGTGCCCTGATGCGCCTGCTCGAAGCGGCCGATGCGCCGCATGTCGGCGCCGGTGAAGGCGCCTTTTTCGTGTCCGAAGAGTTCGCTTTCGAGCAACGTTTCCGGAATCGCGGCGCAGTTCACGGCGATGAATGGTTTATCGGCGCGATCGCTGTGCTGATAAAGGGCGCGAGCGACTAGTTCCTTGCCGGTTCCGGTTTCACCGCGAATCAAGACCGTGACCGGTTTCGCGGCGACGCGCCCGATTTCCTTATAGATGTCCTGCATGACGCGACTCTTGCCGATGAGTGCATTGCGGCCGGGCGAGACCGCGCCGATATCAATCGGTTCGAGCATGAGACGACTGCTCGTTACCGCCTTTTCCACCAGGAGAAGAAGGTCTGGCATTTCGAAAGGTTTGAGCAGGTAATCGTAGGCTCCGAGTTTGGTCGCTTCGATTGCAGTATCAGTGGTCCCGTGCGCGGTCATTAGTATCACTGGCAAACGTGGACGCGCGTCCTGCAGACGTTGGACCAACTCCATTCCAGTCACGCCGGGCATTTTGAAATCAGTGACGACCAAGTCGCATCGAGCGTCCGTGGCCAGTGAGAGTCCTTTCGAACCATCATCGGCATGCGTGACTTCATAGCCTTCGTCGGCGAGAACACGCGTCAGGGCGGTGGCAATTTGCTGATCGTCTTCTACCAACAGAATTCTTGCGCGTGGTTTCACGATTCGGTCTCGGCGGGAAGAATAATGCCGAAAGTGGTGCCGCGATTCACCTGGGTCTGGTATTGGATTGCGCCGCCATGTTGTTCCACGATGCGCGCCGCGATGGAGAGCCCGAGCCCTGTGCCGCTCGACTTCGTGGAAAAAAATGGATCGAATAATCGCTGTTGCACGTCGGCGGGAATTCCTTTGCCGTTGTCCTCCACTTCGAGAACTACAACATCGCGAACACCATCGCTGAGGGCGATCTTATCGGAACGATTGCGAAGAACGATATGACCGTTTTCGCCAATGCTGTCGGCCGCATTTTGCACAAGATTGATCAGCACCTGCTGCAGTTGATGTGAGTCAGCCTCAATTTGCACGCTTGCACTCGGTTCCATTGTGAGATCAATCGCATTTTCCCGCAATTGCGGGGCGAGCAACTCGCGAACCTGGCCGAGCAAGTCGAGAGGAGAAATTTTCTTTCGCTCCGTTGCTGCGGGTCGGGCGAAGGCGAGGAAATCGTGAACGATCCGTTCGAGGCGACTGATCTCTCGCGCAATAAATTCTCCATCGATGTAGGCGGGCGAACCCGCGGCAAGCGCTTTCTTTTGAGTGAACAAGCGCGCCTTGATCGCCGTGAGCGGGTTACGAATTTCGTGCGCGACTCCGGCCGCCAGGACGCCGAGCGAAGCGAGCTTTTCCTGTCGCTCCGCTATTTCGCGGGTCTCGATCAGCTTGAGTTTGAGCGGAGCAATGGTTTCGCGATAGATAACGCGCACGCTCCACCCCGACAGAATAATGAGCGCCAGAAGAGAACCGAAAATCACCTGCTGAAGAATCACAACCGACCTGTCGGATTTGCGGATCGACTGTCCGAGCGTCTCGCTGCGGAGGGTCGCGAGTCTGGCGGAAAGTGTCAGCAGCTGCTCCGAGGCGCGTTGGATTTGTCCGAAACGATCAATCATTACAGCCTTCGGTTCGTTGATCGGGTTCGCATCGGCCAGTGCCCTGGTTTCAGCAATGTAACGAGAATAAGCGGCATTAATCTCCTCGAAGACTGCTCTTTCGCTATCAGTCATGAGAGCCGCTTTTGTTAATTCCATCCAACCACCGAGCTGCTTGTAGTGTTCATCCAATTTATGCCGATCTTCTGCTCGATCCGTGACTTCGAAGGTAAAGAGGGACGCCGTCGTGCTTACGACCAAGGCGTGAAGACGCTCCGCATCGTACTGCAAACTCTCGCTCTCCATGTGTTCGAAATGTCTGCGAACATCACGCAATTTCACCCAACTGGTGATGGCCGCCCAGACAATCAGGACAGCGAGACAGCACATCGTCCCGATTAGCACGAAGAGCCGCGATCTCGAAGAAAGGTTCATGATCTGGCAACCTACTTACCAAGTGCGGTAAGCCAGTGATCACCTGACAAGTCGGCGGCAGATTTCGTTCAACTTCCAAACGTCTGTCAGCCAGCGCTTAGCACAGTCCGTCAATCTGGTGGCATGCCGGGAGCTATGCGCACGGACATGAAAAAAAGAGTCCTGTTGGTCGATGATGATTTCGCTGTTCTCGCCGGGTTGGCCGGCGTGCTTGTTTCCGAAGGCTACAACGTGATCCACGCTGCGGATGGCGATGAGGCGATCGGGAAATTTCGAAGCGAAGGCCCGTTCGATCTCCTTCTCCTTGATCTGAACATGCCAAAGAAAAGCGGCTGGGACGTCTTCGGGCAAGTCACTGCGATCGATCCACTCATACCGGTAATCGTGATTACCGCGCGTCCAGACCAATATGCTACCGCGGTCGCGGCCGGCGTGGACGCCCTTATGGAAAAGCCGCTCGATCTGCCCGTGCTGTTGCAAAAAATAGAAAACTTAATGCGAGAGTCCGCGCAAGAGCGATTGGCGCGGAAGAGTGGACGCAATCCCAATCTTTCGTATAGCCCGGCGCCCAAAGAAATCGATGGAAAGGTCTTCGGTCAGGTCATTAATCGCGGCAAAGTCACACGCCGCGCCGCCAATCAAATCTCGTCCACCAAATCCGCTGCGCTTGGACAAATCGACCGGCCGCTCGACCGGCTGCTCAAGGCGTGGGCAAATTGTACCGAAGACGAGCGCCAACTGTTCCTCGATGGAATGAGGCGATCAAAAGCGAATTCCTTCGTTTCGGCGGAGAACGCGCCGGAAAAAATCGGCGAATGTTCCCCGCATGCAGAAGATAATGTGAGCGCCGACACTCCGCCGCTCACGCAACGAATCGTATTCGCGGACTTGAGCAACTTATCAGAGGACTCGTGCCTCCCTCCACATGCTGACTAGCGCGAGCTATGGATCATCGAGTCGCAGGAGACGTCTGCCTGTCGCAAGCGGGCGGAGCCAATGGGAACCGCTCGCCGACTGAACTGGAAACCAATCGGTTTCGACGCAAGACAAAATCGAATCGTCTCGTCCGTTTTGTCTCCCTCCTGGGGCCAGGTCTGATCACCGGCGCGGCAGACGATGATCCGTCTGCCATTGCGGCTTATTCTATCGCCGGAGCGCGACTCGGCACTGGCCTCTTATGGACGGCATTCGTTACGTGGCCCCTGATGGCGGCCGTACAGATGATGTGCGCGCGAATCGGATTCGTCACTGGCAAAGGATTAGCCGGAACTCTTCGCAATAAGTACCCGGCACCGCTCATCATTCTTCTCTCAGGAGCTCTGCTGGTCGCTAATACCGTCACCATTGGTGCGGACCTTTCCGCCATGGCGGACGTCGTTGAAATGGTGACCGCGATTAACTCTCACTACTTCGTCGTTCTTTTCGGGATCGGCACCGCCGTGGCCACGATTCATTTCCGCTACCATGAAATTGTGGACATTCTGAAATGGCTCACGATTGCGCTTCTGGCTTACGTCGTTACTGCCGTCGTGCTTCGACCCGATTGGATGACGATCCTGCATGACACCTTTATTCCAAGCTGGCCGAGCGGGCGCGAGGCGTGGGCTACGCTGGTCGCCGTTCTCGGGACCACCATTAGTCCGTACATTTTTTTCTGGCAGGCATCACACGAAGTCGAAGCCAAAAATGCGGCGAAGCGCCCAAGTCACTCCTGGACGCACGCGGAGATGGCGAAAGAAATGCAGGAACGCGCGCTCGCGGTCGGCGGCGGTTCCTTCTTCTCCAATGTGGTGATGTACTTCATCATCTTAACCGCCGCTCTCACTCTTCATCTTCACGGAGTGACTAACATCGAAACGTCCGCACAAGCCGCGGGTGCGCTCGCCCCGCTCGCGGGAAAATTCGCTGGAACACTCTTCGCACTCGGAGTGATCGGCGCCGGTCTGTTGGCCATCCCCACCCTTAGTGGCTCAGCCGCCTACGCTCTTGCCGAAAGCTTTAGGTGGAATCATGGACTCAGCCAAAAATTCGCCGACGCGCGGCCCTTCTATCTCGTGATTATTCTTTCTACGCTCACTGGAATTGTTCTCGATTTCGCGAACGTCAACCCTGTGAAAGCGCTCTTCTGGGCCGCAGTCCTTAATGGATTGCTCGCGCCGTTTCTCCTCATCGGAATTTTGGCCGTAGCGCGCGATCCCAGGATCATGAATCACAACTGCAGCTCCCGCCTATGTCGAGCAATCGTAAGTCTTACGGCGATGCTGATGGTCGGTGCGGCGGTTGGGATGTTCGTGTTCTAAGCGAGTCCCGGACGAGCGGCAGCTCGTCTCTCGGTGTTCGACTTCGCTCGGCATGACAGCTATACGTGCAGAATGAAGATTCGCTCCTTTGCTTTTGTCGCTGCACTTTTCGCCACTCCGCTCTTTGCCCAGCAAACGCCACAATCGCTGGCCGAGAGCGAGCTGCCGTCGCTAGTCACCATTTACAAGGACATCCACACCAACCCAGAGTTGTCGACGCAGGAAAAACGCACTTCGGCTTTGGTCGCGAAGGAATTGAAAGCAGCTGGCTGTGACGTGACCGAACACGTCGGCAAATACGAAACACCGGGCCTGACTGGTTACGGCGTCGTCGGCGTGATGAAAAACGGTGACGGCCCGACCGTGCTTATTCGCACGGACATGGATGCGCTACCAGTGCAGGAGGAAACGGGCTTGCCCTACGCAAGCAAAGTCACGGCGCAAACGCCGGATGGCAAGGAAGTCCACGTGATGCACGCTTGCGGACATGACGCGCACATGGCGATTTTCATTGGAGCGGCGCGCGCACTCGCAAAGCTAAAAGATCAATGGCACGGAACGCTCGTATTCGTTGGCCAACCGGCGGAAGAAACTGGCTCAGGGGCGAAGGCACTGTTGAACGACGGCCTCTATAAGAAATTCCCGAAACCGGATTACGCGATTGGTTATCACGACAACGCCGAACTTGCTGCCGGCAAGATTGCTTATCATGAAGGATACGCCTGCGCGAACGTCGACTCGGTCGACATCACGGTGCAAGGCGTTGGCGGTCACGGTGCGTATCCGCACAAGACGAAAGACCCTGTAGTGCTCGCGTCCGAGATTGTGATGGGGTTGCAAACAATCGTTAGTCGCGAAAATAATCCGCTCGATCCGATCGTGATCACGGTGGGATCAATTCATGGCGGGACGAAACACAATATTATTTCCAACGAAGTGAAGATGCAGTTGACGGTGCGCACTTATAAACCAGAGGTGCGCAAACATGTGCTCAACGCAATCGCGCGTGTGGCCAAAGGCATGGCAATTGCCGCTGGTTTCCCGGATGACAAGATGCCGATCGTGCACGTTGAAGAAGATGAATTCACACCGGCGATGTACAACAATCCCGAACTGACGCAGCGCCTCGTGAAAGATTGGAAAAGCGCGATCGGCGCCGACAATGTGGTCGAGCGCGATCCGACGATGGGTGGCGAAGATTTTTCGGAATTCAGTCTGCCCGATCACTCGATCCCCGCATGCGATTTTTGGATCGGTGCCGTCGCACCAGAAAAAATCGCGCAGAGCGAGAAGACCGGACAAGCGTTACCGAGTTTGCACTCGAGCAAGTTCGCCCCACTGCCAGAGCCGACGATTAAGATCGGCCTGATCGGTGTTACGACTGCCGTCCTAGATTTGATGAAGAAGTGATTTTTTGCTCGGTCACCCCGAGCGTAAGCGAGGGACCTCACGACAGCAGGAGCAACGTCGCTTAACAAAGTGCGCGCGAACCAGATCGCGGGATCCTTCGCTTCGCTCAGGATGACAACGCGCGTTGAGCGAGCGTCACTTCACGCGCACGTTTTTGCGCAGGAAAGTCGGCACATCAAGATCCTGACCTTCGACAATGGTCGGCTCGCTTTTTTCAAAGCGGCCGCGCGTCACCGGCTCAAACTGCAACACTTCCTGCTTAGCGAATTTCTTTTCCACCGGCGGCTTCGGCTCCTTTGGCAGAATCAGTTTCTTCTTGGTCGAAACAGGAACCGGCGGCGGCGCGACTTCCTCCACCGGTGCTTCCGCTTCAATCTCAATTTCCGGTTCAGGATCCAATTTTGCGAACTCGGCAAATTCGGTTGCCGGCGGCGGAGCTTCTTCTTCGTGTTCTTCCGTTGAAACGTGAGCGACTGGTGCCGGCTCTTCCTGCTGTTCCCAAATCGGGGGCGTCGGCGGTGCAGCGGGCGTTTCGATCGCGGCCGGCACAAACGCTTTCTTTGGCGGTTCTGCGACGGCGCCATCGGGGGATAGCGAGCTGATCAGCGTCACGCTGAGTCGATTCCCCATTCTGCTATCGACTGCCGTGCCGAAAAAAATCTGCGTGTGATCGCTGATGTGACGGCCGAGTTCCTTCATCAAAATTTCCACTTCCGACAACGTCATGCCGGGACCACCTGCGATTTGCACGAGCACATGCGCCGCGTCCGCCAGCATGCGGCCGCGATCCATGAGTGGATTCTTCAAAGCCTGCGTGAGCGCTTCATGCGCGCGATTGTCGGATTCCGATTCGCCGAAACCGAACAGACAGCGACCGTTTCGCGTGCGCAATGCGGCAAGCAAATCGTCGAAGCCGATGCGAATGAGTCCCGGTCGTTGGATCAAATTCACAATCGAGCGAACGCTTTGACTGATCGTGTTATCGGCGACCGCGAATGCCTGATGAATTCCCGCGCGCGGCGCGACCATGTCACCCATGCGATCGTTCTCGAAACAAATCACGGCATCAGCGGATTGATTGAATCGCTCGAGCGCTTCTTGCGCCTGAATCGCGCGCCGACGCCCTTCAAATGAAAATGGAAGCGTCGCCAGACCAACGACAAGCGAACCTGCTTCGCGAGCGATTTCGGCGACGAGCGGCGCGGCCCCCGAGCCCGTTCCGCCACCAAGACCCGCACAAATGAAAACCATGCGTGCGCCGGCGAGAGCCTGACGGATCTCGTCCTTGGATTCGGCCGCCGCCTCGTAACCAAGTTCCGGATCGCCACCGGCACCGAGCCCGCGCGTCACACTTCGACCGAGCTGCACTTTGCCTGCGGCGACCGAACTGGCGAGCGATTGCACATCGGTGTTGATCGCGATGTGATCGGCTTTGTCTAATCCGTCGAGCACGATGCGATCGAGGGCATTAGACCCCGCGCCGCCCACGCCGACGACCTTCATTGGAATGATTTCCTCTTCGCGTTCGGGAAGACTGTAATTTTTGCTGAGCTGAATCATTTATTTTTGCTTTCTGTTTTCAAAAATTTCTTGCCGCACAAATTGCTGTCATCCTGAGCGCAGCGAAGGACCTCACGAAGATCATCTGGAGTTTTTCGTGAGGCCCCTCGCGTTCGCTCGGGATGACAGCATAGCGGAGTTGCATCTGTATTCTTTCATCGCATACCGTTGAAAATTCTGCCGAAGATTCGGCCGAAGCCGCGTCGTGGGCGGCCGCGATCCGACTGCACGGCCTGTGCGTATTTGATCAAACCGATGGCCGTCGAGAATTGCGGATTTTCAAATGCACTCGTTAGGCCGGACATGGTTTGCGCGTGCGAAACGCGGGCCGGCAACTCGAAAATATCTCCCGCGAGATGATCGATCCCACGCAGATGACTGCATCCACCGGTGATAAAAATTCCTTCGCCGATGTAATTGATAAACGATTCCTCTTCGATCTGACGCTTGAGCAGTTCGAACGTTTCACGCAAGCGCAGATGAATGATCGTGTTGAGCGTCTCGCGCTCGATTTCTTTCCCCGCAAAACCGGAATCGTCTTTCAGTAAAACCGTCTCCCCAGGCAAACAATTTCCCAGAGTGACGCTGCCTTCTTCGATTTTCAGCCGCTCCGCCCGCGCCATCGGAATGCGCAATCCCATGGAAATGTCGTTCGTGATGTGATCGCCACCGACGGCGAGACAGCCGCTCTGCCGCACGGCGCCGTCGACATACAAAATGTAATCGGTCGTTCCGCCGCCGATATCGATGACGAGTGAGCCGAGATTTTTTTGGTGTTGCGTGAGCACCACCTGCGCGGAGGCGAGCGCGTTGAAAACAACATCCTCCACTTCCAGCGGCAATTCTTTCACGCAACGAATCGTGTTTTGAATGCGCGTCCGCACGCCGTGCACGATATGGAAATCCGCTTCCAATCTTTGCCCGAGCATGCCGACCGGGTTAAGCACGCCATCCTGCCCATCGACGTGATAATGCTGAATGATCGAGTGCAGAAACGCATTCTGCGCAGGAATGCTGACCTCGCGCGCGCTCACCTTCACGTCCTCGATATCCTGCTCATCAATTTCGTCGCGATCCTCCGCGAGCGAGACGCTGCCGCGATTGTTAAAGCTTTGAATGTGCGAGCCGGACACCCCGACGTAAACGCTGCGAATCATGACGTCGCTTTTTTGTTCGGCATCGACAACCGCTTCGTGCACGCATTTCATCGCAGTCTCGAAATCGACGATCTCGCCCTTACGCACACCGCGTGATGGCGCCTGACCCACTCCGAGAATCTTGATCGTTCCGTCGGGCCGGCTCTCCCCTACCACCACGCAAATCTTCGAGGTGCCAATTTCAAGACCGACCAACAAATCACTGCTCGCCATTACACTTAATCCTTTCTGCCACGATGAACTGGAATTGCCTTTTTTACCGGCACCGCTTTCGCCTTCTTGATCGGCATCGGCGTCGCTGTCGGTTTCGGTAAAGGGTGAACCGGAGTTGCTTTCAAAATTTTGGGGCCTTCGCCTTCGGGATCGATCGTTTCGTTGATCACTTCGGCGGCCGGCTGCGTGAAGGTGACGGGAATATTCCGTTGCACAAGCAGGTTGACCGTTTGCAGTTCGCGTTTCGAATCGTCCGAGTAAACGAGGAATTGCTCGAGCCGCCGCAATTGCGTGTCGATATGATCGAAACCGAATGTGATCTGCATGCGGTTTTTATCAGTCACGACAAGGCAGTAACCTTTCGAGAGATCGATCTCGCGAATTTGAAAACGCGTTTGCATGTAGCTGCCCATGTTCAAGCGGAGAAGATCGAGCGCAGATTTCGCTTCGAACGATTGAATTGTTCCGCCCGCCTGCAACGACTCGCCGGTGCAACCGGTAATCAATGGCAATCCCAAATATTCCGGCAGCAATTTTTTTTCCTTCATCAGCACGCCGCGTTCATCCATGAGAAATGCGACATCGGAAGCGAAGGGATCGGAAACTTCCTTTTCGCTCGTGATCCAGGCGATCGGTTTACGCTCGACGATGTGAATATCGATCTCCGCCGGCATTTGCCGCGTCACCTGCACCTCGTCCACCTGCGGCAGTTCCTGTAATGTGTCGTGTACCTTTTGCAGATTAACGCTGAAGATGTTTGCGCCTTCGTGCAGACCGGCGGCTTTCAGAATCTGTTCGCGTTGCAAGGTCCCGTCGGTCTGCACTTCGATCTGGCGCAATTGGTAATCGGGATTTTCAAAGAAGAGCCGCTTCGCCCCAAATTGCGCTCCGAGGTAGCCGCCAACGATGAGCGCGAACACGAGCACGATTTTCGAGAGCAATACCAGAATGCGACGGTTGCGATACTGCGTTGCTTTGCGCGACCGCACTTTGACATCGAGCAAGTGCTGCTGCTTGCGCTGTCGCGAATTCGAAACGCGCTGATTTCGTATTGAGGTTCTTTTGTTGCGCGTTCTCATTTTGTTGGTCGCGCTGCGCGAGAAAGTTCGATGATGCGCGCGCACAAATCCGCATAACTAATTCCCGCCGCCGCTGCCGCTTCCGGGAGCAGGCTGGCTTCTGTCATTCCCGGGATCGTGTTGACTTCAAGCACACTCGGCTCGCCCTCCTCGGGAAGAATGACGTCAACGCGTGAATACACTTTCAGCCCTAACGAGCGATGGGCCCGCAGCGCGAGATCTTGAATGGCACGCGTTTGGTCTTCCGGAATGTTTGCCGGACAGACATGCTGTGCGCCGCCACCCGCACTTGGATTTAAAAACGGATACTTATTCTTGAAGTCGTAAAATCCGCCTTTGGGAATGATTTCAAGAATGGGCAGCGCTTGATCGCCAAGAATCCCAATCGTTAATTCGCGTCCCGAAATAAACTTCTCGACCAAAAATTCCGAGTCGTATTTCGCGCCGTCTTCCAGTGACGATGCGATCTCGCGTTCCAACTTTACGATGTAGACGCCAACCGTCGATCCCTGGCGCGGCACCTTGATGACAATCGGAATCGGGATTGTTGGATTTTGTCCGGCTTTGATGACCTGCCAGTTCGGCGTAGTCACGTTGTGTTCGCGAAATTTTTCCTTCGAACGGATTTTGTCGAAGGCGAGTCGGCTTCCTTCAACTCCCTCTCCGGTGTAAGCAATTCCGCGATCTTCGAGAATTTGCTGGACCTGACCGTCTTCGCCGAACGTTCCGTGAAGCGAGATAAATGCGAGTTCTGTGTCGTTAGGCAAACTAAAATCCGCACCGCGCACATCTACTTCGGTCACATTTGCGCCTAACGAGCAAAGCGCTTTCGCCACACCACGACCGGTCGCGAGCGAAACATCACGCTCGGTCCCGGGGCCACCCATGAGGACGGCGATCTTTTTTCCTGCGAGCATATTCATGTCTTACTGGGGAGCGCACGCGCCTCGCGTGCGGCCGATCGCGCCCCCGCGATCGCGAACTTTTCTGGAGGAGAAAAAGGATCGTCGCGGCGAGGCGCCGCAACCAGCACGCGAGGCGCGTGCGCTCCCCAGAGGCCTCCATCCGTGCGCCTACAGGCTTTCATTCCGCTTCCCCCACGATTTGCACTTCGGTTTGCAATTCGATTCCGCGTTTCGCGCGCGCTGTCTCCTGAATTTTCGAGATCAGTTCCAGGACCTCGGTTGCAGTCGCGCCGCCGTCATTGACGATAAAATTGCCGTGCACTTGGGAAACACGCGCTTTGCCAACGCTGAGATTTTTTAACCCGAGTTCGTCCACGAGTTTACCGGCCGGACAACCATCAGGATTCTTGAAAATGCAGCCGGCGCTTTTTGCCGCTGGCTGCGATGTGCGACGTTTCTGTTGCGATTCATCCAAACGCCGACTGATTTCATCGGCAGAAGCGGGCTCGCCGCGAAAGACTGCCGAGACCGCATAGTTTTTCTCCAACGATGGCACGTGCCGGTAATGCACTTCGAGTTGGTCCGCTGTCTTCTCGTGCGGCACACCTTCGCCATCGAGATAACGAACTCGCAGCACGTGCGCAAAAGTCTCGGAACCCATCGCGCCAGCATTCATGCGCAGGCCGCCGCCGACTTCGCCCGGAATTCCTTCCATCCACTCGAGTCCGCCAAGTCCCGCCGCTTTCGCCGCGTAGGCGACCTCTTTTAATTTCGCGCCAACTCCAGCGGTAATCTCGTTCCCTTTCACTTCGATTTTGTCGAAATCGCCACCGCTCGGGTGAACGACAACGCCGCGGATTCCACCATCCCGCACGAGCAAATTCGAACCGCGTCCGATGACAAAGAGCGGAAGGTTTTCGCGCCGGCAAAAACGAATCAATTCGCCAAACGCCTTTTCGTTGCGCGGCTCCACCCAAAATTGCGCGGGACCGCCAACGCGCAATGTTGTGTGTTTTGCGAGCGGTTCGTAAAGACGCACATCGCCTTCCTCGCCGGCAATCGCCTTGAGGTTTTCCGCAATAACAAGATCGGCAGCGAGCAATGAAAGTTGCTCATGAATATTTCCCGCACCCAGACTAACGACCAGATCTCCGGAATCGAGCATGTTGCCGACTTCGCTGTGCACGAGTTCCAAACGCGGCTGATAACTCACTCCGCGATGACCCTGGGCGGCAATTTCATCCGCGATCATTTTGCCGCTGACGCCGGCAATCGGCGCCTCGTTCGAGCCGTAAACATCGGTCACGACAACGCGTTCCGCGTCATTAAACGCCTGGCCGAATTGCTTGCTCAACGCTTTGGTGCGCGAGTAACGATGCGGTTGAAACATCGTCAGGACACGCTTTCGGCCGATTGACCGCGCCGTGTTCAACGTTGCGCGAATTTCAGTGGGATGGTGGCCGTAATCATCGACCAGAAGAAAGCGGTCGCTTTCATACTTAATTTCGAAACGGCGGCGCGCGTGTTCAAATCGACCGAGCGATTTCTTGATTTTTTCAAAGGAGATTCCCAACTCCATCGCGAGTGCAATCACGCCAAGCGCATTGCTCACATTGTGCCGGCCGGGCACGCTCAGGATGGCTTCGCCCAATTCTTCGCCATGACGAAACACGCAGAAGACCGAAGCGAAATCCTTCAGTTCCACATCGGTGCCGCGATAGTCCGCGTCGTCCGCAAAACCGAACGAGACCGACCGCTCGCGCTTTACGCAGAGACGCTTCGCGTTTGCATCATCGGCGCTGTAGAAAATTTTGCCGCGCGTTTGTCCGAGCAATTGCGCGAAGACAGATTCGATTGCCGCGAGATCCGCGTAAAAATCAAGATGCTCTTCCTCGATGTTGAGCAGAAGCGTGTGTTCCGGGTGAAAAAAGCGAATCGTCCCGTCGCTTTCGTCGCCTTCTGCCACAAAATATTCTCCGCGCGGATCCCAGTGCGCATTCGTGCCGAGAATGGGAATTTCCGCGCCAACATAGTGTGACGGATGCAAACCGCCTTCGCGCAGAGCATGCGCCACCATCGCCGAGGTCGTCGTTTTTCCGTGCATGCCGACGATAATAATTCCTCGTTTCCCATGCATGATCGCGGCGAGAGCTTCGGCGCGACGGAGCAAAAGTTTTCCGCCATCTTTAGCGCTCGCTAAAATTGGATTGTCCTTTTTGATCGCGGATGAATAGATGACGACGTCGGCTGCGCTGGCATCTTCGGCGCGATGTTCGCGATGAAATTGCAATCCGAGCCGCTGCAATCGGTCTGTCTCCAAACTCCTGATTTTGTCGGAACCGCTGACTTCGTGCCCGAGTTCGAGCAGGAGCGCAGCAATTCCGCTCATGCCGCTTCCCGCGACGCCAACGAGATGAACCCGATGCCGCTCCTGCGTCAGGATTTTTTGCAGGTCGGCCTCAGGTGCGCGCGTCATGATCGGGTTGAGTATATTTTTCCATCGCCTTCACCACGAGATCGGCGGCATCTTTCGGAGCGAGGCGCGAAGAATTGTCGGACATGCGGTGTAGTTTATTCGCATCGCCAACCAATTCCCGGATTTTGCGCGCCAGCACGTCACCGGAAAGTTCGGATTCTTTGAGAATGATGGCCGCCTCAGCGCGCGCGAAAATTTCCGCGTTGCGCGTCTGGTGATTATCCGCCGCAAACGGATACGGAATTAGAATTGCCGGCAACGAAAAAGCGGCGAGCTCGGCGAGACTCGCCGCGCCGGAACGCGCGATGGCAAAATCAGCCGCGCTGTAAACGGCTTCCATTTGATGATGAAACGCGGCGACATACGCCGGAATATTTTCTCGACGATAATTGTCCGCGACCAGAGTTTCGTCGCGCGCGCCGGCCAGATGGATTACCTGCAAGGGCAACTCGCGAAAAGCCGCCATCGATTTGATAATGGCCTGATTAATTCCAGTCGCGCCCTGACTGCCGCCCATCACAAGGAGTGTTTGCAAATTTTCCCGCAATCCGAGTTGCTCCAGCGCTTTCTTGCGATCGATGCGCTTTAGATCCGTGCGAATCGGCGTGCCTGTGACTTCGGTCCGGACCTTCGGGAAAAATTGTGCGCACTCTTTAAAGCCAAGAAGAACAGCGCGCACCATGCGTGCTGTCATGCGATTGGCACGGCCGGGAATGGCATTCGATTCATGAATGAAACTCGGAACACCACGAAAACGCGCCGCCATGACCGGCGCGGTCGATGTAAAACCGCCCATACCCAAAACGAGATTCGGTTTGAAGGTGCGATAAATCGTGCGGCAAAGCGACAGGCTCTCATTAAATCGCCTAACGAATCCCAGGATCGCCGGCGAAAACGGCGAAGGCAGTCCGATACTCGGCAGTTTCTCAAGGCGAAACTCATTGCGCGTCGATACTGCGAGCGAATCGATTTCCTTCTCGGAAATAAAAAGCATGACTTCGTGACCGCGGCCGCGCAGCACTTCCGCGACAGCAAGTCCGGGAAACAAATGCCCGCCCGTTCCTCCGCATGCGATAACAGCGTTCATGCCGGGGAGCGCACGCGCCCCGCGTGCGGGCGAAGGCGCCCTCGCCTTCGCGAACTTGTTTTGAAGTGATAAAAACCGCATTGCGGCGAGGCGCCGCAATGTGCACGCGAGGCGCGTGCGCTCCCCAGAATAAATCGCGATGCAGAACGCATATAAATGGTCAGATTCTTGGTGTGATGCGCGCTTGCAGGACGACGCGTCTCTTGTTCACGACTGGTTCCAGAATCGCCTGTCTATATATATTAAGAAGCAATCCCACACCGAAAAGGCAGGCCGCGAGATTCGACCCGCCGTAACTGATGAACGGCAATGGCAATCCCTTGTTCGGCAAAAGTGAAGTCGTCACTCCGATATTGACCGCGGCCTGCAGGCCAAGCAGCGACACGAGGCCGGTTGCGAGCAGCAGGCCAAAGCGATCCTTCGCATGCAGCGCGATCATCATTCCGCAAACGATGATGATGACGAATAGAAAAACGACGAGCAGGCTCACGCGCAGTCCGAGCTCTTCGCCGATGATCGGGAAAATGAAATCGGTATGTGCGTAGGGAAGGTAGAGCATCTTCTGTCGACCGTTGCCGAGACCGAGACCTTCCATTCCTCCGCTGCCCCAGGCGATGAGCGCCTGCATTTGCTGAAGGCCATCGCTTTGTTGGTGCGCTTCGAGGTCGCGGAAAGCGGTGAGTCGCGCCATGCGTTCCGGCATTTTTGCCGCAATCAATGCAATGCCGCCGATTCCGCCTAACGAAAGAAGACCGAGCAATCCGGGGTTCGTTCCGGCAACAAACATCACAGCGAATGTAGTCGCACCGATCAATGCCGTTGTTCCGAGATCTACTTCGGAAACAATGAGCACGAGCAAAATGCCGACAAACAGAAGCGGAAACAGAAAGCCTTGCAAAAGACTGCCGCTCGATTTTTCGTGGCGGGCAAACCAGGCGGCGAGAAAGAGGACGACGGCGAGCTTGGCGATTTCGGATGGTTGAAATGTGATCGGGCCGACACCGACCCAGCGGCGCGAGCCATTGATGCGCATCCCGAGGTGCGGCACGAAACAGAGGCCGAGCGCAATCACTGCGATGCCGAACCACAGCCACCAGGTACGTTGCCAAAAATGATAATCAACCAAGGCTGCGACGGTGCAGCCGACAAATCCAATACCAAGCCAGATCGCCTGGCGTTTGATGAAGTAATAAACGTCGTGGTGGCTGCTGCGTGCAAAAGCGCTCGTGCTGAAAAGCATGACAATGCCGATGACGAGCATCACCAGCACGGCAACAAACAAAATGTAAGCGCTCTTACGATGCATTTTCAGATCTCCGTTCGACCACGGCAGCTCTTCCATCCTGTCGTTTCGAGCGAAGTGAAACGCAGTCGAGGAATCTCTCGCTAATCGGAAAAGTATGGCTTCCAAAACAATGAGAGATGCTTCGACTCCGCTGCGCTCCGCTCAGCATGACAGACTTTTTGCGACACATCTTAATCGTCAGATTTTTTCGATTTTGCGGTTTTCGCTGGGATCGACAGCTTCTGCCCAATTTGCAATTTGCGCGGATCGTCGATCTGATTGAGTTCCATCAAATCGTCGTAAGGAACTTTGAACTTCCGCGCAATCGTCACGGGATTGTCGCCTTTGACGACGACATAGATTTTTCCCGAATCCTCGACCGAACTTTTCGCAGCGTGTTTCGCGTGTTCTGTCTTCGAGTCTTCCTTCGCGACATTGGTATGGGCGGGCTTTTCTTCGGCATGATTCGCAACCGCCTGTTCCTTTTCCTTTGCGGCGGGTTCTGTCGCGGCGGGCGCTTCCGCAACCGTCGAGCTCACATTTTTGGCGAGCGGCGGTGGCAGCGGCGAACCTTGCCGCGTTTTTATGGCGTTGAACGCGATGATGCCGGCGACTGCGACAACATGCAGGACCAGAACAATCAGCAGCGCACGCGACAACTTCATGTTCGGTTCCGACATTTCCTCGTAGTCCATCTCGCTCGGAGCGGTAAGCGAGCGGCGCGCTGTGCTGGCGCGTAGTTTCTTGGCTCTCCTGAATTTGGGCATTCTTATTTTCATTTCGGTAAGGCGTGGACGAGGGCGCGAAATTGATCGCCGCGATCGGCGTAACTCTTAAACATGTCGAAGGAGGAAGTTCCGGGAGAGAAGAGGACGATTTCG
>CAWGQU010000009.1:0-162337 GCA_963824795.1 uncultured Verrucomicrobiae bacterium | reverse complement strand
GCGCCAGCACGTCACCGGAAAGTTCGGATTCTTTGAGAATGATGGCCGCCTCAGCGCGCGCGAAAATTTCCGCGTTGCGCGTCTGGTGATTATCCGCCGCAAACGGATACGGAATTAGAATTGCCGGCAACGAAAAAGCGGCGAGCTCGGCGAGACTCGCCGCGCCGGAACGCGCGATGGCAAAATCAGCCGCGCTGTAAACGGCTTCCATTTGATGATGAAACGCGGCGACATACGCCGGAATATTTTCTCGACGATAATTGTCCGCGACCAGAGTTTCGTCGCGCGCGCCGGCCAGATGGATTACCTGCAAGGGCAACTCGCGAAAAGCCGCCATCGATTTGATAATGGCCTGATTAATTCCAGTCGCGCCCTGACTGCCGCCCATCACAAGGAGTGTTTGCAAATTTTCCCGCAATCCGAGTTGCTCCAGCGCTTTCTTGCGATCGATGCGCTTTAGATCCGTGCGAATCGGAGTGCCCGTGACTTCGGTCCGGACCTTCGGGAAAAATTGCGCGCACTCTTTAAAGCCAAGAAGAACAGCGCGCACCATGCGTGCTGTCATGCGATTGGCACGGCCGGGAATGGCATTCGATTCATGAATGAAACTCGGAACACCACGAAAACGCGCCGCCATGACCGGCGCGGTCGATGTAAAACCGCCCATGCCCAAAACGAGATTCGGTTTGAAGGTGCGATAAATCGTGCGGCAAAGCGACAGGCTCTCATTAAATCGCCTAACGAATCCCAGGATCGCCGGCGAAAACGGCGAAGGCAGCCCGATACTCGGCAGTTTCTCAAGGCGAAACTCATTGCGCGTCGATACTGCGAGCGAATCGATTTCCTTCTCGGAAATAAAAAGCATGACTTCGTGACCGCGGCCGCGCAGCACTTCCGCGACAGCAAGTCCGGGAAACAAATGCCCGCCCGTTCCTCCGCATGCGATAACAGCGTTCATGCCGGGGAGCGCACGCGCCCCGCGTGCGGGCGAAGGCGCCCTCGCCTTCGCGAACTTGTTTTGAAGTGATAAAAACCGCATTGCGGCGAGGCGCCGCAATGTGCACGCGAGGCGCGTGCGCTCCCCAGAATAAATCGCGATGCAGAACGCATATAAATGGTCAGATTCTTGGTGTGATGCGCGCTTGCAGGACGACGCGTCTCTTGTTCACGACTGGTTCCAGAATCGCCTGTCTATATATATTAAGAAGCAATCCCACACCGAAAAGGCAGGCCGCGAGATTCGACCCGCCGTAACTGATAAACGGCAATGGCAATCCCTTGTTCGGCAAAAGTGAAGTCGTCACTCCGATATTGACCGCGGCCTGCAGGCCAAGCAGCGACACGAGGCCGGTTGCGAGCAGCAGGCCAAAGCGATCCTTCGCATGCAGCGCGATCATCATTCCGCAAACGATGATGATGACGAATAGAAAAACGACGAGCAGGCTCACGCGCAGTCCGAGCTCTTCGCCGATGATCGGGAAAATGAAATCGGTATGTGCGTAGGGAAGGTAGAGCATCTTCTGTCGACCGTTGCCGAGACCGAGACCTTCCATTCCTCCGCTGCCCCAGGCGATGAGCGCCTGCATTTGCTGAAGGCCATCGCTTTGTTGGTGCGCTTCGAGGTCGCGGAAAGCGGTGAGTCGCGCCATGCGTTCCGGCATTTTTGCCGCAATCAATGCAATGCCGCCGATTCCGCCTAACGAAAGAAGACCGAGCAATCCGGGGTTCGTTCCGGCAACAAACATCACAGCGAATGTAGTCGCACCGATCAATGCCGTTGTTCCGAGATCTACTTCGGAAACAATGAGCACGAGCAAAATGCCGACAAACAGAAGCGGAAACAGAAAGCCTTGCAAAAGACTGCCGCTCGATTTTTCGTGGCGGGCAAACCAGGCGGCGAGAAAGAGGACGACGGCGAGCTTGGCGATTTCGGATGGTTGAAATGTGATCGGGCCGACACCGACCCAGCGGCGCGAGCCATTGATGCGCATCCCGAGGTGCGGCACGAAACAGAGGGCGAGCGCAATCACTGCGATGCCGAACCACAGCCACCAGGTACGTTGCCAAAAATGATAATCAACCAAGGCTGCGACGGTGCAGCCGACAAATCCAATACCAAGCCAGATCGCCTGGCGTTTGATGAAGTAATAAACGTCGTGGTGGCTGCTGCGTGCAAAAGCGCTCGTGCTGAAAAGCATGACAATGCCGATGACGAGCATCACCAGCACGGCAACAAACAAAATGTAAGCGCTCTTACGATGCATTTTCAGATCTCCGTTCGACGACGGCAGCTCTTCCATCCTGTCGTTTCGAGCGAAGTGAAACGCAGTCGAGGAATCTCTCGCTAATCGGAAAAGTATGGCTTCCAAAACAATGAGAGATGCTTCGACTCCGCTGCGCTCCGCTCAGCATGACAGACTTTTTGCGACACATCTTAATCGTCAGATTTTTTCGATTTTGCGGTTTTCGCTGGGATCGACAGCTTCTGCCCAATTTGCAATTTGCGCGGATCGTCGATCTGATTGAGTTCCATCAAATCGTCGTAAGGAACTTTGAACTTCCGCGCAATCGTCACGGGATTGTCGCCTTTGACGACGACATAGATTTTTCCCGAATCCTCGACCGAACTTTTCGCAGCGTGTTTCGCGTGTTCTGTCTTCGAGTCTTCCTTCGCGACATTGGTATGGGCGGGCTTTTCTTCGGCATGATTCGCAACCGCCTGTTCCTTTTCTTTCGCGGCGGGTTCTGTCGCGGCGGGCGCTTCCGCAACCGTCGAGCTTACATTTTTGGCGAGCGGCGGTGGCAGCGGCGAACCTTGCCGCGTTTTTATGGCGTTGAACGCGATGATGCCGGCGACTGCGACAACATGCAGGACCAGAACAATCAGCAGCGCACGCGACAACTTCATGTTCGGTTCCGACATTTCCTCGTAGTCCATCTCGCTCGGAGCGGTAAGCGAGCGGCGCGCTGTGCTGGCGCGTAGTTTCTTGGCTCTCCTGAATTTGGGCATTCTTATTTTCATTTCGGTAAGGCGTGGACGAGGGCGCGAAATTGATCGCCGCGATCGGCGTAACTCTTAAACATGTCGAAGGAGGAAGTTCCGGGAGAGAAGAGGACGATTTCGCCGGGCTTCGCCAGCGCGCGCGCACGATCGACTGCGTCCGCGAGCGAATCCGCAATTTCTGTGGGCACCGCCTCGCTCCAATCGCGCGCGATACTTTCCGCCATCTCTCCGATCAAAATCGTCGCGCGAACTTTTTCCCTAACGAGTTCACGCAACGGATCGAAGGTAAAGCCTTTGTCTTTTCCGCCGGCGATCAAGATGACTGGTTTGTTTTGCGCGAGAAGCGCTTTTTCGACGGCATCAAGATTTGTCGCTTTCGAATCGTTGATGTAAGTCGCGCCGCCGACTTCGCGGACAAACTCGCAGCGGTGCGGTTGCGGTTCATACTGCGAAAGAGGTGGCACCATTTCGGCAAAGCTGAGATTGCGCGCGAGACCGATCGCGAGCGTGGCCATTAAATTTTCGATGTTGTGGGAGCCGCGCAGTTTTGTGTCAGCCAGGCGAAGCACCGCTTCATCGCCGTAAACGATCGCTCCGCCTTCGAGCCGAAAATCGGCGTCGTCCGAGTAGGCGCTGAAGGTAACGGGACGCGCCTCAATTTTCGGCAGGAGTTCGATCGCGTTGACTACGGCAACGTCATCGGCAGTTTGATAATCAAAGATGCGAAGTTTTGCGGCGCGATATTCCGCGACGGATGCGTAACGATCGAGATGATCGGGCGCGAAGTTCAGCCACGCGCTGACCGACGGCCGAAAAGTTCGGATGGTTTCCAATTGGAAAGAGCTTACTTCGACCGTGAGCACGTCGTATTTTTCCTGGCGACGCACGATGTCCGACAAAGGTTTGCCGATATTTCCGCACGCGATCGTGCGCTGGCCGCAGGCGTTTAACATTTGCGCGACCAACTCGGTGGTGGTGGTTTTCCCATTCGTGCCCGTGATCGCGATGACGGGTAGTTCGCAGGAACGCCAGCCGAGTTCCAGTTCGCCGATGGTTTCGATTTTTCGCGACGAAAAATTTTGCGCGAGCGGCGAATCCGGATCGATGCCGGGGCTGAGAACGACGAGATCGTAAGACGACGAATCACGTTCGACTTCCGCTCCGCACAACACGCGAACATTTTTCGCGCGCAGATTTTCGAGCGTCGGCTTGAGCAATTTCTTTTCGTCGGCGCTATCAAGCACGGTCACGTGCGCGCCCTCGGCCTCGAGAAGGAGAGCCGCAGCTGTTCCACTCAACCCAGCTCCGAGCACCGCGACGTTTTTATTTTTGTAGCGCACGTTTATCTCAACTTCAGAGTTGCAAGGCCAAGGAGCGCAAAAATTGCGGACAAAATCCAAAAGCGCACGATGACGGTGTTTTCCTTCCAGCCGGCTAATTCGAAATGATGATGGATCGGCGACATCGCGAAAATGCGTTTGCCGGTGAGTTTGAAACTCAACACCTGGAGGATGACGGAGACGGCCTCGATCACAAACACGCCGCCGACCACGGTCAGCAACAGCTCCTGTTTGCAGCAGATCGCGACGACGCCAATCATCCCCCCGATCGCGAGCGAACCGGTATCGCCCATGAACACACGCGCCGGATGACAATTGAACCAGAGAAAACCGAGACCGGCGCCAACGAGTGCGCTACACACGACCGTGAGTTCGCCGGTGAACGGATAAAACGGAACCTGTAGGTATTCCGCGATCTTGTAATTTCCCGCCGCATAGGAAAGCAGCGCATACGCAAACGCGACCGTAATCGTGCAACCGATGGCGAGACCGTCGAGTCCGTCTGTCAGATTGACAGCGTTCGATGAACCGACCACGACGAGAGCGAAGAATACAAACGTAAACCAGCCCATGTCCGTCGTGACGGGCGCTTTTAAAAATGGAAGATAAAGCGAACGCGCCTGCACTTCGATGAGCGGGCTCGTGAGAAAAACCGCGGTGACGATGCCCGCGAGGATGACCTGAAAAACAAATTTCAAACGCGCGGGAATGCCGTCGGATTTCTTGCTCACGACTTTCAGGTAGTCGTCCACAAAACCGAGAGCGCCGAGATACAGGAGAGTGAAGAGAACCAGCCAGACAAAGCGATTATCCGGGCGCGCCCACAAGACACTTGAGATAAATACCGAACCGATGATGAGAACACCGCCCATGGTTGGTGTTCCTTGTTTCGCGCCGTGTAATTCAGCGAGCCGGCGTACTTCTTCCGCGGTGCGAATCGGCTGGCCGACTTTCAGCGAGATTAATTTTCGGATAACAAAATTCCCAAAGATCAGACAAAGCAGGAAAGCGGTGATCGCCGCGGCCACGGCGCGAAAGGTGACGTAATAGAAAACATTGAAGCCGCGGACCTGCTCGCTGAGAAGATGGAGGTAATAAATCACGAGCTAATTCCTTGTGGCGATTGGCGTTTCGCGAATTCCTCCATCACACGTTCGGTCCTTGCGGCCCGGCTACCTTTGATGAGCACCAGGTCGTTAGGCGACGTTTCTTCGGCAAGGATCTCAGCGGCTTCATCGGCGGAAGCAACAGTCCGACTTTTTTCCAGCCCGGCTTTTTGCGCCGCGTCCGCAATGACCGATGCGGTTTTGCCGATCGCGATTAGTTCGTCAATTTTCAAGCTCGCCGCCGCTTCGCCCACTTCGCGATGGCCATGCTCGGATTCGGTTCCGAGTTCCGCCATTTCGCCCAGGACGGCGATACGGCGGCCGTCCGTTTCCAATTCCGCCAACGTAGCTAATGCGGCGCGCATCGATTCCGGATTCGCGTTGTAACTGTCATCGATGAATTGAACGCCGCGAATGGTTTTGATTTGCAGACGCGCTTTCGTCAGCGGCGCCGAAGCGAGACCGGCTGCGCAATCTTCAATCGAAAGTCCGAAAACGCGTCCGGCCGCGACGGCGAGCAGCGCGTTTTGAATCATGTGCAAACCCGGGACGGGCAATTTCGCGCGGCAGCGATGCGCGCCTTCGAGAATGGTGAATTCCGATCCACTCGCGCTCTGGCTCAGATCGGTCGCGCAAACCGATCCTTTTTTTGTGCCGGCAAAAATCGTTCTGGCCCGCGTTCGCTTTGCAATGCTTTCGCTGAAAGGATCGTCCGCATTGAGAATGAGCGTCCCCTGCGGCCCGAGCGCTTCCGCGAGTGCTCCTTTCTCCAGCGCAATCGCGTCGCGCGATCCCATGAATTCTATATGAGCGACACCAATATTAGTGATGATACCAACGTCAGGCGCGGCGATCTTTGCCAGGGCCGCGATCTCGCCGGGATGATTCATACCGATCTCCCAGACGCCGATTTCATCCTTCGAGGTCGCTTCCAGAATCGTTCTCGGCAGACCGACGTGATTATTGAAGTTCCCTTCCGTTTTCGTGACGCGAAACCGGTGACCGAGCGCAGCGGCGACGAAATCCTTGGTCGTCGTCTTTCCGTTGCTTCCAGTGATGGCAATGACCTTGAGCGCGAGCGATTGCCGATAACCAGCAGCGATTTTCTGATATGTCGCGAGCGTGTCTTTTACACGCATGATCTGAAACGATGGCGATGGTTTGCCGGTCCAGGCGCTCTCGACAATCGCGCCGACCCCGCCCCGTTCCTCGGCCATGCCGACAAACCGATGACCGTCGAAATGCTCGCCGCGCAGAGCCACAAATAAATCTCCGGGCTGCAGGGTGCGCGAATCAGTGCTGATCCTGGAAACCACAGGCTCCGGTCTGCCTAACGAGATGTCTACCCCGGCAAATTTCGCAATCTGCGAAAGGGGCAACGAATTCATAAAACTCTGGGGAGCGCATGCGACTCGCGTGCAGTTTGTGGCGACTCGCCACAAACAATTCTTGTTTGACGCCTGTTCGGGCCGTTCGGCGAGTCGCCGAACGGTGCACGCGAGTCGCGTGCGCTCCCCAGACTATCTTTCGCGTAGCGTGTCGGAAAATGAGAGCAAGATGTCATTTCAAAACTCCACGGGATGATCTTCCAACGCGCGTCGCGCGACCTGCACGTCGTCGAAGGGAATAGTGTGATCGGCAAACTCCTGGTAGGTCTCGTGACCTTTGCCCGCGATCAAAACAATATCGTGCGGCTGCGCCAGCGCGATGGCACGAGCAATCGCTTCGGCGCGATCGGGAATTTTTTCGTAGTTCCCCGAGCGAAATCCCTTTTCCACTTCGGCGATAATCGCATCGGGATCTTCTTTTCGCGGATTATCGGAAGTGATGATGCCGTAATCGGCGTTTTCATCGACGACACGGGCCATAAGCGGGCGTTTTTTTCGATCGCGATCTCCGCCGCATCCGAACACGACAATGAGACGACGCGGTCCAAGGTCGCGCAAAGTTTTCAGAACATTGAGCAGGGCGTCGTCGCTGTGGGCGTAATCAACAAAGACCTGAAATTGTCGTTTCGCAGGAACTGATTCCAGACGGCCGGGAACCTGCGGAGATTTAGCGAGACTCAAGATCGCTTCGCGCAAACTAACGCCGAAACTGTTCGCCGTGGCCAAGGCCGCCATGGAATTCGCGACGTTAAATCTGCCGATGAGCGGGACGCGCACGAGATAACTCTTTCCGCGCGCATCGAGTTGATACGACGTGCCACCAAATTCCATTCGGTAATTTGAAGCGCGAAAATCCGCGTGTACGCCCATGCCGTAGGTGACCACCGGCGTTTTCTTTCCGATGCGAGCGATCAGGAGCTGCCCGTAATGATCGTCGGCGTTAATGACGGCGACGTTTTTCTTTTTCGATTCTTGCGCGGCCAAACCCGTGAACAATCTCGTCTTCGAATCGAAATAATTTTCCATCGTGCCGTGAAAATCGAGATGGTCCTGTGTGAGATTCGTGAACACGGCTACGTCCCACTCCAATCCCCGCGTCCTCTCCTGCGCGAGTGCGTGCGAAGAAACCTCCATCGCCGCAGCTTTGCATCCAGCGGCCGCGATTTGAGAAAGCAACTCCTGCACTTCCAACGACTCGGGCGTTGTGCGAACGGCAGGAAGAATGCGCTCACCGATTTCGTAACGGACAGTGCCGATAAGGCCGCAACGCAGCCCGGCTTTCTCGCAGATGTGCTTGATTAAAAATGTTGTGGTTGTTTTTCCATTGGTGCCGGTCACGCCGGCCATTTTTAAACGACGGGCCGGCCTCTGATAAAATGCGGCTGCGAGATCCGCGAGCGCTTCGCGCGAGTTTTCCACCACCACAGTGGTGGCGCGTGTGTGTTTTTCTTCGCGCTCGCTAACGATACTCGAAGCACCACGGTCGATCGCTTCGCCGATGAATTGGTGGCCGTCGCTCTTTTCACCTTTGAGCGCAACGAAGAGAGTGTTCTTCTGCACGCGTCGCGAATCATACGCGATGCTTTCCACTTCCCGGTCGAGCGGCCCGAAGATTTCGCGCGGCGTGATGGCGGCGGTGAGTGTTTTGAGCTGCATGAGGAACGAGAAGATGGACGCAAAATGCTCAATGGCGTAGGGCATTAGTTAAGGCAACACGTCCCGCAATCACTCCTTTGCCAGGTTCCTCATGCGGCTCGAGATCGAGATAGCGCGCGGCTTTTTCCGCCACGTGCGCGAAGATGGGTCCCGCGACCAGTCCACCGTAATTTAATTCCGGGTTCGCCGTGTGCGCATCATCAAGCACAACGAGCCCGACGAATTCCGGATGGTCTGCCGGCAGATATCCGATAAAGGAAACAACATACTTGCCGTGTTCGTAACCTCCTTTGGGATCGACTTTTTGCGCCGTGCCGGTTTTGCCGGCGATGATGAAACCGGGAACTGCGGCAGCGGCAGCGGTGCCGCGATCGCTCACGACACCGCGCAGTGCACTCCCGATCATCGTCGCAGTCTGTGACGAAATAACCTGCCGCAAAACAGTAGGCGAAAATGTTGTGACCGTTTTACCGCTGCGTTCCGTAATGGATTTAACGATACGCGGCGTGACGAGTTTGCCGCCGTTCGCAATCGCGGCCATCGCCGTCGTCATTTGCAATGGCGTCACGCCAATCTCATGACCCATCGGAATGCGCGTGATGGAAATCTTGCTCCACGTTTGCGGAGAGTGAACCATCCCGCTGATCTCACCGGGCAATTCGATTCCGGTGCGTTCGCCGAATCCAAAACGCCGGATGTATTCGTAAAATTTTTCTTCGCCGACGCTCATGGCCAGCTTGGCCGCGCCGATGTTGCTCGATTTGATGAGAATGTCGCGCACGGTCAGCTCGCCAAATTGTTTGTGGTCGTGCAAGACGCGGCCGCCATAGGACCAGGCGCCGTTCTCGCAAAAGATTGTCGTGTCCGGTTTTACCTTGTGCTCGTTCAGGGCCGCCGCTGCGGTGACGATCTTAAACGTCGAACCGGGCTCCATCATGTCGATGACAGCGCGGTTTTTCATTTGTTCGGGCTTGGCGGTCGCACGCAAATTCAGATCGAAATTCGGCCGATTCGCCATCGCCAGGATTTCGCCCGTTTGCGGCCGCATGAGAATAATCGTCGCTTTCGCCGGACGATATTCCTTCATCGCCGCGTCGATTTCGTTCTCGACGATGTTCTGCAAATTTAGATCGACGGTGAGATGGACTTGATAACCATCGCGCGGCGCGTGTTCGAGACCGCGGTAGAGAACAATCTCCTGGCCGGCGCGGTTGTGTTCGATGCATCGGTAACCGTCTTCACCGTGCAAATATTGCTCCATCGAGGCTTCGACGCCCTGTATCCCGCGATGTTCGAAGTCGGTAAACCCAATAACGTGACAGAGCATGGATCCGTTCGGATAAATGCGGGCCGAATCGCGCTCCAAATAAATCCCGCGCACATTCTTCGCGCGCAGTTGATCGCGTAACGTCGTCGCGACCGTCTCCGGCACCTCGCGTTTGACGATCATGTAACGGCGTCCGGCACGCAGTTTTTCGGAAACCTCGGACGCCGGCATCTTGAGCGCGGTGCTCAGCAGAGACGTCGCGCCCTCTATATTATTAAGAAGGGTGGCGTCCGCGACGATGGTTTCGACCGGCACATTGTGCGCGAGCACTTCGCCGTTGGCATCGACGATCTCACCGCGTTCGGCGTAGATGGTTTGCTTGTAAACGTGCTTCTCCGCCGCGAGCTCCGTGTACTCGTTATGCTTCAGGAGCTGCAGATAGACGAGACGGAAGGAAAAAAGGCTGAACAGAGCGATGAAAGCGCAGCAAACCAAAGCGCAGCGGAATCGTCCGTTCCATTTCATGGGCGTGATTCTTCGTTAGCGACGGGTTGAATCGAATCTTCCTCCGGCGAACGAGCCGGCGTGTTCAGGCGCACAATGTTTTGTTCCGCGATCGGAATCATTTTGATGTAGCCCTCTTTCAGCCGCCGCTGCAAAGCAGCGCGCGAAGTCAGGGCCGCGATCTGTCCGGTCGCGACTTCATTTTGATTGCGCAAACTAACGAGCTGTTTTTCCAGCTTGTTCTGCTGATCGCCGAGACGATGGAGCTGGATGCTAAGGTAAACGTAAATGAGTCCCGTCAGCGCGATGAAAAGCGTGAGCAGAATCCAGCGCGCGAGCGAAGGCGCATCGATGGCATTGAAATTTTGTCGGCGCGAGCGGTTCATTTGATTTTTTCGGCCACGCGTAATTTTGCGCTGCGCGAACGTGGATTGGTGCGCTGTTCGTTTTCGCCAGGCTCGACCGGTTTCGGCGTGATCAACCGCAAATCCCATTCGGGATTTGGTCGTGGCTCGGGCCATTCCGGCCGATCCAGCCACTCACGGCTGTGGTCGCGGAAGAAATTTTTAACGATGCGATCCTCCAGCGAATGAAATGTGATGACGGCGATGCGTGCGCCGATATCCAGCCGATCGGTTAGCGCGCGCAAACCTTCCCCGAGCGCGCCAAGTTCATCGTTCACTTCCATGCGCAGCGCCTGGAAAACCTGCGTCGCCGGATGGCGGCGGCCGTGTCGGCCGACAATTTTTTCTACGGCGCGCGCAAGCGGAATAGTCTCAAGAAACGGCGATTCCTTTCGCGTTTTAACCAACATCGTGGCGATCCGTCGCGACGCCGGTTCTTCACCGAGCTCGCGAAACAAACGCGTCAGCTCTTCTTCGCTGTAAGTGTTAACGATCGTTGCCGCCGTGAGTTCGCCTCGCGGATCCATCCGCATATCGAGCGGGCCATTGCGCATGAGACTGAAACCGCGCGCGCCGTTTTCCAGTTGCCGCGACGAAACGCCAAGATCAAGTAACGCGCCGCCGATGCGCTCGATTCCGAGTTGATCGAGAATCTCTCCGGTTGCGCGAAAATTGCATTGCCGCACCGAAACGCGCTTGCCAAATGCTGCCAGCCGCCCGGCTGTAAACTCCACCGCATCGGGATCCTGATCGAGGGCCAGAACATCCGCGCCGGCTTGCAAAATTGCCTCGGTGTGACCGCCGCCGCCGCACGTGCCGTCGACGACAAGGCTTCCGGGCTTCGGCGCGAGCAATTCAATCGCCTCCGCCGCGAGCACGGGACGGTGATAAATCGGATCTTCCATTTCCTCCGCCTCCTCTTCAATCGCCAATGGACCGGTCGCGAACCAGATCGGCCGCTCAAAAAGCAACGCATTCATTTCGTTCTCGCTTACAAACCAACAAGATCCGCCACGTGCTTATAAGTGGCTGTTTCCTCTTCGTGTGCGCGTTTCCAGCGCGATAAATTCCAAATTTCAAAACGGCCGCGGCCGCCGACAAGCGTGACCTCGCCCTTCAAACCGAGCTCTTTACAAAAATGTTCCGGCAAGACGAGACGGCCCTGGCGATCGGATGCGCCATGTTCCGCTCGTGCGTGCAGGTGACGGGAAAAAATGCGGCGATCCCGGGCCGAAACGTTGGGATCGGATGCGGCCGCCGCGCTCATGCGATCGAACTCCTGCGATAACATGACGAGAAGGCATTGCTGATTCGCGTCGGCGAGAAGAATGAACTCCTGACTATCATCTCCGCGCCAACGCGACGGAATGGTGATTCGGTTCTTATCGTCGATGGCGTGACGGAAATTGCCGGCGTAGAAAGTTTGGGGCTGAGAATTGTTTTCCATACGCCAGTGGAGAACCGGGCCATTTTAATCCACTTTCCCCCACTTCTAACCACCTTCCGTGCCACCGGTCAATAAAAAATAACACCGGTTTGCGGCATTTTTTGTCAGCCGCTAGATTGCCAATTCCGTGCACCCTTCTCGAATCATCGCTCTTTTATCGTTTGCGACCCTCGCATGCGTCACAGACGCGCAGCCAATGCCCTCTCCCGACGCGGTCCGCGTGACCATTTCGCTCAATGCCGACGGTTCGCGTACGACGTATCAATTCGACAACGCGCATCGCAAAGCAACCGCGACGACGACGGATCCGGAAGGGAAATCCCTGGGGAAAACTTACTACACGCTGGATAACAACGGACGCTTCGCTGCAGGAACTGTTTACGGCCCGGAGAAACGATTGCGTTTCAAATCAACCTACAAATATGACGATGCCGGAAGGCTCATGCAGGAATTGCAATGCGACAAAAACGACGTCATTCTGCACAAGATAGTTTACGCTTACGACTCGTTAGGTAAGCAGACCGGTTATTCCATTTACGACGGCGCGGGGAAATTGGTCGGTCGGACTGCCGCGCCTGTTCCGCCATTATCGCCGGCGAAAAAGAAGAAGCGTTAGACGTAACCGATCTCAACTTGCCTGCGTCAACAAAGAGGATTACAGAATTCGACTAATGATCGATTACCTTCAGAAGGGCGGCGTGCTGATGTGGCCGATCCTTATCTGCAGCATCATTGCCATCGGCGTTTTTGCCGAACGCCTGTTCTATTTCCACCGTGCCACGATCCACGTGGGTGAATTCTTGCAGGGGCTTTCCAATCTCGTTAGGCGGAAAAATTTTGCGGAAGCGCTGCACGAATCCGCCGGCACGCCCGGACCGGTGGCACGCGTCATCCATGCCGCCATCATTCGTCATAATGCGCCGCGCGCGGAACTGAAAGACATCGTGCAAGAGGCGGGGCAACTTGAAGTGCCAAAGCTCGAGCGATTTCTTGGCGTGCTCGCGACGCTCGCATTTCTGACACCGCTGCTCGGCTTGTTAGGCACGGTTGCGGGAATGATCGAGGCTTTCGGGACAATCACGGCCAACGGCGGCTATGCCACCGTGACCGAACTTTCCAGCGGCATCTATAAGAGTCTGCTCACCACTGCCGCCGGCCTGGTTGTCGCTACGCCGACGTTCGTTGCTTACAGTTATCTTTCATCGCGCGTGAACGCCATGTTGCACGACATGGAGCGTGCTGGAATCGAAATCGTTCACATGCTCACGGATCGCGAATCGGCCGGCGACATCATCAGTTTCGAACCGGCCGCGCGTGGCAGCCGCAGCTCCGAGCGCGAACGTTAGCCTGAGGAATCGCACCTGTTCGACGTGAAATGAAACTCACGCGCACAAAAAATTATTCCTTCGGCTGGCTCAGCATCTTTCCCGCGCTCGATGTTCTGTTCCTGCTGATCTTTTTTCTTCTGCTCAGTTCGAACTTTATTCTCCAACCCGGCATTGCTGTCGCCGCGCCGTTCTCGCGCTTCATCCTCGGACCACAGGTGAATCAGCAAATCATCAGCGTGACCGGTGGTGCGAACGCTTCGATTTATTTCCGCGATCAAAAAGTGACGCTGAAACAATTGGATCCGCTGCTGGAAAAAGCGAAGAAGGAAGGACGTTCGATTATCATCAAGGCCGACCGCACGACTCCCTATGAAGTTGTGGTCGCGGTGACGAACGCGGCGCTCGAGCATGGTATCGCGTCGGTTTCGCTTGCCACCACTTCGGCCAAGTGAGCGCGCCGGCCGCAAACGAGAGTTTGCTCTTCGCCTGGGAACCGGCGAGCACACGTCGATTCGCCATTTTTGGGTTTATCGCTTTGTCCGTCGTGGGACATGCCATTTGCTTTTACCTTTTCCAGATCGTTTATCCGCCCACCGTCGCATTACTTCCGCCCCCGGCGCGGGTGAACTTGATTTCTGAAAACACCGAGGAGGGCCGAACGTTGTTGCGCTGGATCGCGGCGGAAGATCCGGCTCTCGCCACGACTACTCAACGGCCGGCGGAAGCAAAGGCGTTCATGGTTCCGAAACTCAGTCATGTGCCTTCTTATTCGACAATCCAGCCCGCCCTAAAGCCTTTGCCCGCGACCGCTCCGGACCTGCAGGCTCCCAGTTCTCAACCACCGGGACCCGTGCCGATGGAGCGCGTGACAAGGGTAGAACCGCTTCCCATGACGCCCACGGCGATCGTCTTTTCCGACAATCTCAACTCGTTAGGCACAGTGGAAAAGCCGGCCATGAAATTTTCTGCCTCCACGCGCGAACCGCCGCAGAGCGCAAGTTTTCGCGTTGGCGTAACACAGAATGGGGTAGTTCGTTATTGCTTTCTGCAAGATCCATCGGGCGACAGCGCTCTCGACGAACAAGCGCGCGCTTATGTGATGCGTTGTCGTTTCGTCCCGAAAGAGACCGCTGCGAACAAGGATCCGGATCGCCTCAACTGGGCGACTGCGACGATCGAGTGGGGTAACGACGTGATCGCGCCACCTTCTGCGCCCGCCAGCCCGGACCTGCCGTGATTCGCGTTAGCCTTGCCGTTCTGGTCACGATCTACCTGCTGGTTTTTCTTGCGGCGGTTTTTCTCCTCTGGATAGTGGGAGAGTGGAATCGGCGCCGGCGCGAGCGACGGGCATTACGCCACCGTTTGCGCTGCGTGATTTGCGCGTTTGAATTCGAAGATCGAACGGACGCGTTGCTACCGCGGTGTCCGCGCTGCGGAAGCTTGAACGAAAGATTTAAACTGGAGCGAATTTAATTATGGGAATGTGGATCGGCCGAAACCGAAAAGCCCGCGTCACCTACGGGTTCGACGAGATTGCGCTCGTGCCGGGTCGCGTCACAATCAATCCAAACGAAGTCGACATTACCTGGCGCCTGCCGCGCAAGGATGCAAAGGCGCTCGAGTTCAAAATTCCCGTCCTGGCCAGCGCGATGGATGGCGTAGTCGATGTGCGGTTCGCCATCGCCATGAGCAAACTTGGCGGGCTTGCTGTTCTGAATTTGGAGGGCGTGCAAACGCGCTACAAAAATCCGCAGGAAGTTTTGCAGAAAATTGTCGAGACGGACAAAGCCGAGATCACTGCGCTTCTGCAAAAGATTTATCAGGAACCGGTGCAGGAAGATTTGATCGCAGCGCGCATTCGCCAAATGAAAGACGCGGGCGCAATCGCGGCGGTTAGTTCCATCCCGCAACGCGCGGCGGAGTTCGGCGCGATTGCGCAGGAAGCGGGCGCCGATGTTTTCGTTGTGCAGAGCACAGTCTCAACCGTGCGCCATATTTCCTCGGAATATAAATCGCTCGATCTGAAAAAGTTTTGCAACGATATGCGCATTCCCGTGATCGTCGGCAACACCGTTGGTTACGACGTGACGTTCGAGATCATGGAATGCGGACCGGCCGCGGTTCTCATCGGCGTCGGGCCGGGAGCAGCTTGCACGTCGCGCGGCGTTCTCGGTCTTGGAGTTCCGCAAGTCACCGCCACGGTCGATTGCGCAGCGGCGCGCGATGCTTATTTCAAAAAAACTTCGCGTTACGTTCCGATCATTACTGACGGTGGAATGAGTAAAGGCGGCGACGTTTGCAAAGCGCTCGCTTGCGGCGCGGACGCCGTCATGGTCGGTAGCGCATTTGCCAAGGCGCTCGAAGCGCCCGGCCAGGGCTATCATTGGGGAATGGCAACTCCGCACGCCAATCTCCCGCGCGGCACGCGCATCAAAGTCGGAGCGACCGGTTCGCTCAAGCAAATCCTCTTTGGCCCGGCCGAAGTGGATGATGGCAGCCAGAATCTGATCGGCGCCATCACGACCTGCATGGGCAATGTCGGCGCGCGCGATATCGCTGAATTTCAACAGACGGAAATTATCATTGCGCCTTCGATTAAAACCGAGGGCAAGCTTTTCCAGACCGTGCAAAGCGTCGGGATGGGAACGCGCTAAGGGAACGTGACAAGCGGCCAGTGTTGAGTGACAGGTAAGGCCGTTCGTTAGTCAGCGCGTCACAAGTTTCTCATGAAAGATCGCAAAGTCGTCATTACCGGAATGGGTGTGGTCTCGCCTGTCGGCAACGATCTGGAGACATTCTGGAATCGCCTAACGAATGGCGTCACCGGCATTCGCCATATTCAGCATTTCGATGTCTCGAATTACGATTGCCAGATCGGAGGCGAAGTGCGCGACTTCGATCCAAAACCATTTTTCAACAACCCAAAAGATATCCGACGCACCGATCGCTTCGCGCAAATGGCGCTGGCCGCTGCAAAAATGGCGATGCAGGACGCCGGGATGGATCTGGAGCGCGTCAATCGCGATCGTTTTGGTGTAAACGTGAGCAGCGGCATCGGCGGACTGAAAACGCTTGAGGATCAGCACACCACTTTGCTTAACAAAGGGCCTTCCCGCGTTTCCGCTTTCACCATTCCGATGCTGATCAGCAACATGGCGAGCGGTTTGATCTCGATGGAATTCGGACTCAAGGGCCCGAACCTTTGCATTGTCACTGCGTGTGCTACTTCCAACAACGCAATCGGCGAATCATGGCGCATCATTAAGTTTGGCGATGCGGATATTTTTCTCGCAGGGGGCGCAGAAGCGGCAATCATCCCAATCGGTCTCGCTGGATTTGCGGCGATGAAAGCGCTGAGCACGCGCAACGACGAACCGGAACGCGCCTCACGTCCGTTCGATCGGGATCGCGACGGGTTCGTCATGGGCGAAGGCGCCGGCATTATGGTGGTGGAGGAACTCGAACACGCCAAAGCCCGCGGCGCGAAAATTTACTGTGAGCTCGCCGGTTACGGATTATCCGCCGATGCATATCATATGACCGCGCCTGAGCCTGATGGCGAAGGAGCCGCCCGCGCCATGCAGTTGGCGCTCGATCATGCTGGCATTACACCGGATCAGGTCGATTACGTTAACGCGCATGCGACCTCGACCGGCCTTGGGGACATTTGCGAGACGCGCGCGATCAAGACCGTGTTCGGCGATTACGCGAAAAAAGGTCTTTCGATCAGTTCCACGAAATCGATGACCGGCCACTTGTTAGGCGGCGCCGGCGCCATCGAGATGGCAGCGTGCGCGCTCGCGATGCGCGATTCGGTTATTCCGCCCACAATCAACCTGGAAAATCCAGACCCCGAGTGTGACCTCGATTACACACCGAACGTCGCGAAAGAAAAGACGGTGCGGGTAGCACTAAACAATTCGTTCGGCTTTGGCGGGCACAACGCGACTCTCGTCGCGAAAGAATTTTCCGGCTGAGGAGCAGCTACTCCGTGAAGATCTCGCCAGCGCCGATCTCGGCTGGCTCGAACGCGACCTCGTGCGTGTTACCTTGTAACGACTTCAGCAGTTCACCCACCTTCTGCGCCGCACTCGAAGAATAAAAACGCACCAAACCCACCGTCGTGCGCGGGCCGAAAACGGTAATCATGATCGTGTCGTCATCGACTGAGTTCATGAAAATGTGGCTGCCATTGCCTTGATGATAGAGCGCGTTGAATTCCAGTTCTCCAATTCGGCGCGCCAGCTCCTTGGTTGCGGCAAAAGATCCGGCGGCGAGCGCCGCGATGATCGTAACATCGAGCACCGTCATGTCTCCATACTGCGAGATGACATTGCCGCCGCGATCGATGACAACAGTCAGTTCGGCCTCAGCTTTCTGCAAAAACTCGGCGAGAATTCCATCGAGGGTAGCGACATCCTCGATTGTAAAAACGGGAATGGCGTTCATACAGGCGCCTCCTCCTGCGCCACGACAGGCTCCACCGGAACCGCCACCGGCAACGCCGTCGATTTCGTCGACTCGCTTTGTTTGCTGAACTTGTGCAGCAGAATTTGTGAGACCGCGTTCAGGGACGCGAAAACATTTTGCCCCGTGCTGGAAATGACTTCGAAACTTTGGGCGCGGCGCTTTCGATTGTTCAATACGAACTCGAGATAATTCACCGGCGCGATATTCGGCAGATCGCGTTTGTTGTATTGCAAAACGTACGGAATCTCGTCGACCGAGATGTTCTGCTTCGACAAATTGTCCGCCAGGTTTTTGAAACTCTCGACGTTCTCCTCCATTTTTTCCCACTGCGAATCGGCCACGAAAACGACGCCATCGACACTGCGTAGAACGAGCTGTCGCGTCGCGTTGTAAATGACCTGACCGGGCACGGTGTAGAGCTGAAACTTCGTCACGAATCCCTTGATCACGACAGCGTTCACCGGAAGAAAATCGAAGAAGAGCGTGCGGTCCGCCGCGGTGGCGAGAGAAACCAGGTCTCCGCGATTGGACGGATTAATGCGTTGATGAATGTATCCGAGATTAGTCGTTTTCCCGCACAAGGCAGGACCGTAGTAAACGATTTTGAACTGAATCTCGCGACTGGCGTAGTTAATGATCGACATGGGATGTATCGGTTTGCGAATAAGTGCGGGAAAGTTCCGCGAGGAGTCTGCTAAGTTCGGTGCGCACTTCCTCGGTCAGCTCGCCGTTCGCATGCAGCGCGACGAGACAAACGTTGGCGTGTTTGAAAAAACTGAGGGTCGAGTTTGCGCAATGCAGTGTTACCGACCTGAGACCGCCCATCTGGGTATCGGTCAGATGTGGTTCGATTCGCTCCAGTAAGGATGGCGCGATGGCGCAAAGTGCATCCGCGCCGAGATCCGCGGGAAGATTTCCGGCAAGACTCAAGCCATCTGCGAAGCAGAGCGAGCAGGCGTTTACCCCCGGCAACGCGCAGACTTGTGTCACCACAGTTTTCGCATCGAGCGCTGGTGCGGGTGCCGGGACCGCCGCCTCCGGTTCTGTTACAGCGGGCGGTGGTTCCGGCTCTGCGGTCGATTCCTGAGCTTTGTCAAAACGTTTCGCATCCTCTGCCGCGGTAGTCGAGAAGGGCGTCTCGATCACCTCAGCCACTTCGCGTTCCTCCTGATCGCGCCGCATTTGCAATGCGTCCGCGGGCAGATTCTTCAGCACCTCTTGCAACGGCAGAATCACCGGCACTTGTAGATTCTTCGCCGTGAAAAAGCGACGACTGTCCGGCGGCAGCGCGCGTTCGAAAAGCTCCGGCGCAATCGCTATGCGCCCGCTCGAAAGTTGCGCGTGGATAAGCGAAAACGAAAATTCGACCCGGGCATCGTCCGGCACTTCCTTCGGATCGCCGCTCAATTCAAACACGGGCAGGCTTTGCAGAATCGGCTTGAGCGCGAGACTGATCTTCTTGTCGTCCGCGCCGACTTCATCCATCGGCGACGGAGGAATGAATGCCGGCTTTGGCGGCAGATCCATGGCGGACGCCATTTCGAATGGAATGCGTGTTGCTGAGGATGGAGGCAAACCGGTAGAAACGGGCGGCCCGCTTGAGGCTGGAACTCTCTCAGAGGCGGGCGCACCCGTTCCCTTCGGTGGAAGATGAAATGGAATTCCTTCCGGCGCCGCTTTCGACGCACGACCGCCTTTCTTCGACACAGTTTGCTTCGCCAGTGGAATTCGCAGCGGCTTCTCTGGCTCAGCCTGCGGTTGCGATCGCTGGACACGAATGACTTCGGTCGCCGCCGCTTGCTCGGGATTTGCGGCCGCAATCGCTTCCGCTGTTGCTGGAATGGGCATGAATCTCTCGCCGTCGGGCTCGGGTTCAGCCTCGGCCGTGGCGCGGGTTGCTGATGCTTCCGCTCGCGCCGGCGTTTTAGTCGCAGCCGGCACCGGCTCGTTAGGCACACCGAATTTTTCGCTGTCTTCCAGCGTTACCTGAAGAAACGGCGTCTCAACCTGGGGAACCGCATCGTCGCTCACCTGATCGCGGCGGATCTGCATTTGCATGAACGCTTCCAAAACCTTGTCGAACGGCAGCGCGATCTCCGTCGTGTCCGTAGCTGCGACCGGCTTCAGGAATATTTCCGGCGCCTGGTGATGAATACTCCCCAGCGAAACAGTCGGCTTGCCCACAGCCATCTTCTTCTCCAGCTCCGAAGCCTTCACCAGAATGCGGCGCGTCTTGTCCAGGCTCTCCAGCGGTTTCGTTAGGCCGGCCGGCATTTGCTTGAGCACATCGGCGAGGTCCAGTGAGATGGCTCGTTCCACTCTCGGCTCTAGCGCGAAAGCAACCGCCGGTGGCAAATCTTTGTTGCGCCCCACCGTGCTTTTCTTTGTTGGACCAAACGCAATGGCGCGCGGCGGATTTGCTGGCGATTCGAACGAACTTTCGTTCAAAGCCAAGCTGGCCGCTTCCGGCGTCGCGTCCGTTGAAACTGTTCGCGTTGCATTCGGCATCACCGTCTTGCTCAGCTTTTCCCCTTCGGGTTTGGAAATGGCCGAGGGTTTCGAGGTTTGATATCCCTCGGGTGCGGCTTGCTTGGGCGCGCTCTCGCCCTTTTTGAAACGTTTGAGAAATGGGATCTTCATTCGCTTATTGGTCCTCCGCCGTGACTCGCAAGATTTCCTCGAGCGTCGTTACGCCCTCGAGCGCCTTCTCGATCCCCACCATGCGCAACGTTTTCATTCCCTCATTTACTGCCTGGTTTTTAATTACGACCGCGGAGGCGCGCTTGATGATCAGTCGACGGATCGCCTCGCTTACCGGCAACGCTTCGACAATCGCGAGCCGTCCCAAATAACCGCGCCCTTTGCAACGGTCGCAGCCTGCGCCGTGATAAAATACTCCGCCCTCGATCTCGACCCCGAGATTCGCCATCGCTTCCGGTTCGGGCACAAACTCTTCGCGGCAATTCGTGCAAACTCGCCTAACGAGTCGCTGCGCGCAGGTCATCAGGATCGAACTTGAAATGAGAAACGGTTCGATCCCCATGTCGTCCAGACGCGTGATCGCGCCGGCCGCATCGTTTGTGTGCAAAGTGCTTAAAACCTGGTGGCCGGTCAGCGCCGCTTTCACCGCGATGTCGGCCGTTTCGTTGTCACGAATTTCACCCACCATCACGATGTCCGGGTCCTGGCGCAGAATCGATCGAAGTGCGGAAGCAAAATCGAGTCCGATATCGTTGCGCACCGAGACCTGATTGATCCCGGTAAGCTCGTACTCGATCGGGTCTTCCACGGTCACGATGTTGTATTGCGGGCTGTTCAGCTCCTGCAGAACCGAGTAGAGCGTGGTCGTCTTACCCGAACCGGTCGGACCGGTCACAAGAATCATCCCGTGCGGCGCATCGATCGCCTTCCGGAATTTGCTCAGCGTCGTTTCGTCCAGACCCATCTGGTCGATGCTGCCGGTGAGGGATGCCTTATCGAGAATACGGATAACGATTTTTTCTCCGTGCGCGGTCGGCAGAATGGAAATACGAAGGTCGACTTCCTTGCCCATGACCTTGATGCGGAACCGGCCGTCCTGCGGCACGCGGCGTTCCGCGATGTTCAATCCGGCGAGAATTTTGATGCGCGAAGTGATCGCGAGCTGCAGCGCTTTGGGCGGGGATTCCGCCAGCACTAATTCGCCGTCGATACGGAAACGCAATTTCAGCGTGCGAAGGAACGGCTCGATATGAATGTCGGACGCTTTTTCTCGGATCGCCTGCGCGAGGATCAGGTTCACGATCTTGATCACGGGCGCGTCTTCGCTGTCCGTCGCGAGCCGATCGAGATCGATCTCTTCGTTCTTCGAAGTTTGCACTTCGACTTCCGCATTCTGCGCGGCTTCGTCGGCCACCTGACGCAACACCTGCGTCATGTTTGCGCCGCCATGGATGCCGGCGAGCGTTTCGGTGACCGCTTTTTCCGTCGCGATCATCGGAACGATATCCAATTGCACGCGGCGCTTCAGATCGTCGACCGCGAGAATGTTCGTCGGATCGGCCATCGCCACGAAAAGCTTGCCGTCCAGGCGCGCGATCGGCACGAGCTTGTTCGCTTTTGCCATTTCTCGCGGCACCAGCTCCATGATCTGTTCCGGCACGCGCACCTTCGCCAAATTGACCGGCGGCGTATTCAGACAACGTCCCATGCTGAAGGCCATGTCCTGTTCCGTAACGAACTGTTTGTCCGTTAAAATCTTGAGCAGGCGACCGCCTTCCTTCTTCTGCGCCACGACCGCTTCTTCGAGTTGATGAGGAAGGAGCAAGCCCTCCTCGATCAGGACATCAGCAATTCGTTCTCCGAAAGACTTGCTTCTACTCATGGCGTGGTGGCTCGCCCATCAAGCCGGTAAATGTCCTGCAATGATTTTATAATCGCGTCTGGCCGCGCCAGGTACCACGCCACGGTGTAATCGAGCGATTGCTGCACCGCTTCGCGTCCCGCCACATCAAAAGGATTGCAGCACGCGATCATGATCGTGCGACTAATCAGATCGAACGGCACGAAAAGCCGGCCGACCGTGAGATGATCCGGCAGCATGCGCGCGACCTGCCGATCGACGTCGTAATATTCGAGCGGCACGTAGGCGAACTTCGTCCGATCGATTAACTGCGAGAGCACCGCGTCGAGCTTGTCCGTATCCTGCCGCGCCAGTTTTTCGAGCAACGACGACCCCAGCGCCTGCCCGCTCAACTCCTTGTTCAAAGTCTTAACCGTTTCCAGCGCGGCTGTGATCTCTTCTTCGGCGAAAGCCTGTTGCACGATCAAAAATTTCGCCAGCTGATCGTCGCCGCGTTCCTGCAACTGATGCGACCGGCTGAACTTCGTCTCCGGCATCTCGATCAACGACGACCCATTCGCACCGCCGCCGCCAACTAAATCCGTCGCGATCAACCCCGTGCGCGAGCCTTGATCCGGCGCTTTCGAACCCGTTTGCTGAAGCTTGTGCTCGATCTCGCCGAGGAGCGCCAGAATCTCCGGGGCGTTCGGTTCCTTGAGCAAAATTACCTCGCACTCCTGCATCGCGAGCGTGTAGGAGCCGACGTTGTAATAGGCCTCCGCCAACCGGCGCGAGACTCGAAACGATTCATCGAGCCGCCCGATTTTTCGGTAGCCTTCTTTCAGAATCTCCAGCGACTGATAGTCATCGGGTTGTGTTTGAGTAATGACCTCAAACATCTCGATTGTCTGGACAATCTGACTTCGCTCTTCCTCGGATAAAGTGTGTTCCAGCACGCTTCGCAGTAAAAGCTAGAACCATGCCGATAGCCTCCGCCCACCCCGACGAATTTCCCCTTTAGCCGCCGCCGTCCCCCGTTGTAGCTGCCGTCATCCCGTTACAGCTGCGCCGTCCGGTTGTAGCTGCCGCCGTCACTGGCGGCAGATCTTCCCTCCCGTCAAACAGCCGCCTTCACTCCGCATCTCCCTCTCTCCCGTATTTCGGCCTGATTCCGCCTCTCCTCGTGGGAGAGGATTAAGGTGAGGGCATCCCGCATGGACTTCATCCGCCGCAGAAGACATTCTGCATTTTTTCCTCGGGTTCCAATCCCGATTCGGCTATCAAAAACCAAAATGCGACCCCGTTCCCGCTCCCCAAAATCCGCATTCCGAATGGAGTTCATCCGCCGCTCGGCTTCATTCTCTCGGCTTTTCAATTCCGCATTCCGAAATCCGCATTTCGCATTTCCAACCGCTTTTACGCTGCCCAAGCTGCGTGAGCGCTCCGCTTTTACGCTGCTCGAACTTCTCGTCGTTGTCGGTATCATTGCTCTCCTGTCTGTTCTTGTTGTCCCCGCCTTCACAGCTCGGAAATCCGCGGACAATGTCACGAATTCCATTTTTGATGTAAACGGCGCGCTGGAAGCAGCCCGAACTTTTGCAATGTCGAATAACACGTACGCATGGATCGGCTTCTTTGAAGAAGATGTTGTTAATACTCCGAGCACCAAGCCGCGTCCTGCCGGCACCGGCCGCATCATCATTTCAATCGTAGCGTCTAAGGAAGGGAACCGCTACAAAGACACACAGGTCGACGCGACCGAGCCGCATGCTTTTTATCCATCCATAGGTCCTACGCCGTTACCGAGCAACGATCTAAATCCAGTTGCTCTCACTCAGGTTGGTAAACTGATAAAAGTTGAGAACGCGCACATAGCCGCGCTACCTGCGGGCGTGCTGACGCGACCGGCAGTGCCCACAAAGTATCAAGTTGCCGCAAACGATTTTGCTTTCCACCCGCCCACGCTTGGTACGGTAGCGGTGCAAAATCCTACTACCTTCAATTACCCTCTGTCGGCTACGTCTCCCGACATTGTTTACACATTTACAAAGATCATTGAATTCACTCCGCGCGGCGAAGCGGTAAAAATTGTCGATTTGCCAACGCAGCTTATGGAGCTCGGCCTGCAGCCGACACATGGCAATTCCCCGGATACAGCCACCCCCAACGTCGCTGCCATCCAAGTGGCAGCTGCAACAGGTAGAACAAAAATTTATCGGCGATGAGTAGGCTCAAGGTAGCGGGGTTTTCGCTGGTTGAAGTTACACTGGCTATTGGCGTCGCCGCATTTTGTTTGATTGCCGTATTGGGACTTCTACCCGTGGCGCAGACTAGCCACCAGGCTGCTGGCGAACAAAGTGTTATCAGCAGTCTTACATCCGAAATCGTTTCGGATCTAGAGGCAACGCAGCGAACTATCCCTGCCACTCAGCAAAATTCTCCAGGATTTGGACTGAGTGTAGGCGTTGCGGGATCGGGAATTTCAATGCACACCCTGTTTTTCAAAGAGGATGGCGGAACAATTGGCCCGCCAGATACCAGCGCGATCGGAGCAGATCCAGCGCCTCGATACCGAGCTACTATTTTCCTCGCCCCACCTACTAGCGGCAGAAGCGCCACCACGGGGCGAATCCTTATGACGTGGCCAGCGTTGGCCGATCCCGATCCGACGACTCCACCTTCCAAGTACAGTGGAAGTTTGGAGACATTCATTGCTCTTGATAGAAACTGAAATGCGAGAACCTACGCCGGGCACGTCGTCAGACCTAAATGCTTTCACACTCGTGGAAATGCTAGTATCGATTTCGGTACTTGCATTGCTGGTTGTCCTCATCTCGCAAGTTTTCAGCAACGCGACGGCCGTGATTACGCAAGGCCGCAAGGGAATTGATGCCGATATTGAGGCGCGCATCGTTTTCGACCGCATGGCGACGGACTTCTCGCGAATGGTCCGACGTAATGATATCGACTTTTACGGCAAAGACACGAGCGCTGGCGTAAACAGATCTATGGATGGCAACGACCAGATTGCTTTCTATGGCGATGTTCGCGGCTACTTCACAGACTCGAGTCCATCGCCCACTGCGACACCCACCCGTAACCAGCGAAATCCGATTTCGCTAGTCGCCTACACCATTTCGAATGATCCAGCGGGCCGCCCTCAATTAGTTCGCCTCGCAAAAGGATTAACTTGGGAATCGAATAACGGCTGGCAGGGATTAGCGCATCTTCCGATTCAGATCGCCTCTCGCTGGCCTAATTTGTTCCAAGTTAGTGACAACAACCTACAGCGGAATGGCTGATCCGGACTATGAAGTAATTAGCGATTCAGTTGCGCGCCTAGAATACTGCTATTTGCTTGAGCCAACAACCACTACGGCCGGCGCCTATTCAATTGTTCCATACAATTCGGCACTAGCCGGACATTCTACTGCTGACTTCTGTACCGACATAGCTGCAATTGTTGTAGCCATAGCGGTCATCGATCCAGCAAGCCGCACGATTGTGAATGATTATTCACAACTTACATCGCAGAATCTGTTCCAGGACGCTGCCGCAATTGACATAGGCACGCCATGGAAGACAGCGATCAATCAACCAACGTTTGCGACGACTGCGAGAATTCCGAAAGCTGCATCATCAGCTGTTCGCGTTTATCAACGACGCTTTTCTCTAATTCCAGGGAGTGATTAATGCGCAGAATCCGAGACCTTGCGATTCGCTGACAAGAAAGAAGCCGCTCTTGCGTTAGTTATTGTGCTCGCCTTCGTGGTATTGCTCACGGTCGCCGCCGTTGCCTTCTTTTCACGAGCGACGACCGAACGGCAAGTTGCCAACAGCAGCGCCAAGTTAGGAAGCGCCGATACGTTGGCTTTGAGTGCATTGAGTATCATTGTTAGCGATCTAAAGCAGGAAATCGAAGCAAGCTCAAACGCGACGTCAGTTGGGGAATTTACCGTCTACAGTCCGAAAATTTCAGGTGGAAATCCTGTTGGCATGGTTCCGTGGCGCAGCGGCATTCCGACAGGGAGTTCGACGCCAATCCCAAATCTTGTGAGCAGAAGCTGTAGGCCCGGCAACACATCCGGCAACTCTCCCTACATACCCTACTCCGCCGACTACACTTCGCCTCCACCAAACCGCGCGGCAGATGACACAACTACTCCTGCCAACGTGAGCAGCCTGACTCCGTCGCTAAACGGTAGATATGTTACCCTTTCGCGTTGGAACAGCCATTATCTTGTCGCTCGCGACCCAGCGATGTTTGGTGGTGCAAATGCAGGCAATATCGGTACCAATCCTGTTTCTTCTTTTGTGGCTCCTGATTGGGTGTTGGTGACTCGACAAGGACCCGCCACACAAACAGGTATTGGATCAGGACCAACCGCTCTTAACAATTCCTCCTCCACTAATTCGAACTTTGTGATAGGGCGCTACGCATACGCGGTATATGACGAAGGTGGTCTCATTGACATCAACGTGGCTGGATATCCAATTCCGACACCCACACCTGCACCTTCTCCGCCGCAGCCCTATGCTTTCAAAGGTAGTCTGGCCTTCGCCGATTTGACTCCCTCGACCGGCATTAACCTTTCACAACTTCAAGTTAACAACATCGTGGGCTGGCGAAATTTTGCTTCCATTGCTCTCCAAGCCAGCCCCAGTCCAGCTAATACGCCTTCCGGTTCTATTAACGGGGCCTACGATTTTAACTCAGCAACGGCAACTGACTACTATAACTTTGCTCGGACCCGAGTTGGCGGATTTCTCAACGTTAATCCACAGCCATTTCCGTCGCCGGCCACGCTCTCAAGTCGCACCGATCAAGCGTTTGTCAGCCGTCAAGACCTTCTAAAATATCGCAGATTGACCGGCTTCAGCCAAGATGCGCTCGAATTCTTAAGCACATTTTCGCGCGAAGTTAACTCCCCAACATTTACGCCCGCTACGCCGACCGCCACTAATCCCGACTTCAGTCAGCTTCGAGTAACAACTCCCTTTGTGCGTTTCGATGGCGACACCGCAATAGTTGGTGAACCGCTTATCAAGGCTCGTTTTCCGCTAAGCCGACTAGCCTGGATTACTTTTAAGGGCCCCAGTGCTACTCTCGCTTCCACGGACCCAGTGATCGTTCAATTAATCGCAGCAGGCGTTACCTCACAAGTAATCCAAGCCGGCACGGCTGCGAATATTCAGGCCTGCTTTGGCCTGAGTTATACACCAAGTGATCTATGGACCTACGCGCACGGGGCATCGGACCGAATCCTGCAACTCAGCGAGGTCGCCGCAGCGGCGCGAGAACCCGATTTTTTTGAACTGTTACAAGCCGGAGTTCTTACCGGTTCCCTGGGACAGAACACTGAAGGCGGTGTCACGGGCGGAACGACGGTTTTCCCAGACGTACACATGTCGAATGTCGCACACCATATTTTATCAATCGGCGCTTCCATAATCGATCAAGCCGATCCTGATTCGATCCCAACGCGCATCCAATTCAATCCAAGTGGAACAATGTGGACGGCGTACGGCGTTGAGAGCCTGCCCTACATAACTCAGATGGTGGCACTAGCAGGAACTAGTCCAGATAATACCACAGATCCGAATCCGTGGGCGACCTATCTGGTATTCCAGGTTTGGAATCCACATCAAAATGTCCCGAGCGCCACGCCAACTCCTACCCCCCCTACTCCGTCCGCTACTCCACCTACAGTTCGTCTTCGAGTTGATGGTGGTCTCGGCCTTTTCAAAAGCGGCAATGGCGAAGCGTGGACTAACAGCGGAACTGATGAATTTTTCAACGCCACGGGGCAATCGATTACACTCAATCTCAGTCCAACGTTTGCCCCATCTCCCGCTGTCCTGACGACATCGAATACAACAGGTGCGGCAGCTTCAACTACGACTGGGGCCTTTGTGCCTCTTCCAATTCCACCAGCCTCAGTTTCGCCAACGCCCGGGCCGCTCATTGGTTTCCGCTTGCCTGATTTCAGCTATCCGACTCCTGCACCGACACCAACCGCAACCCCAACTCTTTGGCTTCAAATTGGTGCTTCCACAGGAGTCTCCCTTTCGAACAGGAACACATTCAACGCGACGATGGAAGTTGACGTCGGCGGAGGGGAATTTGTTCCCTATAATCATTTCATAGGAATCAACGACGCTTCAAGCTGGATAACGGACGATTCTATTCAATTACGCACCGCGAATTCCAGAGCTGGAGCGCCACGCAATTTTGCCGCTGCCCAATTGACGCAAACACCGCCGCCGGTACTTGCAAAATCCGACCCGCGCTCCACGCGATTCGGTATTTTTCAGACAAGCGCCCTCCCCATACCTGCTAGTACTCCAACTATCGTTGAACCACTTTGGACAAAGGCAACGTCATTGCCGAGCGGTTATGGCGGCACTATTGCTGATCCCGGCGGCGTTGTAGAGCATGCTCCGCTTCGTTTTGTTGGGAATCCCTACTATCCGGCGACGTTGTGTATTAACGATCCGACAAGTCCCAGTACTCGCACGTCGTACGCCGATAGCGATGGAGTAACACGCCCAGCCGATAATGCCTATCCGGAACCTTCCCCGACTTCAACACCATCCTACTCAACACCATACTATTCCGCTCCGACTCCCTCTCCTAGCCCGACTCCACCGTCGAATACTACTCTCGTATTCAATGAGTATAAGCCAATCATACTCAACCGACCCTTCCGAAGTGTCGCAGAGCTAGGTTATGCCTCCCGCGATTTACCATGGAAAACGCTCGATTTTTTTACAGACAAGAGTGGAGATGCCGGCCTTCTTGACATTTTCACGATCAATGAGGAGACAAAAGTGGTCGCTGGACACGTTAATTTAAATACAAAACAAATCTTTGTGTTGCAATCGATCTTGGCCGGAACACTCCTTGCCGAGTTGGACGCAAACGACACAATTTTCAAAACTGGCGGAAGTGCGACAGCTGCGCCGGTGATTGCGGCGAACATCGCAAGTGCCACTTCGACAACTCCCTTCCGTAATCGTTCTGAATTGATCACACGTTCCGGACTGCCTACCTTCATTTTTCCCGTGCCCCTTACAGGATCAGCACACGATCAAAGAGTGAAGGCCAGGCGCGAAGTCATTGCACGTGCGCTCTCTTCAGTGACTGAAACGCGAACATGGGATCTAATTATCGATGTGATCGCGCAATCGGGGCGCTATCCGCCAACCGCAACGAATCTTTCGCAATTCGTTGTTGAAGGAGAAAAACGATACTGGCTACACATCGCCATCGATCGCTTCACTGGCGAAATAATCGATCAGCAACTCGAAGCTGTGTACGAGTAGATTGGCTGTTGGTGCGGACTTGAATTCTTCTTGTCTGATTTGGAGCAAACATCTGAACCAAACCGCGGATAACACGGATCGGCCGGAGAATGAATCCTATCGGCGATATCCGCGAGATCAGCGGTAAAGGAAGAAAATAACCTGCGGAATCTGTGGACGATTTGCGGAAGAACAAGCTGGGAGCTTGTCCGCCGAGTCAGGCTGGAAGCCTAATCTCCAAAACCTCCTGCCTTCCTGCTTTCCTGATTGATCTCTCCCGGACCACACCAATCTGTGAAAATCTGCGGAATCTGTGGATGATTAACCGCTGAAGCGGTCTTCGGTCCAGGGATCGGCGGTGTTGCTGTAACCGCGCACTTCCCAGAAGCCTAGCTTGTCTTCGGTAACGAATTCGATCTGGCGGACGAACTTGGCTCCTTTCCACGCGTACAATTTTGGAATGATGATGCGCGCGGGACCGCCGTGATCGCGCGGGATCGGTTTGCCATCGAATTGTGTGGCGACAAGAACGTCGTCGTCGCACACGTCTTCGAAGCGGACGTTACTGGTGTAGCCGTCGTAGCTGGTGAAGAGGACGTGTTTCACCTCCGGTTTTGGCCTAACGAGTTCGATTAATGTAAAGAAGGCGACGCCGCGCCAGCGGCAATCGAACTTGCTCCAGGTGGTGACGCAGTGGAAGTCGCTCACGTCTTCGAATTGGGGGAGCGCGTTGAATTGTTCCCAGGTAAATGTTTGCGGATTCTCGACGAGGCCGCCGACTTCGAGCTTCCATTCTTTAAGTGGAATATCGGGTTTAATCCCGAGATCGAGAACAGGAAAGCCGGGCGTGAGATGTTGCCCGGGCGGAAGACGATTCTCGGAGCGCACGGCGGGTTTTGCTTTGCCGCTCATCTTGCGCGCCCAGCGTTCCTTGCGTTCGATCAATGAAGGGTTCGGAGTAGCCACGGTGGAATTTAACCGCAGATTACGCGGATAAAACGGATTTTGAATCAGGAACGGAAGAAAAGAGGAAGAGGATCGTCCACAGATTTCGCAGATTCACACAGATTTTTTTTGGAGGTTAGGCTTCCAGCCTGACTCGGCCGTTGGGCTTCCAGCCCGACGATCAAAACTAAGAAACAAAAGCGACAAGCTGGAAGCTTGTCGGCCGAGTCAGCCAGGATGGCTGACCTCCAGATGCACGGCGACAGAGCGTCGTGGCTAGAGCTTACTTTCCCGCCTTGAGTAACTTGATCGCGTCGCGCAGTTCGGCGGCGCGCTCGTAGAGTTCTTTCGCGATGGCGGTTTCCATTTCGCGCTGCATGATTTCGAGTTTGGAGAGCGGGCGCTTGGAGCTGACTTCCTCGAGCCATTCTTCCAGAAACGCGAGCTCGGAACTTTTCTGCGCAAGCTCGGGGAAATTCGATTGCTGAAAGAATTCCTGAATGGTGTCGCGCCCCCGCTCGATCTCTTTCATGGCTTCGGCGAATTTTCCTTCACCGAGGGAAATGGAAGCCTTGGCGCGCGTGTTCATCATGATGACGTAAGGGCGAAATTGCTGAAAGCTCCAGACCACGTCTTCGCGTTCGGTGTGCGTGATGACGAAACTAAAAAGATCGAGGTTTCGTTGTGTATCGCGAATGACGCCGAGGAAATCGTTAATCTGAAAGAGACTGAGGTAGCGGTGATAATATTGAATGCCTTCCTGCTGCAACTCGGCGCATTGCTCGGGCGTGAGCTGGTAGCTTTCGCCGCGTTCTTCGGCGCGCACGGCGCGGCGTTGATGATACGCGAGCAGTGACTCGGCGTTGTGGGGGCGCTGGCCGTCGGGCCGACCTTCCATCTCCATCTGGAGCAAACCGAGATCGATGCGGAGCTGCAATTTCTCGCGACCGTCGAGGCCCATGACTTTGCGCACCTTGATCGACCCGGGTTCATGCGGCCAATCTTTCACCAGCGAATTTAAATCGAGGCTCATGTTGCTTAATGATCGGACACTAAAGGTTCGTTTGTCAACGGGTAGAGGGTTTGATTCATTCAGCGATTTGGAATTTCAACCGCCGATTACGCGGATGAAACGGATAAGCAATTAGATGACGACCTGGTAAGTGAGCTGGATTGAGGCCAACACACTCCTGACTTCCTGCTTTCCTGATTCACGCATCTGCATTATCCGCGTCATCCGCGGTTTGCTGTCTGCGTAGCGATGTCCGATGGTGCAGCAGCGTGGAACAGGAAATCGATGCCTTCATTCGTTTCCTCGCGGTCGAGCGCGGTCTCTCGGATAACTATCAACTCTCGACGCAGCGTTCACTGACGGAATTTGCGGAATGGTGCGCGCGCGCGCGCAAAATCACGCGACCGCGCGAGGTTACGTTGCCCTTGATCAGCGAATATCTGGGTGTGCGAAAACGCGGGGGGCTTTCGGCTTCGTCGATCAAGCTAATCGTTGTCGCGCTCAAAATTTTCTTTCGCTTTCTTGCGGGCAAAGGCGCGCTGGAGCGCGATCCGACCGAGACACTGACGCTGCCGCGAATCGAACGGTATTTGCCGGAAACGCTGAACGAGTTGCAGGTGGAGCAGTTGATTGAAAGCATCGATACGCGACACGCACTCGGCTTGCGCGATCGGGCGATTGTCGAATTACTTTATGCGAGTGGTCTGCGCATTTCCGAGCTGGCCAATGCGCGCCTGGAAAATTTCGACGCGAACGAGCGCATCCTGCGCGTGACCGGAAAAGGAAATAAAACGCGGCTGGTGCCGGTAGGACAAAAAGCGTGCGGGGCCCTGGCGAGTTATGTTTCGACGGAGCGCCCGCAACTGGTGAAACGCCGCACGGGAAGCGAGATTTTCCTTTCGTCGCGCGGGACAAAATTAACGACGACGCGCATCTGGCAGATCGTGAAGGAGTGCGCGCGGCGCTCGGGTTTGGAGCAAAATATTTATCCGCACCTGCTGCGGCATAGTTTTGCCACGCACTTGCTCGGCAACGGCGCCGATCTCCGCATCATCCAGGAAATGCTGGGACACGCGGATATTTCGACGACGCAGGTTTATACGCATGTCGATCAGCAGCGATTGAAAGCGGTGCATCGCAAGTTTCATCCGCGCGCGTAGATGTCGCCGCTCCGCTCTGTCGGAGCGTGCCCAAACGAAAGGCACGGCGACGGCGCCGTGGCTCCAACAAGAATCGTTTTATTTTGGCGACGGTCGCAGACCGCCGCTACAGTGCGGCCTCATGAGGAAATTCCTTTGGCTCGTTCTCGTCGCGCTAGTCGCCGCAGGAGCGATTTGGTACGGACTTCGTGTCGCGGAGAAAAGCGCTACGCGGGCAGTCACCGCGTTATTGCCCGGTGACACGCTGCTGGTTGTGCATCTGCCGGATTTCAACCGGATGCGCGATCAATGGCATCAAACGGATATCTACAAAATCCGGCAGGAACCGGCGGTGCGCGATTTTCTGCAAAAACCGCTCTCGAAAATTTCTAAATCGGAAGCAGCATCGCAAGGCCTGGCCGAATTCGAGAGTCTCGAACCGAAAGATGTTTTCTTCGCAGTGACCTCATGGACGAACGGTTTGAAATTGGCGGGCGGATTTCGCTTCAAAGGGAAGGCGGACGATGCCGAAAAGATTCTGGGCAAATGGCGCGCGCATTTGCAGGCGAAATCGCCCGACGCGCAAAGCGAGGTGGTGGAATATCAGCAACACCAAATCCAAACGGTGACGGCCAAGGGCCAAATGCTCGCGACGGTTTATGACGAGAACTGGTTTCTCGCAGCGAACGATGTTGGAGAACTGAAAGTAATTCTCGATCGCGTTGACGGCCGGCTGAAAGATCGAGCAGCAACGCTCGCGGGAGATTCTACATTTTCGGCTGCGTTCAAGCACATGCCGGCGAGCTACGATTCGTTGATCTACGGCCGGGTCGATCGTTATCTCGAAAAAATGGCGCCGTTACTCGGGGTAAGCGGCGCGAATGAGCCGGGAACCAAGCCAATCTATCGGCAGATTCATGCTTTTTGCGGCGCGCTGAATTTTGATGACGGCAAGATTCGCGACGTTCTCTTTCTTGGAATGCCGCAGTTGGTCAATGCCGGACCGTTGACGCGCGCTTCGCTCGCGCTCGGGACGAAGGAGACGTTTTTCTATCTCGCGAGCTTTCTCAATTTGCCCAACCAAATGACATGGCCGTCGGGCGTGCCGGCCAGGCCGGGTCTTCCCGGCGCGATGCAAAATCTGGTGAATGCAGTCTCCAGCAGCGGCGTCACCATGCAGGAGTGGAACGAGGCTTTCGGGCCGGAACTTGGCACGCTCGCTGACTGGGCATCAGGCGCGCAATTGCCGACGATGGTAGCCAGTTTACCAGTCAAAGATTCGGCGAAAGCCACGCAGTTGCTGACCAAGATGACTACGTCCGCGGACGGTGGGACCTGGACGCAAGAGGAAAAGGATGGCGTGAAATATTTTTCGATGCCGTCTGCGGGTGGCCTCTTCTCGGTCACACCCGCGCTCGCGTTGTCGGATAAAATGTTGGTCGCCGGTTCCAACGAGAACGTTACCGAAGCCGCAATGAAACGAAGCGTTTCCGGAAACTCGGACTTCGCCTCGTCCGAAAGTTTCCGGGCAGCCGAACATTTGGTTCCGGCCGCGAAGCAGGCATTCGTCTACATTGATACTGCGCTCCTCTACTCGCGGCTCGATGCCGCAGTTCGGCCGATGCTCGTGATGGGCGCCGCGTTCATTCCGTCGGTGAATGAAAATGTCGACCTGAATAAGTTCCCGCCTCCCGAAGTGATCACGAAACATCTCAGTCCCATCGTGATGTCGCAAAGCTACGAGACCGACGGATATGTAACCGAATCGGTCGGGCCCGTGACCATCTATCAGGCTGCGGCGGGTGCGGCTTTGGTGGTGGGGGCTGCGATGTACACATATCAACAGCAAACCCACGGCGGAAGATTGCCGGCTCTTCCCTCACTTTCGCCCGGCCAAAGCGGAACCTCTCCCTCACCGTCACCCAATCCGAGCGGGACGCCATAAAAATCAAAACTGCGCCCTTTTGTCATAGTTTCTATGGCCAATTTTGTCGCTTTGGGGCGATAAATAAGCTGCTATCCAGCGGAAATATGTTATTCTTGCCGCCCTATGGCTATCCTCAAGAAAAACGCATTTTCCCGTCGAGTTCCTGATCTAGTGACAGAGGAGCTGGTCGCGGTGCTCTCCAGACGTTCCTCTTTCGAATTCAAGCAGCTCTTCGATATCGTCCACGAAAATCTCCGGGCGCGGAATGCCGCCAGTGGTGGTGAGGAAATGCTACGTTTGCGAGCCTACGAGAAATTGCAAAACCTGGTGGCCCGTGGAGCCGTGAAGAAGAACGGCAAAAAATACAAAGGACTTCCTTCGGCGTTGGCTGCAGCGATCGCGCCGCAGAATGGCCATCCGGCCGCCGCGGTGAGGTAGGTTTTCCGACAACCGGAAGGTAACCGGGCGGATGCTCCGCGAGTACATACCAGTCCTGCTTCAGTTCGTCGTCGCTGTCGGATTCGCGGTCTCGGCGATAATCGTCAGTATCATTCTGGGCAAGACGGGAAAGCGCACTCGCACCAAAGATACGGCTTACGAATGCGGCATGGTGCCGCAAGGGGAGGCCATTCCGCGGTTCAGCGTAAAGTTCTATCTCGTCGCGATGCTCTTCATCCTTTTCGATTTAGAGATCGTGTTCATGTATCCGTGGGCGGTGGTTTACAAGGAAGCCATCGTGCAGAGTAAAATCATTTTCTGGAGCATGCTCAGCTTCGTTAGCATCCTGATGGTTGGCTACGCTTACGCGCTGAAAAAAGGCGCGCTCGATTGGAAAAAGTAATTTTCTAGCGAGCAGAGCCGCGCTTCATTTCGCGAGAAGGTTCGGATGCGGTTTAGCGCTTGCGCGAAACGCACTCCCCGCCTAAACCTTACCCCCCATGGTTCATCACATTGTCCTTTTCAAATTGAAGCCCGAAGTTACCCCGGCGCGGGTAGAGGAAATGATGATGAACACGCGCATGCAGCTTCTGAAAATTCCCGAGGTCCTCAGCATCAAATGCGGCAAGCGCATCGATCCCGAAGTCCCCTGGCCCTTCTTCATCGCGATCGATTTCGAGTCGATGGATAAGTACGAAATTTTTCGCGAGGATCCGATTCAGGTGAAATTCATGGAGGAAGTGATCAAGCCGAATACGGCCGACGCGCTCACGCTCGACTTCGAAATGGATCCTGGAAAAGACGTCCGTTTTTCCTAATTCAATCTTCCTCCCCCGCTTCCTCCTAATCTTCGTTCTTTTGAGAAAGCAGAGGAAGAGGTAGAGGAAGAAAAGGATGCGACTCGCCTATTTTTATTCCCGTTATCCAGTCATTTCGCAGACGTTTTGCGACATGGAAATGCTGGAACTGGAGCGTCGCGGTTTCGATTTGCTCATCGGTTCGGTCCATTCGCCGCTGACCAGTCTGCGCCATGAGCATCTGCGACGATTGAAGGCGCCAATTTACTACGCGCCGCCGCAAACCGTTCTGAAGGTCTGGGAAAAAAAGGCGAAGGAAGAAGGTCGCTGGCCACAAACGCTCATCAACGAGCACGAGAAGAAATACGGCGCACCGTTTAAAGCCGCGTTGCGCGCGCGCAATGCGCTCTATTTCGCGGATTTATTTCATCGCGAAGACATCGAACACGTTCACGTTCATTTTGCCAATCGCGCCGCGCACACGGCGATCTTTCTCAAAGCGCTGAGCGGTATTCCATTTAGCGTGACGGCACACGGCCAGGATTTCATGTCCGACCTCGCGCAAGACGATTTGCTTCGTGAAATTTGCGACGCGGCCGAGTTCGTCGCGGCCGAAACCGATTACAGTCAGGCGTTGCTCCAGAAGCGCTGCCCGGAAGCGGCGGCGAAGATTCATCGCGTTTACAACGGGATGGATCCGGGGATTTTTTCGCAGGCGGCGCCAAAGCCGCCATCATCGGGCCCATTGCGAATCCTGAGCGTCGGCCGGCTCGTCTCGTTCAAAGGATTCGAGAATCTAATCGATGCCTGCGCACAGTTACGATCCAAACAGCTGGATTTTACGTGCGACATTATTGGCGACGGACCGTTGCGCGAAAATCTGCAACGACGGATTGACGATTCGGGATTGAATTCCGTCGTCATGCTGCGCGGATCCCAGACGCAGGAACAGGTGTTCGATGCGCTAAGGAACTGCGACGTCTTCGCTCTCGCCTCGATTGTCGATCAAGCAGGAGCGAGCGATGTGTTTCCGACGGTGATCCAGGAGGCGATGGCCAGCGCGCGGCCGGTCGTTTCCACCCAGCTCGCCGGCATTCCTGAAACGGTCGTCGATCGAGAAACCGGCTTTTTGGTTACACCCGGCGACACTTCTGCATTGGCCGACGCGTTGGCGAAACTTCTCGATGATGCCGATTTGCGATCGCGCATGGGCGAGGCTGGACGCGCCAGGGTGGAAAAGCATTTCCAGATTCAGACGACGGTTGAACCTTTAATCAAACTCCTCGAGGCCGGCGCTCGAAAAGGAGCACGCGTGCATCACGCGCCGAAGGAAAATCAGATTGGCTACCTAATCGATCTTTGGCCGGACGATCGACTGCCCATGCTCGAGAAAGAACTTTTGGAGATGGGCCGGCGCGATGTGGAGATCACAACTTTCGTTTGTCGAACACCCGCCGACGCACGATTCAACACATCGATGGAACAACTTGCGCCACGCCTGGAATTTCTGCCGGATGCAATGGCGATCGAAGCAGAATGGCTGGCCAATCCGGAACTCGCGCATCAACTCGAAAATGATCGCGCCACGGAAACGCATCGCGCCCCTCCCGATATTTTTCTGCAACAGGCACGTTTTGCGCTCGCCTTGCGCAAATCGATTCTGCAAAAAAAAATCTCGCATCTGCATGTGACGAGTTCGCGCGCATTGCTATGCGGAGTGATGCTAAAAAAAATGAACGGCATAAGTCTCAGCGCCGCGATTGAATCAAAGCTGGCTCTGCCGCGACCAGTAGTTGAAAGCGGGTTACGGCAATGCTTGGGTGGACGCACAAACGATCGCGATTTTACCGAACAGCTTGGCAGTCATTTTATTTTCGAAGCCGTAATCCTGGGGATCGGCCTAAGCCGAAGCGATCGTTTTTGGCGCGAATGGTCAGAACTTCTGAAACAATGGAGCGGGCAAAAACAAGGCGCATGAAAAAAGCCATCCTTCTCGCGGGCGGCGCCGGCACGCGTCTTTTTCCGCTAACGAAGATTGTCTGCAAACAACTTCTGCCCGTTTACGACAAGCCAATGATTTGTTATCCGCTGGCGACGTTGATGCTCGGCGGTCTGCGCGAGATTTTGATTATTTCCACGCCCAAGGATGTCCCGATGTTGCGCGATTTTCTTGGTGACGGCTCGCACTTGGGAATCGCAATTTCCTACGCTGAGCAACCGAAACCGGAAGGAATAGCGCAAGCATTCCTCATCGGCGCAGATTTTATCGGGAGCAGCGGTGCGTGTCTCATTTTGGGGGACAATATTTTCTACGGGAAACTCGATTTCTTTCGGGAGGCACTCGCGATCAAACAGGGCGCCTGCATTTTCGGTTATCAAGTCCGCGACCCGGAACGATACGGCGTGGTCGAGTTCGGCGAAGATGGCCGCGCGATCAGCTTGGAAGAAAAACCGAAACGACCCAAGAGTCAGTTTGCTGTGCCGGGTTTGTATGTTTACGACGATCAAGTCGTCGACGTTTGCAAGACGCTGCGGCCATCGGCTCGGGGCGAACTGGAAGTCACCGACCTGAATCGTGTTTATCTCGACCGCAATCAACTCTTTGTCCGGTTGTTGGGCCGCGGCATGGCCTGGCTAGACACGGGCACGCAAACAAGTCTGCTCGAAGCCGGCAATTACATCGCCACCATAGAACATCGACAGGGACTTAAAGTGGCCTGTCTGGAAGAGGTCGCGTTGCGCATGAGGTTCATAGATCAAAACCAGCTCAACAAAATTATCGATCGACTTCCGAAAACAGAATACCGCGATTATTTGCGTCTCGTCTGCGACGAAGGTCCCGATTCCACTTCCTCCTAGGTTCGCTTTCAAGCGAAGCCCGAATTCTGTAAAGATTTCGAACAGTTTAATTTTCTAGAAATTATAACCGCCGGTACGTCCACTGCTGCGAATAACGTAAGCAATGAATCGCCGGCGATGATTCTTTCTAAACGAATCGCAGGGAGCGGTACCACGTTAATCGAGGCGATGATCGCCGCGACTCTGTCGGCTCTTTTTCTCGGATCGCTTTTCGCCATGAACAGCTCATCGATGGCGACGATCAAAATGGCGCGGGATGCAGCTTGCGCGAGCCAGGTCTTGCAGCAACGGATTGAAGGTCTGCGCATCGCGAACTGGCATCAAATTACCGATGCAACATGGCTGCGTGATAATTTACTTAATACCGACGCAGCCGGAGCGAGTCACTTAAAGAGTCTTAGCGAGACGCTCATGTTGATCCCCTACGGCAGCAGCACGCCCGGAAACACCAAGCTCACTCGTGCAGGAGGTGAGGTCTCTATTATAAATCAAAGCAGCGCTTTGCTGGCAGAGAATGCCGTCAAAGTAGTTTGGACGGTCACTTATCTTGGCGTGCCCAATGATAGCACCATCACACGCCAAACAGTGGCGATCGTTGCAAAAGGAGGCGTAGCCAAGTGATGACAAAATCGCATTCACGAAATTACAAGATAAGTGCCTTTACTCTCTCGGAAGTGATGATTTCCACGAGCATCTTTTCGGCAGTTTGCCTTGGCCTTCTCATGGGATTCACAGCGCTCGAACATAACTACGCCGCAGCAACCGATTTTGCGGTCAATCACGCCGACGAAATGCGCATCTCTGATTATATGGCGTTAGATCTGCGGCGCGCCCTTGCGCTTACCACCGCCGAAAATGATACGGTAATCTATATCCCTTCCTACTATGACGAGACGGGCAATCCGCAAACGCCCACTCTCGATGGCAAAGGCGGCGTCTACTATGGTGCGAGCGGTAGCTCGGTTCGAATTCATTATTATTTATCGGGCAGCACTATCTACCGCCAGCAAGACAGCCAGAGTCCTATTCCACTTGCCGTTAGCGTTGCGGATTTCCACTTCAACGTCACTGACCTCGGTAAGGTCGTGGAAACTCGCATTACCTTTACTCCAACCTTCAGCTCGAGCGGAGCATCCTCATCCAAGGTAGCAGCAACGTCCTTTTACAATACGACGCTGCTGCGAAATAGCCGCACGGATATAACAAGCAGTGTTTATTAATGAATTCTTCTTCTGACAAAACTGACAACGGTAGCGCGCTCGCGTGGACCGTGATTATTATCACGCTTCTTTCCATGGGAGCGGTTGAAGTATTGCGCCTGGTGACAGTCAAATTTCAGAACGCTCTCCAAACTGCCACCTGGCAGGAGGCGCTCGTCGCAGGCGAGTCAGGGATCGACTTGGCGATCACCGAGTTGCGAAAATCGCTCTATCCCGCTCCGAATCACGCATGGGAAACCTGGAACACGCCGCCCGGCGATGGGGTTACCAGCTACACTTTGACGACGGTCGAAAATGCCGGCTTTGCTGGTACTCCCATGACAGTGCAGATCTATGTCGACGCGCCGGCAGCGTTGATCGATCCCACGAACGCCTGGCAATACTATCGCATTCGCACCGTTGGAACCATGCCCATCACCGGTCCCGCTCGTACGACCGACAATAAACAGGACAATCGCTTGCGTAAATTGAGTCTGCGCTGGGAAAGATTCACCAACGGCATTCTCCAACCCCATTCGGTCAGTGCACCGCAAGTTTCACGTCGCATTGAAGCCATCGTTCGCCCCGTTTCTTCCTTCGACCAGGCGATCATGTCCGTCGATACGCTGGATCTGACGGACCAAAACATTGTCGTCGATAGCTATGATTCGCGTTATCCGACCAAATCGACCAACGGATTGTACGATGTCACCAAGCGCCAGCAACATGGGAACGTTGCTACGGATGGAAGCCTTATCGACGCCGGCAACGCACATATCTATGGGGATGTTTCGACTAATGCTGGGACCGTCAGCGGCGCCGCTAATATTACCGGCACTGAGCGGACCGACTTCTATCAGGAACCAATTCCGGTTGGCGCTCCCAGCTGGCCTTCCATCAATCCTTCCCCAGCCACGGTCACGGGCAGTACGACGATCGCTGCAAGTGCGGTGCGCGACTCGATCACCTCGCGCTACATGCTGAATGCAATTTCACTTAGCGGCAACCAAACGTTGACTATCGCCGGCGCACCGGATGGAAGTCAGACTTATATACAACTCTATGTCACCGGCGATATCTCTGTCACAGGTCAGGGGCAGATTACTATCGCACCGGGAGTAAGCGCGACCATTTACTTCGCAGGTAACGTCGACGTCAGCGGCAAAGGAATTCTCAATAGTAACAATCAGCCCGGCGATCTTTTACTGTATGGAATCCAGCCGATCAGCGGATTTACGCCCCATGTGAGTCTAAGTGGCAACGCCCAGATAACCGCGGCCGTCTACGCTCCCGGACACACGGTCACAATCGCAGGAGGCGGATCAAGTGGACACGTCTTCGGTTCGATCGTGGGTAAAACCGTCACGATGACAGGGGTTACTAATCTGCACTACGATGAAGCCCTCGGTTCCGGCGGAATCATCAACAACTACAAGATCGTTAGCTGGTTCGAAGACACTCGTTAGGTGAACGCGTTCTATATCTCGGGATCATCGAGGTTGTTCGCGGAGAAGATGGTTTGTATCAGCGAGTAATTTGGTAATCGCATCGGGCGCCAGTGCGTCGTAATAGCCGCGAATCTCGCCTCGCCGATCCACCAGCACCATGCGCGTGCTATGGACAGGAATAGCAGCTTCCGCGCTGCTATCCGCAATAGCGAGTTTGAATCCATTGCGAGAAAGATCGTAGACCGCTTGTTTGGAGCCGGTAAGAAAATCCCAGCGCTGCGGTTGCGCCTTTAACTTGTCCGCATAACCACGCAATATTTTCGGAGTATCGTGTTCCGGATCAACACTGACGGAAACGAGATGGACATCCGTATTCTCGAGCGGCTTTTGCAGCTCGCTCATCCGGCTGCTGATCATCGGACACGGACCGGGGCACATCGTGTATATGAAATCGGCAATCCAGATTTTTCCTTTCAAATCTGCTGAACCAAACGATCGACCATCCTGATTGGTAAGCTGAAATTCTGGAACCTTGCCGTAGGAGCTGATGGAGCGGTTTCGGAGTTGCTTCACCTCGGCCTGCCGAAGTAGGAGCAACAGGGCAGCGATGACCAAAGGAATCGCGAGCATTGTCACTTTCCATGCGATTGCGCTCTTGGATAATGGCGAGTTGGCGGTCGCGGTAACTGCGTTCATGATTTCGTCAGGACAAGAGTAAGGAGGAGAAGAGCAAGATAGGCAATTGAGGTCAGGAATAAAGTGCGCGCATCGGCCGGGGTCCGTCTTCGATGAAAACGCATTGCGGCTGCGATAAACCAGCCGCCGAGGACGAGTGAAATGGGAAGATATAGAGGACTCGTCAGGCCAAGATACGCCGGGATGCCGGTTACGATTAACAGGAGCATGCAAAAGAGAACGCTCTGGCTGGCGCTGCGTGCTCCACTCTCGTCGCCGCTCGATAGCATGCGAAAACCCGCGCGGTCGTAGTCATCGCGATACATCCATGCGATCGCAAAAAAATGGGGGATTTGCCAGACGAACAGGATCGCAAATAAACTCCACGCTTCGGCCTCGAGCTCTCCTCGCGCCGCAGCCCAGCCAATCATGGGCGGAATCGCACCGGGAATTGCACCAACGAGCGTGTTGGTCGTGCTGAATCTTTTCAGCGGCGTGTAGCCAAAAATGTAAATAGCGATCGTCGCCGCTGCGAGAAACGTGCTGAGGCCGTTACAGGTAATTGTTAGATAGACAAGACCGCCGACCGCGAGAACGCTTCCGATAATTAGTGCATCACGCGGTCGCATTCGGCCTGCGGGAATTGGCCGCATCTTCGTGCGCAACATTAAGGCGTCAAAGCGATGCTCCCACCATTGATTCAGAGCCGCCGCTCCGGCCGCGGCGAGTGCAGTTCCGAAGACCACGTGAAAGAAGCCCGCGTAATTGATGGGACGCGCGGCGCCGAGATAATATCCGACCGCCGTTGTCAGCAATACGAGAAGCGTGAGGCGGGCTTTTACCAACTCGCTGAAATCGGAAAAGACACGACTGCCCGATTTGTTCGACGGAATTGGTGGAGTCGTATCCAACGCAGCCGCTTTCATGAGGAAGTCGCGCCTTCAGGAATGAGCGATCGGCGACTGTAATCAGCTGGGATCTTTTGACTGGCAATTCGCAGGCAAATTACATCAAGAGCGACACCCAGGCCGAATATCATCGCCCCGACCGCAACGTGCGCGGTCGCGATGTCAGCAGCTTTGTTGCTCCAAATCGTCCACGCGCCAAGTGTAATCTGGCATGCGACGAGAAAAACCCAAAAGCTCGACAGACGCTTCAACGCGATCGATTCGGACGCAAAGCGGCGAACACAAAACCAGAACGCAATGACACCAACCGCAATCATGAGAGCGACGAAACGATGAGCCATTTGCAGCCAGATTTGAAACGCAGTCACGTCGGATAGAGCATGCGCATCGCGCCACGTGTTAACGGCAGCGAGCTTTTCGGCGCTGACGTCCGGAATAACTTTCCCGTAGGCCAATGGAAAATCGAGGATCGAGAGATCGCGATGCTCGTGCCGCATCGTCGCACCGAGCGCAAGTTGTCCATAGATGAAGAGGGAGGTTGCAATCGACAGTTGCGCGAGGAGACGCGCGTTTTTGGCAAGCACCTGTGCCGAAGAAAGGCGCGTCCAAAACGGCGACGTCACTACGGCGATCACAATGAGTAATCCGAAATACGCCTGCGCGAGGCAGGCATGAAAGATTCCGATCTCATCTTTCAACATGGTGACACGCAAGCCGCCGAGCACGCCCTGTACGACGACCGCCGCGAGCGCAGCATAGCCGAGATTGCGGACCCAGCGCCGCGATTCGGAACGCCACAACCAGAACGCCAAAATAATTGTAAGAAATCCAACCGTGGACGCGATCAAGCGGTGAACGTGTTCGAAAAAAATTCCGCCGATCCACTTTGAAAAGGGAAAGAAAAACATGTTGTACCCGAAAGTCGTCGGCCAGTCGGGGACGGCGAGCCCTGCGTTCTTGCTTGTAACCATCCCGCCGCTGCAAATGAGGAATAACGTCGCAGCCGCCGTGAACCAGGCGAAACGATGCAGCCAATGATTGTAACGGCGATCTGCGATCGTCGCATTCTTCGAAACAAATCCAGTCACAATTTGGGAAAAACTACCCCGAACTGGAAATAATGCGACGCTCATAGAGCGCCGCTACAGAGAGCACTCGCTATTCGCCGCCCGGGTTCGCGGTTTTCGGTGCGCCGGGCGGCGGCACCGTGCCCGGCGTCGGGGCCGGCGGAGCGCTTTGATTGCCGGAAAGTTCGACGCGTTCCTTCAACCATGCTTGATAATCTGCCGGCGTGTCGACCACGAGTGTGCCTTTCATGCCGTAATGGCCGAGGCCGCAAAGCTGGCCACAGATAATTTCGTATGTGCCCGCCTTGATCGGTCGAAACCACATCGGAATCATCTGGCCCGGGATCGCATCCTGCGCGATGCGCATGTTCACGAGCGCAAAATTATGAATTACATCTTTCGACGATAATTCGACAATCACCGGGCGATTCACCGGCACGTGCAATTCGCCGAGCACGACGAGATCATCTTTTGAAGCTGGATCAGTTGAATCGAGTCCGAGCGGGTTTGAATTCGTCACCAAATCGGCATTGCGCCGGCCGAATACGCCATCAGGACCCGGCAAATGAAAGTTCCAGTTGAATTGCTGGCCAATCGCGTGCACCAAAACCGCATCCTTGTCCCGCGGAAATTCATTTACGCGCTTGGCCCAAAGTGGGACCGCGAAGCCCACCAAGAGGACCGCCTCAATCAGCACAACGGCAAATTCGAGATGCGTTGAGATGCCGCTTTTTACGCCTTCGTGATTGGCCTGCCGATTGCGACTGTTGTGAAAACGAATCAACACGAAAATAAAATAGGCCGACCACCCGACGAAAAGCGCGCCCATGAACCAGTGACAAAACTCGATGATGTGATCGATCTGGTAACCGTGCTCTGATGCATTCAGCGGTTGACCGAGAAACTGGTTGATCAGCGCGAGGCTATTCATACTGCTCGAAATCTTCTTCCACGAGTTCCTCGTGTGGTTCGAGCGGAGTATGAGCATGCCGCCAAAGGTGAAAACTAAAGGCGCCCACACCGCCGAGCACAGACATCACCGCGCCCATTAAAACCCATATCGCAACCGCAATGTGCTCGGTTGATTTAGCATCCCTGGCTCCGAAACAAACCGAACAGGCCATCGCCTGACCCAGGGGTGAGCCGACGAAAAGAACGAGCAGCAGGATCAATTTTGCCTTCATGTGATGATGCGTGACTTCTTCATCTTCCGATAAAACCATACACCGTAAACGATCAAGGCAAACGCGGCGATGAACGACCAGATTGCTCCGGCGCGATAAACCGGCGCTCCTGCCACGAGATCAATCCAAATGCACCACGAGCCAATGCCGACCGCGAGCAAGGTCGAAAACGCGATGAAAACGATGTGAAAGCCTTTCAAGGTCATCAATGGTGGACCGGATCGTACCAGGCAAGAAACGTCAGCCAGAAAAGGCCGAGCACGAAAAGGCCGGTGAAGATTAATACGCGGTAGATCAATTTTTTCTCCGCCGAAAGGTGCATGAAAATCGCAGCGACCAATCCCGCCTTGAACATGGCGACGAGCATCGCGACTGCGATGTTCGCTTTGCGCGTGCCGAAATCGACATAGGAAAGAAAAACGGTGAGCGCGGTGAAGGCGAGCAGGGTCGCGCCCACCATCATGTATTTCTTTACGTGATGCGCGACATCGTGGGCGTACTGCTCATGCTCGCTCGGATCCTGCGAAACGTCGGGCGGATTGTTCATAGCAAATAGAAAAGCGGGAACACAAAAATCCAGACGAGATCGACAAAGTGCCAGAACAAACCGGCAACCTCAACCCGGTTCGCCAAATGCTCGGGATTTTGCTGGTAAAGTCGCTTGCTCACCGGCAGCCACATGTAAATGAAAACGAGCACACCAGCGAGAACGTGCATCCCGTGCAGTCCGGTAATCGTAAAGTAAGTCGCGAAATACGTGCTATGCGTCGGCAAAAACATGGTCGCGCGTTCCACATCTGCCTTTTCAATTTTGCCGATTTTTTCAGTCGGCGGAACGTAAAGGAAATGCGGACGATCCATCGCACGATTCGTTGGATCGGCGTTAACCGGATCGAGTGCGACCTCGTACTCTTTGATGTTAGGATCGTTCAGCGCTTCGCGATTGTGCAAATGACCAGTGATTTCAACGCGCGGCGGGAGACCCTCCTTCTCCAAATGATGGTTCCCGAGATAGGGCTCATATTTTTCCAGCGCATCCTTCTTAATGTAGGCGCCGAAGTGCTCGTACTTTTGCGGCCATTCGTAGGCGAGTTTCACCACGAGAAAGATCACGCCACATAAAATCGTGATCCCCATGTAAATCTGGTAGCGCCGAAATTGCCGCATTTTCAGCGCCGCCCATGCGAGCACGACGGTGACGGATGACGCGATCAGAATCGCGGTGTTCATCGTGCCGACCGGCACGTTCAGTAAACCGTGCGGCCAATAGCCCGGTTCCGCATCGAGCCGCAGAAAGATATAGGCGGAAAAAAGTCCGCCGAAGAGCATCACTTCCGATGCGAGAAAGAGCCAGATGCCGATCTTGGCATTCCAAAGCCCGGTGTCGGGACGCGCGGCAACTGTATACGGGATTTCCATTTTCCTGTCTCGTTAGGCGTGCACGAGCTCGGCCGGCTTGCGCGGCGTGCGCTCACTCGGATCGACCGGCTCATTCTGCATGGTGAAATCCTTGGCACGCCCCGGCAGGCTGTATTCGTAAGGGCCGCGATAAGCCACCGGTGTCTCAACAAAATTCCCATGCGGCGGCGGCGACGGCGCGGTCCACTCGAGCGTGGTCGCCTCCCACGGATTGTCGTTCACCTTTTTGCCATGTTTGATGCTCCAGAAGAAATTAATGATGAAGGGAATTTGCGCGAGCCCCATGCACCAGGCCGCGATTGAGATCGGCGTGTTCCAATGAAATCCGGAGAGGCCCCAGGCCTTTTCGTTGGCGATATTCCAGCCCTGACCACCGTCGTACCAACGGCGATGCATGCCGAGCATTCCCTGCAGGAACATCGGAAGAAAGATGACGTTCATGCAAATGAGCGATGGCCAGAAGTGCACTTTGCCCCAGAACTCGCTCATCATTCGCCCGGTCGCTTTCGGGAACCAGTAATAGATGCCGGCGAAGAGCGCGAAGATTGTGCCGGGGGCGACGATGTAATGGAAATGCGCGATGACGTAATAGGTATCATGCAGATAAAGATCGGCGCTGTTAAACGCAAGCGGAATGCCGGTCAGTCCGCCAATGCCGAACATCGGCAGGAAAGCAGTGCCGAAAAGCATCGGCACGGTAAATCGAATTGAACCACCCCAGAGTGAAATGAAAAACGCGCTCAAGATGATGACCGATGGAATCGAAATGATGAGCGTCGTCGTCTGGAAAAATGCGCTGACGGCACTGCCCATGCCGGTAAGCCACATGTGGTGCGCCCAGACGATGAAGGAGAGAAATCCAAGAACAAGCACTGAGAAGACGAGGGACTTGTAACCCCAGAGTGGTTTACGCGAATTATTCGCGAGCACTTCGGCAACGATCCCCATGCCGGGCAGAATGAGCACGTAAACTTCCGGGTGCCCAAGGAACCAGAATAAGTGCTGCCACAAAAGCGGGCTGCCGCCGCCGCTGATGTGCATCGCCGCGCCGTTCACGACCAAACCCGCCGGGAGAAAGAAGCTAGTGTCCGCCACGCGATCCATTAGTTGCATGATGATTGCCGCTTCAAGGGGCGGGAAAGCGAGCAGAAGCAAGAACGCGGTCACGAATTGCGCCCACACAAAAAACGGGAGGCGCATCCAGGTGAGACCTTTTGCGCGCAGTTGAATGATGGTGGTGATGAAATTCACCGCGCCGAGAAGCGATGACGTGATGAGGAAAATAAAACCGATAAGCCAAAGATTCTGGCCATTAAAAAACCAGTGAAACTCCGGCCCTTTATCCGCGATATCTGAAAGCGGCGTGTAGGAAGTCCAGCCGCCCTTGGCCGCGCCGCCTGGAACAAAAAAGCTCGAAAGCATGATGACGCCGCCGACGGCAAACGCCCAAAAACTCGCGGCATTAACTTTCGGGAACGTCATGTCGGGCGCACCGATTTGCAGCGGCACGACAAAGTTTCCGAACGCGGCAAACGCCACCGGCACGATGCCGAGAAAGATCATGATCGTGCCGTGCATCGCGCCTAACGAATTGTAAAACTCCGGCGTCATCTTGCCATCGGGCATCGTACCAGGCCCGAAGAAACGGCCGAGCGCGTTCCCGATGATTGGCAATGCCTGTCCCGGATACGCCAGTTGCCAGCGCATCAACATCATCAGAGAAAAACCGAGAAAGAGGAAAACAAGCCCGCAAAGACCGTACTGAATGCCGATCATTTTGTGATCGGTCGAAAAAATGTATTTTCGCCAGAAACCGAGCTCGTGGTGCTCGTGTTCGTCGTGATGATGTGGATCGTGGGCAGCGTGAGAGGCCAGTTCGGTAGAAGCGTCCATATTCGGAAAAACTGATGGTGAATATCAGGGTAAATTTCTCAAGAGGAAAGCGCGAATTTATGGAAAAAGTTAAAGATCACCCGCGAAAAGCGTGGTCGTCGTTTCGTTTTTGCCATGCTTTGATCGCCGTATCTAGAGTTTGCTCGCGGGCTCACTCGTGGGATATGATGACGACGATGCGAAGTTCTTTGCCTAAGCGTTTTTCGATCGCAACGCTTCTTTGCTTTCTTTGTTGCGTCGGAACTGGACTTGCGCAGACGCCGACACCCACGGTCACCGTAACTCCAACTCCAACTGCGACTCCAACCGTCACACCGGTCGGAGGCAGCCCGACTCCGACACCGAGTACGACGCCAACGCCTTCTGCTACCCCGACTGCTTCCGCAACTCCGACCGCGAGTGCCACGCCGACACCGAGCACCACGCCCACGCCAAGCGTCACTCCGACACCGGGAGGCGGAACGCCAACACCAACGCCGAGCTCGACCGGCGAGCTTCTCAACATCTCGACACGAGCATTCGTGCAGACCGGTAATGAGGTATTGATCGGTGGATTTATCATCACCGGAACAAACGCCAAGACCGTTATTATTCGCGCGATCGGTCCTTCGCTCACACTGCACGGCGTCAGCGACGCACTGCAAGACCCCCTTTTGGAGTTGTTTGATTCGAACCAGAATCTCATCGCGCAAAACGACAACTGGCGCGATGCACAACAAACCGACATTATTGCTACCGGCATTCCGCCGACTGACGATCGCGAATCAGCCATCGTAATCACGCTCCCGCCTTCTAATTATACCGCTCTTGTCGTCGGACAAAATAATACGAGCGGGACCGGTGTCGTTGAAGTTTATGATCTCGATCCGATGGTCGGCTCGATTTTGGCAAACATCAGTTCGCGCGGTTTCGTGGGCACTGGCGACAACGTTCTGATCGCAGGTTTTATCATCCTGCCGAATGGGACGAGCGCGAATGTCGTTGTGCGCGCGCTTGGTCCGTCCCTGAGTACCTCCAATGTTTCGGGCGCGCTGCAGGATCCAACATTGGAATTGCGTGATGCGAACGGCACGCTGCTGGGCGCGAACGACAATTGGAGAGACTCGCAGGCAACGGAGATCCAGGCCGACAACCTTGCGCCGACGGATAATCGCGAATCAGCGATTGCCGCTTCGTTACCAGCGGGCAGTTACACCACCATCGTCCGGGGCCGCAATCAAACGACCGGCGTTGGGTTAGTGGAAGTGTATCGCCTGCAGTGAGGCCGATCAGGCCTTCGGTCTTAGTGTAACGGCATCTCTTAACATGTTGTCGGATTAAGGTGGAACGGCAGCTCCGCGGGGATGCTAAGGTGGAACGCGATCTCCGAGCGCGTTGTTAGAGTGGCGCCGAAGGCGCACTAACTAACATCGAGTTCGGAGGACTCGATCCACCATCAGCGGCGGAATTTTACAGAAGTAAACAGAGAAAGGATTCTCAAAACCTCTGCGGCCTCCGTGATCTCTGTGGTTAGATTCGCGCCGAAGGCGCATTTCTCCGGTATTGCGCGACAGCGCACATCCCTCCGAAAAAGCCCCCCCTTTGTGATGCAGGTGGAACGCGCTCTCCGAGCGCGTTGTTAGAATCGCGCCGAAGGCGCATCTAATTACCATCGAGCTCGGAGAGCTCGATCCACCTTCGTTAGGTCTTGGGCGCCGGAGAGGCAGCGGGCGGTGGCTTTGTTTCCTCAGCGGGTGCGCCACCAGGCAGACCAGCATCTTCCGGGACCGCCTTTAAGTCGGCTTCGTGCCACGATTCGGTGCGGCCGGCCAGTTCTTTGCGCAATGCCGCAATCTGTTCTTTCGAAACGGGTCCTGCATTATTTCCCCATTCCTGACGAACATAGGTAAGCACGTCGGCGATCTTTTGATCGTTTAGCGTCTTTTCCCACGGCTGCATAACCGCCGAGCCGAATTGCTGACCTTTGACGGTCACAGGCCCGACCAAACCCTTGAGAACAATCATGGCCGGGCGGCGCGCTCCGCCATTCACGATTTCGGAACCGGCAAGCGGCGGATATTGTCCGGGCACACCGAGCCCCGTCGTTTGGTGACAAGTCACGCAATTGGCTGAGAAGATCTTTTTGCCACGCTCGGCTGGCGTAAGCTCCACGGTTTCAGTGGCAGCTTCTCCGCCACCGGCGGTTTTCTTCGCTCGTGGCGCACCACCTAACGGATCGAGCCCATCGCCGCTAAAATTTCCGGAGTAACGGCCGAGATATGCGCCGCCAAAGAAAACAGCGAGTCCGTAGAGTGCGATCAACCAAAGCGAAAGCGGCTCGAGTCCGGCGCGCGGTTCGCGTTTCTCACGTTGAATCGCAGCGTGCGTTTGCTGCACTTCTTCCGTCTCGCCATAATCCATTCCCTGGCGAACGCGTTTTTGCGTGGATGGATCGTCGTTCATTTGGCCTGTTTGCCTGGCGTCGCCGCCGGAGCGGGCGCCGCAGCGGTTTTCACTTCTTTCAACGGATGCGATTGATCGAGCGACATCAAATATGCGACCAAACATCTTGCATCGTAAGTCGGAACAATTTCCCAACCCGAGGGCGGCGCGTCGTGGGAGGATTGATCAAAATTCAAAGCGTCCGCGGAAAGCTGCCCGCTAATCCGGCGTTTTTCATAGAGAAAACGAAATGCCGGCATGTCGGAATCTTCGATGATGTTGCGCGGATCATACAAATGACGGTGATGCCACGCTTCGGTATAGGGAATCGGACCGCCGTTGATCGAGGTCACGGCTTCGTTAGGCGCAGATGCGCTTGCTGGCGGAGTCGGATTTTGAGCGGCGGCGGGTGGTGCGCTCGTCGTTTGCGGTGCGGGCGCAGGCGAAATCGCCGCGGCCGGTGAAGTTGCGGGAGACGGCGCCGGTGAAGCTCCAGCCGGCGGCGGCGCATTTTGCTCGGTCGCTGCTTCGGAATGTCCTATGTTCGCGAGATCCGGACCCATGCGCATTTTTCCGAGTAAAACCGGACGACCGAAAATGTAGTCGCGCGGCGCGCTCCGGCGCTGGCCCCATTTTAACTTTAGGTCGGCGTCGCGCGTGCGATCGAGATCGGAGGCGGCGTAATCGGCGCGGACCTGTTGCGTGTGACAATAGTTGCAGCCGTTTGCGGCGTAAACGCGACGGCCGCGCTCGACCATTCCCGATTGCGGCGCGGGATAAACATCCGTCCCGTCCTCTTCCATTTGCGGATCGAGATGACCGATTTGCAGATTCGGAACGAAAATCAGACCGGTCCACGAAAAAGCGAACGTGCCGAAAATTCCGAGAAAGAGAGGAAGCAACCCTTTCATGGATGCACATCCTCCGGTTCGATCGGATTGAGGAACGTGGGCACGGTCGCGGTGCGGCCGAGTCCGAAGAGCATCAGGACAAAATGATACGCGAAAATGAAATGCGAAACGGTGAGCAAAATTCCAGAAACACTGCGGCCGCGCAGATAAGGCAGAACCGACTGCGTGGTTTCGGAAAACGAGAGCGTCGGGTCATTCATGCTCAAGCCCTGCACCAATCCGCCGACAAGAAGCATTAACACCATGAGGCCGACACCGTAGGCGGATGCCCAAAAATGTAACTTGATCAACGTCGCGTAACGCCATTCGCGCCCCACCAAACGCGGCACGATGTAATACATCGAACCAAACATCACCATGGTGAAAAACGCGTAGAGACCGAGGTGCGTGTATGCCACGCTGACTTGCGTGAAGTGAACGATTCGCGCCATCGATCGCAGCGAAATGATGATGCCGACTACGCTGAATGCGGTGTAGGAAATCGCGCCGAAGACAGTGAATCGCAGCGTCGGGCTGTAGCGCATGAGCTGAAAATATCCGCGCATCGTCATGTGATGATTCAGTCCGACAGTGGCGACGGGAATGATCGAAAGAATCGCTGCCGCGATGCTCGCCGTAATCATCCACGCCGGGAACGGGCCATCGACCAGGCGCTGCATTCCGGTCCAGCTCGCAAAGAGCGCGTAAGTCCAGAAACCGATCGCGGCGAGATTGTAACTGTAAACCGGACGCCCGATCACTTTCGGGATCATGTAATAAGCGGTGCCCAGTCCAATCGCGCCGAGCCAGAGGAACATGAGATTGTTCGCGTACCACCAATTCACCACGGCCTGCATCACGCCCTGCACTGGAACGACAAAGAGCATGACGTGCGTCGCGGCGTAGAGCCATGGGAACCAAAGAAACGCCGCGAGCAAATACCATTGCGTGATGTAAATCGTATCGCCGCGCCGGAAACGGAACATCAAAACCGCCCACGACATGACGAGCAGATACGCCACGAACAAAACGATTCCCGCGTAGGTCGGGAATTCGAACCATTCGTAACCGGTGCTCTGCCCGCCAAGAATTCCAATGACACCGAGCAGCACACCAAAATTCCAAAAGGCCGCACCGGTCACGAGCAGGAGCGGATGACGCAATGTCGTCCGGCACAAGCGCGCCATGAGCCAGATCGCGGTTCCCATTCCGGCCATCGACGCCCAGCCGTAAACCATCATGTTCATGTGCGCCGCGCGCACGCGGCCGAAGGTGAGAAAACTAACTCCCGAAAACATGTCGGGACTGTGCAGTTTAAAGGAAGCAAACCCGGCGAGGAGTGTGCCCAATAAAAGCCAGAAAATTGCCGACGCGTAAAACATCAGCACCGGCACGCGCGTGGACGCATCGATCAATGCGCGTTCGACGTTCTCGATCTCGCGCGGCGTGACCGGCTCCGGGCCGACAGGCGTTTCTCCCGCGAGCCTCACCGTTGCAGTGTCAGTTGTTGTTATCGATTCCATTTCGATGCTTCCAAAACTTTCGCTTCCAAAGAATCTGGCGCTGGTTTGCGGAACCAGCGGCGTCGCGGCATCACCAAATCCGTCGGCCTGCCGATCGGTTCTTCCTTATCGAAAATCATCTCGGCGTTCTTTTCGTAACGCTTCATTCGGTTGATGAGATCGGCGACAGTCATGGCGTAGGCGATTTGCCGCGCGCTGGCCGCGGTGTTCCCGACGGTGATTGCGCTGGCGCTGGTGAAGGCGATCCGGCTGGTGCAGGTGAAGCTGCGGGCTGTGTTCCCGGCGATGCAGAAGCAGCAGGTTGCGGCGTCGGAGTTGCAATCGGGTATGCCGCCGTTGGCTTCTTTGCTGCGAGATCGGCCATGGCCAGTTGCATGGCCTGCTTGATCGGAATGCGAACCGTACCCTTGTTCTTATCGACCCAGGCGTAACTCGTTAGGGCAGCGGTCGCCTCTTTTTGCAACTGCTCCAATTTTTCCATGCGCGCTTTCGCTCGCTTTTCTTCGTAAGTGTCGCCGCGGGGAATCGCGCTGAAAACAACCCAGACGAAGAGACCGAAGACGACAAAGAGCAAGACCACGCCAATCCACGTCCCAAACATCGACCGGGGCTGCTGAAAATCGACTCGGTGCGTTTGATTCATCTTAATTCGTCAGGCGCAGTGACTCGATCAGGCGCGGATCGCGCACAGGAAAGAGCGATGTTTTCGCGACGATGCGCAGATAGAAAAATCCCAGCGTTCCGCCGATCGCGAGCAGTGGCACAAAATCCAGCGGGCTGAGATGGACGCCCGTGCGATGAAGTTCCGGCAGAACGACGATGTACATGTCGAGCAATTGCATGCACAAAATCCAACCGGCCATGATGCAAATCTGCTGCGGTTTCTTTTTGATCGAGCGCATCAACAGAATTGGAAACGCGAAGAAAAATCTTCCGAAAACAAGCAACGTGCTGAGCAGCCACCACGATTCGGTGTTTCGGAGAATGAAGTATTCGGTTTCCTCCGGAATGTTCGCGTACCAAATCAGCATGTATTGGCTGAAGCCGATGTAGGCCCAGAAAACTGTGAAGGCCAGGATCCATTTCCCCATGATGTGGTAATGCTCCATCGTGATCACGTCCTTCAAATAACCGGCTTTGCGCAGCGCCGTGATCACGAGGACGAGCAGCGCCATCGAGCTGCCGGCCGCGCCGGCAAAAATGTAAACGCCCCACATGGTGGAAAACCAGTGGTAGTTCAGACTCATCAGCCAATCGAAGGCGCCAAAAGTCAGCGCCATTCCAAAAAGCGGCAGACTAATGAACGCGACCTTGCGCATCATAATGGTGAAGCGCGGATTGCCGTCCTTATCCTGACTGACGGAATATTTCCGCAGCAAAAACGCGGAGAGACTGAAGAAGGCGAAGAAAATGACCGCGCGGACGATGAAGAATTTCAGGTTCAGATAGCCATGCTTGGCGTCGAGCGTCGGATCTTCTCCCGGCGGAATGTTCATCCAGCGATAGAGATGATGACGCAAAAGCAGAACGGGAATGAAGAGCAGAGCGAGAACGGGCCAGAGCGACGCGATGTTCTCAAGCTGACGCCTAACGACTACCGACCACTCTGCATCGGTGGCGTGATGGACAATGATCCAGAAAAGGCACCCGCCGCAAAGCGTGAAGAAATAGGCGAAGGCAAAGAGCCAGGAAAAGCTCAGCTGTTGCGGCCACCAAATCGCGCCGACCACGCTGAGCACGATGCCGAGCAGCGCAAGCACGCCGAATAACAACGACAAGCCGGCGAAACGGCTTTTCTCGAAATATTCGCCTTCCGGCGTCGGCACAACGTGAGAGCGCTCGCTCATTTCTTTGCCGCCTCCGGTGTTGCTTCGGCTTTGGTTTCCGCGGGCGCTGGTTTATCCAAATCGGCGCGATGTTCCGGTGGAACGTCGGCGACGGTTGTACTCTGACTGCGTTGCAATGCGCGCAGATAACAAATGATGGCCCAGCGATCCGCCACCACCAGATTAGGTCCGTAGGCCATCATCGTGTTTTTGCCGTTGGTGATGGTGTTAAAAATTTCGCCGTCGGCCATTTTTCGAATGCGCTCGTCCTGCAAAGTAACTACGGTCGCCAGGCCGTACTGCTTTGTGATTCCATCGCCGTGCGCAGTGGCGCCATGGCACATCGCGCACGTGATATTGAAACGCTGGCGACCTCGCTCCATCACTTGCGCATTCACTTCGATCGGAATTCCGGTCCCCCACTCGGCCCCCATCTTTCCGGTGTTGTAGTAATCGACGCCTTCACTGAAGCCGATCGCTGGCTCAGGTTCACTCGCGGGAGTATTTGTAGCCGGCGTCGCGATCGTTTGCGGACGCGGAAATTCGTAACCGACCGGAATCGTGCCATCGATTGGCGGTCGCGCTCCGCGATCGTCGGCAAAAAATGCGAGCGGCGCCTGCGCGCGCACCTTCGGCTCGCGCACCATGTCGGGAAAAACTTCAATCGGCGAACCTGTGCTGTGTTCTCCGCGAAAACCAAGGAACGCCACCATGGCGAGTCCAGTCAGGAAAAAAATGAGGAAGAAGCCGCGCAACATATCAGTCTTCGTGAATGATGGTGATGTGTTGGCCGCCGGTCTGCTCGAGGAGTTCGCGCGCTTCTACTTCGGTAAAGCGCGGATCGCGCGCTTCAATCGCGAGGAAAAAGCCGTCGTTCGTCGCGCGACTAAAACGTTCCCAATTGAAAATGGGATGATACCAGCGCGGCAGACCATTCATGATGAGCAGCGCGAAGAAGGCGGTGAAAGCCGCAAACAAAACCGTCAGCTCAAACATGATCGGGAAAAATGCGGGGACAGTGCGCCAGTCGAACGGTTTACCGTGGACGACGAGCGGATAAATGATCCACGAGGGACCAAACTCGAGCGTCATCGCAGTAACGAAACCGGTGATGCCGCCGCCAAGAACCGCCGCGCTCAGCCATGATTTGCCAAGTCCCATCGCGTCGTCCATTCCGTGAATGGGAAATGGCGAGTAAACATCCCAGCGTTTGAAACCGGCATCGCGCACGCGCTTGGCCGCTTCGTAAAGCGCAGCCGCGCTCGGATATTCCGCGGCCATCCCGTAAACCAAATTCCCGGATGGCGTCCTCATTGCGTGCGCTCCATTCCACCGGCGGCAACCGGATGATGTTGCTGTGGCGTCGCGTAATGCGGATCAGCTTCCGGCAAGACAATTTTCACTTCCGACATCGCGATCATCGGGAGGTAGCGAATGAAAAGAAGGAAGAGCGACGTGAAAATTCCGAACGTGCCGACAAACGTCCAGATATCGACCCAGGTGGGAATGAACAAACCCCATGAGGAAGGAAGAAAGTCGCGATGTAATCCGCCGACGATGATGATGAAACGCTCGAACCACATGCCGGCGTTGACGCACATGCAGACGAAATAAACGACGAAGATGTTGTGCCGGCACCATTTGAACCAAAAGAGTTGTGGCGAAAGCGAGTTACAGAAAAGCATGCCCACCCACCAGTACCACCAGTAGGGACCGAAGATGCGGTTATAGAATGCGAACTTTTCGTATTGATTGCCGCTATACCAGGAAACGAAAAATTCCATGGCGTAGGCATAGGCAACGATCGAGCCGGTGAGCAAAATAATCTTCGCCATCTTGTCGATGTGCTGTGGCGTGATGACGTCCTGCAGTTTGTAAATGGCGCGTGCCGGAATGAGCAGCGTCAGCACCATGGCAAAGCCGCCGAAGATCGCGCCGGCCACGAAGTAAGGCGGGAAGATGGTCGTGTGCCACGTCGGCAAAATGGAGGTGGCGAAGTCGAAGGATACGACGCTGTGCACCGACAACACGAGCGGCGTTGCGAGACCTGCCAAAAGCAGATACGCCATTTCGTAATGGCGCCAGTTGCGATTCGAACCGCGCCAGCCAAAGGAAAAAATTCCGAACAGGAATTTTTTGATCTTCGCGGTGGAGCGATCGCGCAATGTCGCGAGATCCGGAATCAAACCCGTGTACCAGAATAAAACCGAAACCGAAAAGTAGGTGGAGACGGCGAACACGTCCCACAGAAGCGGACTGCGGAAATTCGGCCAGATGCCGTAGTTGTTAGGCAAGGGCGCGAGATACCACGCCATCCAGACACGGCCGACGTGCACGCCGGGAAAAATCGCAGCGCAAATGACCGCGAACAACGTCATCGCTTCCGCGGATCGATTGATCGAAGTGCGCCATTTTTGACGCAGCAAAAACAAGATCGCTGAGATCAGAGTTCCGGCATGTCCGATACCGATCCAAAAAACGAAATTGGTGATGTCCCACGCCCAGCCGACGGGGTGATTCAATCCCCACGTGCCGACACCAGTCGAAATTTGATAGCCGAGACAAAACAGACCGAAGGCGGCGACGAGTGCGGTGATGGTAAACGTAACCCACCACCAGCGCGGCGCGGCTTCTTCGACCACGCCGGAAATGCGATCGGTAATCCAACTGAAATTCCGTTTGTTTAGAACCAGCGGCACGCGCGCGAGCGGCCGCTCGACCGAAGCGGATGCTTCGCCGGCGATCACGTCTGGTACTGTGGTGGAGCCGTCCATACTCATTCTGTCATCCCGAGCCGCAAAGGCGAGGGACCTCGCGATCGAAGTGGGGCCGTCTGAACCGCAAAGAAAATGTGCAACGAGTAATCGCGAGATCCTTCGCTTCGCCCAGGATGACCGGTTTGTTGAAGGTGGGTGCGCCTCATGGCTTCGCCTCCGGATTTAATACACCGGCATCATGGTCGCGGCGGTACTCATGCGGTGGCCGCTTCTCTCCAGGCTTCTCTTCCCCACCAATGCTCGCGACCGCAATTTTTCCTGCATCCGGCATTTTCGGATTGGGATTGCGAATGCGTGCGAGATAACTCGTGCGCGTTTTCACGTTCAAATATTCGAGCAGACGATAATTTCGATCCTGCCCTTTCAACTTCGAAACGCGGCTTTCCGGATCGGCGATGTCCCCAAAGACAATTGCCTCGGTCGGGCAAGCCTGCGCGCATGCGGTCGTGAATGAATCGCGCGGAATCCTCGTGTCGTCCGAAGCGCCGGCATGCACGTGCGCCGCGATCTTTGCTTCTTCGATGCGCTGCACGCAGAACGTGCATTTCTCCATGACGCCACGCATGCGCACGGTGACGTTCGGATTTTTTTGCATCTTCACGATGTCCGGTGCGCCTTTTTTCGTGAACGGCGCGAAGTATTCCTTGTAGATACTGAACGCGCCCGCGATTTTCTTTTTCCCGATCGGTCGCTGATTGTAATCGAAGAAATTGAATCGGCGCACTTTGAACGGGCAATTGTTCGCACAATACCGCGTGCCGATGCAGCGATTGTAAGCCATCACATTCAATCCATCTTCGCTATGGATGGTGGCATTGACCGGGCAAACGGTTTCGCATGGCGCGTTCTCGCAGTGCTGACACATCATCGGCTCGTGCACCATTTCGGGATCGCTCGGATACTGGCGCTTATCTTCGTTGAATGGTTTCGCGCTCGCGTAGTAACGATCGATCCGGATCCAATGCATGGCGCGGCCGTGGCTTACCTGCAGTTTGCCGACAATCGGAATGTTATTCTCACTCTGGCACGCGATGACGCAGGCGCTGCAACCGGTGCAGACGTTGAGATCAACTGACATTCCCCATTGCTGCGGCGCGCTGAGTGGCGGATGGCTGTAAATGCTGGGCAATCGCGGCGGCAATTCGTCGTCGCCCGCGATCTTTTTCGCGAACTCGTTGTCTTCGCGATAATGATCGATCGTCGCTTCGCGCACGAGTCCGCGACCTTCAATGCTCCAGTGATCCTGCGTGATCGAAAGCGCGTAGGTGCGATCGACTTTCTTCACCATCACGCTATCGATCACGCGACCGTCGGCGACGATGTAATGCGGATTCGTTGGAGTGCGCAAAAGATATCCGTTAAATCCCGCTTCTTCGCCGACAGGTCCAGTTTGCTTGCGACCGTAGCCTAACGGAATTGTGATCGAATTGTCGGCATGTCCGGGTGAAATGAGAGTCGCGATGACGAGCTCGCGTTTGATCGGTTTATTGTTTTGATCGACGGCTTTTTCCGTGACCGTGATCTGAATCAAATCGCCGTTCTCGACTTTGAGATTGCGCGCAAAGGCGGGATCCATGAGCGCAGCGTTATCCCATGTCAGTTTCGTGACCGGGTCCGGCATTTCCTGAAGCCAGCCGTTATTGATGTAACGGCCGTCGTCCATTGCGTAACTGCCGACGAGCACGATCTCCGGCGATTGCGTTGTCGGAGGCGGAGTCGGCGCCCAAAGGGTGTGCGCGATGCCGCCCGCGGTGTTGCCATTGAAGGTCGGCGGTTTATCGCGGAGCTGAATGTGCGAAGCGAAGCCATCGTGCAAAAATTTCGACCACGCCGCCTGGAAATCTCCCGGCGCTCCGGTCCCGCGAAATGTTTCCTGCACGAGTTCCGGACCTTCCACTTTCGGTCCGCCAAGCAACATGTTCATCACTTCGATTTCCGAAAGTCCGCCGAAGAGCGGAAGAATCATCGGTTGAATCGCGAGGTAGGCGCCGTCCGAAGTGAGCGCATCGCCCCACGACTCGAGGTAATGCGCCATGGGCAAATGCCACTGGCTCACGCTGGAAGTCGCATCTTCGTAATAACCGAGACGCACTACGTCCGGCACTTTCTTTTGCAGATCGATCCAATCGACCGGCATTTTCGAATTCGCATCAATCGTTAGGGCGCGCGGCGCGTTGTAAACAGGATCGCCACCGAAAATGAAAAGCTGTTTAATGCGCCCTGCGACCAACTCGCCGGCGAGTTGCAGAATGCTGTTCTCGTTCGCATTCCGCGTGCGCTCGCGCACAATCAACGTCTTGCCCATGTTCTTGAGCGCAGAGTTGATTCCGTAAACGAGCAACTGCACCACCACGGGCTGATCCGGCCCGGCGAGGACCAGACTCGCGCCGGGTTTCGCCATGAGATCGTTGGCCGCTTCGGTCAACCAGTGGTCATCGAACGTCACGCCTTCAGGCGCTTTTAAGGTTGCGAGGACAGAAGATAATCCTTCATCCTTCGTCGCTGCCGCGATTTTTCCCGCGAGCAGATAGGTCACCGCGGGAATCTGACTGGCCGCGCAGCGCATGCGGTGATCCGCCATCGCACCGGTAAGTGTGAAACGATTCTCCACGACATAGAGGCGATTCATCGTGTCCTTCGCCGTCGCGACGCGGCGACGCGAAGTGAACGCGCGGATCGAAGCGAGATCGCCATCGCCGCAGCTAAGAAAATCGTTATCAAGCGCGAGCACGACGTCGGCGCGTTCCACATGCGGCACGAGCACGGAGTTGTCGCCGAAACACATCTGCGTCGAAAAAGTTTGCGCGGGACTGAGCAGCGGTTCGAAAACGCACCAGTGCATGCTCGGGAATTTCTTCTCCAGTTCCTTGCGCAAACGTTCGCGCGTGGGCGAATGCGTTTCTTCGACAATGAATGCGAGACCGGCACCGCGATCGGCGGCGATTTTCGCGCTCAGATCCGAAAGATATTTTTCGAAGCCCGCGCGATCGGAATCTTTTCCGTTCTGAACAAACCGCCTCGACCGCGCTGGATCGTAAAGATCGAGAACGGATGCCTGCGCGTAGAGATCCGAGGCACCGCTGCTCGCGGGATGAAGCGGATTACCGTCAATCTTGGTCGGCCGGCCATCGTGCGTTGTCACGACAAGCGGTAATGCGCCGTTCCGCCGCGGCATGGCCGTCGCATAAAAGAGCGGTTTGCCGGGAATCGCCCATTCGGCGCTTTTCGTGAAAGGAACAAGATGCGCTTCGGGTCGGCGACAACTCGTTAGGCCAAATCCAGCCAGCGCCATGGAAGCGCCCATGTATTTCAAAAAGCTGCGGCGCGAAACTTCGTCGCCTTCAAGCTGTGCGGCGCCCGATGGAAACTCGCGCTCGAGCCAGTCCCGAAATTCCGGCGTGTCGCTCAGCTCACTGACGCTGCGCCAATAGCGCTTGCCCGTGAGCGATTCAGTTGGGTGCTCGAATACGCGTTTCATTGCGTCCTCCGGAGGACAGGCATCTTGCCTGTCTTGGCGGACAGGCTTCCAGCCTGTCGAAAAAAGAGAGAAGGCAAGCAACGGGCTGGGAGCCCGTTGGCCGAGCCAGGCTGGAAGCCTGTCCTCCATTTGCCGCAGACATTCGCGCAAGTCCAATTCATCGATGGCACCCCTGGCAATTGGTGGGCGGCTTAATGTTCCAGCGCTCCTTCAACGTTCGACCGATCTCCTGCTGCGTGAGCGTTTTCTTCTTCGAAAAATCTTCCTCGGCATCCTCCGGCTGGCCGTATTTCGCGACGAACGCCGCCGGGTTCACATCCTGCGGTTTCCAATCGAGATTAAAAATCTGATCTTCCGGACGCAGGAAATTTTCCGGATGACGATGGCATTCGAGGCACCACGCCATGCTGTGCGGTTTCGCGTGATATACCACCGGCATGTGATTGACTTGCCCGTGACAACTCGCGCAACTGATCCCGCGATTCACGTGCGCCGAGTGATTGTAATAAACGTAATCCGGCGTGCGATGCAGTTGCACCCATTCGATTGGCTGGCCCGATTTCCAGCTGGCACGCACCGGTTCGAGCTTCGGATTTTCCTTTTGCACCTGCGTATGGCAATTCATGCAGGTCTGCGTGTTTGGAATGTTCGAATGCGCGGCGACATCGACGAAGCTATGGCAATACCGGCAATCCATCCCGAGCTGCGAAACGTGAATGTCGTGCGGAAAGGGCACGGGCTGGATCGGTTGATAACCGACACGCGTATACTTCGGCGTCACGTAATACCAGGTGGCGGCGGTCAATCCACAGACGGTGAAGATGCCGCAGATCGTAATCTTGAGCGGCAGCCAATTCGTCCAGCGTGGAAAGAAATTCGCCATACCGAATCAGCAGGCCGCTGCTGCGGTGCCAGAAGCCAGGAATTGAGCAGCGCGGTTAAAGAGGTTCAAACTATCGGGCAGGTTAAGGGTTCGCTCGCACGGGTGCGGCGACGGGGCACTCTATAAATCGAAGTGGATATGGCAAAAGAAAATTCATCGCGCATTTTCAATAGTTTCCTTAAAAAGAGAGCGCCGGTTTTCGCAATCGAACAGCCGGCAAAATTGATAACGTCAAAACTTCGGCAGAGCGTCAATGTGAAAGCGCAATTTCTTCGGATCGGCCCCGCACTTTTTTTCGTTTTTCTCTTTCATTCTTCGCGCATCCTCGCGGCCGAGGATGCCGATCTCCTCTTCCTCAACGGAAATATTTACACCGTCAATGAGCGGCAACCCCACGCGGAAGCGGTTGCAATACGACGGGATCGAATCGTTTTTGTCGGCGCCAGCGAAGAGGCGAAAAAGTTAGCGAGCACGAAAACACGCGTCGTCGATTTGCACGGCGCCACCGTCGTGCCCGGCATGACTGATTCGCATTGCCACATTTTCGGCATCGGCGAACGCGAGATGACTTTAAACCTCGAAGGCACAAACACGCTCGAGGAATTCCTTGCCAAGGTAAAGGAGCGCGTCGCGAAAACGCCGCCGGAAAAATGGATCACGGGCCGCGGGTGGATCGAAACTTTCTGGAAGCCGCCAACTTTTCCGACGCGCCAGGATCTCGACAAAATTGCCCCGCATAATCCCGTGTTTCTCACGCGCGCCGACGGACACGCGGCGATCGCGAATAGTGCGGCGTTGAAGATGGCCGCGATCGATCGCAATACATCAAATCCATTTGGCGGAGAAATCTTGAAGGACAAAGGGACGGGCGAGCCGACCGGCATGCTGCTGGACAACGCGCAGGATCTTGTGGAATCGAAAATTCCAAAACCAACCGAAGCGGAGCGCGAGCAAGCGCTTCTGCGCGGCATCGAACGCGAAATCAAACTCGGTTGGTGCGAAATTCAAAACGCCGGGAGCGAGCTTGCAGACCAGGCGATTATCCGCCGGGCGTTTGAGGCGAACAAAATTAAGCTGCGCATTTACAATGCAGCGTGGGGACCGGGCTCAGCCGCCGATGCATTGCTGAAGAACGGACCGACGCTGAATGCGTTCGATCATCATTTCACGCAGCGCACGATCAAAGTGATTTTCGACGGCGCGCTCGGCTCGCGCGGCGCCGCCCTTCTCGCTCCATATTCCGACAAGCCGGATACTTCCGGTTATCTCACGCAGAAACCAGAAAAGTTGTCGCCAATGTTCGAAGAAGCTTTGCGTCGCGGGATTCAGGTCGAGACGCACGCGATCGGGGATCGGGCGAATCGCTTAATTCTCGATCTTTATGAGAAAGCTTTCGCAGCGGTTCCGCCTAACGAACGAAAAATTGGCGAACCACGCTGGCGCGTCGAGCACGCGCAAATCTTGAGCGCGCAAGACATCCCGCGTTTCGCAAAACTGGGCTTGATCGCATCGATGCAACCGTCGCACGCAATCAGTGATTTATTTTTTGCGCCGGCGCGACTCGGAATGGAACGGCTCGCCGGGGCTTACGCCTGGCAAAGTTTGCTAAAAACGGGCGTGATTATTTGCGGTGGCTCCGACGCGCCGGTTGAACGCGGCGAACCGATGATCGAATTCTATGCCGCGGTTGCGCGCAAAAGTGTGAAAGGATTTTCCGGTGAAGGCTGGCATCCCGAACAAGCAGTTTCACGCGACGACGCGTTGAAAATGTTCACTCTGTGGCCGGCTTATGCCGCGTTCGAAGAAAGCGAGAAAGGTTCGATCGAAGTAAACAAGCTCGCTGATTTCACTGTTCTCTCACACGACATCATGAAAATTCCCGAGCCGGAAATCTTGAAGACGCAATGCACAATGACCGTCATTGGCGGCGAAATTCTGAATCACCCGAGAGATTCCTCGACTTCGCTCGGAATGACGGAAAATGCGATGGCGAATTACGAGTAGAGATATTCGTCGTGATACTCGCGGGCGGGCGCGAATTGCACGGATTGATCGCCGCCCGTTTCCGGATACTCGAAGATTTTTCCTTCGTAATTGCGAATGACGATCTTTTCGTTGTCGTGATACAGGATGTAACCGGGATTGATCGGAACCTTCCCGCCGCCACCGGGAGCATCGATAACAAACTGCGGCACGGCATAACCAGTGGTGTGTCCGCGCAGACCTTCGATAATTTCAATGCCCTTGGCGACCGACGTGCGCAAATGCGCGGAGCCGTTAATCAAATCACATTGGTATATGTAATACGGCCGAACCCGGCACATCAGGAGCTTGTGCACGAGCGTCTTCATCGTTTCGACGTCGTCATTTACGCCTTTGAGAAGAACGCTTTGATTCCCGAGCGGAATTCCGTGATTGGCCAGACGCTCCAGCGCCTCCTTCACTTCGATTGTTAATTCGCGCGGATGATTGACGTGCACGCTCATCCAGAGCGGATGATATTTTTGCAACATCGCGCAAAGCTCGGGCGTGATGCGTTGCGGCAGAAAGATCGGCACACGCGTGCCGATACGCAGAAATTCAATGTGCGGAATCGCGCGCAGCCGGCTCAGAATTTTCTCGAGCTTGTCGTCGCTGAAAAGTAATGCGTCGCCGCCGGAAAGAAGCACATCACGCACTTCGGTGTGTTTTTCGAGATAGCGAAACGCTTCCTCGAAATTCGTGTGCAATTCCTGTTCGCCAACGCCGCTAACGACGCGACTGCGCGTGCAATAGCGGCAGTAGCTTGCGCACCGATCCGTCACGAGAAAAAGCACGCGGTCCGGATATCGATGCACCAAACCGGGAACCGGCATGTGCGAATCTTCGCCACACGGATCCGCCATGTCGTAGGGCGAGGTCCACGATTCCTCCACACGCGGAATGACCTGGCGCCGTATCGGGCAATCCGGGTTGTCGCGCTCGATCAGATTGAAAAAATGCGGAGTGACCGCGAGCGCGAGCTTGGTTCCCGAAAGCAGAACGCCGTTGCGTTCGTCATCCGAAAGTTCGAGATGCTGCTCGAGCTGGGCGAGCGAAGTCACGCGATTTTTCAGCTGCCATTTCCAATCGTTCCAGAGTTCGGGCGGGAGATCGGGCCAATAGCCCGGCACATGCGAGACGAACTCTTTTCCATCCTGTTTGCCGACGGCAAGAGTAACCATTTTAGTTGAGGGCGAAAAAGTTAAGACCCTTAACAATCGTGTCAATGGAGGCACTCAGATGTGCGCAACGCACCTCACTTCGCACAATTCCTGCAGGCAATTTGCTCGGTGCGTGCGCGCTCTCTACAATTGAACAGCCGCGCTTGCGGCCTGTCCAAAATCGAACCGATGCTTAGAATTTCGTCGCTCCTTATTCTTCTCGCGGCCGCTACTTTGCGCGCCGCGCCGCCCGCCACGCCCGCACCCACTCCAACCGTTTCCGCAGCCGCAGCGGAAGCCGGCAAGGATGTCGTCCACCAATTGAATGACGCTTTTGCGAAGGCGTTCGAAATCGTGGCGCCCAGCGTCGTCATTATTGAAGTGACAAAAAAAAGTGATGGCACCGATGCTTCCTCGCTCGACGATCTATTTTTCCAAAATCAGCCGGATGAAAATAATCCGCATGGAAATCCACGCGGCGCTCCCCCGGTGCAAAGCGAAGGCTCGGGATTCATCGTCAGGCAAGACGGCTTCATTTTTACAAACGACCACGTGCTCGATGGGGCGGACCGGATTGATGTGAAGCTAAAGGACGGCCGCGAGTTCCAGGCGAAAATCGTCGGACGCGATGAGAAGACCGATGTCGCTGTGATCAAGATCGAGGCGACTAATCTTCCCGTGGCTCATCTTGGCGATAGCGATCGGGTTCGCGTCGGACAATTTGCGTTCGCGATCGGCGCGCCATTCAAACTCGATTACACGTTTACGTTCGGCGTGATCAGCGGCAAAGGCCGCAACAAATTGCTCGATAACGCCGGGTATTCGATCTCCGATTATTTGCAGACGGACGCATCGATCAATCCCGGGAACAGCGGCGGCCCACTCTGCGACATCGATGGCAACGTCATCGGGATGAATACGCTGATTAACGGATTGAATCGCGGTCTGGGATTCGCGATTCCGAGCAATCTCGTCAACGAAATCGGCGAGCAATTGGTCGCCGGACACAAAATCGTGCGGCCGTGGCTCGGCATCCGCATCGAAACGCTTGGCGACGATTCTTCTATTCGCGATTTGTTTAAAGGCGTGGATCGCGGCGTGGTCGTGCGCACGATCGAAGCCGACGCGCCCGCTTTCAAGAGCGACCTGCGACCGTTCGACGTCATTACGCAGGTCGATGGCGTTCCCGTTGACACCGACACGCAGTTACAGCGCGAGATTTTGAAAAAGAAAGTCGGGCAAAATGTCCAGCTGACAGTTTGGCGCAAAGGCCAGACGATCAAGATTCCGATCACGACGGCCGAACTTCCCAATCAAGTCGCGGCCGTCGCGCCTAACGAGTCGAATCCAACGCCACCGCCGAAACAGGAAGACGCGAACAAATTCGGCCTGCAAGTTCAGGAGTTGACCAAGGAAGTCGCGACGCGGTTGAAGTTGGACGTGCAGCAAGGCGTCATCGTTACGGACGTGGAGGATAACAGCATCGCGGCCGGGCAGGATATCCAACGCGAAGACGTAATCACGGAGGTGGACGGCAAACCGATAGCGAACGTGGCATCGTTTCGCGAAGCGTTGAACAAATCCGATCCCCGCCGGGGGATCTTGCTTTATCTCGATCGGAAGGGCAGCAAGACCTTCGCCGTGCTCAAGGCCAACAGCTAGGCCGCGATGAAATTCGCCGCGGCAGTTTGCGTTCTTCTTTTCTCTTCAATTGCCGCGCGCGCCGAAGAAGTCACGCCGCTGAGCGCGGGTTTGCGTGAAGAGGCCAATTTGTGGGTGACATGTGCGCTGCGCGAAGCGCCGCGGCCGGGTCAGATTCCTGTTCTGCCCTGGACGAAGGACTGCGAAGACGCAACCGGCATTTATCATTACAAACTTTGGCTCCCGCATGGCTATCTGGCGCAGCCGCGTCGTCGCTGGCCCTGTGTTTTCATCGCGTCGCCCTTTGGAAACGCGCGGATGGGCAACATGGCGGAAAGTTTGAAGCGAACTCATGTCGTCGTGATGCTGGTGGAATCCCGCAACGGCCCGTGGCCCGGGACGATTGGCAATTTTCTCGCTGCACATGACGACGTAGTGAAGCGAGTCCGAATTCAGGAAGGCGCCAAGATCGCGACCGGACTTTCCGGCGGCGCCCGCGCCAGCTCGATCTTTGTGCAACTGCGCTCTGGTTTTTGCGGTCTGATTTTGCAAGGCGCCGGCGTGACCAACAACGAATCCGGCCAGCCCCAGTTCTACAGTCTTCTTCGTGATAAATCGATCTTCGTCGCCATGGTCATCGGCCGAAAAGATCCACGGCGAAGCGAAATTTTCGAGATGGAACGACAGCTCGGTCCAAAGCGCTTCGGCGTTTTGCTCTTTGACGGCGGCCATCAATGGGCGCCGGCAGACGCGTTCGCGAAAGCTCTCAACTGGATCGAGAGTCGCGCGCGTTATTCCAGAAGCTGACGCCTAGGCCCCGCGTTTGCCCGAGACGAGCAAAATAATGCCGCCGACGATGCACACGCCACCGACGATCGGACCGATGGGAACCGGATGTTCCTCATGCTTATTCACTTCGATCGGTCCCAGTTTCGCCACGTTTTCTTTTGTGGTGAAACTGGTGTAGCCGCCATACGCCAACATGACGATGCCGACGACAACGAGGATGAGCCCCAGGATTCCTGTTGGTTTCATGCGAAAAATGAAGCGCGCCTAAAGTGTGCGTCTGCCCTGAATCAAATTGATGATGAGGATCACGACGGCGATCACCAGGAGGATGTGAATAAAGCCGCCCATAGTGTAGGAGGTGACGAGGCCCAAAAGCCAAAGCACGAGCAGAATCACGAATATTGTCCAAAGCATAAGATTATCCTTAATGGGTTGAGGTTGAGTTCCTAATTGTTCGTTCCCCGGCAGGCCCTTGCGCTTATTGAAGTCAAGGATTTTACGATTCCGGAATCTTCAGATATTTGCGGATTATTAAAGAAAATGCTGGCGGCTCGGCAAAAAACCGCATAGAACGCGTGTTCCAAATTTAAAGATTATCTGCTGTCATGCGTCGCCATATTGTATCTTGTCTTGCTGTCGCGGCGCTCTTTTCCAGCTGTGCCTACGAAGGAGTCGTCGTGGAAAAGCGCTTCCGTCCGGTCCCCTTCTCCGATTCTCTTGGAGTGGATGCCATGTACAATTTTCACCTTCGCGACAACGCCGGCCAGGTTCATTCTCAAATGGTTACCGCCGATGTGTTCGCGAGTTATACGACGGGCGATTATTTCAATGATCTGCAACCGCCTCCAGAGCACGGAGATAAGGAGCTAGAAGGTTTCCGGCCTGCGCCGCGCGAAATGAATGAGGGACCGTATCAACCGGTCAGGGTCATGCAGATTCGATCGCCGCAAAAAGCGGCAACGAGAGTTGTCGTTCGCTCAAATCGCTCGGTCAAAGGCGTGGCAAAGGCTGCCATTCACTCAAATCACTCCGTCAAGGCCGTGACAAGAATTGCGGTTCACTCAGCGCACTCAATCAGGAGTGCAAAAAACGTTGCCGTTCACTCAAACCGCTCCACCAAGAGTGCGACAAAAGTTGCCCTTCATTCGAATCACCCCGTCAAGAGCGCGAAAAACATTGCTAGTCACTCGAATCACTCTGCAAGAAATGCAACGCGAGTCGCTGTTAAGGCGGACCTGCACGCCAGGAGCGCGGCAAAGATTTCGAACGCGGATCGTGTCAGCAACCACACGCCACGAATTGTCCATCACAAGAAGAAGGCAACGAAAATCGCCAGCAAGCATCGCAAGCACCATCCGAAAACGGTGGCGAGTGCGAGTTAATCCGCGCGACAAAGCGCCCCAATCGCCGCAGTTAGCAAATGCGGGGAAGCTGTTCCCCGGAAAGCATATCGACCACCCGCGTTCCGCCGACGTGCGTTTTCATCAGGACAAATCCAGGATGATCGCTGGTAACTTCGCCAATGATAGCGGCTTCACGGCCAAGCGGATGTGACTTCATCGCGGCAAGAATTCGATCTGCGTCCTGCCCGCTGACGAGAGCCAGAAGCTTGCCTTCATTCGCCACGTAGAGCGGATCGAGGCCCAATATCTCGCACGCCCCCTTCACCTCCTCGCTGATTGGAATGCGCGATTCATCGAGCAACATGCCGACCTGTGCGGTCTGCGCGATTTCCGTCAGCGCACTCGTCACGCCGCCGCGCGTCGGATCGCGTAAGACGTGGATATCTTTGCTCGCAGCAAAAATTGTTTCGACGAGACCGTTTAACGCCGCGGTATCACTTGCGATCTCAGTTTCAAATTCCAAACCTTCGCGCACAGACATGATGGCGATTCCGTGCACGGCGATTGCGCCGCTAATCAAGATCTTGTCGCCAGCCTGAGCGCGGTTTGGACGAATATCGACACCTTCCGGGATCACACCGATGCCGGACGTGTTGATGAAAATTTTGTCAGCCTTGCCGCGATCGACCACTTTCGTATCACCTGTGACGAGCTTCACGCTCGCTGCGTCGGCCGCCTGCCGCATCGATTGTACAATGCGCCAGAAATCTTCCATCGGCGTTCCTTCTTCGAGAATGAACGCGCAGGAAAGGTAAAGCGGCCTCGCGCCACACATGGCGAGATCGTTGATCGTGCCATGCACCGCGAGTTTTCCGATATCGCCGCCGGGGAAAAAAATCGGGCTGACGACGTAGGAGTCGGTACTGAAGGCGACGCGCTCGTTGCCTAACGAGAAGATGGCGCCGTCGTGCAATGGCGCGAGCAGCTCGTTGCCAAACTGCGGCAACACCATTTTCTCGATGAGCTGATGACTGAGCTTGCCGCCGCTTCCGTGCGCGAGAACGATTTCTTTGTAATTCGTAATCGGAATCGGACAGGAAGCGGTGAGGAGAGACCCGCTCGTGTCCTCTTGATCAACTTGCTTCATCTCGCGGTTCGGTTTTTCAGATAGGAACACGTCTCCGACGCGTCCTTCGACAGACGGCTCGCAGCGTCGTCCCTACCTGGCTAAATAACATCCTCCGCGCCGAGCGCGATGTGAATTAAGTCCCACAGCACATGCACCAACGTTGCGTGCACTTCCTGAATTCGGTGAATGCTGTACGACGGGACGATGAAACAGTAATCGGATACCTCCGGAAATCGGCCGCCATCTTTGCCCGCCCACGCAACGGTGAGCATCTGTTTCTTGCGCGCTTCTTCGAGTGCATAAATCAAGTTCGGGGATTTTCCGCTCGTGCTCACGGCGAGTGCAATGTCGCCCGGTTGTCCTAACAGCCGCAATTGATCAACGAAGACGCGCGCATAATCGGTGTCATTGCTGACCGCCGTCATCGTCGCCACATCAGTCATCAAGGGGATCGCAGAGAACGCAGCGCGCTTTTCAATAATCGGATGCGTGAATTCGACCGCAAAATGCAGCGCATCGCATAAGCTGCCGCCGTTTCCCATGGTCAAAAGTTTGTGGCCTTGTGAAAAACGCTCCGCCATCTCTTTGCTGAGCGCTTCGATATCGTCCGCATATTTCTCGAAGAACTTTTCCTTCATCTCGATGCTCTCGCCGCATTTGCGCAGAATCTTGTCGCGAAACGACTCGGCAGTTTTGTCGATGGTGGCGTTTGGCGAAGCGCTAACGTTCATAAATTGGGTCTGGCGAAACACGGATTCTGGGGAGCGCACGCGCCTCGCGTGCTGTTTTCGGCGCCCTCGCCGAAAACCTTCTCGTCTTCCGAAATACTCCGTTCGGCGAGGCGCCGAACAGTGCACGCGAAGCGCGTGCGCTCCCCAGAGTCATGCGGCCTCCGCGGCTGGCTTCTTTTCGCGCTTCTGGCCTTCGAGATGTCGCCCGTATGCGTAATACGCGGCGCACGCGCCTTCGGCGGAAACCATCGTCGCGCCTAACGGATGCTCCGGCGTGCATTCCCTACCGAAACAGGCGCAATCGTGCGGTTTCTTCACGCCGCGCAAAACCAGACCGCTGATGCAAGCCTCCGGTTCCTGCGTGTCGATTTCCTTTACCTCGAAAATCTTCTCGGCATCGTGCTCGTGAAATTCGTAGCGCAACTTGTAACCGCTTTTCGGAATCGAACCGACACCGCGCCATTTGCGATCGCACACTTCAAAAACCTGATTCACCAAATCCTGGGCGACACGATTCCCATCACGTTGCACCACACGCGGATATTGGTTTTCCACTTTGTACGTTCCCGCTTCGAGCTGACGCACCGTCATGAGTGTTCCCTGCAAAATGTCGATCGGTTCGAATCCGGTGATCACGATCGGAACCTTGAATCGCGCGGCGAGCGGCTCGTATTCGCGATAACCCATCACCGTGCAGACGTGCCCTGGCCCGAGAAATCCCTGCACGCGATTGAGCGGCGATTGCAGAATGGAAGCGATCGATGGCGGAACGAGAACGTGCGAAACGAGGACGGAGAAATTCTTGATGCCTTGCTTTTGTGCCTGGAACACGGCCATCGCGTTGCTCGGTGCGGTCGTTTCAAATCCAATGGCGAAGAAGACAACTTTCTTTTCCGGATTCGCGCGAGCGATTTTCAAACAATCGATCGGTGAATAAACAACACGAATGTCTGCGCCGCGCGATTTCAAAATCAGAAGATCATCGCGTGATCCAGGCACGCGCAGCATGTCGCCAAAAGAACAGAAGATAACATCCGGCCGTTGCGCGATCGCATGCGCCTTATCGATCATTTCGAGCGAGGTCACACATACCGGACAGCCGGGGCCGTGCACCAGTTCGATCTCGTTAGGCAAAAGCCGATCGATCCCGTATTTGACGATGCTGTGAGTTTGCCCGCCGCAAACTTCCATTAACACCCACGGCCGCGTGACGATGCGCTTTATCTCGTCGACAATACCTCGCGCGAGAGTCTCGCTGCGGTATTCGTCGAGATATTTCATGATTATGCGGCAGCTGATGGAGGAGATTCGAAAAATTGCCTTGCCGTTTCGGCCTCATCGACATCCGGAATGTCCAGTTCGCCTAACTGCTGCAATTGCTCGAGCGCTTTGTAAGTCTGCGCAGCTTGTTCTTCATCCACCTTGCTGAGCGCGAAACCAACGTGCACTAAAACGTAATCGCCCATTTTTACATCGGGCGTGTATTCCAGACACACTTGCTTCACGATCCCGCCAAAATTCGCCTTCCCCATCTTCACACCGTTGGCATCTTCGGCGATCTCGATCAGTTTTCCTGGAATAGCGAGGCACATAAGTCAGGGTTTCGCTTCAAAGATGAGATTGAATGGCGTTTCTGCGGCGCGCCGGAAACGAGTGAATCCGCCACTCGTCACAACTTCCCGCAATCGTTTTTCTCCCGCTTGCGCGCCGAGCGCCAGCCCGACCTCCTGTGCGCGCGATGCCGGAGTGCAAATCAAAGTCGACGCGCTGTAAAACATGCGGCCGATCGGATTGAGATTTTGCTCGAGCCGATCACCCGCGATCGGTTCGACGATCATCCATGCGCCATCGTTGGCCAGTGTCGTTCGCACATGAGCAGCCGCGCCGGCTGGGTCGCCCATGTCGTGCAAACAATCGAAAAAAGTCACCAAGGTATAATCGTTACCCGGGAAATCTTTGGCTTTGGAAACTTCGAAGGTCACGCGATCGGACAAACCAGCTTTCTTTGCCTGCTCGCGAGCCCAACGAATCGACGGCTCGTGATAATCGAAACCGGCAAAACGAGAATTCGGATAAGCCCTGGCCATCAGCAAAGTGGAAGCGCCATGCCCGCAACCAACATCGGCAACGCTCGCGCCCTTCTTCAGCTTTTCCTCGATGCCATCGAGCGCAGGAATCCATTCCGGAACCAAATGAGCCGCATAGCCGGGCCGGAAGAAGCGCTCGGTTCCTTCGAAGAGATCCGCGCAATGCTGATCCCAGCCGACGCCTTCGCCGCTCTTGAATGCACCGCGCAGTTTTGGTTCGTCGACAATGACTGAGCTGATGACTTGGTAGGCGCCCGGAAGAAAACAAGGACTGTCCTCCACTGCCATGGCCATGGCCTGTTCGTCGGGCAGCGTAAAGGTATTATCGGCCGCGTTGTATTCGACAAACCCGCCCGCGGCTTGCGCGGACAACCACTCGCGCACATAGCGCTCATCAGTGCCAGTTTTTTTGGCCAATTCTGCGCTCGTCATGGCGCCGGCGCCGGCCATCGCTTTGTATAGTCCGAGTCGATCGCCGATCACTACGAGCGCTGTGTTCATGGCGGCGCCCATCTCGCCAATCGCCTGGCCGAGAAATTTGTTCAGCTTTTCTTCGTTAACGTTTAACGCTGAGGCATTCATTGGTCGTGTTCCTCCGGTTCATCATCAACCTTACTGATCGCAACGCCGTCGCAGAGCAATACTCTATCACCGCGGCCCGGCTCCGTCAGTAAATCGAGCGGAACTTTCTTCAATGCACGACCGACGCGGACCCGGCCCATCTTGATTCCATCTTCCGAAAAAATTTCGATGATCTCGCCGTAGATCAGATTCATTGCGATGACTTCGTTTGTTCGTTTGCTTCAAAAAACTCGGCATGTGCGCCAACGGCGACCAGCGCCACGCCACCGATCACGTTTCCGATCAAGGCGGGCAAAAGATATGAAAGGAAACATTGACCAACGCCAAGGGCGCCCGTGGAAACGAGATAAAATGTTTCAACGCTGCCCGCGATCACGTGCGGCAATTCTGCGAGGCCGACGATGTAGGCGAGAATGATGATCACCCAAACGCGCGCCGATTCCGCGAAGGGCAACAACCAAACCATCAGCGCAATAAGCCAGCCGGCCAGCGTGCCGCGCATCACCAGCGTGGCGAAACCCGGCTGAATGGCGGTCTTGCCGATTTTCGAAAAAATCTCGCGCACCTCCGGCGAAAACGCATTGGAATTGCCGGCGAGCCAGGCAAAGGCAAACGCTCCGACAAGATTCGCGACAAGCACAATCGCCCAAAGCCGTGCAACGTTGCCGAGCATTCCCGGTTTCCTTTTACGAAGTAGCGGAAGAATAATGGTGAGCGTGTTCTTGGTGAACAATTGTTGACGGCCGAGAATCACGATGAGAAAGCCGATGCTGTAGCCGAGCTTGGCCACGAGCGGAGCCCATGGTGCGTCGGGAAGATGCGCGCGAAGAAGGGCTTCCCCAACCATCGAAAAGCCCATCGACAACCCCGCGGCCAGTCCGGAGAGCGCGAGCTCGATGCTGTTGCGATGCAACTCGTGTTCGCCCTCCGCATAAATGGCCTCGTAAACGACCTCACCGGGCGGCGCTGTCCGGTCGATGATCTCTTCTTCTTTTTTCTCCTGCTCGCGCGAAGATTTTGCCATTCGCTTAGCCGGGATTTTGCTGTTGCGCCCAATTGGCAGCTACGATTTGCCCGAGCGCGATGCCTCCGTCGTTAGGCGGAATGCGTTGATGCCAGTACCGGCTGGAAATTTTCTTCGCGCAGTCGGTCGATCGCGCGCTCGGTCAGGTACCGATTTTGGAAACATCCACCGCTGAGCACAACTTTCGGTTCTCCGGTTTTACGAGCGACCGCGACGATCGCTTCAACCAGCATGTTGTGAAATTTTGCCGACATCATTCCCACATTCTCATCGCGTTTCAGATCGCTAATGATCGCCAAAATCGCCGGTTGCCAGTCGATCACGATCGGCCTTTCGGCCTTGAGATAGAACGGATAGGCATCGTTAACGGCAGGCTGGAGAGCGAACTCAAGTTCCATTGCAGCCTGGCCTTCGAAGTTGGTGCGTTGGCGCAAGCCGATCAACGATGCCACTGCATCGAACAATCGGCCGGCACTGGAAGTGAGCGGCGCGTTTATTTTTTTCTCAAGAAGTTGTCGTAGTAGTGAAATTTCCTTTTCGGAAAACGCGGTGAGCAAATCATCGCGTCGCCACAAGTCGTCGCCAAAAACTTCATAGAGCATGCCGAGCGCGGTCCGGCGCGGTTCCTTGATCGCGGCTTCTCCGCCGGGCAAACGAAATTCCCGCAAATGCGCGACGCGCGTGAACGCACCGTTTTGCGCGAGCAAAAATTCTCCTCCCCAGATTGTCTCATCAAGACCAAAGCCCGTTCCATCCCATGCCACACCCAACGCAGGCGATTCAATTTCGTTCTCCGCCATGCACGCCGCGATGTGTGCCCAATGGTGTTGGATCTCAACCAGCCCTGGCAAACCTTCGCCAGAGGAAAGTGTTTTCGCGTATTTCGTCGAGAGATAATCGGGATGCAGGTCGCAGGCAATAATCTCGGGCTTCGCATCGTAAAGCCGGGGTAAATCCGCAGCCGCATTTTTGAAGGCGCGATAAGCTTGTTCAGTTTCCAAATCGCCGATGTGCTGACTGACAAAAACATTTTTCCCTACGCTCAACGCGACCGTGTTTTTTAAATGCGCGCCGACAGCGAGAGTGGACGTCGGCTCTGTTTTCATTTGAATTGGCAACGGCGCATAGCCTCGCGCACGACGCAGGACCAATTCACGTTCATGCATTATTCGAACAATTGAATCATCAACGTGCCTGACGACTGGTCGATCGTGCACCAAAAAGAAATCAGCAATGTCGCGCAGGCGTTTCAACGCGTCGTTTTCGTCAACGCAGATTGGTTCGTCAGAAAGATTTCCGCTCGTAGCGACGACGGGGAAATTCAGCTCGCGCAGCAGCAAATGATGCAGCGGTGTATACGGCAGCATCGCGCCGAGATTCGGATTCCGTGGTGCTACCGATGGAGATATCTTTGCGCGCGTTCGCAACAAAACGATTGGCGATTCGACCGAAAGCAGAAGGCGTTCTTCGAGCTCGGAGACTTCGCAGTATTCCTTGATGGAGCCAAGCGATGGAAACATAAGGGCGAACGGCTTCTCTTCGCGGTGTTTTCGTGCGCGCAGCCTAACGACAGCCGCGTCATTTCGCGCATCAACGATTAGCTGAAATCCACCGATACCCTTGAGCGCAACGATTTTTCCTTCGCGGATCGCGTTCGCGGTATGGAGCAATGCTTCATCCTTTCCAGCAATCGCGACTCCGGTCTCATTCCAAAATTCCAGATGCGGTCCACAAGCCGGACAAGCATTTGGTTGGGCGTGAAAGCGGCGATCGAGCGGATCGTGATATTCGCGGTCGCATTCCGCACACATCGCGAATTTTTTCATCGAAGTGTTGGCCCTGTCGTAAGGCAACGCTTCGATAATCGAAAAACGCGGCCCGCAATTTGTGCAATTCGTGAATGGGTAGCGGAAACGCCGATCGTCCGGATCAAGAATTTCGCGCAAGCAATCTGCACATGTGGCGATGTCGGGAAGAATCAGCGCGGTTTTCTCGCCGCGGTCTTCGGTTTCGCGGATCTCGAATCGATCGTACCCGACTATGTCTAGAAACGAGGATTCCAGACTTTGTATGATCGCGCGCGCTGGTCTTTCTTTTTCCAGCCGCCGCAAAAATGTTCGCAGCGAATCGCGCCCACCTTCTACTTCGATGAAGACACCCTGTGCGGAATTTAAAACCCAGCCATTCAGTTTGAATTCGGTCGCGAGCCGATAAACGAACGGACGGAAACCGACGCCCTGAACGGCACCGCGCACCGTGATCTTTAATCGCTCGCGGTTCGTTTCTTTTTCCATTCAGCACCACCCAGAAGTGGAAGAACGAACAGATTCGCCAGTATGTCGAGAATCGTCCCGGCCACGACCACGAGACCGAATCGTTGCGTCGGCGGAAAATCGGACAATGCAAAAATAGCGAAACCTGCGGCAATGATGACATCAGAGTAAACAATTCCGCGCCATTGTTCGCGTCGGCCGGCAACCCACGCGGGCCAACCTTTTTTTCCATCGCGTTGCGCGCGACGCACGCCAAAGACCAAATGAATCATCGAATCGATCGCGATGCCGATGCACACATTTGTCGCCGGCGAGGAAATGATATCCATCGGGACATGCAGCCAGCCGATGCCGCCGAGCATATATAATGGAACGAGCATGAGCGCCGCGATCATCGCAAGCGCTCCACGCAGCGACCGTGCAACAACTAACGCGATCACGACGAACAGGGCGTTTAACCAAAACAGTCCGGTCACGAGACTCGAAGCGACCAGTTTCGCCAATCGCCCCTGCAAATAATAAATGCCGCCGACAAGATCGGGATGAAATCCCTGTTTGCGAACGATGGAACGAAGGTCGTCCACCACTTCGAGGCGCGGTTTATCGCGTTTGCCTTCGTTCATGCGCAGGAGGAAGACGGCTTCTTTGCGATCGTCGCTCACGAAATTTTTTGCGACGCGCGCATGCTTCGGTTCTTCGAGGATGGTCAGAATTTTCTTGTAGCTGAAGAGAAATGCGAGCGGCGCGCGATCGCCTTCGGCGAGAAGAGTGGGGAGCGAGATGACGGTGCCGACGTTCTTATTTTTTTCGAGCGCGCCCTGGAGCGACCACATTTTTTGGTAGGCCTCGTCCGTGTCCAGCTTCTTCCCGTTTGCATCCGAGACGACCAGCGTCATCGGATTGGCGCCGCCATTGCGATCCACTTGCTCGAGGCCCTCGCGCAATTCCTCGTTAGGCTTGAAATAATCAAAGAGACTTGGGTCGGTATCCAATCGCGTAAGACCGAATCCCAGTCCCGCGCCGGCAAGAACGATCACGAGGGAGAACACGGTAAAGCGTCGCGACCAGAAACCGCGCGGTGGTTCCTGCTCCAGGATTGCGCTCCCCTGGGGCTCGGTCCAACGCAGAAATGACGGATACATTAGATAGGCGCAGATAAACGCGACCGCGCTGCCGAGCACGCCGCCGAATCCCAGCTCACGCAGCGGTTTGGCCTGGACGATAAGCAAACTGCCGAATCCTAACGAGGCGCAAACCATCGACCAAAAGGACGCAGGAAACGTCATGCGTCGCGCGGCTAGGGCCAGATCGGGCGATTTGCTGCCCTTGTTTTTCGCGAGCGTGCGCCAGTTAAACGTCATGTAGACGAGATGTGACAGCGTGACGACGAAAACGATCGTCCCGAGATTCACGGTGAGGACTCCGATTTTTCTCCCGAATAACGATTGCAGAAGCAGCGTGCCCAAAACGGCGCTCGCGCAGGTCGCAAGCATGCCGATGAAGACGCGAAGTGAGCGGAACATTGCCGCCATGATCACTCCGAAAAGAATCACGGCGGTGAGACTGAAATACCAAAAATCATGCGCCAGATGGCGCCGAATCATTTCGACGACATAGGGCGAACCGGCGATGTGGATGCGAAAATCCTTTTCATCGAGCCCGTGCGCAATGCGCTCGAGTTGCCTGATTGGCTTCTCCGTCTTATTACCCTCGAGAAAAATGATAACGTTGCTCGATTTACGATTCTCCGGGATGAGCAGGCGGCTCCAAAACGGACTCTTAACCGCGTCTTCAAAATTCTTTGGTCCGTCCGTCAGGCTTTTCACGGCGCTTACGGCATCGATTTCGTGGATTTGATGCGTGAGTTTCCCGATCCGGCTCAGATAGCGTGCTGAGGAGATGTCGCTCGACGAAACGTTGAGAACGAGTTGTGGCTGCGTTGGAAAACGCGTCTCGATCTTTTTTGTCTGGTGAAACTGCGAGTCTTTGCTCGAGAAGAAAAAGCTTTCGTCTACGACCGGCTTGAGATCGACCAATGCCGCGACGAGGCCGAACAGGACGCCAGTGATGACCAGCATCAACCACGGCGTTTCCAGTTTGCTCAGCCACGATTGCTTCATGGCAAGCAGCAGCCTAACGAAACAATCCGTCTACAAAACCGATTTGGTAAACGAGAAACAGACCGAATCCGAGACTGAGTGCGCCGGCAGCCGTGCCGAGATGACGATGCAGGAATTGAAACCGCGTGCTGTAAGTAACCGGCACGGCGATAGCCGCGGTGATTAACATCATGCCGGCGATTGTCCCCACTCCAAAAACGAGCAAGTAAGCCATTGCCCAGATCGGATCCCGAATAATCGGGAGGACAAGAAGCGCGACGGCCGCCGAACCAGCGAGGCCGTGAACGATGCCGATCACGATGGGACGCAACGCTCGATAAAATTTCAGGCGACCAAAACGCTGATCGAGTTTCGCCGGAGGGACGTCGCTCTCAGCGTGACCGTGTGTCTCGGGAGCGTGTCCGTGAGTATGCGTGTGGACATAATCGCCGTGCTGATGCGGATGCTTGTGGCTCTCTTCGGCCACCGTGCGCACAGCGCGCATCGTGGCGCGCAAATTGAGTGTGCCCAACAGGATCAGCATCAAAGCAACGCAAAACTCGAGGCTCATCCCGAGCCGTTCCGGAATAACAAGGCCAAAAAGAATAATCGCACCGCCGATCACAAACAGCGTCAAACTATGTCCGATTCCCCAAAAAACTCCGGTCAGCGCCGCGCCGGAAATCGAACGTTGCCGGCTGACGATCGTGGTGACGGCAACGACGTGGTCCGAGTCCGTCGCATGCCGCATCCCGAGAAAAAAACCGAGCAACAAAATGGATGCGAGCGTCATCATGATTCGTTAGGCCATTAATGGATCGACTTCCGTGAACCGGACCGATTTGATGGCGCACTCATCGCCTTCGATCATTTGCGTAGCTTTTCCGCAGGCCGGGCATTGCAATGTCGCGACGGGATCCTGCGAGACGAGGCCTTCCACGTATTTTGGCCGCCCACGGTAAGAGCAATGCGGGCATTCCACCATCGCTTCGATTTTTTCGATCGTAAGCGTCGAACCAGCGAGTGACGTTTCGGTGATAACGGCGTTGTAGCAGAACGTCAGTTGTTCTTCTTCGATATGACTGAATTCGCCGACGGCCAGCCGGACCTCGACAATTTTCTTGTCTGGATTTTCAGCCGTGAACTGCAAAAGCTTTTCGACAAGACCGGATGCAATCGAGAGTTCGTGCATCGGCGGCGCGGCTAAATGGCCAGGAGCGTCTCGGCGACCTCATCGAGACCAGCGCCCGTTTTGCAGCTTGTGGGAATGACTTTGATATCAGGCTTGAGCGCGTGCACATCGCGCGTGAGATCTTCGACGCTCACTTCCATCGCCTGAGCGAGATCGACCTTGTTGATGACCACGATCTGCGATCCAAGAAACATGTGCGGATGTTTTTTCACCATCCACGGTCCCTCGGTCACACTGACGACAACGACGCGCGCTTTCGAGCCCAGCGGAAACTCAGCGGGACAAATCAAGTTCCCGATGTTCTCGATGAAAATCATTTTCAATTTATCGAGCTCGATCTGCTTCAGACCCTTGCCGACGAGGTTCGCGTCAAGATGACAACCGTTGATCGTCGCAATCTGCACCACCGGCACATTTTGTTTTTCGATCGCGGCGGCATCATCGCTCGTTGTGGCATCGCCGTTGAAAACGGCAACGCCAAGCTTGTCCTTTAATTTTTCAACCAGCTTCGTAATCAGCGTTGTTTTACCGGATCCAATCGCTCCCATGAAATCGATCGCGGTCGTTCCGTGTTTATCGAGCAAGGCGCGATTTTCCTTCGCGAGCTTTGCATTCGCCTCAAGCAAACTATGCTCGAGTTCGATGTCGTAGATTTCGTCGGGTTGCGCTTCGAGTGTGATCATAAATTTTCGAAAAGATTGGCCCTCATCCTAACTTCGCCCTCGGAGAGAAGTGACTTTGGCTACGGGGCAACGAAAAACGCGGCACATCGAACTTCCTCTCCCTTAGGGAGAGGATTGAGGTGAGGGAGATCATTCGCTCGTTAGTGCGCGAGTCCGGCAAAGGCCGTCGGCGTATGTTTCCGTTGCAGAACTTTGCCGTTACCGAGATACATGTGGACGCCGCACGGCAAACAAGGATCGAAGCTGCGCACGGCGCGCATGATATCGATACCCTTGAACTTGTCGGGTCCATTCTCCTCGAAGATCGGCGTGTTTTGCACCGCGTCTTCGTAAGGCCCAGGCGTTCCGTAAACATCGCGCGGATTCGCATTCCACGGTGTGGGCGGATAGGGATGGTAATTCGCGATCTTGCCTTTGCGGATGACGAGGTGATGTGACAACACGCCGCGCACCGCTTCGTGAAATCCGCAGCCGATCGCTTCGTCCGGAACTTTAAACGGAGTGAACGTGGCCGTGCGGCCCGCATGCACTTCCTTCATCGCCTTGTCGAGGAAGTGAAGCGCGCATCCTGCCGCGTATGCCTGGAAGTACGTCCGAGCGCGATCTCGTTCGATCGCGTTGCTCCATTTCGGGATTTTCCATTCGAATTCCACCTCGCCTTTAAGCGCGGTCTTCGGCAGACGAATCTTCACGCTTTGCCCGGTCGATTCGACGTAACCAATGTTGACCAGCTTCGCGAGCGCCGTGGACCAGAGACGCGCGATCGGGCCGCCGCCGGTGTCCATCGCGAGGTGATCGCCCGTTCGTTTATCGAGCCAGCGTGGTGACATGACCCACGTGTATTTGTCGGCAAAGTTTCGTTTCTGCGGTTTTGGAATCGTCGTCTGATTCCATGGATGTCGCCGATCGACCGGATTGCCTAACGGATCGTTCTTCACGAACACTTCGCCGTTATCACCCCAATCGTCATAATACGAAGAGCCGAGCAGAATGCGGATGCCGAGATTGATGTCGACGAGATTGGTCGTGACCAGTTCGCCATCGATGACGATGCCGGGCGTGACGAACATGGCGTCGCCCCATTTCTGCATCGTCTTGTAATCGTAATCGCAGACGTCCGGATCCTGGAACGATCCCCAGCACGCGAGCAGAATGCGGCGTTGCCCAACTGCTTCATAACCGGGCAATGCTTCGTAGAAGAAGTCGAAGAGATCGTCGTGCAACGGCACGCACTTCTTCATGAATTCGATGTAACGCATCAGGCGCACGGTGTAGTCCGTGAAGATTTGGATCGACGGCACCGTTCCCACTCCGCCCGGATAAAGCGTCGATGGATGAACATGGCGTCCCTCCATCAGGCAAAACATTTCGCGCGTGTAACGACTGACGTGCAACGTCTCGCGATAGAATTCGCCTTCGAACGGATTCAAGCGCCTTCATGATGTCGCCGATCGTGCGATAGCCGTGATCGGCTGCATGCGGCGCAGGCGTCCGTTGCGCCTTTTCCCAGACGCTCGGATTCGTCTCCTTCACCATCATTTCGCAGAAATCGACCCCGACGAGATTGTCCTGGAAAATATTGTGATCGAACATGTACTCGGCCGCTTCACCGAGGTTTACGATCCATTCGGCCAACGCCGGCGGCTTCACGCCGTAGGCCATGTTCTGCGCGTAGACCGAACAGGTCGCGTGATTGTCACCGCAAATGCCGCAGATGCGACTCGTGATGAAATGCGAATCACGCGGATCTTTGTTCTGCATAAAGATCGAATAGCCGCGGAAGATGGACGACGTGCTGTAACACTCGATCACCTTCTTCGAGTCGAAATCGATCTTGGTATAAATGCCGAGGCTGCCGACGATGCGGGTGATCGGGTCCCACGACATTTCAACGATGTTCCCTCCGGGAGCGGAGGTCTTGGTGGCTGGTGCAGTTAGAATATCAGGCATGGGATTGGTTCCAGTTGAGTTAGTGAATTTGTGAAAGCGATTTAGTTGCTGGCGTAATTTTTCGGTTCGTAGCCTGTGGTCAGTTCCCCGCGCGAGTGACGCCATTTTGGTTCTTTATTCACGCTTGTGTTGGTAATCCCGCGCAGCTTGCGCAAGACGCCACCCCACAGCCCCACCATTTTCGTCGAGAGCGCCGAACCCGGAGGCGCGTCCATGAACGGCATGAATTTATCCGGGAACCCCGGCATGGTGCAGCCGATGCAAATTCCACCAACATTCGGGCAGCCTCCGATGCCGGCCATCCAGCCGCGCTTGGTTACGTTGCAGTTCACAACCGGTCCCCAGCATCCGATTTTCACCAGACACTTCGGCGAACCGTATTCGCGCGCGAAATCGCCCTGCTCGTAATAACCAGCGCGGTCGCAACCTTCGTGCACCGTTTTTCCGAAAAGCCAGGTCGGGCGAAGTTGTTCATCGAGCGGGATGAGCGGAGCGAGTCCGGCGACCTGATATAATAGATAGAGCAATGTCTCCATCATGTTGTCGGGCTGCACCGGGCAACCCGGCACATTCACGATCGGCAGCCCGGCTTTCGAACGCCAACCCCAGCCGAGATAATCCGCGAGGCCCATAGCGCCCGTAGGATTCCCTTCCATCGCATGGATGCCGCCGTAGGTGGCGCAGGTTCCGCAAGCGACGATGCCGAGCGCCTTCGGTGCGAGACGATCGATCCATTCGTTAGTCGTGATCGGTTGACCCGAATCCGGATCAGTTCCCATCGCCGCCCAATAACCCTCCTTCTTGATCTTCTCGTTAGGGACGGAGCCTTCGAGGACGAGAACAAATGGATCGAGTTTCCCCTCGGCGGCGTCGAACCAATACTTCATGAAGTCGTCGCCGACTTCATAGGCGATTACCGGATTGTGCACATGCACTTTGGGCAGGCCGGGAATATTACCCATGACCACATCCTCGATGCTTGGCTGCGTCGCGGCCGTGATCGAAACTGAATCTCCGTCACAACCTAATCCCGTAGTCATCCAGATGACGTGAATTTCCTTAACGGGCGACTCCCGATGCTTGAAGGCTTCGTTGGCTGCTACCATAGGTTTTTTCTCCAGTCTCGGCCGCAATCGGCACGACTCACCGCCCGCCACGACCATGTTGTTCCACCGCTAATTCACATACGCAAAAAGTTGATTAAAGGTTTCAAAAGGAAGAATTACATACTGCGAATCCGCATATACCGCCGCAATTCCGGAATATTCGTGAGGAAGAAAATCACGGCGAATAACACAATGATGCCGCCCAAAATGACCCAACAAATTTCAGCTGTATTCATGGTACCTCTTCTAGTTTCGGATTTCGTAAGAAAAACGGTTTCACAATTTTTTATGACTGGTAGCCGCGCGCTGCACGCCGCCTTGCAAGACTTCACGGATGAGCGACTCGATCATCTCAATGGCGGGACCGACAGCGGCCTGAACTTTTTCGCTCAATCCCATCGCGCCGTCCTCAGAGTCGACCACTGCCGGTTCGCAGCCGACCACGCGCAACCATCCAGGATTTCCGCCTAACGAGCGGACCAGTTGCAGAACCCGAATCGGATTCATACTGTGAGCATTAACTGCCTCGTCCGGTAACTCGTCCAGCTTTTTCAAATCGGGTTCGATTAAATAAACGGTGCCGGGCGGGCTGCCTTGCGGACTCGCATCGACCAAAATCGTTGCGTCATAGCCATCCATAATCGCGTAAGCGAGATCGTAACTGCGAATCCCAAAGTCAGTCACGCGCACGCCTTCGGGCAATGGACGACGCGCCAATTGTTGTGCGACTTCGCAACCAAACGCATCGTCGCCGAAAAAAATATTTCCGATCCCGGCGACAAGAATGCGTTTCATTCGCCTTCTTTCAACGGCTCCACTTCGTCTGCTCCATAAAAAAAACGATGGCCGGGCTGGCGCATCATGCCGAGATCTCGGCCCGGATCTTCGTCGAGCACTAATGCGAGCTGCACACCGCCTTCGACATCCTGTTCGACGGCTTCGATCACCGCGATTTTTCCGTCGAGCACCATGTCCATCGCATCCGCGCGTTTCTTCGGGCGAATGCGCACGCGATCACCAGCTTTGACTTGCACGCCGCCGACAATGGCACTTTCCAAACGCGTGCTCGGATTGAAAAAATCTTCGTTCGAGAACGCACACTGCGCATCACACCGTGCATCTTGAGCAGATGATCGCTCGGCATGTTTTCTGTTCGCTCAAGAATGCGACGTGCCTGTTCGTCCACCTGCCGCATTTCGATTTTTTCGGCATCGCTCATCGCCATCACACGCAGTGTGAGAATTTCGTCGATCTCGAGCCCGTCGAAAAGATCCCCGGGGCTCTCGGGCGCGATCTGAGGGTAATCATATAAGATGATCGGCGACGACAACATTGCGTCGCGCTCACCCTTCGCTTCTTCGCCGACGAGCACCGGCCACGCGCCGATGTTCTTGCACGCGGCCGTCGCTGCCGCATAAGCGGGCGGCGGATCGGTGAGCGAAAACCAGTCGCCACCTTGCGCGTGCAGAATCGTGTGCGTCGACGTGAACGTGCGCATGATGATGGCGCTTTGATTTTCCAGATCGTTTTGCGGGACCGGCGTGCGATTCAAAATGCGGACGCTGATTTTGAAAACGGAATCGTCCATGGGTTGCGCCGCGACTTCGATTGCGCCACGAACGGCGTCCTGTCGACGGACGAGCACAGCGGATATTTTTCCGTCAGTTTCTCGAATTGGTTCGAGAGCGCGGGACGATGGAAATTCGAACCCGTGTGAAATCTTTGGCGCATCGCGGAGTGCGAATGGAGGTAATTCCACCTTTTGCTCCACCACTTCCTGCCACGTTTGATAAAGCTGCTCGCCGACCTGCAAGTCCGGCACAACTTCGATTTGAGACGTCTCTATCTCCGACAGTTCTGTGATGGGCTTTGGCAGAATTCCCACTTCACGCGCCATCGGGTGAAGAAAGCGAACACTGATGTTGATCAGCGCGTCCTTCGACTCATCGCGAACGAGACATTCCGTCTGCATCAAACAAGGCTCGGCGCCATTTTGCGCGACGCTGTAATCCTCCGGATAAACGCGTCCAAAGGTGAAACGCTCGCGATTCTTTTTTGACGACGCACGGTACGGATAAAGAATGTAGCCCTCGTACAGAACGGCATTCACGATCTTCTCGACGAGCGCTGTATTCACAGGATTGGGGAGCGCACGCGCCCTCGCGTGCTGGTGAAGGCGCCCTCGCCTTCACGAACTTTTATCTGATGGCTGGTTCGCGGCGAGGCGCCGCGATCGGCACGCGAGGGCGCGTGCGCTCCCCAAAATAAATACTCGCACCTCATCATTCAGTGTTCGCCACTTTTGATTTCGTCACTTTTTGCAAGGAGTTTCTCCACAGCCTGATCCCAATCCGCCAATCCTTCGCGACGTCGAAACGCATACAAACGCTCGAATAATCCGCGCTCGAGGGAGAGCCAGGCGGTGTTCGGATAATGCTCATCCATCATTCCCTTCCAAACCGAAATCGGCATGCGATAACCACACTCCTTGTTCCAGGACACCTGCTGAATTTGCAGACGATCGTCCGGTCCTTTGTAAAAAATCGTTCCACTAAACAAGAAGAGAAGCGGGACATCGCCGCCTTCGAGTGCGTAGAAATATTTCGTGGCCGAGACGTTCAAATCGAACGTGCAGGGGATCGAGAGAATCGCGTCTGTTTTTCCAACGAATTGCCGGATCGTTGCGTTCGCGTGCGTCCACAAACGCGCGCGCAAAGTTTGTCCCCACCGATCGGGCGTGCCGAAGAGTTCGCCCAATTTTTCCTTCTCTGCCGGTTCGTAGGCGCGCTGCGTCGATTGAATCTGGATTTGCGTCTGCAACATCACGCTATCGATCGTCTCGTTTTCAGGCGTGTTCGTAACTTCGAGTTTGAACTGCAGCAGCGGCGCGATCCCGTTAACGGCGGCCTCAACCCCAACGACCTTGAAATCGAGATCAGGCATCAGCTCTGTTTCAGCCGCGCGAAAAATCCGTCGATCTCGCGCCAGACATCTTCGCCACCGGAAAAACCGCGCCAGTGAACTCGAATTAAGCCGACAAGCTCAAAACAGACATCGATCGGAGCCATGAAGTATTCGCGCGACTCATTTACGCGATTGACGAGCAGTGTTTCTACGTCCGGTCGCATGTCGCGGAGAATGGGATTGGCCACGACCAATGCTTCCCAGGCCGTCAGCGGCAAAAGCGATTCGGTGGCTCCGGCCGGGCTGGGATAATAAGCGGCCATCTTCTCGTTAGGCGTATCGTAGAAAAAGAACGCGAGACTGATCGGCAGCGAAAGTCCTTCCCATTCCGCATCCGTCATTTGGAAATCCGGAAGTGGGCGCGTATCACGCGGGATCAGTTTGAATTTTCCTCTAACAACATTCTCAAAACGCAGCGCGCACGGATCGCAGGCGCAGACAATTCGACGTGTCGCCATCTCGAGCAGGTGGCGATGAGTGGGCGCGAGCGCGACGCTGCACAGTTCGCAATTTTCCAGCTCGGGCGGGGCAATCGCTCCGTTGTTTTGCGGAACTCCCGCGAAGCGGCGCAGAGTAGCGAAGGAAGAGCGAGGCATTGAGAAATGATGCGGGCCGGATGCCGGATCGCCCGCACGATCACTCTAGATATAACTAACGCGCTCGGCGGTCGCGCCAACCATCGTCAATTACGACGGCTGAAGATTAGGCATGTCGGGATGAATCGGCGCTCGCGCCTCCGGATTAATCCCGGTGGCATCCCGCGCTGTCGTATAACTCTTTCCGCCTTCGCCGCGCCCCGCTTCTTTACTATCAAGAGCGAGTTCTTCGCCCTTAACGGTGCCTGGGACGTGAACGGGTTGTGGTGGTTTGCTCATATATTTCCTCCTGCGTGTGCTATTTGTCCGTTCCCATTCGGGAGCGGACACTCTGTATATTTAGGAATCGGAACGACGCCGTCCGCTGCGGGCTTCGGATGCTCCTCCGCAAGACCCTCGACATCGAGACCGGCCAAATCCGGAGCCGCGGCGTAGAGCGCTTCCTCGATAGAAAATCGCAACGTCAATCGCGACGAAGGGCACTCGTGACAATTTCCCTCAAGCTTTAATTGCACGCGGCCATCCGGCGTGACGCCCAGCAATTCCACACTGCCGCCGTGCAATCCGAGTCGCGGCTTCACTTCGTCGAGCGCCTGGCGCACCCGTGTTTCGAGATCGAGGGGATGCAATCCGTGCAGCAGGAGCAAATTCGAAACGAGATCGTCCTCCGCCAGCTTATTAATAATCGCCTGACCCTCGGCGCTGGAATCGAAAACAATTTCGAGCGTGCGGTTCAGCCCTGTGCCATGCAAATCAAGTAATGCCTGCACGAGCTCGCGCGTCTGGGCCCGTGTCGTTTCATCCGGGATCGCATCGATCGCCTCAATCAGTTCCTCAATCCGTGCGATGCGATTTTGAAATTCGCGCATCTTTGGATTTCCCGGTGGATTCATTTGCTCAACGCTTCTTTGAAGAAATCGTTGCTGCTCTATCCATTACGCTCCTTTGATTTTCATATCAATACTGTGGATTTGCCGTATTCGGTCGACATTTACGCAACTCTGACGAAGCCACGTAAGGAAGACCTTCGACATTAGGATGCCAAAGAAGAATTCTGCGATCATTTCGGTGTTGAAACGCGTCGGTATTATTTCACTTCAGCTTCTCGTTACTGGAGCGGGAATCCTCTACGTCTTTCACGATCCGCACAAACGCGCGCAGATCGCGAACGCGTTGAAGCAAGCAGATCGCCATTGGCTTTTGCTCGGCTGGATTTGTTACAGCATCGTCGAACTGCTCGCGACCGTGCGCTGGCAAATGCTGCTGCGGGTGCAGGGCATCGTGATCGGCTGGTTGCGCGCGGCCGGTATCGTCATGGTCGGTCTGTTCTTCAATATGTTCCTGCCCGGGCTCATCGGTGGCGACGTGATGCGGCTTTATTATGTCTTTAAACAAACGCGAGGTCACAGGACGCGCGCGACCCTTTCGGTAGCGATGGATCGGCTGTTCGGTTTGCTTTCCGTTGTCTTTCTCGCCGCGCTCAGTCTCTTTTGGCGTTTCGATTGGTTGAAGAGTTCCACGGCGACTTTGCACATCACGTATCTCGCGCTCAGTCTGCTCGCCGGCGGATTTGTCCTGGTCGTGTTTCTATTTTGCGCCGCCGGTTTCGGTTTGCTGAACAAACTTCCCCAACGATTGCCGTTCCGAGAAACCTTCATCGAATCGGGTAATGCGCTGAATCTCTATGGAAGACATCGAGTCGTGATGCTGAGCGCCTTTGTCCTGACCGTTGTCTCACATCTGGCGTATTACGTGAGTTATTATTGCGCCGCCGAATCACTCCACCGCGCGGCTTCCCACACGCTGCACCTGGCCGACATGCTCACGATCATGCCGCTCGTGAATACCGTTACCGCGATACCCATTTCTTTCGGCGGCGTCGGCGTACGAGAGACGCTCTTCCAGGAACTCCTGGGCAATCTCGCGCATGTTCCATCGACCATTGCCGCGCTCGCGGCGTCGCTCGGTTTCGCGATCCAGGCATCGTGGTCGCTGCTCGGCGCGGGAGCATTCTTGCTATCGAGACAATTGAGCAATGCTCGGCGCAGCTAACGCGGTGCGCCGCGCGATTTAGCGCGCTAATCGCGCAAAGCCGAACAGATAATCATGCGCGATACTGGGTTCGAACCAGTGACCCCTACCGTGTCAAGGTAGTGCTCTACCACTGAGCTAACCGCGCTGGAACAGGCACAAGTGAACGAGTGCCCCGTGAAGAGTCAAGTGGAAGCCAAAGTTCCACTCCGGCTGCAGCAAAAATCTGTAATGATTGCTCGTTAGGCGGCGAGCTTGACCGCGTCCTTATGGCCGAGAATGCGCACGGTCTCTTTGAGCTGCTCCGCCTTGAGCGGCTTCTTCAGAACCGTGACCGGGCCTTTCGCCAGAATCCGATCGAGCATTTCGCTGTCCGGATAACCGGTGATGATAACAATCGGGCAATCCGGCTGTTCTTCTTTCGCGGTTTCGTAAACCTCGTCCGCCGGCCCGTCCGGCAATTTCAAGTCGAGAAAAATAAGATCGAACTTCTGTTTCTCGAGAGCAACGAGTGCTTCCTTCACCGTGCCGACGACGACGCGACTGAAGCCAATCTTCTTCAAGAAAATCTTGAAGAGACTTTGCAGGCTGGCGTCGTCATCCACGACAAGAACAGTCGGCTGGCCCGACTTATCTTCCTTCAAGATATCTTTATCGAGGGAAGATTTCTTGATGCGCCATCGACCACCGATTTGGATGGCGGGTAACTGTCCGCGCTGAACTAGGTAGTAAACGGTCGGGAGCGGTATCCGTAGATACTTTGCAGTTTCCTTAACCGTTAAGAGGTTGTGCATGGATGAAAATCAGCAACTTACGTCAGACACGGCAAGACATTTCGCTTCGGAGAGCTTTATAAATTTTAGAATGAATGTCAATCCTTTCCTCTCGTTAGGTAATCATTCTGGCACACAAAGTCTTCGGAACAGCTCGTTAAAACGGACTTATGCCCCGCCAATCGCGACTGGACAAGGCGGAGGCGGCGGTTGAAGTTCGCCACTTCATGAGCGTTTTGTTCTTTAAGCGATTTTTGCAGCGGCCGTTTCAAATCGCTTCCATCGTTCCCAGTTCGAAGGCGTTGGTCGAGCGGGTCGCTGATAAAATCGATTTCAGCCGTGCCCGTGTCATCGCGGAATACGGCCCGGGTGAAGGCGTGCATTCCCGGGAAATCGCTCGCCGCATGCGCGCGGACGCGAAACTCCTGCTTTTCGAACTCGACTCCGCTTTTTCGCGAGATTTGCGCCGGCAATTTGCCAGCGATCCGCGTGTCCACGTTTTCCATGCCGATGCCGCAACGCTGGGCGACGCATTGGCGCACCTGGACATTGGCCCCTGCGATTACATTCTGTCCGGAATTCCGTTCAGCATCCTTGAGATCAGGAAGAAACGGGATCTGCTGCAACAAACGCACGACGCGCTCAAGCCCGGGGGCAGTTTCATTATTTACCAGGTGACGAATGAGCTAAAACAGCACGCGACTTTTTTCGACGAATCGGAATCGGAATATTTTTTGCAAAATATTCCGCCGATGTTCATCACTGTCTTTCATAAAGCAAACACACGAAACGGCAGCGAGCATCACGCCCACAACGGCGCCGTTCCCCTGCCCGCACAAGTCAGTTCATGACGTCAGGCAAGACCCGCATCGAGAAGGACTCGATGGGCGAAATGTCCGTCCCGGAGTCGGCCCTTTACGGCGCGTCGACGCAGCGCGCTGTTCTCAATTTTCCCATTAGCGGTTATCGTTTCAGCCGGCCGTTTATTCGCGCACTCGGTTTAATCAAGTGGGCCGCGGCCCAGGCAAATCACGATCTCGGTTTGCTCGATGCCCATCGTTCGGCGCTGATCGTGCAGGCGGCGGAAGAAGTTATCGAAGGAAAACTCGACGAACATTTCCCGCTCGACATTTTCCAGACCGGTTCCGGCACGAGCACGAACACGAACGCCAATGAAGTAATCTCGAATCGCTGTTGTCAGCTCGCGGGAAAACCGATCGGCGCGCGAGATCCCGTTCACCCGAACGATCACGTCAACATGGGGCAATCAAGCAATGACGTTATTCCGTCAGCGATGCACATCAGCGCTGCGGAACAATTGAAAGATTTTCTTGTTCCGGCGCTCGAAGAGTTACACGGCGAACTGGACAAGAAAGCGAAAGAATTTTGGGACATCATCAAAATAGGTCGCACTCATTTGATGGATGCGACGCCAGTGCGACTCGGTCAGGAATTTAGCGGTTACGCCCAACAAGTGCGCTACGCGCAGGATCGCGCCGAACGTGCAATCAACGTTCTGCAAGAATTAGCGCTCGGCGGAACTGCGGTCGGCACCGGTCTCAATCGCCACGTCGATTTTCCCAAGAAGGTGATGACGCATTTGCAGCATCGAACCGGCATTTCGTTTCGCGAAGCGACGAATCACTTCGAAGCGCAGGGAGCGAAAGACGCATTTGTGGAAGCGAGCGGGTTGCTCAAGACGATTGCAGTTAGCCTTTTCAAAATCGCCAATGATATTCGCTGGCTTGGGAGCGGGCCGCGTTGCGGCATCGCCGAAATTCGATTGCCGGAGACGCAGCCCGGCAGCTCGATCATGCCCGGCAAAGTCAATCCCGTGATGTGCGAAGCGATGATGATGGTCTGCGCGCAGATCATTGGCAGTGACAGTTGCATCGCCTGGGCGGGAGCGAATGGAAATTTTGAGCTCAACGTCATGATGCCCGTAATGGCGCATCACCTTCTCGAAAGCATCCGAATTTTGCGAAACGCCTGTGACGTCTTCGCCGAGAAATGCGTTGCTGGAATTGCTGCGAACGAAAAGCGCTGTGCAGAATTGGTCGAGCTTTCCATGGCCATGGTGACGAGTCTCGCGCCGAAGATTGGTTACGATCGCGCCGCAGAGATCGCGAAGGAAAGCGCGCGCACGGGAAAAACAGTTCGTGAAATTTGCGTCGAGAAAAAGATTCTGCCGCAGGGTGAATTGAACGATGCACTCGATCCGGTGAAAATGACCGAACCCGGTGGCACCGGGTCTGGTGGCGGTTAGTGTGCAGGTTTTTCCTGCCTAACGAGTATGGTTGCCAACGTTAACGGTCCGCAATTTTCTGGCGGTGCGAATATCGCGATCAAATGCCCAAGCCACACCTACGAGCAAACAATCGCATTTTATCGCGATACGCTCGGCCTGCCGTTGATCGAACAGGAAGCGGACGGCTGCATTTTTCAATTTGGCCCGAACCGTTTGTGGGTCGACCGCGTGCCGAACCTCAGTCACGCCGACATCTGGCTGGAGCTGGAAACAAACGACACGGAAGCCGCAGCATCTTATTTGAAAATCAACGGCGTCGCGCGGCGCGATGAAGTGGAACCGTTGCGCGAAGATTTCGATGGCTTTTGGATTTCCGATCCGGCCGGCGTAATCCATCTCGTTATTGGTAACGAGGAAGCGTGAACGCACGACCGATTCTTTCGAGCAGGGACGGTTCTCCGAGCCGTCCGTGAAATTGGTCGGACGTTTTCGGAAAAACGTCCCTACCTACCTGAAATGAGAGATTCCTCGACTTCGCTTGGAATGACAAAGAAGGCGATTATCGCGCAATTTGATTTCCTATTGCCGCTGGCGGCGAGTTGGGTGCAGAGACAAGAAAGGCGGATGCTCCGCATCGGCGTTCCGCTTTCCGATCAGGAAATGGCTGACGCTCGAGCAATTGGCGTCGCACAACCTGATCGGGTGCGACTGTTGCAACTCGATCGCGTTCCATTTCCGAAAGATCCGATGCTGAAAGCAGCCGCAAGCGCGATTCAATTCCTCACACCAACGACGTGTGGGCTGGCTTTGCATTACGGCATCTTTATCCGGAGCGATTGCTGGCGCGACCGCGCATTGATCGCGCACGAGCTGGTGCATGTGATGCAATACGAGAGACTCGGCGGGATCCTTCCTTTCCTGCGCGATTATCTTTTTCAGTGCATGACCGTCGGTTATGCCAATGCGCCATTGGAGCAGGAAGCGGTGGAGATCGCGGGCAGAGTCCGTGCTTCGTGATAATCGATCGCGCTTGATGCGCAATCTCTTCCCGATAGCGGGACGCAAAAATCCCGCAGACGAGCATTATAATTGAGATTCGAAAATGCGTTAATCGCGCACCCGTATTGATATTCAACAGCTTACGCGTTAGCAAAGTCCGACTGGCACGGCCTCTGCAATAGGCTTCGTGTTCGCCGATTTTTTTTGAATCCAAATGGTCTCGCAATTCCATCTCATCGAAGAAGTGAGGCCCATCAACTTTCCACTGTCGCTTACTCGTTTCGTCTCCGTTTTTTCCAAGCTTCGTCATCAACCCACTCAATCCTGACTTATGTTTTTCGAATCCTTCCTGCAAGATGTCCGCGTCGGCCTCCGTGTTTTGGTGAAAGAGAAAACGTTTTGTTTCCTCGCCGTCCTCGTCCTCGCGCTCGGCATCTGCGGCGTGACTACGCAATTCACCGTCGTCAATGCGCTCATCCTGCGCGGTTTTTCTTTTCCCCATCCCGAACAACTGATGAGCGTCGGTCTGATCGATCCGCAGGGGACGCCGCAAAATAATAATTTCGGCGCCGGCAATATTCCCTCGGCCCAGGATTACGAAGACATGCGCGCGGCACAGCAATCGTTCGCGATGATGACGGGCTACCTCAACGGCTCGACCATCAACGTCACCTACAAGAATAATCCGCAGCGTTACACCGGCGGTTACGTCACCGAGGATTTTTTCAAGATCATCGGAGTCTCACCCATCATGGGCCGCGACTTCACCGCGGCGGATAACAAACCGGGCGCAGAAAAGGTCGCGCTCCTCGGCTACGAAATCTGGCAGCGGGATTTCAACGGCGACCCGAAAATTGTCGGCCAGGCAATTCGAATTAACGGCAAAGCGGCCACGATCATCGGCGTGATGCCGAAAGGCTTTAAGTTTCCTGTCTCGGAACAGCTTTGGGTTCCGCTCTACAACGAGTTTCCACCAAAGCCACGCGGAGATCCGTCCGCCAACGGACCGGCCGTCATGGGCCGGCTCAAACCAGGCGTGAGTATCGACCAGGCGAACGCGGAATTTGTCGGCCTCGCCAAACGCATGGCCAAAGACAATCCGAAATCCAATGGTCAGCTCACTTCCGCGAGCGTGCAGCCGTTGCTCAATACTTTCACCGGACCGCAACTGCGCCAGACCGTTTTCGCCATGCTCGCCGCCGTTATTCTGGTTCTGATCATCGCCTGTGTGAACGTCATGAACATGCAATTCGGTCGCGCGGCTTTGCGCGCGAAGGAGCTGGCCATTCGCGGCGCCCTCGGCGCCACGCGCTGGCGACTCGTTAGGCAAATGCTGACCGAAAGCCTGCTCGTCGCTACTTTCGGCACTGTCATTGGCGTCCTTCTGGCCTATTGGGCCGTGGCGTTGCTCATCCACGCCGTCAACGCATCGCCTTTCCCGCCTCCTTACTGGGTTGTGTTCACGATCGACGGAAAAGTGCTGGCCTTTACCGTGGCGTTTGCGCTCGGCGCCACGCTTCTCTCCGGCCTCGTCCCCGCCTGGATGAGCGCGCGGGCTAACGCAGCGGAAGTAATGAAGGAAGGCGGACGCGGCAATTCGAGCAGACTGGTGAACATCATCACGCGCGTTCTCGTCGTCGGCCAAATCGCCGTAACCGCGGCGCTTTTGATCGCCGCCGCGCTGCAAGTCAAATCGATCCGTAACCAGACCAAACTGGATTACGGCTATGATGAAGAAGGCGTTTACAGCGCCCGCATGGGTTTGATGGATGGCGATTATCCAACCTCCGAGGCGCGCCAGCAGTTTTTCGCGCGCGGCTTGCGCGCTTTGCGCAGCAATCCGGCATTCGAAAAAGCGGCGATGAGTGGACGTTTCCGCATGACCTTCGGCGGCTTTGGTCAGTACGAGGTGGACGGCCAAACGTACATCACCGATCGCGATCGGCCGCAGGGTAACTTCGATTTTGTCTCCGACGGTTACTTTGATGCGATGGGCTTGAAGATTTTGGAAGGACGCGATTTCACGATCGAAGATAACGACGCAAAACAGCCGGTAGCGATCGTGAGCTCGGGATTTGCCCGGAAATATTTCGGGAACGAAAGCCCGTTAGGCCGGCGCGTGCGCATTTTTAATCCGGCGCAACCCCAGCCCTGGCGCACGATCGTAGGCGTGGTTCCCGAGACTCTGATGCAGGGTCCATTCAATCAACAAACGGACAACAGTGGTTTTTACCTTCCGCTGCTTGGCGTTCCGCCAGCGCCACAGTTCGCCACTTTGATCGTTCGTCCGCATCCAGGCCAACGTGCCGACACGCTGGCTGCGCCTTTGGCCAAAGCAGTCGCAGCGCTCGATCCGAATCTGCCCACTTACTTCGGAGGCACGCCGGGACGTTTGCATGCGGAAATTCTTTCCGGAAATCGTCTCATCTCGACGCTCTTCGCCATTTTCGGCGCGGTGGCGTTTTTCCTGTCGGGCGTCGGGCTTTATGGCGTCATGAGTTTTTCCGTCAATCAACGCACGCAAGAGTTCGGCATCCGTATGGCCTTGGGCGCGGATGCCAAGAGAATTTTCCGCCTCGTCATGACGCAAGGAGCCTGGCAATTGGCGATTGGCCTTTTTCTGGGCGCGGGCGCAGCCGCGCTGTTGCTCGGCGTCGTTGGCGCAGCCGCTTTGAAGAACATTCTTTACCAGGTGAATGCGCTTGACCCGATTATTTACACCGCGGTCGCCGGCTTGCTTGCCGCCGTTGCCGCCGCTTCCTGTTTTGTGCCTGCACGGCGGGCCACGCGCGTCGATCCGATCATCGCGCTGCGCGCCGAATAACTCGTTAGGCAAGAAATTATTTGGCGCGGTGATCGAGCATTTCGGCCCGAACCGTCCGCGCATCGACGCGAGTGAGATTTTTCTCCATGAACGGCGTCAGCAACGGAATGTGCGGAATTTCGCAGAGATGTTCGGCGATAAACCAGATCGGTTTTTCCGTCGTCATCCAATTAAGGCGATCGAAGCGCGCCAGATTCACCGGACGTGAGTAGCGACGTAAGGTGCGCTCGAACCGCAGATTGAAGTAAATATTGAAATAGCTGAGCGCGAGCTCACGCAGAGTTCGATACACCGGCTCGCGATACCGGCAGCCGGTGAAATTCGATTTTGCGATAGCGCCCCAGTGCCCGCGCACTTTGAAAATCGCGATGACGTGATCGGTGTCGCGGTCCGCTTCCAAATCGAAAATAAGCGGCGGGAATCCCAGAACACGCAAAGCGGCCGCGGCGAAAATCGCGCCTTCGAAACAAGATGCGGTGCGATCGCGCAAGACTTTTCGCGGCGAACATGCCGTGTAAGCAAGATTATAAGAGAGTTCATCAAGGAATCGCTGAACGCCAATCGGCGATTTCAACGCGCGGAAAGTGCGGAGTTCTCGCTTTGTCCATTCCGACATCCACGGGAGCGAAGTTTTTCTGCGATTTGAAGAGGCTTTGTTCGGCATCCGAGTTCGTTAGGTAAGCCGATCATGAACACTCTACAAGCGTTCCGGCAGAGCGCAGGTGGGCGTTGACTCCGGCCACATGCGATCAACCAGGAGGAGCTGTCAGTTTGAGCCAACGTGACGCCCAACGATGACGAGATCGCGTTCGACGCCGTCCAATCTGGCCACGCGTGGCAACAATCCCCAACGCTCGAATCCCGCCCTGGCGAAAAAACGCAGGCTCGGTTCGTTATGCGCAAAGACGTGACCGATGAGCGCGGTGATTTCGAGCGATGGCGCACGCCTGACGACTTCGTTGAGCAAACTTTTCGCGACGCCACTGCGCCGAAAATCTTCGCGAACGTAAACGCTCACTTCCGCTGTGCCGGCATACGCGCAGCGCGGCAAGAACGTCTGCAAGCTGAGCCAGCCGATTACCTGGTCGCCTTCACACATTACCCAGAGAGGATGATCGGGCGAATGGGCGCGAAACCATGGCAAGCGGTCCTCGACCGAAACCGGTTCGACCTGCGCGCTCACCATCCGGCTTGGAATGGTGGCGTTAAAAATTTCGACGATGGCCGGAAGATCGGCTTCGGTCGCGTCGCGGATGATCATGCCGCGTGCGTTTGGAAAAAAATCTGTTCGAAAGTTGGTTGAAACGCGCGCGCAACAGTTTCGCCGATTTGAAAACGCGGACTCATTTCGCGCTGATCGGCGCAATAAACTTCAATATCCCGCCGGCCGCATTTTTGGAGCAAAGCCTGCACCGCGCCGGACGCGAGCACCGGCGTGTTGCAATCGCGGCTGAGATGCCCGAGCACAACGCGCTCGATTTTTCCCGGCAACAATTGCTCGATCACGCTCGCCGCCGCGACATTGGAAAGATGTCCGTGACGGGATTGGATGCGCTGCTTCACCGGCCACGGACGGTGCGGATCGTTCTGCAACATTTTCTCATCATGGTTGGTTTCGATGACAAGGGTTTGCACTTTGCGCAAACGTTCGACCAACATTTTCGTGGGATAACCAAGATCGGTAATGAAACCGAGGCCGCTCTTCCCGGCGTGAAACGCGAAGCCGACCGGATCGACCGCGTCATGCGGAACGGGAAACGTTTCCACCGTGACGTCGCAGATCGAAAACTCTGCGCCAGTGCGGAAAATGCGCCAATTACGATGCGCGCCTAACGAGTCGCAGCCGTAGCGAACCGCTTCCGCTGTCAATGCGTTGCAGTAAATCGGAATCTGAAATTTGCGACACAGCACTTCCAATCCGCAGACATGATCGCCGTGTTCGTGTGTGAGAAGGACGCCATCCAGTCGCTCGATACTGACTCCGCAAACCTCCAATCGCGTCAAAATCTGGCGCGCGCTTAATCCGCCATCGATCAAAAGCCGACAATGATCTGTCGCAACGAGCGCGCTGTTCCCGGCGCTACCACTGCCGAGCATGGTGAGGCTGAACATTGCGCAATGTTTAAGCGAGTGTCGCGGCGTTCACAAATTGAAATGCACGCATCGCGCTATTCCGCGGCATTTCTTGCGTGTCATCCTGAGCGCAGCGAAGGACCTCACGATCTCAGCTTGCGTTGTCACAAGTTAACTCGTGGGGTCCCTCGCTGCGCTCGGGATGACAGATTAGTGGGAACGATCGCACAAGGCCGGCGGAATTTTTACGTTCATCAAAGCCAGGATGCGCATCTTCTTTGCGTCGTAATCGAGCGAGCGAAACCTGCGGATTTCTTCCAGACGTCGCATGCCGTTGAGTGTGTCGAGAAATTTTGTGTAGCTGGTCGCGAGCTCAGTCGTCTCCAGATAACGACCACGCAGGTTTGCGTCGTGAAACGCGCCGGGATTTTGTCGGGCGAAAAGATGGAAGCGCAGCCAACGCCGATCGGTCGCGGGAAACTCTTTGCGTCTTGCGGAAAAATGCAACGAACAACAGGAGCACGAGATAAGTATCGACCTGCGCCTGCAATTCGAGATTGCGCGCGAATTCCTCCGACTCGATAGCGCGCTGTCCGGTCTTGAACTGCAGCGCCGCATGCAGCGCATGATTGATTTCTTCCACGAACACGATGAGCGAACGAATATTCGTGTCGCTCAGTCCTGCGCGCGGATCATGGCGCTCGAGCTGCTCGATTAACCAGCGCGAATAATAAATCCCGACGTAAAGCTGATCATCGGCGTGCCGCAGGAAAGTTCGCGCGAGCTCGCTCAATTCGCGCGCCGATGCGCCGGCCAGTTTGCTCAACTGCGCGCAACGGGCGCGGTCGATCAGGCAATCTTCCAGATTGATTCCGACGTTTGCGTAAGTGCGTTCGAAAAGTTTTTGGATTTGGCTGAAAAGCGTTTCGTTCACAATAGCAACGAAGCGTTTTCGTCCTCGTCCAGATTGAGCAATTGATCGGAAAGCTGATTGAGCGCGAGACGCACATCGCGAAAGCGATCGGCCAGGCTTTCGAAGACGTCGCTCAATTCGCAGCGTCGCGCCGTGGCGTGTGAGGAAACGAGTTGATAGTTGGTGCGACCGACTTGTTCGTAGAATTCCATGTCGGGCGCGCCACGCTGGCTGCGCCGTTGCGTGTTCTCGTGAAAAATTCCGCTAATGAAGAGCGAGTAGTTCCCAACATGCGCCCGCAGAAGGAACGCCTGTTCCGGCGTTGCGCGCGTTAACGCGATGAGCATGTCGGAAATATATTGCGCGTTCGACTCGTCGGGCGCATGCGGCGAACGCAACAGATTTGCGCGCGAGAAAGTTTCGAGGAGCGAACCGACGTAATCGCACAACTTCCGATCGGAAATTCCGGCCTGTTGCAGAACGTGACGCGCGAGCACGTAAAAATAAAATTGCGAAGAAATCGTGAGATGATTCGCATTGGAAAGAATCGCGTCTACGAGCCGCGGATGATCGAGCACATTATCGCGCGTGTCGTCGTCGGCGAGCAGGTCGACGAGTGAAACGTGATCTTTTTGCGAACGCGCCAGCGTGCGCACGACGAAATCGAAATCCGCTGCGGTAAACCGCGCCCGACAATTCGCCCTGATCACCAAGAGCCGATTATGCGCAGCACGCGTACCAATTGGCAAGCGAGTTTTTGCTAAAGTTACGAAGAAAGCGCACCGATTCCGCTCACATTCGCGACGCGCTATGGCCTGATTTATTTAAACAGATCGATGTATTATCAAAATTCCTGCGCGACGCATTTTATTCGCACGCACGCTGCGACGCGCTACGGTAGCGCTCTCGTGAAAGCCCTCCTGACTTCGGCGCTCTTCTTCTTTGCGATGTTCGGTCGTCTCGAAGGGGCGAGCGAGCCGTCGCCGCCTCCGAACCCGATATCAATCCGGCCGCTGAGTTTTCAACACGAAACGCTGCCTAACGGATTGGAGGTTTACAGCATCGAAGATCACACCAGTCCGACAGTTGCGGTCCAGGTCTGGTATCACGTCGGTTCGAAGGATGACCCGGCCCGCCGGAGCGGTTTCGCGCATCTCTTTGAACACATGATGTTCAAGGGAAATGAGCATCTCAAGCCCGACGCGTTTGAGCAACTTGTCGAAAATGTCGGAGGCGAAAACAACGCCTATACAGCCGACGACGTGACTGTCTACTATGAGACAGTTCCATCGAATCATCTTCATCCGATTCTGTGGGCCGAAGCGGAACGGATGTCGTCACTGGCTGTAACGGATGCCAATTTTTCCTCGGAGCGGAACGTGGTGAAAGAAGAATACCGGCAGCGAGTGCTGGCAAATCCGTTCGGTGAATTCAATCTCGCAATCGCGCAGAATTCTTTCGCGACTCACCCCTACAAGCGGCCGGGGATCGGTAATATCGCGGAGCTGGACGCTGCGAAGCTGAGCGAGGTGCGCGCATTTCATTCCACTTTTTATCGGCCGGACAACGCAAGTCTGATCGTCGTGGGCGATTTTCAGCCAGACGAACTGCACGGTTGGATCGAAAAGTATTTCGGCGCGATCAAAAGACCGGCGAAAAAAATACCGCGCGTGACAACGGTGGAACCGCCGCGGAAGCAAGACAAACGTGTCGTGTCCTACAGCGCGAAAGTGCCGCTCCCAGGAATCGCGATCACTTACCTCGCTCCGTCAATCCGGAGTCGGGACACACCGGCGCTTCAGCTGGCGGGTGAGATTCTGGCCGGCGGCGAATCGTCGCGACTGTATCAAGCGCTGGTTTACGAGCAGCAAATCGCGCAGCAAGTTTCTTTCAATGCCGATTTGCGCCAAGACCTCGGTTTATTGACCGCGACAATGATTCTGGCCAAGGGCAAATCGCCGGCGGATGCAGAAAAGTCGTTAGGCGCGCAACTCGACAAGGTGCTCAAAGAAGATGTGACCGAAGCCGAACTGGAAAAGGCGAAAAATCGGTTTCTGACTGGAAAGCTCGTGGCACGTGAGACGAACAACGGGAAAGCGGGCGTTCTCGGCGAAGCCGCTGTCATTTTCGGAGATCCGAATCGAATGAATAACGACCTGGCCATGCTCCAGGCGGTGACTGCTCCGCAAATCAGGGAGATCCTCAACCGTTACATCACCGGCAAAAAGAAGGTCGTGATCGAGTATCTGCCTGAAGCAATGAAGCCGCAAAAAAAGGAGGCGAAAAAACCTTGATCAAAAAAACGCTTCTCTTGCTGGTTGGAGGTTTTTGGCTGGCGGCAATTCAAGCGGCCCTGGCGATTGGCGGTGTGGACGTCGCGCCGACGCCTTCGCCCAAACACGAAATTAAGTTCGCGACACCGAAGGAAGCGAAACTCGACAACGGCCTGCGCGTGATCGTGGTGGAACGTCACGGTCTGCCATTGCTCTCCGCGCAAGTCCTGGTTTGTAATGGCGCCGCTGCGGATCCGGAGAACCTGGCAGGCGTCGCGACAATGACGGGCGAGCTTTTGACCAAAGGAACTGAAACGATGTCGGCGCCGCAAATCGCGAGCGCGATTGAATCGTTAGGCGGGTCGATCGATTCCGGCGCAGGCCGGGACACGTCTGCGGCGAATGTGACGGTGATGTCGAATAAGGCAGAGCCCGCGTTAAAAATTCTCGCCGATGTGATATTGCATCCCGCGTTCAAGCTGGAGGAAATCGATCGGCTGAGAAGCCAGCGGATGGATTTTCTGCGCGTGATCCTGCAACAGCCGGGATTGCTGGCCCGCCTGGCGGCGGACCGAGTGGTGTTTGGCATGGGCGTCTACGGCCATGCCGGCAGTGGCACGTTGGAGACTTTGCCGGCGATTGGGCGCGATGAGATCATGAAGTTCTACAAGAGCCATTACGCGCCGCAAAATGCGGTTTTCATTCTGGTCGGCGATATCACACTTGGTGAAGGCAAGAATTTCGCCCAGAGATTTTTTGGTGCGTGGAAAAATGAGGAGTTTGCGCCCGACGAAAAAAGTCGCCCGGTGACGGACGAGTGGAAGCCCGAAGAATTCGTCGTCGACATGCCTGATGCTGGTCAGGCCGCCGTGATTGTGGCCAGACCAGGGATCAGACGAAAGTCGCCTGAGTATTATGCGGGCTTGGTCGCAAACGCGGCGTTGGGTAATGGATTCAACTCACGTCTGAATCGCGAAATCCGAATCAAACGCGGGCTAAGCTACGGCGCGGACAGCTCGATCGAAGCACGGCGCCAGCCCGGAATATTCATCGCAAGCGCGCAAACAAAAAATGAGTCGGCGGCTGAAGTCGCGAAGCTGATCGGCGCAGAGTTGAAACGCATGGCGACCGAGCCGGTGTCGGGCGAGGAATTGCGATCGCGTCAGGCGGTGCTGACCGGCCAGTATGCTCGTAGTCTCGAAACCAACGATGGCTTTGTCTTCGGACTCAACGGACTTGCTGCCTATGATCTTCCACTCGACACGCTCGACAAATACATTCCTGCGATCGAAGGGACCACGACCGAAGAGGTGACGTCGTTTGCGAAAAAATATTTCACCACTTCAATGAGCCTCGTGATCGTGGGAAAGGCAGCCGATTTTCTCGACGCCCTGAAGAAGAGTTCGCCGGATGCGAAGGTGATCGAACAAAAGGATCTCGACCTCAACCGCGCGGATTTAGTTAAGCGAAGTGAAGCTCGTAAGTGAGGGAAGGATTTTAGCTCGGCTGAGTCTGGACGTTCCTACTTCTTGAAGCTTGGAAGTGAAGCTCAGTTTGCCGGCAATGCGATAGAACATCTATTGCCATCCCTACCATTCACATCGGCCGACATGGCGGAAGGGGTGGGATTCGAACCCACGGTGGGTTTAACCCCACGCTCGATTTCGAGTCGAGTGCCTTCAACCGGACTCAGCCACCCTTCCCCAGCTTGGAACGCTAATTATCTCGTGAGATGATCGCTTTGCAAAAGAAATGGAAACGCGTCTGCAAAAGTGGCTGAGGAAACTCCCGCGCCGCTATAAAAAATATCGCCAGCCGCCTGACCTTCGGTCGATGACCATCCCGCGCGAGCTGGCTTTCTGCGAGTCTTACGCGCGCGAATGTTTTTCCGGCAAGGGAAGAATGGTCGACCTAGGCTGCTGGTACGGAGCGACCACTTTTGCGCTCGCACACGGTTTGAGACGAAACTGGCGAGCGAGAAACAACCGCATCATCGAAGCGTTCGATCTTTTCATCTGGAAAAAATGGATGGATCCGGTCGCCGACAACATCAAGATGCCGAAGCTGTATGGAGAAGGAGAGAGCTTCTTCCATGATGTGCAAAAGTCGCTCGCGCCCTACAAGAATGCTGTCCGTTTGTTTCAACAGGACTTGTTGAATTACGAACCGACATCCGGACCGGTGGAATTTCTTTTCGTCGATGCCATGAAGTCGTGGCCGCTGGCAAAAAAAATTGTCTCAGGATTTTTTCCCCTCTTGATGCCCGGCGCTTCGGTCGTGGTACAACAGGATTTTGTCTTTCACGATCCGATCGCCGCGACGAGTCACCTCCTGATGTGGCGCCTGCGCGATCATTTCGAATGGCTGCACCAAATTCCGGGCGCGGGCAGTGTCGTCTTCCTCTGCAAAAAACGAATCGAAAGGGACACTCTTCCCAATCTCACGCCCGAATCATTTACGCTGGATGAAATCGGCCAGGCTTACGATTACAGCCTCGCTTGCGTTACGGAAGAGGAAAGACGGCCGCATGTTGAAGCGGCAAAGCTCCTGTTCTTGCTCACGCGCCATCACTGCGAAGCGGCGCTAAAGCACGCGCGATGGTTGATCAAAAACGGCATCAAACTGAGGGAACATATTCTAGCAGACGGGCGCCAAATCATCGATCAAACAGGAAAGATGGTTCTCCGGGCAGACTCGACGCCTGACAAGTCCGGCTCGGCAGAGAAAATGGAGGCATTGAGGGGGGTCGCATCGCTTTTACCTGCGCTTAAGTGGGAAAACGGAGCGGAATTGTCGCCGAAATCGCAGGGGAAAAAAATGTAACAATTTTCGGCTTGCACAGGGTCATTTACCGGCTGCATGTTGTGTTTCCGCTGATTGGCGAGCCCCATATGTTGTTATGCGCCTATTCACAACTTATTGGCTCCGCCATTCACCCTAATTCACCACTATTCCCAACCTTAACCCGCTATCCGTCGCCATGATTCAACTAAAACCCGGCATCGCACCGTCTTCTCTAAACAACGGCTCGAAATCGAGTCGTTCACGTAAAAATCGTGGCGCAAAAAAGAAAAACGCGGCATTGCGTTTTGAGCGCGTTTTTAGTGATGAGGCGATCGCCCCGTTTGAACAAATCGACTGGGAGCGTCGCACGGCGGAGATCACGGACGACAGCGCGAAGATTATTTTTAAGCAGGAAGATATCGAAGTCCCGAAAAACTGGACGGCGCTCGCGACGAAAATTGCAGTCTCCAAATATTTTTACGGCGATATCGCTAACGGCACCGATCCGCACAAGGGCGGCCGGGAAACTTCGGTGCGGCAACTAATCCATCGCGTCACGCGCACGATCACGGATTGGGGAATAGCGGACGGTTATTTCGCGAACGCAGAAACGGCGCAGGTTTTTTACGATGAATTGACCTGGCTCTGCGTGAACCAACATGGCGCATTCAATTCGCCGGTCTGGTTCAACGTCGGCCTCTATCATCAGTACGGGATTGGTAAAGACGCGGGGCTCGGCAATTATTTTTACAATCGCGAAACGCGCCAGGCGGAACGTGCGACGACGCAGTACGAATATCCGCAAGGCAGCGCCTGTTTCATTCAATCGGTTGACGACACGATGGAAGACATCATGCGCCTGGCGATGAGTGAAGCGATGCTGTTCAAATACGGGAGCGGCACGGGAACGGATCTTTCATCGTTGCGCAGCACGCGAGAAAAATTGAGTGGCGGCGGCAAACCGAGCGGCCCGCTTTCATTCCTGAAGGTCTACGATCAGATCGCGAACGTAGTGAAGAGCGGCGGCAAAACGCGGCGCGCCGCGAAGATGAATACGCTCAAGGACACGCATCCTGACATCGAAGAATTCATCGATGCGAAGCAGAACGAAGAGAGAAAAGCGTGGGCGCTGATCGAGCAGGGTTACGACGGCAGCTATAACGGCGACGCTTATGGCTCGGTCATGTATCAAAACGAAAATCTGAGCGTGCGCGTGAGCGATGAATTCATGGATGCTGCGGTCGAGGATCGCGAATGGTGGACGCGGAGAGTGCGCGACGGTCAGCCATGCGAACAAAAAGATGCGCGGACCCTTTTGCGCAAAATCGCCGAAGGCACACACGTTTGCGGCGATCCGGGAATGCAGTTCGATACCACGATTCACAAATGGCACACGTGCAAGGGAACAGGGCGGCAGAACTCGACCAATCCGTGCTCGGAATATCTGTTTCTCGATAACACCGCGTGCAATCTCGCGTCGTTGAATCTGATGAAGTTCAAGGACGAGGAAGGCGCGTTTGATGTTGAGCGCTTCAAGGCCGCGGTGCGAATCTTTATCACCGCGCAGGAAATCATCGTCGATAACGCGAGTTATCCGATCAAGGAAATCGCGGAGAACTCGCACATCTTCCGCACGCTCGGACTTGGCTACGCGAATCTGGGTTCGCTCATCATGAGCTACGGGCACGGCTACGATACTGTTGAAGGGCGAGCGTTGTGCGGAGCGATCACGTCGATCATGACGGGTGAAGCGTACGAGCAAAGTGCACGGATGGCGCGGGTGCTCGGGCCGTTCCCGGGATATCGCGACGCGCGTTGCAGCGGTGTCGCCAAACCGGTCGCGAAAGACAATGTGAAGTCGATGCTGGAAGTGATCGACCTGCATCGATGCGCGGTGGCGGAGATTCCCGACGCGAAAGAATTCAGTTACCTGAAAGACGAAGCGGCGAAGGTATGGGAACGCGCCGCGCAAGCAGGCAAGCGCCACGGTTATCGCAACGCGCAAGTCACAGTGCTGGCCCCGACTGGCACGATCAGTTTTCTGATGGATTGCGACACCACCGGAATCGAACCGGATATCGCGCTCGTGAAATACAAGCTGCTCGCCGGCGGCGGAATGTTGAAGATCGTCAATCAAACCGTAAAACCGGCGCTGGAAAAACTCGGATACAATTCGGAAGAGATCGAGCGCATCATCGCGCACATCGACGCATTCGACACGATCGAAGATGTTTCCGATACCGATGGCTCGAACATTTCCTCGGGCTTGAAACCGGAACATCTCCCGATTTTTGATTGCGCCTTCAAACCGGCAAGAGGCGAACGCTCGTTAGGCTACATGGGTCATCTCCGCATGATGGCAGCAGCGCAGCCATTCCTGAGCGGCGCTATTTCCAAGACCGTGAACATGCCGGAAGCGGCCACGGTGGATGAAATCGCGGACGCGTATGTGGAAGGGTGGCGTCTGGGATTGAAATCGATCGCGATGTATCGCGATAGTTCGAAGCGCTCCGCGCCATTGAACACGAAAAAGACCAGAGATATGGGTGGCGCTTTCGATGTGATGGTCGAACGCTCCGAACTGGAAGCGCGCATCCTGGAACTCGAACAGGAACTTTCCGTCGCGCGCGGCGAACCGGCGCGCCATCGCATGCCCGACACGCGCATGTCGCTCACGCATCGTTTCGAAATTGCCGGTCACGAAGGCTACATCACGGTCGGTCTTTTCGAGGATGGAATGCCCGGCGAACTCTTCGTCACCATGTCGAAGGAAGGCAGCACCATTGGCGGCTTGATGGACACGGTCGGCACATTGACCTCGATCGCACTGCAATACGGCGTGCCGCTGGAAAGTTTGGTTCGAAAATTCGCTTACCAACGCTTTGAGCCGAGCGGCTTCACGAAGAATCCCGATATTCGCAGCGCCACCAGCATTATCGACTACATCTTCCGCTGGCTCGGTTGCCAATTCATCAAAGGCTACAAGGAAGCCACTTCGCCTTCGCGCGGACAGGCGGAATTGCCGATGCGCGAAATTGTCGACATGGATAAGAAAGCGCTCAATCGGCCTGTCTCAGACCTTGCGCGAACAGCGGAAAAAGAATTGATCGACGTCGTTACGGGACATACGCCTAACGAGGGCTCACCGCAGGTGACGGGAAATGGTCACAGCCACGCCGAGCGCGTGCAGGAAGCGCTCGGGAATATGTTCATGGACATCACTTGTTCGCATTGCGGCAGTAACAAAGTGATTCGCGCCGGTGCGTGCGGTGTTTGCACCGAGTGCGGGACGAGTCAGGGATGTAGCTAAACGCGGCTCAACCTTTTTCGCTGATTCGATAACTGCGAACACGGCTGGAGCTCTGTCGTTTTCCGTTTCTATTATGATGATGCGCAACTGCGGGATCGTCTTCACTCTCGCGCTGCTGATCGCCGGTTGCGCAACGACTTCGCACACAATCGTCGGGCGCGTGCGGGCGCCGATCGATCCGGGAGACGTGGAAGTTTTCACCGAGCCACCGCGGCATTATGAAGAAGTGGCGTTGCTCGATGCTTCCGGCGCGGGCGGATTTGGACACGCGTCGCGCGCGAGCACGGACGAAGCAATTTATCGAATGAAAGAGGAAGCGGCGAAGCTGGGCGCGAATGGACTGCTGCTCACGGGCATGCATGAAAGATACGGCGGCTCGGTCGGGATCGGCGTCGGCGGTTACGGTTATTCGAGCGGCCGTTCGCACTTCAGCGCCGGCGGCGGCTCGGTCGGTTTCGCCGGCCCGATCGTGCAGAATGCCGTGCAGGCTGTCGCGATTTACGTTCCCGGACGGAGCTAACGACCCGATCCAAATCGTCTTTCAGGATTTGATTTAACGCGGATCAAGCGTAACATCCGGCTCTAATTTGCGCCGGCCTGCCCGTACCCCCTGCTTTTTGCAGTCGACGAGCGCACTAAAACCGAACTATCACTGTAATTCATGAACGAGGCAGAGCTCCAGCGGCAGAAGGAAATTCAACAGGCGGAAGAACTTCTTTTTGCCGGGCATCAGGAACTTGGCTTCGCCAAGGGGTTGTTCCTTGGGAAATTTATTGCGGATTGGGCAATGCCGTATCCGCGCGTGCCGGCGGCGCAACAGGCCGAGCTGGATCAGTCGCTCGCGGAAGTCCGTAAGTTCCTCGACGAAAATCTCGATCCAGTCGCGATCGATCGCGACGCTGATATTCCGCGCCGCGTCATCGACGGCCTCGGCCACGTCGGCGTTCTCGGCATGACCGCGCCAAAGGAATTTGGCGGACGGGGATTTTCGCAGATGGCGTATTGCAAAGTGCTGGAGGAAATCGGCGGGCGTTGCGCTTCCACTTCGGTTTTCACAAATGCGCATCATTCCATCGGCATCCGGGCGCTGCTCCTTTTCGGATCGCGCGAACAAAAAGCGAAGTGGCTGCCGACTTTGGTTAATGGCGAACAACTGGCGGCTTTTGCGTTAACGGAAGAGAACGCCGGATCCGACGCGGCGAATGTGCAGATGCAGGCGCAACCAAGTGAAGACGGAACGCACTTCATCCTGAACGGCGAAAAACGCTATATCACTAACGCAGCGATCGCGCAGGTGCTGACGGTTATGGCGCGGACGCCCGTTCCCGGCAAAGAAGGCAAGACTGCGATCACCGCATTTCTTGTAACACCGGACATGCCAGGATTCACCATGCTGGAACCGCGCATGCCGAAGCTCGGCATTCGTGGAACGGCCACGGGACGTTTTGCGCTGAAGGACGTTCGCGTTCCGAAAGAAAATGTTCTCGGTCCGTTAGGCAAGGGCTTGCGCGTGGCGCTGACCGTTCTGGATTTTGGCCGTACGACTTTTGGCGCTTGTTGCACGGGCGGTGCGAAAACGTGCCTTCGTCTCGCCATTCAGCACGCGAACAGCCGCCAGCAATTTAACAAGACGCTCGGCGACTTCGATCTGGTGAAGAAAAAAATCGCGCGCATGGCTGCGGATATTTACGCGATGGAAGCGATGACCATGGTGACAGCGTCGCTGATCGACCGCGGTCTCGAGGATTACATGATCGAAACGGCGATGCTGAAAGTTTTCACAACGGACCGCTTGTGGGACGCTGTGAACGATACTTTCCAGATCCACGGCGGCTCAGCCTACTTCGATGATTCTCCGTTAGGCCGAATCCTGCGCGATGCGCGCATCAATCAGATCGGCGAAGGCAGCAATGAAGTGCTGACCTCATTCATCGCGCTGGTCGGCATGCGCGGACCGGGCATGGAGTTCAAAGAAATTTACGACACCATGTTGAAACCTTCGCGACAAGGTCTCGGCAAAGCGTGGACCGCAGGAATGAATCGCCTTGGGGCCGCGGTGCGAATTCCAGACGTTCCGGTAAAGAGTGAGCAGTTGCGTTCAAAAGCCGGACAACTCGGACGCTTGATTTGGAAATTCAATCTTTCCGTAAATCGCGCGCTCATAGCCTATCGCGAACCGATTCTCGACATGCAGTTGATTCAGGAGCGGATCGCCGGCGCCGCCATGGAAATGTTTGCCTCGGCCTGCGTTCTCAGTCGATGGGATTCCGAATTGCAGGCGAGCGGGCGCAACGGAAGTTCCGTCGTCGAAGATAATCGCTCCGCCGATTTGTTTCTGCGTCGCTCGTTCCGCAACATTCGACAATTTCTCGGCAGCATAACGGACAACGACGACGAGGCATTGCTCGCAACGGCCAATGCCACTCTCGAAAAAAGAGAAGTCGCCGGCCGCAACGGTAGCTAGGGCTGGGCTGCGCTCCGGCGACGCGCGTAGAAGAGATAGCGCTCGCTCGCGTTAATTCGCGCACAACTGGCGCGAACTACGACGACCCCATTTTTGCGCGATTCGCCCTTGATAGATGGTGGCTTAATTAAGCCCGATTGTTACGCCTTGTTATTGTCGCCAAATCTGCCGCCGTTCCAAAGTTCCGGTCATCGCCATGTTCTTTTCCCTAACGAATGGAAGGGAACAGCATACTATGGCTTTGCGTTGGTGGCCCGAATCGGGCCGGGCAATCTTTGGATTTACCATTGCGCCCTGCCGGTGAAGCTCTCGGCAAAGTAAAGATCGCGATCGCTCATGGCTGCGCTGTCGCAACTCGCGCCGGAGGAACGTCATGCCATCCGCTGATGCGGAGCAGGTAGGAGTGTTCATACATGCTAATCGATTGCTCCGAAGGAACATCGATGACGGCGAAAGTCTGTCCGTGAATTCTTAAATCGTAGGCAAGGATTGAGCCCCATTCCGCAGCAAACCGTGTCCAGGGACGAGAGTCGTTCGGCGCAAGAGGCCGAACAGGAGGTGGCGCCTCACGTCGCGGCGGCAAAGTGATGCTGACGACAACCCACACGCGACGGCCGGCCTGGAGCTTGTGATCCACTTTCTCGAGGACCGGCTCGATCGCATTCGTTCGACGCTCCTGCTCCATCACTTCATCCCATCGATGAAGCGAGAGGTCGCGAACCATCGGTATCGTTACCTGATCCAGCTCGCGATGAAAATAACGTTGGAACGTGATTCCATCCGTGAATGGACAGAACACGATTAGATCTTCAGGATCGGCTCGCTGCGCAATCGATCGGGCGATGAGGTCCAGGTTCGACGCCCGGGTCTGAAGCTTTTCGAAAATTGTCGGAAATGAAGCAGCAATGATGATGATCGCCACACTCGTTCGCACGATCGGCGCGAGATTCGCGCGACGATCAAAGTCGAAGATCAGATCGATTGCAACGGCGGCGACAGCCAGCATGGGCAGGTAGTACCAAATATTGGTCGGCCAGGAAACGATTCGGAAGAAAATCATCGTCGTTAAGAATCCGATGCCGCCGGCGAGAAGAGCGAACAGCACTTGATCTCGTCGTTGGGCCGATTGATCGAACAAAACGGGTCTGATTTGCCAAAGGCAGACGAAAATTAACGCAACGATTGCCGCGATTCCCCAAATCCAGACAGAGGCCACGCCTTGCTCCGCGATTGCATCTCCGAGGACACTGAAAAGGTGAGAAGCCGGGACATTGGCTTTACATAGGCTGGACCAACTGTGAGTCGCCTGGATGATGCCGACGTAAGGGACCAGGGAAAGAGCGGCTACTGCTCCAATAAGTAAAATCGCAACAGCAGTTCGATATTCACGCCGGCGCAAAGCGATGATTGCCACCGCTGTCCCGCAGGCAAAAACGAGGAGCGCGTTAGTTAAGATGCTTTGCACGCTGAGAAGCGCAGCGATCAGAGCCAGGACAAACTCCCATCTCCCCGGCTTCTCGAGAAATCGCCAAAAGGCGCCAAAGGCGATCAGAATCCAGAAAACACCGAGTCCGTATGCGCGAAGCGAATCGCTCCAAATGATATGGGTTGGATTAAAACCAAGTAACGCAAGCGACAGGATGGGGATGCGAAGCCTCGTTAGGCGCGCATTAACCCAAAAGGCTGCGATGCAGGAGAGACCAATACCGAAGCCCAAAATTCGCAGAGAAAAATCGGAATCGCCAACGAGCGCGTGCCAGCCACGGAGCAGCACGAAAAAGAACGGCGGGAAAGGATCCAGAACGAGCGTCTTCCAAAGTTCGCCCCACGAAGTTTTGGTGGCGAGCGTCAAGCTGCTAATTTCATCGCGCCACAGCGGACCGCGATTTAACAGGACGAGAATATTCAGTCCGATTAGGACCACGCTCAAGACGATCGCGACAATGCACTCGATCCGTCGGAACCTGCTGGGGTTGTCATTTTTCAACACGCTACTCGGAAGCAGACGTGATGCCTTGGGAATAGAAGCTGCTCGACTTTAGGGCAAGCATGGTTCGAGCGCAGTTAACGGAAATGCCTGAGACCGCGAGCCTGGTCGCTTCCAGGCCCCTCGTCGTCATTCCGGTTTACAATGAAGCGCAGAACATCGGAAAATTGATCGGTAGCCTGCTCGCTCTATCCACTCCCGTCGACGCCGTCGTTGTAGACGACAATTCGCCGGATGGAACTGCCGCCATCGTGGAGCAACACCCGGATTTCGGAGAACGCGTCTTCCTGCTCCAGCGCGCGACGCGGCGCGGTTTTGCCAGCGCCTGTCGGGACGGTTTTAACTGGGGAATGAGACGTGGTCACCCGGTCTGCATCGAAATGGATGCGGATTTTTCCCACGATCCCGCGGACATCCCGCGGCTGCTGGCGGAGATCGAAAATGGTTGTGATGTCGCCCTTGGATCGCGCTACGTCGATGGCATTCGCGTGATCAACTGGCCCGTCCGACGGCTCCTCTTAAGTTTGTTTGCCGGAAGTTACACTCGTTTCTTGAGTGGATTACGATTGAGTGATCCCACCAGTGGATTCAAAGCTATTCGCTTCAGGGTTCTCCAAAGCATCGATTGGGCGCAATTTTCTTCAGAGGGATATGGATTCATCATCGAGTTTCATTTCCATGTCGTCCGGAACGGCTTTCAAATTTCAGAAGTCCCAATCGTCTTTACTGAGCGTCGCCGCGGAGCATCCAAAATGTCGTTTACAATCATGATGGAATCCGCGGCTCGAGTGCTGACGTTAGGTTGCTGGCGTCTTCTTCACCGGCGTCCTCGCGGTGTAGCACGTCCGGTCGAGTCGCTCCGGTACGCTTAGTTTTGACAGATCACCGGGATTTCAAAATCTTAAGCGCTCTTAGTAATCCTTCACTCACCAATTCATAGAGGGGGTAGTGAACGAAAAGAATAAGGTATTGCCGCAATTCGGCGGCACAAACCAAGCTCATCGCGATCGACATCACCAGAACGCAATACCGACCAGTAACCCGCAACGATAGCGCCACCATGACTGACTGCCAGAAAACGCAGCGGCATATCCCACATATTGGCATAACGGAGATTCATTCCGTATTTGATATTGCACATGATCGCGTAACTTGCGACGACGAAGATGCTCAGAAAGAGAACTCCGGCTTTTGCAACCGATTTAGACGAAATACTGCCCGATCGCCAGAAAAAGAATGATTGGACTAACGAATAATAAATCCACAATATATCGATACCATGGTCCATCTCCAGTATGAATAGCGTAGGTAAGTTGATAATTCTTAGTTACCGATAACCTGTAACTCGCGACGAGATCATCCAGACCTCCTGCAAGAAAAACAAGGACAACGAGGCCCAGCAGTGGCCCGGCGAAGGTGCAAAGGATCAGGCTTGGCGTTGCGGTTCCGATCTTCAACCAGTCGATTGCCACAAATAGCAGTCGATTATCCCGATCCAAACAAAAAATGAGTTCTCCTTAGTTAGCACAAGCAAACTCAAAGTTAACGTGTACAACAGAAGCCATCGCCAGTTACGCGGGTCGCGCAGATTTTCCCAAAGAAACCACAGGCCAGTAGAGTCCAGAAAGTGAAAAATCCGTCCACCAGCGCATGTTGGGACATGTGGATTTGAGTCGGCGCACAACTCATTAAAGCCGAGTACGGCAAGTCCTGCGGCCGGACCCTGCAAACGCCATGCAAACGTTCCGGAAAGCAGCAGAGTCAGGATACTGAAGACGCAGGCAACATGATTGAGCGCGCGAGCGCCTCGCTACCGAAAACGAGATGCCACAAGTATGCCGCAAAGATGTAAAGAAAGCGAACAGGCGGAAAAATCGAACGCGGGAATCTCGCTTGTACTTCGATATACTGAAGAACAATCTCGGGATATGAGCCAAGCCAGCCGTGGACAAGGGCATTTACGTATCCGCGATACATCCCTTCATCAAAACCAATCCGGTCGGGGCTCGATTCCGGATGAAGAAATTGCAGCGCGTGGATCGGACCGCCGTTATTGGACGAATCGGATGCAGGCAATCGAAGAAAAATGCCGAACGCTACGATCAAGATCACGCTGGCGAAATAGATGGTACGTCGACGCAACTCTGACATGGCTCTTAGTAGTGGCGCTGCGACTGCAACGCCTCGAGATTAAGCAGTTCTCTGTCCGGATCCGTTCCGCGGCCTTCGGCCAAAACCAAATCATTGCAATGACCAGTGTCGCCCATGGCCAGATTGTCCATGGCGTCCAGATCAGGTTTAGCTCGGTTAGTCGAGATCGCGACATACCACGGCAATCCGCGAGCAGTAACGTTGTAAAAGAAGAAAACGAAGAACGAACTGGCAGCTGTAAGCCAACAGTAGAACGCTGGCGAAGAACATTAAGGATAAACGGAGCAAGCCAAATCATGTACTGCACGCAAACTCCCGGAGATAAAACGAAGAAAACAATCCAGCTGTATGCGAGCGAATCAAAGAAAGCGCGTCCTTCCAAATTTCTGCGGCGCCAGGCGATCGTAAGAACAGCGACGACGATAAACAACTTTAATGCTGTAACGGTTACGTTTTCCCAAAGCGGGAGGCCATGAAAACTGACTACTCCAAACTGTGGCAGATTTGTTAGGCGCAACCAGTAAGTGATTCCCCAAATCCCCCAAAAGCTACCATAGGATAAAACGTTGTGGAGAAAGAGCGCCGGAAATTTTAGCAAGGGTTCCACCCAGAGCACAACAGTGGTAACGGCGAAAGGAATAAGGAACGGAAATGTCGCGCTACGTGCAATCCAAAAAAAGAAGAAGACGGGGCAAAGCAGGAGTGCCGCGATTTTGATCTGGCAACTCAGCGCAAGAAACAGTCCCGTTAACACCGGCTTGTTCCGTAATGTTGAGATCGCAGCCAGGACGAGAAACATCACCATTACAGGATCGGTGTTCCCGTGAAATCCTGTGATCATGAGCGATACAGGACTTAATGCGAAAAGTAAAAGTGCCCATGGTGGGATTCGGACGCGCGCGTCGTTCTTTACGGTCCACAGTAGTGCCAGGACGACGACGACATCTGCGAGAATGCCAGGAAGGCGAAGGAGAAAAGGAAAGGTCAGTCCGTAATTGCGGCAGAAGGGCAGATGATCCAGGTAATAGATCGCGCGAAGGTAAAACGCTGTAACCGGCGGATGATTAAACGAGATACTGTGCTGATAGGTCCATCCAAGGCCGTGCAGGTGTAAATTCCTGGCGAATTCGTAAAAGGTAATAACGTCGTTTGTGCCGAGAGTAGTGCAGGCAATGGTCAGTTTCAGCGCGAATGCGACCAAGGTAGCTGCCAGAATCCAAAAGGTGCTTCGATCTCGTGGAAGAACGAGCTCGGAGACGCTATTAGAGGCGATAGACGAATCCGTAACCACGGATGGTCGCGGAGCTATCACAGAAGTGGCAGAAGCGGGTTGCAGCACCGTTAAGTTTTAGCAGCTTTGGTGCCTGCTGCGCCTCACGGAGATGTCGCTTTTTTTTCAAGATCGGCCTTAAAGGCCTGAAGTTCCGGTTGTTGAGGAGCGAGCTTGAGCGCCTGCTCGATCTCGGCTCGGGCACTTTTCAAATCTCCCATGCTGAGATCAGATCGGGCGAGAAGGTAGTGAGTCTTGGCATCCCGGGGGTTTTGCTCCAGAGCTTTCGCAAAAAATCGGGCGGCTAACTGTGCCTGATTTTCTTCCAAAGCTAGCACTCCCAAATTATTGTAGCTGCCTTCGTGACGTGGGTCGAGGCGAATGGTTGTGAAGTAGTACGATTTTGCAGCATTTTTATCGCCTTGCGCGAGACGAAGATTACCCAGCGCAAAATTCAACTCCGCGTTATCTGGAACATAAGCGTAAGCAATGTTCAATTTCTTTTGCGCAACATCGAGGTGATTCAAGTCCAATGCTTGCAAACCAGTGTTGTAGCTGTCCAGAGCCCAGAGTGATGGTTCGCGCTTGGGTTGCGAAACAAACAGTGTCGCCAGAATCACGAGCGCGGCATAGACGGCAGCGCGCCGGTAGCGAGCCATAACGCAGCTTTCCCAAAAGTTCCAAAGACCAAAGGCTGCGAACAAAAGCAAACCGGGTGCCGCCGCAAGCCGATACCGTTCCGTGACAAAAACGCCGAGTAACGATAGGAGATGCAAGCCAATCGCCGCTGCCACCCAGCGAGAAAGCGGAAATTGATAATAAGCAAGCAATAGCCCCGGGATCGCCAGCGCAGCTACCAAGCCGAAGCCAAGACCGGGGAAAATAACGCCTTCCTCACGCAAGGTGGTTATGACGCTGAGATCGTCGTAACGAAAGGCGTTCCAAAAGTTGATGAACTTAAGACCGAGTAACTTCAGCCACGCCCCGAAATTGTGAGCGATATAGTTCCGCGCCTTCGCAGACCAATATGCGGAAACTTCCGAGCGTTTCAGCGGATGCCCGACGGCAGATTCCGCGCCGCTGATCGAATCCTGCAACATCGCTTCCTGACCGGCGTGCAAGCCGGGCGGGAAACGTGGGTAACCATTTGCCCAGGGGTTGTTGCCAATCCAAAGATTGATACCGCTGTGGGCGGACAGGAAAACGGGATCGCGCGCGACAAAGCAGTTGTGCAAAAAGGCCGGGAGCGTGCCTATCATTGCGCCGAGTAAAATTGCACACGTCGCCATGACGCGTGCGCTTTTGCCAGGCATCGTCCACTTAAAGCAGACGGCGGCGATCAGGAGCGGAATGAGAAAAAGGATGGTTGCTATCCCCATCGCTGTGACGCCAACGACAATTCCGATAATCAGGATCCAGATCAGTCCCGGCGCCTGCTGTCGCGCGACGATTAGCCAAACAAGAAGCCAGAAAACAAAAACGAGCCAGGCGCTCGGCATGAGGATAACCGAGTAAGCTTGCGCCGGCGTAAATAATCCCCATCCCAAGCCCGCCAGAACACCGATGATCTCTCCGCGATAGGGCAAACCTGCCCCGCCTGCATCGGACACCTCCGCCGTCTGTTTTCGCTGGAAGATTCGAATTGCCAGTTGGCAAATAATAACGGCGGTTCCGCCATCGAGACCAGCCTGGAGCAAACCGGGAACGAACGGATTGTAACCAAATATCTTGTAGATCCCGGCGAGCAAATACGGGTAAAGCGGCAGGCCGTAAAACGCGAGATGATCGGTCCATTCCCCGCGCAAAATTCGGAGCGCCCAGGCGTTGTAAAAATGCATGTCGCCGTGAGCGGGCAAGAGAAAGGGCGACTCAGTTATGCGAGCCAATGCGATGACTCGCAGCAGAACTACGAGAACGAATACACCAAGGCCCACTAAGGCCCCCCGTCGGTCACGAAAAGGACTCATTTTGAGATGCCGATGTTTACCGTAAAAACCGTAGCGATTGGCATTAACACTGCTTTTTAAACGTCAACATCCGCGACTGATGTCGTGGGTCGCAGTCAAACAAATAAGAGATAAACGAAAGCACTAACATGTTAAATAAAATCAACAAGAAACGCGGGGGCTTCACCCTCGTGGAAATCATGATCGTGGTTGCGATCATCGCGCTGCTCGCTGCAATTGCCGTGCCTGGCTTCCTCCGGGCCCGCAAACGCTCGCAAGCCAGCCGTATTCTCAATGATTTGCGTTTGATCGACGCGGCCGTCGATCAGTATGCCATTGAGAATAACAAAACGAGCGGCTCCACGGTCAACACCGCTGACTGGACAAACTACCTGAAGAAAGGTTCTACGCTCTACATGACGGGCGCAGATCTTTTCGGAAATGGTTACGGAGTTCAGAGCGTTGATGCTCTACCAAAAGCGCCGAACGCCGCCTGGCTTACACTATCCGACGTCGCCGGATCAGATTTCTGGTCGCCATACGGCCACAATTAATCATCTGACGATTCATTCTCCTGTCATCGCTGTCGGTGACAGGGAATGAGTCGTGAGAATGGCGCGAAGGCTACGGCGCTCTTCTGCAATTTCCAAATATGAGAAGACACGGCGTCAAACGCGCGGGTTTCACTCTGGTGGAAATCATGATTGTAGTGGCAATCATCGCTTTGCTCGCGGCAATCGCGGTCCCGGGCTTTCTGCGCGCGCGGAAACGCTCTCAAGCTTCAAAAATTTTGAACGACCTGCGCATGATCGACGCTGCGATCGACCAATACGCGATTGAGAACGGCAAGAAGACCGGTGATCCAGTGGCCGTAGTTGACTGGACAAATTACGTCAAAAAAGACAGCACGCTTTTCGTGACCGGGCAGGATCTGTTTGGCGACGATTACGGGAGCCAAAGCGTGGATACGTTACCCAAGGCGCCCCAAAACGCGTACAATAACTTGTCAGACGTCACCGAGACGAGCTTCTGGTCGCCCTTCGGACACAATTGAATCCGGAAACCAACCATGAAGGTTGGGCGCCACAACTTCTTCAAGCCTTGAAAGCCGTAATGACACGAGCCGCGGGCTACCTCGGACGCAACTGGATACGCTGCGCGCTGCTGGCTCTGTTTGGATTCGCCGTGCACGCGCCGGCATTGCAGGGCGAGCTCGTTTGGGACGACCAATATCTGGCGCGCGACAATCCCTTCATCAAAAGTCCGCTTCTAATTCTGGAAGCATTCAGACACCACCTCTTTCTGGATTCCTTCTCCGCGCATTATCGGCCTGTCCAAAACATCTCGTTCATTTTTGACTACATGCTTTGGAACACGAACACGTATGGATTCCATCTAACGAACGTCTTGTTACACGTTCTCAGCGGAATTCTTCTCTACTTTCTTCTGAGGAAACTGTTCGTCGTGACGTGCGTGCCGCCGTCGGACAAACACCACGTCGGTTCCGCGGCCGCTTTCATCGTAGCGCTTCTCTGGATCGTTCATCCCGTGCATAGCGCGGCCGTCGATTACATTTCGGGCCGCGCCGATAGTCTGGCCTTCGTCTTTGCCTGCACTGGCTGGCTGCTTGTCCTCTCCGCGCGAGAGATCAAATCGCGCTACCTGCGTCCAGCCTGCTACGGTCTGGCCGCTCTGTCCGGGTTGTTATCTCTCTGTTCTCGAGAAATCGCATGCGTCTGGTTCGCGCTCTTTCTTCTGCACATTTTCTTTTTCGAAAAACAAATTGGGCGGCGAGCTAAAATCGTCTCGTTAGGCTGTTGTGTGATCTTACTCGGCGTTTATGCCGGGCTTCGCCAACTGCCGGATCATCGTCCGAATTCAAATCCATCTTCCGAATGGAGCCGCCCCACACGCGCGGTCCTGATGTTGCGCGCGCTCGGCGATTATGGACGGCTGATGATCCTGCCTTCAAACCTGCACATGGAACGAACGGTAATCGATCCGAATAACTACAAGACGAAAGAAAGTTGGCGGCATTCCGTGGGCTCAGAATATCTTTCTATTCTTGGACTCGCGGTGGGAATAGGAATGCTTGGCGGCTCGCTTCGAAAAGGAGCCGGACAGTCCATGCGGATCTTCGGCGCCTGTTGGTTCTTATTCGGCTACCTGCCGATTTCGAATCTGATCGAATTGAATGCTACATCCGCCGAACACTGGCTTTACTTGCCGAGCGTCGGTTTTCTGATTTTTCTCGCAGGCTGCGCGATCGATCTGCCGCCGACGTATCGCAAGTCTGCGATCGCACTTGCCAGCGTTGCCGTCGTCGGCTTTAGCGTGCGAAGTGCCATTCGCAGCACGGACTGGATAACGGCGGAAACATTCTATCGCAGAACTGTAGCTGCCGGAGGCATGACAACGCGTATCGGTGTCAATCTCGCGCAGATTTATGCGAATCGTGGCGAATACGCCAAAGCGGAAAAAATTTACCGCCGCATTCTGACATTGACACCGGATTACCCGATTGCGCGCACCAACCTCGCAGAAGTGCTTGAGCAGCAAAACAAGAAAGCGGAGGCCAGGGCATTGCTCCTCTCCGTGAACACCGCCGTGCCTCAATTCCGAAAAGAATATCCGCGGACATGGATTGCGGTACTGAATCTCGCTCACCTGCGGCATGAAGAGAAAGACGATCAGCGTGCCCTGGAGATTCTGGAACAAGCACGAAAGGATTATCCTCAGACGTGGGAGATTGTTTCTCTCGAAGCAGAAATCCTGCGTGAACGAAAGGGTCCGGAGGCAGCTCTCCAATTAGTCGAGGCTTACGCGCGGAAAAATTGGTGGCATTACGGCGCTTCGGTTGCTCTCGGTCGTTTGTATTGGGAAGCGGGCGATTCGGAACACGCGATGGCTGCTCTTCGTCATGCCAGTTTGCTCGATGTTCACGACATTGTTGCTCTGAATCTCATCGCTTCGCTCGATCTTCGCCAAAATCGCCTCGAGGATGCGTGGCGTGTGCAACGTCGCGCGGTTGCCCGTCAGCCAGATGAACCACGCCAATATGTCATGCTTTCCAACATTTTGGAAAAAATGGGGCGGACCGACGAAGCACGCTCAGCAATGGCGCATGTGAATCGCTTACAAGCGCTGGCGCAAACGCAGCCGGTGGCGAATTAGTTCGGTGCGGCGACTTGCGCTCCGGTTGCCGTGTCGTTGACTTGATCAAACGCTGCGCTAGCATCGCGGCGCTCATCCGCCTTCCATGGCCGCTCGCATTTACAACGATCGAGACGCCGATCTCAAATTACTGCGCGGAAAAATCTGCGCTGTCATCGGCTTTGGTTCGCAGGGCCACGCACATGCGCTGAATCTAAGAGACAGCGGCGTTCGCGTAATTGTCGGTCTTCGTCGCGGAAGTAAATCGCGCGCACGCGCGCAAAGTTACGGGCTCAAGGTTTTCGAAACAAAGGAAGCCGTGCGGCGCAGTGACATCCTTTTTCTAGCGCTGCCCGATACGCAGATTCCGAAGATTTACGAAAAAGAGATCGCGCCGTTTCTGCGCACGAATCAAACCCTTCTTTTCGCACACGGTTTCGCGATTTTATATCGCACGATCCGGCCGCCGGAAAATGTCGACATCATCATGGTCGCGCCGCTTGGTCTCGGCCAGATGGTGCGTCGCGAATTCGAGCAAGGTCGCGGCGTCCCCGCCCTTATCGCCATTCACCAGAATTTTTCAAAACACGCAAAACAAACGGCGTTGGCCTGGGCGAAAGGCATCGGCGCAACTCGCGGCGGCGTCATCGCGAGCACGTTTCGCGAAGAAACGGAAACGGATCTCTTCAGTGAACAAGCTGTTTTGTGCGGCGGAATGAGCGCGCTCGTGCGCGCCGGTTTCGACACGCTGGTCGACGCTGGCTACGCACCTGAGATCGCCTATTTCGAATGCCTTCATGAATTGAAGTTCATCGTCGATCTCATGCACGAAGCGGGGTTGGCTGGCATGCGAGCTCTCATCTCAGAGACCGCACTTTGGGGCGAACTCACTGTCGGGCCCAGGATTATTGATCGTGGCGTGCAAAAGCGGATGGCTGCAGCTCTGGAAAAAATCCGGAGCGGAAAGTTTGCCCGAGAACTTCTCCGTGAGACGCGAGGTGGGGAAAAAAAACTGAAGACCCTTCTCCGCGCCGCCAATTCCCAGCGCATCGAAAAGATTGGCGCTCATCTTCGCAAAACGATGGCTTGGAAAATTGACCAATTAGAAAACAACCACCCCTGACCGGCGTGCAGCCGGTTCGACGCTTCGCGAATTTGGTCGCGAGACCGTGCTCCCCTTATCGGTTCGAAATACGTGGGTCGCCGACCACCAGCATCGGCGTTGTTGTCGTCGGGATTCCACCGAGCCGCTCAAGCGGTATTGGAATCGCGGAAGCCGATGATTTGACGTAATAAACGATCCTCTTCGGCTTTTGGACTGCTGCTTGGTACTGCCGCTGAGTCACGACGCTTTTACCATCGGAGTCACCAGCGAACGCGGAGGCGCACAGCGCCAGGCTCAATACCGTTCCCACGCACAGAACACTATACAGACTGGGGAGCCTGTATGTTGTTTTCATGGTGATAGCTTGCGCCTCCTTTTGGGTTTCCGCAATTCTATTTTCAGGACGAAAACCGGACAAAAACGGTCATTGTTCCCACAAGAAATGCTGCAACCGCAACTGTGCCAGACGAGATTTTGCTTCTTCGCTGCGCATCCCTTCAGCGGTCGCTAGTCTTTGATATATCGCCGCCGCGGAACTCCATTTTTCCTGTTCTTCCAGAAGGCGCGCCGCGTTAAAACCGGCTTTGTAAAACCAAAAGAATTCGCGTGGCTTACCCGGCTGCCCTTCATTTTCCAACACGCGATAAAAAATCGCGAGCGATCCGGTCTGGTCGCCTAGTTTTTCCAGACAAACACCCTTTTTGAAAAGAGCCTGATTTCGCCAATGCAAGGATGCGTCAGTGTCGGCAATCAATTGATCGTAATTCTCAATTGCTCGTTTGTAGTTCTCCCGCGCCGTCGCTCCCATTTCGAAATAGATATCGCCCTTACCGCATAACGCCTCGCGTTTTTCCCCGGGCTTCGCATTTCCTTTCAAAACCTCATCGTAAAGCGCGAGCGCATCCTGCGGCTTTCCGAGTTTGCGCTCAATGACAGCCTGTTCGTTTCGCGCTGCCCATTTTAGTTCGCCATCTTTGTGCACTACTTCATCGAAAAGTGTTAAAGCGTGCTCGAGTGAGGCTGTTGCCATGCTTGCCATTGCCGATTCTGCCGCAAAAAATAGCGCTTTTTCGGCGAGCGGACCGTTGGGATTGTGCGCCACCAGAAGTTCGAACTGCGTTTGCGCGTTCGCGAAATCCTCACGTCGATAATACGCTTCCGCCAGTTTCATTCGCACATCGGGAATAAATGCTGAGTCGGGATGATCGCGAACAAACTGAGTCGCCAGCAAAAGAACCTTCGCTTCATCGATGTTCGCCGGCGTGTCCTCGATCCAAATATTCAAGTAATCCGCGCGTTCTCGAGCGACCGCCGTGGGATGCGATTCCATCGCATGCGCCAGATTTGCGCGCGCCTCATCCAGACGCGGAGGCGACGCATGGAAGGCCATTTCCGCCAATGCGACCCACGCTTCGGAAATGCGTTTGTTCCTGGGAAAATCGCGCAAGAAAGTTCGCAGCGAATTCTCTGCCTTTGCGTCCCCCTGCCCTGCTTGCATTAACCCTCGTTCCAAAAGTAAATCGGCGCGTGCTTCATCGTCCGTTCCGTGTCCGTTAAGCTCCTGATAGTCGGCAGCGAAGCGGCCTTCATTGCTCACTTGCAGCCAGCCTAACGAAGCGTTGAAAAGCGCGTTGGTCGTCAAGCCCTGATGGTCATGCGCAATTTTTTCGAAATCTTTCGCTGCCGCCTCAAATTGCTTTGCTTCATACTCAATCTCCGCTGCGAGCCAGTCGATTTTTTCCAGCTCATCTGAACGCGGTAGTAACGAACGCGCTGCATCAAGGGTTGCGAGTGCATCATCATAGTGATGATCTGCCTTCTGCAGTTCCGCGAACTCAAGATAGCCATCCATCAGCTCCGGGCGTTTCACCGACCCTCTGACAAAGTCGTGGAAATCTGCGAGAGCCGAAGCGCGATCTCCCGCGCGAAGGTCGGCCCGTGCCAGGTACCATTGCGCAAAAGCTCGGCGTGGCTGGACCGAATCATGGCTCCAATGGCTGAGCTCGGAACGGGATGGCTTTCGCTCGGTTTGATACACCTCATCAAGTTTCCTGAAGATCCTTCCCAAGTCCGAATCGGCCGGATGATGCTCAATAAACTCTTCCAAAATGTCATCCGCCGCCTCCGCCGTTTTCAATTGTAGATGGACATCGGAAATGGCGAATAACGTGGCGATGACTAACGAGTGATTGGCCTGTTCCGTTTTTCTTAGAATCGTTTCGAATAGAGCAAGGGCTTTTTCCGGATGTTTAAGTTCCGTTTCGATGCGACCGCGCAGGAATCGGCGTTCCTGTTTTTCCAACGCCGATTTCGGCTGAGCTTTCGCCAACATGTTTGTCGCGCTAACGACATCGTGTTTATCGAGCAACAACTCTGTGACACGAAATCGCGCACGTACGGCCCAGTGTTGATCGTCGAAGAGTGTTGCCAGAACTCGTCGCGCCTCGTCTCTTCTATCCAATGCGCGCAGTGCCTCTGCTTTTCCGAACAACTCGTCGGCGTGCAAAGTTGCATCCTTTTCCAAACCGAGAGCGTTGTCGTAAGCAACCAAAGCTTCCGGCCAGCGCCCAAGACTCGCACACGCCTGACCTCTCCAAAAACTTCCGGCCGAGACATTGCGCAGCTTCGGATCATCGAGAACCTTCAACGCCGCCTCGCCATCTCCCGTAGCAACGTAGGCTTCACTTAGTTTCAGAAGGGCATTGCGCTTTTCCTGAGTTCCGAGATTGCTCCGAAGCAACTGCTGCAAACGTCCGATGGCGACTTCAGGGACGCCTTCATCGAGCGGTTGCGTTGCTGAATGGAAATTGATCGGTTCCTGCGCGCTCCACAACGTTGCCGCAGCGGCAAAACACAAAACAATCGTCAGCGCTGACCGAAACGTTTTCATCGATTGTTAAGAAGTGGACGGAGATATTGTCCCGTGAAACTCTCCGCCATTTCCGCGAGTTTTTCCGGCGGACCTGCGCCCACGATTTTACCGCCGCGGTCGCCGCCTTCCGGTCCAAGATCGATGATCCAGTCCGCGCATTTGATCATTTCAAGATTGTGCTCAATGACGACGAGCGTGTTACCCGCGTCGCGCAATTTCATCAACACTTGAAGCAACTTCTCGATGTCGGCGAAATGCAACCCGGTAGTCGGTTCGTCAAGGATGTAAATCGTACGACCGGTCGCTCGCTTCGCCAGTTCGGTCGCCAGTTTCACCCGCTGCGCTTCGCCGCCGGAAAGCGTTGTTCCGGATTGCCCGAGTCGGAGATATCCGAGGCCGACATCGAGAAGCGCAATCAATTTGTCAGATACCGAGGGCACATTGCGGAAAAACCGCGCGGCTTCGTCGACCGTCATTTCGAGAACGTCAGCAATATTTTTTCCTTTGAAAGTAATCTCGAGCGTCTCGCGATTGTAACGCGCTCCACGGCAGACTTCGCATTCGACGTAAACGTCGGGCAGGAAATGCATTTCTATTTTGATCAAGCCGCCGCCCTCGCAATTTTCACAGCGGCCCCCTTTGACGTTGAAACTAAACCGACCGGCATCGTACCCGCGCACGCGCGCGTTAGGTAATTGCGCGAACAGTTCGCGAATCGGTGTAAACGCACCGGTGTAGGTAATTGGATTTGAGCGTGGCGTTCGACCGATTGCACTTTGATCGATCACAATCGCTTTATCGAGATGTTCCAGTCCACGCAAAGCTCGAAAGGCTCCGGGCCTTTCTTTCGAGTTGTAGAAATGTCGGAAGAGCGCCCGCCGTAAAATGTCGTCGACGAGCGTTGATTTTCCGCTTCCGGAAACGCCGGTTACGCAGGTCAGCAATCCGAGGGGAAATGAAACATCGATCTTCTTCAAATTATTTTCTGCCGCGCCGACCAACGTGAGCCAGCCATCCTCGTCCGGTCGTGGCTTGACACGCTGCTTCGGAACGGCAATCCGCACACGTCCCGAAAGGTAATCTGCCGTCAAAGAATTCTTTGCTTCCAGAATCTCTTCGAGCCGGCCCTGCGCCACCAATTCGCCGCCACGGGGACCGGCGCCGGGACCAAGATCGAGAATGTGGTCCGCCGCGCGAATCGTCTCTTCATCGTGCTCTACAACAATCACGGAATTGCCGAGATCGCGCAGACGGCGAAGCGTTGTCAGAAGCCGCGCATTATCGCGCTGATGTAATCCGATGCTCGGTTCGTCGAGCACGTAAAGAACACCGGCCAAACCCGAGCCGATTTGGGTGGCGAGACGGATGCGCTGCGCTTCGCCGCCGGAAAGAGTTCCACTCTCGCGGTTCAAAGTGAGATAGCCGAGTCCGACTTCGACAAGAAATTGCAGACGCGATTGGATCTCGTGCAACACGTCGCTAACGATGATGCGTTGCTGTTTTGTTAACTGAAGTCTTGCGATGTATTCCGAGGCGGCCTGAGTCGTCAGTTCGCTGAATTGATGAATATTCAGCTCGCGATCTGCCTCATCTTTGATTGTCACCGCCAGGATTTCCGGCTTGAGGCGCGCGCCGCCACAAACCTTACACGGCACGCGCGTCATGAATGCGCGAATGCGATTACGGGTGAATTCGCTTTCGGTCTCCTCATAAAGCCGTTCCATTTGCGGCACCAGACCTTCGAACGGTTTTGCCACTTTGTGCTTCCCGTTGCTGCCGAAGTTCATCTCGATCGGTTGATCGCCAGTCCCAAAATAAAGCGCCTGCCTGAACTCGTTAGGCAGTTCTGCAAACGGCACTTCATCGTCAACGCCGAAATGCTTCACCAGCGCACTCTGTAACTGCCGGTAATAGGCCCGCATCGGTTTGGTGCCACGTCGCCACGGCGTGATCGCTCCTTCCGCGAGACTCTTTCGCGGATCGGAGATCATTAGATCGATATCACACACGAGCTGCGTCCCCAGGCCGTGACAGGCCGGGCAGGCGCCAAAATGGCTGTTAAACGAAAAATGTTTCGGCGTCAGCTCGCCTAACGAGAAGCCGCTCTCCGGATCGCTGTAATCGGTCGAATAGCGCAGCTCGTCCCATTCTTCCTTTTCAACGTTTAACATTGGACGTTGGACGCTGGACGTTTCGGTTTTTGCCTGCCGTAATACGACCAGCCGGTGTTCGCCCCACTTCAGTGCGGTCTCAATCGAATCCGTCAGCCGCGATCGTATTCCCTCGCGCACGACCAATCGATCCACCACCGCTTCGATGGTGTGACGGCCGCCTTTCTTGAGCCGAATAGGTTCGGGCCGTCCGAGCTCAAGGATTTCGCCATCGACTCGCACGCGCACGAAGCCTTCCCGTTTCAGTTTCTCGATGACATCTCGGAACTCGCCCGTCTGATTTTGCACGAGCGGCGCGAGAAGCGTGATTCTCGTTTCCGCTTCGTAGGCGAGAACTTGATCGACGATTTGCTGCGGGGTTTGCCGCTGAATCGGTCTACCCGATACGGGATCGTGCGGTTGACCCACCGCAGAGAACAGAACGCGCAGATAATCATAAATCTCCGTGGTCGTAGCGATAGTGGACCGTGGATTAGCTCCAGCGCTGCGCTGCTCAATCGCGATCGCCGGCGACAGACCCTCTATAAAATCAACCTCCGGCTTTTCCATCCGGTCGAGAAATTGCCGGGCATAGGCGGAGAGGCTTTCGACGTAACGGCGCTGGCCTTCCGCATACAGCGTGTCAAAGGCAAGCGACGACTTCCCAGACCCGCTCAAACCGGTAATGACAACCAGCTTCTCCCGGGGAATCTCGACATGGAGATTCTTGAGATTGTGCTGGCGGGCACCGCTGATCTTGATAGTTTCGGCTGGCATCGGACGAAATATGTCGAACCTGTAAGTCAAGCACGCTTGTTGCTCTTCTCCAGCAGTATCTTATGAACGAGGCCGGTACTAGTGTTTCCCAGGAAGAATTGGTCGCGCTGCAGCGAAAGTTCAGCGAGATCAAGCACGCCATCAATAACGCCCTGGCCGTAATGATGGCTCTCTCCGAAATGTCGCAACGCCGGCCCGATTATTCGGAAAAATTGGCGAGTACGGTGCTGACAAAGGCGCCGCAGATCGTGTCCAGCCTCCAGGAATTCACCCAGGCTTTGAACGAAAAAGCCGGTCCACGGCCAGAAGGGCCAGTCTAGCCTAAGGGCTTGGGGAAGGCTTTGCCGCGGGGGATCCAGCCGGACTGCTCACCGGCGATGCTGGCGCGACGGGAAGTGTAGCGCCTACGGCCATGTCGGCCGGCTTCGGCGAAGCGACCGGACCCTTAACCGCTGGAGTTGGATTAGTGACAGTTCCGGGCGGTCCGACCGCCGATGACGGCTCGGGTTTCGGCAAAGGAAGACCCGTAGACGCCGCCTGTGATTTCTCCAGCTGCTGTCGCAAATTACTGCTCGTCGTCGAGCGGTGCGCATAAAGGATGGAAAGCCCAAAAGAAAGAATAAAGAACAAACCGGCCAGCCAGCCCGTTGCCTTGGTGAGGACGTTTGTCGTTTGCGCGCCGAAAATGTTCTCCGTCACGCCGCCACCAAAGGCTGCCCCCAAACCTTCGCTTTTCGGCCGCTGCATCAGGATGACCAAAAGCATCAGCAGCGCGACCAGCACGTAAACCGAGAGAAGAATATTAATTAGAATGTTCACTTTGGGGACGGGCAATATGGCGAAAGGCGGCCGTTTGTAAACGGCAGGCTTTCTCGCGCTCGTAATCTTGCTCGTGATCGAAATAGTTCCGATTACGATTGCGAGCAGGAGCACGAGTATTTTGCATCACCCATGAAAGTTGCCGGACAACATTTTCGCACAATCTGGCTCAAACCGAGCGATCCGAGCGTGGTGCAGATCATCGATCAAACGGCGTTACCGCACAGGTTCGTTGTAGAAGACGTCACGACTGCCGGGCAAATGGCGACGGCGATCCGTGAGATGCATGTGCGCGGCGCGGGATTGATCGGTGCGGCCGCTGGTTACGGAATGTATTTGGGCGCGCTCGCCGGAAAGAAAGATAGCAACTTCGATGACTACATCTCCGAGACGGCGGCACGGTTGAAAGCCACGCGGCCGACAGCAGTGAATCTCGCGTGGGCGATCGAACGACAACTAACGCGTATGGCTGCGGGCAGAAATGCGGAAGAAAAGGTCGCGCTCGCTCTCGAGACAGCTGAGAAGATTGCGGAGGAGGACGCGGAACATTGCCGACAAATCGGCCTTCATGGTCTGGAACTAATTCGGCAAATTGGAAAACGAAAAGGCACCGAGCCGGTTAACATCCTGACGCATTGCAACGCTGGCTGGCTCGCGTTTGTGGACCACGGGTCTGCCACCGCGCCGATCTACGCCGCGCATGACGACGGCCTGCCGGTGCACGTTTGGGTAGACGAAACCAGGCCGCGTAATCAAGGTTCCAAGCTAACGGCCTGGGAGCTGGGCGAGCATGGCGTGCCGCACACGGTTATCGCTGACAACACCGGTGGGCACTTGATGCAACGCGGCGAGGTGGACCTCGTGATCGTTGGCACCGATCGCACGACTTACACCGGCGATGTTGCAAACAAGATCGGCACCTACCTGAAGGCTCTCGCAGCGAAGGATAACGGTGTCCCGTTTTATGTGGCGCTGCCTTCGTCGTCTTTCGATTGGAAAATGCGCGACGGCCTGGCAGAGATTCCGATCGAGGAGCGCGGAGCGGAGGAAGTGAAACACGCGGATGGGTGGGCCGACGGTCGACCGCTCGAAGTGCGCGTCACGCCCGAGGGTAGTCCGGCGGCGAATTATGGATTCGACGTCACACCGCGGCGACTGGTCAGCGGCCTCATAACGGAGCGCGGCATCTGCGAGGCGAACGAGCAAAGCATCCTCGCGCTCTTTCCCGAGCACGCGGCATGAACGAAACCGGCGCGGTCAAATTCAATTACGAATCTGCCGGCGGCGAGTTGACGCCATTTCCTGGCTTCGAGGAATTGAATACAGCCCGTCAGGAATTGCGGCGGCTGGGTCTGCTTGGGGTGGATGAGAGTGGGATCGGATTTGGCAACGTCAGCATGCGGGACGGAGCGACCGATTCATTTTACATCACCGGTTCTGGCACCGGCCTTTTGCCCGCGTTAACTCTGAAAGATTACGCCAAAGTGATCGCTTACGATTTCGAACGCAATTGGCTGCGTTGCGAAGGCCAGACGATAGCCTCCGCGGAATCGCTTACGCATGCGGCAATTTATTCGATGGACGCAGATGTGCGCGTCGTGCTGCACGGACATAGCGAGCGTTTGTGGAGGGATCTCTTGAAAGGCGGTCCCGCGACCAACCGTGATGTTCCTTACGGCACCGCTGAAATGGCGCAGGAAGTTCAGCGACTTTTGCGGGAGACCGACGTGCGAACCAAAAAGCTGTTCGCGATGGCAGGCCACACAAATGGCATCATCGCTTTCGGTCGAAATTTATCTGAAACTTTCGCCGCTCTTGGGAACAATTGCCGCTAGCCCGCGACTTTCTGCGCGTTCCAGATTTCGTCCAATGCGTCAAGCCCAACGTCGCCCAGCTTTTTTCCCTGGCTTCGCAATGTTTTCTCCAACGCATGGAAGCGCTGTGCGAATTTGTCGGTGGCTGCTTGCAAAAGCGTTTCCGCGTCCAACTGCTCCTTGCGCGCCAGGTTTACGATCGCAAACAACAAGTCGCCGATCTCCTCGGCAATTTTCTCTTTCTGCTCCGAATCGATTGCCGCCTTCGTCTCGGCAAGTTCTTCATCCACCTTCGCCATAACTTCGTCCGTTTTGTTCCAGTCGAAGTTCACGTGCGCCGCTTTCTTTTGAATTTTTTGGGCGCGCATCAAAGCAGGAAGCGCCGCGCCGACATCATCCAAGTATCCTTTTTCTTTCTTCTTTTCCTCAAGCTTGATTGCGTCCCATTGCCTAACCACCCCAGCGGAATCTCGAACTTCGCTCGTGCCGAAAACGTGCGGGTGCCGGCGAATTAATTTCGCGGTGACGTTCTTAATCACACTATCAATGTCGAAACGATTTTCTTCGCGCGCGATCTCGGCATGCATCAAAACGAGCAGTAACACGTCGCCCAGCTCTTCCGCAAAGTTTGCATCGTCGCGGTTGTGCACCGCTGCCACGGCTTCATAAACCTCTTCCACCAACTTCGGTGTGAGCGAATCGTTTGTCTGCTCCCGATCCCACGGACAACCACCGGGCGCACGCAGTTGCGCAACCACTTCGCGCAGCTTCTCAAAACGCGAACTCATATCCGCCACAGCGAACGATGCGCGCGAAATTCGGTAACTTCGCCGGCCGTGTTCTTCCCGACGTAGATCGTGATTCCGATCACAATGACGAATGTGGCCACGAAAACCGCGGCCACGAACCAGGATGGAATTTGGCCAACGCGTAACGCATGATAAAACGCAGGCACGCTGTCCATCGCCGTCCGTCCGTGCAGAAAAATCTTGGTTACCCACGCGATCAGGATGAGAGCAAAAATGAAAACGTAGTTGCGCTTCAATCGTCGCCCGACTGCTTCGAATTTACTGATCTTAAAGGAAGGCAAAATCAAATCTTCGCAGACGAGCTTCTTCCATTCGCCCTGCAGCATGTCGCGATTTTCCATCACCATCGGCACGAGAAAATGCGCTTCGAGCATACGCACCCGCGCACGGAACGCGTCGTAAAAACGATAGCGCCGCGCTTCGATCCAAAGCATCACCCACACGATCGCGAGATTAAAAAAGAAAATGATGTGAGGCACTTCGCGATTGGAAAACGCGATCGTGATAATGGCGGTGCTGCTCGTGATCGCCCAATTTGTTGTGATGTCGAGCCGCTGCCGCCAGATCATGATGCGACCGAGCTCGCCGCGATAAAAATGCGACATCGCATTGACGTAACCCGGATCGTAAATGCTCTTTTGCAACGAGATCGTCGCCTCGTCGGTCGGTTCGCCCGGAATGTTTTCAGTTGCCACGGCTAAGTCGTTAACTGGATAACTGGCTTTGCCGTGATAATCCAATAAATCCTCCACCCTATGGCCGTCGTTCTTGCTGATCTGCTCGATGAAAAACAAATCGAACTCGAACTGCGTGCGGCGACGAGGGATGAAGCCTTGCGCGAAATAGTCGATTTATTCCGGCGGAGCAGCAAAGTTTCCGATGCCGAGAAATTTCTCGATGCCGTGATCGCCCGTGAACAAAGCGCCTCCACCCTGGCCGAGCATGGAGTCGCGTTTCCACATGCCCGCACCGATCTGGTAAAGGAAATTGTGCTGGGGATCGGTCGCAGCGACGAGGGTATTCTCTTCGGAGAAGAGTCCGGTGAACCGGTTCATCTCATTTTCCTCGTCGGGGTGCCGAAGCAGATGATCCAGGATTATCTCGTCTGTGTCGGAACGCTTGCGCGGCTGGCAAAAGATGATTCGATTCGCGACGCGTTGCTGGGAGCGAAAACGAAGGCAGCGTTTATAGAACAACTGCGAAGCGCTTCGCTCCTGCTCGAGTAATTTTGTAGCAGCCTAGTTCGGCTTCTTGAGCAAACGATTGCGCGCACGATCGAGTGCGCGTCGCTCACTTGTGGTCAAACTTCCGATGCCGGACTTTGCGATTTTATCGAGGATTGGATCGACCGAAGCGTAAACATCATCCGGCTCGACCACGCGACGCACATTCGGTTTCGGAACAACGTGAAACTTTGGCTTTGGCTGCAAACGCGCTTTTAGATTGTCCCACCACACCAATTCCGGACCAACCCCGCGCATGCGAACAAACAAAAACGCAGCGCCCAGGCTCAACCACAAAACCGCCATTTCCGACCAGACATGATAAGCGAGCAATTGCAGCGAATAGACGCCGGCTAAAATCAGCGCCGCCCATTTTGCCGTGATCCGGAACAGCAGTTCCGCGTTCGGATAAATCGTAGCAAACGCGACAAAAATGCCGAAGTGCATCGTCGCCGACCCGACCAGTCCAACACGCTGCGTTAAACCCCAAGCCGTCAGAAAAACCGACGGCAACAAGAGCAAAAGAACGTAGAGACCGATATACGCGCGGCGGCCGATGAAGCGCTCGACCTCACGCCCGAAAGCAAAGAGCATGTACATCTCGATCGCGAACCAGATTAGTATCGAGGGCGGATGGACAAATGCGTAGGTCGCAAGTTGCCAGAACGCGCCGTGCAAAACTTGGGCGCTGTCGAAAGAGAGAAGATTCAAGATTCCGCTGAAACCAACCGCCATGAGCAGACACGCCAGGACCATGCAGGTAACGTGCGCAGCAACGAGCAATGTCGTCACATCGATGGGATAGCGTCCCATCCAGGCAACCGGCCGATAATCATCGGAGGTAGTAACTCCGAACATGACCTACTTGTAGCGGCGGTCTATGACCGTCGCAAATTTTCCGTGGCGCGAATTGCGAGTCTTGTTGCTGCCCTCTCGCCCCAGCCGTCGCTACAACTAACGGAAGAAAATTCGCTTGGAGAACCTGCGTGATGCGGTGAGAATTAGCACCCCTTCCGTCAAATCATGACCAATATTGCACCAGCTATTTCTCCGCGCGCCGGAATGGGCGAAGCGAAATCAGCCAATCCGGCCGTTCTCGACTGGGTGCGCGAGATCGAGGCGCTGGCACAACCGGACAATATTTTTTGGTGCGACGGTTCCGAGAAGGAAAAACAATTTCTGACGGACGAAGCACTGAAGCAAAACATCCTGATCAAGCTGAATCAGGAAAAGGTCCCGGGCTCCTATTTGCATCGCTCGAATCCGAATGACGTCGCGCGCGTCGAGCAGTTCACATTGATCTGCACGCCGACTGAGGAAGAAGCGGGACCAACGAATCATTGGGCCGCGCCGGCAGAGACTTACGCAAAACTAAACGGCATGCTTAAGGGCGCGATGAAAGGGCGAACGATGTTCGTCATTCCCTACATCATGGGCCCGCCGGATTCTCCCCTGACGAAAGTCGGCTACGAAATTACCGATTCCATCTACGTCGTCTTGAGCATGCGGATCATGACGCGCATGGGCGAGATCGCGACCAAACGCCTCGGCAAGGATCCGAAAGCGGAGTGGAATCGCGGCGTGCATTCACTGCTGGATGTGAATCCCGAGCGCCGCTGGATCTGTCATTTCCCGCAGGACAACACGATTATTTCCGTGGGCTCCGGTTATGGCGGAAATGTTTTGCTGAGCAAGAAATGCCTCGCGCTTCGCATCGGTTCGTATCTCGCGCGAAAACAAGGCTGGCTCGCCGAGCACATGCTGATCCTCGGAGTCGAATCGCCTGAAGGGAAAAAGCATTACGTCGCCGCGGCGTTTCCGAGCGCGTGCGGCAAAACGAATTTCGCCATGCTCATTCCGCCGAAACATTTCAAAGGCTGGAAAGTTACGACGGTCGGCGACGACATCGCCTGGATGCAGATTCGCGACGGACGTCTGTATGCGGTGAATCCGGAGAACGGATATTTCGGTGTCGTCCCCGGCACGAGTTACAAATCGAATGCGAACGCGATGAGGTCCATCGAACGCGACACGCTATACACAAACGTCGCGCTCACCGATGACGGGGATGTTTGGTGGGAAGGCAAAGATGGTCCGCCGCCGAAACATGCGATCGATTGGCGCGGGAACGATTGGACGCCGGAGTCAAAAGAAAAGGCGGCGCATCCAAATTCGCGTTTTGCTACGCCGATGCGCAACAATCCCGTGCTCGATCCGGATGTCGAAAAAGGCGAAGGCGTTCCAATCAGCGCGATAATTTTCGGCGGACGCCGCAGCGACACGATGCCGCTGGTTTTCCAAGCGCGCGATTGGGAACACGGGACGTACATCGGCGCGACGATGGGTTCGGAAACGACCGCAGCTGCGACCGGCGCCGTCGGTCAGGTGCGACGCGATCCCATGGCGATGCTTCCGTTCTGCGGCTACAACATGGGGCAATATTTCCAGCACTGGCTTACGATCGGCCCGCGCCTGAAAAATCCGCCGCTCATTTTCCACGTGAACTGGTTCCGCAAAGGTGCGGACGGAAAATTCTTGTGGCCGGGCTTCGGCGACAACATGCGCGTCTTGAAATGGATCATCGATCGTTGCGAAGGCCATGGCGGCGCCGCGGAAACACCGGTGGGCTTCATCCCGCGCCCTGAGGATTTCGATCTCGCCGAGCTCGACGTTTCACGCGAAACGATGCGCGAACTTTTCTCGATCAAACCCGAGGAATGGAAAAAGGAACTCGAAGCACAGTCGGAATTTTTCAAGACGCTCGGCCAGGATTTGCCACGCGAATTGATCGCGCAGCACGACCGGCTCGAGGAAAAATTCGCTAAATAACGCGGTTCATTTGCGAACCAGTTCGGCATCTGGGATTGTCTCCGGTGGGTTCGAAGATTGTCGAAAAAAACCGTGTCTCGGCGCCTCCCGAGCGCGGTTGCGTAGAGATTCGAGGGGCGCGGCAGAACAATCTCAAAGGAATCGATCTCGATTTGCCGCTCGGTGAATTAACCGTCATCACCGGTCCGAGCGGGAGCGGAAAATCGTCGCTCGCCTTCGACACCATCTACGCCGAAGGCCAGCGCCGCTACGTCGAAACGTTCAGTCCGTACATGCGACAATTCCTCGATCGCATGGACAAACCGCGCGTCGATGAGATTCGCGGGATTCCGCCTGCGATCGCGATCGAGCAGGCGAACCCGGTGAAGAGCTCGCGATCGACCGTCGGCACGATGACCGAGATCAACGATTATTTGAAATTGCTCTGGCCACGCATCGCGCACGCGTTTTGTCCAAGTTGCGGTCGCGAGATTCGACCCGAAACCGCGAAATCCATCGCCGATCAAATCGTGGCACAGTTTCAAAACGCGGGTCATCCCGAGCGAAGGCGAGGGACCTCACGGACTACGCCGACGCCATCGAAAAATCGCGAGATCCTTCGCGTCGCTCAGGATGACAGGAAAGAGAGCGCGACATTGCTCATCACCTTCTGGGTTTCTGTTCCGCCGAAAACAGAACCGCGCGATTTCTTCAATTTTCTGCAACAACAAGGTTACCTCCGCGTCTGGATCGACGGCCAGGTCGTCCGCGTCGACGCGGAATCAAAAATCAAACGACTCGGCGCGCGCGTGCAGGTCATTCAGGATCGCATTGCAATCACCGACGAAAATCGTGCGCGCCTAACCGAAGCAATCGAGATCGCGCTCCGTTTCGGCAAAGATCGAATCAACGTCGTCGATCTCGATTCCAACTCTGAGCATCCCTATTCGACCGGCTGGCATTGCGCACATTGCGATCTCGACATTCGCCCGCCAACGCCTGGCCTCTTCAGTTTCAACAATCCGTTAGGCGCGTGCCCCGAGTGTCGCGGTTTCGGCCGCACCATCGCCATCGATCTCAATCGCGCGATCCCCGATCGCTCGCTCTCGATCGCGCAAGGCGCAGTCCGCGTTTTTCGCGGCGAAGAAATGGGCGAATCGCAAAAAGATTTGCTGCGCGCGTGCGCTCGCGAAGAAATCGACGTCCATCTTCCCTTCGAAGAATTGCAGAAAGCGGATCAGGACTTCGTCATCAATGGAGAAAAGCGCGGCGGCGAATACACGGACGACGATTACGAGAACGATCGCTGGTATGGCGTGCGCGGATTCTTCAAATGGCTCGAGAGCAAGACTTACAAGATGCACGTGCGCGTTTTGCTCAGCCGCTATCGCGCTTACACCACGTGTCCGAGCTGTCACGGCGGACGCTTCCAACCGGAAACGCTGAACTATCGCGTCGGCAAATCCGGCAATGGCGGGATGCTGACGTTGCCGCAGTTTGATGCGCTTTCGGTTTCTTCGGCGCGTGATGTTCTTGCTCACACCATGCTATCGCCTAACGACTCGACAGCAGAGATGTTGCGTCGCGAAATTTGCGCACGGCTGAATTATCTTTGCGAAGTTGGCCTCGGTTATCTCACGCTTGATCGCTCCACACGAACGTTGAGCGGCGGCGAAGTGCAGCGCGTTAATCTCACCACCTGTCTCGGCGCATCGCTTGTGAACACGCTCTTTGTCATGGACGAACCAAGTGTTGGTCTGCATCCGCGCGATGTCGGCCGGCTCGTGCGCGTAATGCACAATTTGCGCGACAAAGGGAACACGCTCCTTGTCGTCGAACATGAAGAGACAATCATCCGCGCCGCCGATAATCTGATCGATATCGGCCCCGGCCGCGGCGAACGCGGTGGCGAATTGGTCTGGAATGGAACGCTCGGAAACTTCCTGGGTGGATCGCGATCTCCGAGCGCGATGTCAGGCACAATCGCGCAGCGATCAAAAATGAGCCGCTTCACGGCTTCGGAGATAACATCGTCCTCGGAGAGGCCGATCCACCAATCGTTAACTCGCGATTATCTCTCCGGAGAAAAACGTATCCCAATTCCCAAATCGCGCCGGAAGTTTTCGCGCGCGATCAAAATCGCGGGCGCGAGCGAAAACAATCTCAAGAAAATCGATGTCGAGATTCCGCTTGGAATTTTCACCTGCGTGACGGGCGTTTCCGGTTCCGGAAAATCAACGCTGATCCATGACGTTCTCTATCGGAATCTGATGCGCGCGCACGGTGAATCGAGCGATCAGGAACCGGGCGCGTGCAAAAGTGTCACGGGCGCGCATCGCGTCGGCGACATCGTGATGGTCGATCAAGCTCAGCTCTCCCGCACGCCGCGCTCGACACCAATTCTTTATCTCGGCCTTTACGATCGCGTGCGCGAACTTTTCGCCGCGCTGCCTGAAGCGATGTCGCAAGGTCTGACTGCGAGCGCATTCTCTTTCAATTCCGGCAGCGGACGTTGCGAGCGTTGCTGCGGCACGGGCTTCGAGAAAATCGAGATGCAATTTCTGAGCGATCTCTACGTGCGTTGCGCCGAATGCGAAGGCCGCCGCTTCCAGCCGCACGTGCTAAAAGTGAAGCTGCACGGCAGGTCGATTCACGACTTGCTACAAATGACCGTGAACGAAGCGTCGCAATTCTTTGCGCAGATCGGCGAGCAAAAAAGTTTATCGGATCCGCTCGATGTGCTGGATGAAGTTGGACTCGGGTTATCTTCGCCTCGGGCAGCCGCTCAACACGTTATCGGGCGGCGAATCACAACGTCTCAAACTCGTTAGGCATTTGACGGAGAACAAGCAAGACGACTCGAATGGTCGTTCCGGAAATCTTTTCATCTTCGACGAACCGACAACCGGCCTGCACTTCGATGACGTCGCGATTCTGCTGCGACTTTTTCAGCGCCTGGTCGATGCCGGGCATTCGATAGTCGTGATCGAGCACAATCTCGAAGTCATCAAATCCGCGGATTGGATCATCGATCTTGGACCGGAGGCGGGTGACGATGGCGGAAAAGTGGTTGCAACGGGAACTCCGGAACAAATCGCGCACGTCGACGGATCGCACACTGGACGATTTCTACATGATGTACTCGCAAAACGAAAATCTGTCATCCCGAGCGAACGCGAGGGACCTCGCATCGCACAAAACGAGTTCGAGAGGTCCTTCGCTTACGCTCAGGATGACAGCGTCGAGGTAGCGCGCGCGGCAGAAACATCGGCGCGGTTTCGCGGGAACGGATCTAACGAAGCAATCGCGGTTTACGGCGCGCGGGAGCACAATCTCAAAAACATCGATGTCAAAATTCCGCGCGATCAGATGGTTATCATTACCGGTCTCAGTGGATCGGGAAAATCCACGCTCGCGTTTGATATTCTTTTCGCGGAAGGGCAGCGCCGATTTCTTGATTCGATGTCGCCGTATGCGCGGCAATTCGTCGAGCAGCTCGAGAAGCCGGATGTCGATCTCGTCGAAGGTTTGCCGCCAAGTGTTGCGATCGAGCAACGCGTCACGCGCGGCGGCGGCAAATCAACCGTCGCGACGGTTACGGAGGTTTATCATTTTCTTCGTCTGCTCTTTGCCAAAACCGGAACGCAGTTTTGTCCGGATTGCGATTTGCCGGTGGAAAAGCAAAGCCTCGCCGCGATCGTGAGACAAGTTGAGGCCGCGGCCAAACGCGGCCCGCTTAAAGTGCTCGCGCCGCTGGTCAAAGCGCGAAAAGGTTTTCACAGCGATATCGCGCGCTGGGCGGAGCGGCAGGGATTCGACACACTTTTCGTCGATGGCCAGCTGATTCCAGTCGCGCAATTTCGCAAGCTCGAGCGTTTCAAAGAACACACCATCGATGTCGTTGTCGGCGTGATCGACGCGAAACGAATTCTGAAAGCGCGCAATCTCACGCAACGCGCACTCGATATCGGTCGCGGCACCGCGCATCTGCTCGATGCGAAACATCGTCTCACCGTCATGAGCACGGAGATGAGTTGTCCGGGTTGTGGTCGCGCGTTTGAGGAACTCGATCCGCGTCTGTTCTCCTTCAATTCGCCGCACGGCGCGTGCGAAGAATGCGGTGGGTTCGGTGAAATCTGGAATCAGAAATTGCAAACTGGCGCGGAAGAAACTGGCGAATCCGTTTTGGAAAACGAACTCACGGCGGAGCGCGAATCGGAATGGATCGAGGGAGAAGAGGCTCGCGTCTGTTCGGCATGCGAAGGCTCGCGCTTGAATCCAATCGCGCGTCACGTGCGTCTACAGGGACACACCATCGACAACTTCACCGCGCTATCAGCGGGCGAAGCGTTGAAGCTGGTCGGCAGGCTGCGCTTTCGCGGAACGCAACAAACGATCGCGGCGGATCTGGTGCCGGAGATCGAGCAACGGCTTCGCTTCATGGAGAACGTCGGCCTCGATTATCTTGCGCTCGGTCGATCGGCGAAAACGTTGAGCGGCGGCGAGTCGCAACGCATTCGACTGGCCGCGCAGCTCGGCTCCAATTTGCGCGGCGTCCTTTACGTTCTCGACGAACCGACCATTGGTCTGCATCCGCGCGACAATCTGCGCTTGCTCGAAACGCTGACAGCGTTGCGCGAAAAAGGAAACTCCCTGGTCATCGTCGAGCACGATGAGGAGACAATGCGGCGGGCCGATCACATCATTGATCTTGGTCCGCGTGCCGGCGTGCACGGAGGAGAAGTCGTGTTTAACGGAAGCCGCGAAGAGTTTTTTGGTGGATCGGCTTCTCCGAAGACGATGCCAAATAAGATCGCGAAGCGATCAAATATCAGCCGCTCCGCGGCTTTCGAGTTACCATCGTCCCCGGAGAGGCCGATCCACCAATCGCTCACGCGCGAATACCTTATCGGTGGACGATCGATCAAGGTGCGCAGGTCCCGTCGCTCGTTAGGCGAAGTCGAGCATTGGATTCAAATCCACGGCGCGCGCGCGAACAACCTGAAGAGTGTTGATGTTCGTTTCCCTGTCGGACGCCTTTCCGTCATCACTGGAATCTCGGGGTCGGGAAAATCGACGTTGATGGGAGAAATTTTATTGCCGGCAGTGAAGCAAAGTCTGGGGAGCGCACGCGCCTCGCGTGCCGATCGCGGCGCCTCGCCGCGATCCTCTTCAAAACAAAAGCAGCTTTTTGGCGAGGGCGCCGAAAAGAGCACGCGAGGCGCGTGCGCTCCCCAGACAGGAGTTGCAGGCACCGACGCAATCGAAGCGGTTTACGAAGTCGATCAATCGCCGATTGGAAAAACGTCGCGCTCGACGCCGGCGACCTACATCAAAGTCTTCGATGAGATTCGGAATCTTTACGCGCAACTGCCGGTCTCGCGTGTGCGCGGTTATTCGGCGAGCCGGTTCTCATTCAACGCGGAAGGCGGTCGCTGCGAATCGTGCAAAGGCCAGGGCGTGATCAAACTCGAGATGAGTTTTCTGCCAAGCAGTTATGTGCCGTGCGAAGATTGCCGCGGCAAACGTTACAACCCGCAAACGCTCGAAGTTCTCTACAACGACAAATCGATCGGCGACATCATGGAGATGACGATCGAGGAAGCGGCGGAATTTTTTGCGGCAAATCCGAAAATCTCGCGGGCGCTTTCGTTGCTTGTCGATACGGGACTTGGTTATCTCAAATTAGGTCAACCAAGTCCGACATTAAGCGGTGGCGAAGCGCAGCGGCTCAAACTTACGAGCGAACTGACTCGCGGCATCGGACGCGCGCAAAACGAGCGCATTCGAAAAATGCGTAAACCAAAATCAACGCTCTATCTATTGGAAGAACCGACGATTGGCCTGCACATGGCGGATGTCGAATTGCTGCTCAACGTGCTGCACCGACTCGTGGACGAAGGCAACACCGTGATTGTGATCGAGCACAATCTCAGCGTGATCGCGGAAGCTGATTACATCGTCGATATTGGACCCGAAGCTGGGCCTGATGGCGGCGAGATCGTTGCAACCGGAACGCCAGAGGAAGTCGCGCAAAATCGCATCAGCCGCACCGCTCCATTTTTGCGTGACGTGTTGAAAATTAAAACGCCGCAAAATAACGGTCATCCTGAGCGGAAGCGAAGGACCTCACGTTCGCTCTGAGGTATTCGCGAGGTCCCTCGGTCGCCGCGGCGACCTCGGGATGACAGCGTGGTTGTTGTTGCTGCTTTCGCTTAACTCGTTAAGAATCGCGCCTCCGATGCTCGCCTATTACGTCCACGATCTTGATCCAATAATCTTTCGCCTTTGGGATAATGTCGGACCGCGCTGGTACGGAATGGCATATGTGCTCGCGTTCATCTGCGGTTACGCGTTGCTCCGGCAATTATCGAAACGGGGCTACTGCGAGCTTCCCGTCGAGAAGGTGGCGGATTTCATCACCTGGGCAGCGCTTTTCGGGGTGATGCTCGGCGGCCGACTCGGCTACGTTTTTTTCTATCGGCCGGAAATGTTGCGCGAGCCGCTCTCGATTCTGCGCGTGTGGGAAGGCGGCATGTCGAGCCATGGCGGCATGATCGGTCTTTTTCTTTTCACGCTCTTTTACTCGCGGCGTCATAAACTTCATTGGACGAATCTTGGCGACAATCTCGTCGTCGTCGCGCCGATTGGTTTGTTTTTCGGGCGCTGCGCGAATTTCATAAACGGCGAACTCTACGGTCGCGCCGCAAACGTGGCGTGGGCAATGCAGTTCCCGAAAGAATTGCTCGAACCGGATAACGCAGCGGAAGCAGATCGTGCGATCGAAGCATGCCAAAAAATCGATCCATCATTAGGGTCGCCCGACGCGATCGTGGCGGCGGTTCGCCACAACTCGCAGGTAAAGGAAGCTTTGCGAAGCATCCTCACACCACGGCATCCATCGCAGCTTTACGAGGCCTTCTTTGAGGGCGTGGTGCTTTTCCTGATCCTCTGGATCGTGCGAACAAAATTTCGCACGCGCAACGGCGTCCTGACCGGCCTCTTTTTTATTTTCTACGCGATCTTTCGCATCATCGTCGAAAATTTTCGCGAACCAGATGCGTCGCTTATTTTGGGAGTTACCCGCGGACAATTCTTTTCCATTTTTCTCATCATTATCGGAATTGGGTTTTTGATTTTCGCACATTTCAGCAAGAGACCCGCGGCACGCCCGTGATCTTTTTGCCCGGTAGGAACGGCTTTCCAAGCCGTCCGTAGATTTTGTCAGACGTCTCGGAGAGAGGTCTCTGCCTGAGATATTGAGATTCCTTGATTCCGCGTTGCTTCGCTCGGAATGACAAAAAACGAGTTACGCCTCTTCAATTGCAATTAACATTCCGCACTCCAAGACTTTTTCACGCGCGAAGCCTATTGCGATGCGAATCTTTAGTTAAGCATGACTGACAAATTCTTCGCCGACCGAGAAGACATCGATCTCGTAAAAGGCTTAGTCGCAGGCGTTGCGGGCGGCCTGCTCGGGTCGCTCGTGATGGAGCAGTTTCAATTGTTGTGGAGCAAGGCCACCGAAGTAATCGAGCGCGCGACAGAGACGGAAAAACCGAGAGGCAGAAAAGCGGATCCGTCGACGGTGAAAGTGGCGCAGACAATCTCGAAAAGTGTGTTCGGAAAGAAAATTCCGAAATCGAAAAAGAGATTGGCAGGCGAAGCCGTGCATTACGCGATGGGGGCGACTTCCGGCGCAATCTATGGCGCCGCAGTCGAAGCGCTGCCGTTTACAACCGCAGGCGATGGCCTCTTGTTCGGGACGGCACTCTGGGTGCTAGCCGACGAAGTCTCCGTGCCTGCGCTGCAATTATCGAAACCGCCGACGAAAATCCCGGTGTCGACGCACGTCTACGCACTCGCGTCTCATCTCGTTTACGGATGGACGACCGAAATGGTGCGCCGCGCCGTACGGCAAGTGCTGTGAGGCACGTGGTTCGCTACGCGGCGATGGCGTCCTCGTCATCGCGAACTTTTTAGAACGACATCAACCAATGAAAGATTGTTTCGGCGAGGCGCCGAAACCAGCACGCGAGGCGCGTGCGCTCCCCAGAGTCTGGCGCGTAAGATTGTGATCCAACGATTATTTGTTCTGCTTCAACGCCAGTTGCAGCAACGCCGCGATCTTATCACCGGGAATCGCCATGACCTGATCGTGCTGCTCTGGCGTTGGCTGCCACGTCGAAGTAGGAAGCGATGGCGACAAATCCAACTTCCCGATTTCAAGCGTGGCGTCCCAATCCTTCGCACGCAATTGAATCTGCGCGACGCTATGATCCTGCGGGCGAATCCAAAGCCGCACCGGCAACATCGCATGTTTTTTCTTTTGACCGACGACTCCGACATCCAGCACGCGATAGGTCTGTTCGTTTAATTTTACCGAACCGGCATCGTGCACATCGAACAGTGCCGGTAGCAACACAGCTTTTGTTTCTTCCAACTGAAATGGCGGAAGCGGTTTCGTGGAAATGTCGATTCCAACTTTCTCTATCAACGGTTCGAATTGCGCGGCGGGAAATGCCCAAACGTCTTGCTTGTCACGGCAGATTACGGCCGGACCACGCGGCGTCGGAAATTGCACGAGAAGTTTGTCGGGAAATTCGAAGGCAACATGGACCTGCGCGCCATTCAATTCCGTCGGCAAGCCCGTAGTTGCGCCGATCGTCGCCTGCAAATCGATCGCGTGATTGCCGTTGCTTCCGGCGGGCGTGAGCAATGCGATGATCGGCGCGATCGACTTCGCGAGAACATCGAAACGATTTTCCGAACTATCACCGCCCTGCGCGAGCGCCATTCGCGCAATCAAGACATTCACCGCGCAAATTGATCTGATCACTTTCGTTTTCATGGGAATCCGTTATTACTAGGTGACGTGGCGCACATGCTCCTTCCGAAGATCATCGCGGCGGGCGGCCTTCTCTTCGCGTTCGAACATTCCACCATCGCGGGGAAGATCGTTCTGCTCTTTCTCGCCGTCGGTTCGATTTTCAGCTGGTCGATCATGGTCACAAAATTGCGCGTCATTCAGTTTGCCAAAAAACAGAACACGCGCTTTCGCGCCGCCTTTCGTCAAGACAGACAGCCGCTGCGTTTGTTCGAAAAAAATGCGCGTTTCGCCGGTTCACCGAATTTCAATGTCTATCGCGCCGGATGCCAGGAAGTGACGTTTCAAATGCTCGGTTCCGCGGAAGTAGATGAAACTTTTCGCGCGCGTCTCGACATTTCCGACAAGATCAGCCCGGCGCAAATGCATGCCGTTACGGCGGCAATGGAACGCGCCGTCGGCGAGACCGCGCTGGAACTCGAGTCGCAAATGATCTTGCTCGCGACGGCAGTGAGCGGCTCGCCGTTCCTTGGATTGCTCGGAACGGTCTGGGGCGTGATGGATACTTTCACTGCTGTCGCGGTCGCCGGTGCGCCGAATCTCGCGACGATGGCGCCGGGCGTTTCCGGTGCGCTCATTACGACGGTGACAGCGCTCTGCGTCGCGATTCCTGCGATGTTTGGTTACAATTTTCTGGTCACGAGCATTCGCGGAATGGTCGTGGAGATGGACAACTTCGCGGCGGAGCTGGCTTCGGAATTTGAACATCGCTACGTCGATCACAGTCCACGGCTGTCGGAGTTTCGGAGATGAAATTTTGTGGCGAAACTTTGGTGCCGAATAATGAGGCCTTCGCCACGTCTGTCATCCTGAGTGAAGCGAAGGACCTCGCGAACATCGTTTGTGGGTTCGTGAGATCCCTCGCTTCCGCTCGGGATGACCGCATTGATTGAAATGAGACGCTACTCACAACGCACCAGCCTAACGAGTCTTTCCGAGATCAACATCACGCCGTTGCTCGATCTCGCATTCGTATTGCTGATTATTTTCATGATTACAACGCCGTTGCTCGAGAACAGCGTCAATCTCGTCATTCCGTCGAGCGGCGTCGCGAATACGCCGGTCAATCCGTCCAAGGTGCAGGTGATTTCGATGGATCGGACCGAAGCGATTAAACTGAACGATGAACCGGTTGATGCAGCGATGCTGGCGTCGCGCCTGGCAGATTTGAAACGCGCCGATCCCGATGTCGCCGTTGTCATCCGGCCGGATCGCGAATTACCCGTGCAAAAATTGGTCAGCTTGATGGACGCGTTGCAACGCGCGCAGATCACGAAAGTCGGAATCGCGACGAAAGCTGAGACGAAGCAGTGATGTCGCGAGACGCACGCTTCTGGCGCAACGTCACAATCATTGCGCTGGTGCACATCGCGCTTCTCGTGGCGCTGATTCGCTGGAGCCATGCGCCGAAGAAGGTGATCGCTCACGACATTACCTGGATGAATGCAGGCGCCGGGGATGAAGGCGCGGCGAGCGCCGCTTTGGCTGGTTCCGCGTCGGCCGCGAACGAACCAACGCCAGAAGAAGAAGCCACCAAACCAACACCGGAGCCTTCGAAGGAAGAAGCGGTGGAAGAAGAGAAACCCATTCTGACATCGGCGCCGAGCGACATCCAATTGCCCACGCCCACACCGAAACCAACCCCGAGCGCAACGGCGACACCGACTGCCAAACCAACGCCGAGTGAGACACCCAAGCCAACCGCCAAGCCCACACCGAAAGCGACGCCGAAGAAAAAACCAAAACCTTCGCCAACGCCAAAGAAGAAAAAGATTATCGCCAAAGCGAAGCCGAAGCCGAGTGCGACGCCGAAGAAAAAAGCGAAGGACGAAGATGAAGAAGAGACGGCCGCCCTAAAAAAGAAGAAAGCGATTGCCAAGGCCGCGTTAGCCAAAAACGAGACCAGCAAGAAAAAAGACAAAGAGGAAGAGAGCGGCGATTCCTCGGATAAGTCGGCGAAAAAGGCGACTGCAGCACACAGCGGCAAGAAAAGCGGTTCAGGGAAAAATGGCGGTGAAGGCAGCGGAAGCGGCGGCGCGTCCGAAGTCGGCTGGTACGGCAATATGTTGCACGACCGTTTTTACAGCGAATGGGTGCAACCGATCACAGCAGTAGAAACGGGCGTAAAGTTTTCTGTGCTTGTGAAATTGCGCATCGAGCAGGACGGAACCGTTTCGAAATTTGATATCGTGAATTCTTCAGGAAATGTTGTCGTCGACGAATCGGTGCAGGCGATCGCGAAACGCGTCACGCAGGTCGATGCACTCCCGGCCGGGCTCGGTGAGGACGGCCATTACGACGTGAACATCAATTTTGAATTGAATACCGGGCAATGAGAACGATCGCGATTACTGCCTTTGCTTTTCTTGTTGCCGGATGTTTCGGCGGTGGACCGCGCCATGTCAGCAACGCTGCGGTCGGTCGCTACGGTCATCACCTGCACGACGTTTTTTACGAAGCATGGTCGCAACCGACGACGGTCGCAGCGCCGTCCGGAAAAATTTCGGTCCCGGTCGATATTCAGATCGACAAGAGCGGTCGTGTCGTGAAATTCCAGATCGCAAGATCTTCAGGCGATCCCGCGATTGATGATTCCATCGCGGCGGTTGCGCGAAAGATCGGAAAAGTCGATCCTCCGCCGGTCACTTCGCGGAACGATCGTTACGATTTACGAATTTATTTTGAACTCGATGTGAAATGATGAAAGCCAATATTCGATTCATTTTCTGTTGCGCGTGTTTTGGCGCATTCGCTTTTTCTACTGCAGCGCAAAACGAACCGACCATCACCGTTAGCAAGAGCGATCGCATCAATCTCACAGTCTCGCCGATAAGCGGAGGCGATGGCGCTATTGCGACGAAGACCTTGCAGAACGATCTGACGCTTTCGGGATTCTTTGTGCTCGGCGGAGCGAATGCCGTTTACACCGCTGGGGGGACGGCGAGCGGCGGAAGTTTGCAGGGACGCGTGACCGATCACAGCGGTGGAACTGTTCTCGCAAAAACATACAACGGCGGCGCGAAGGAAAATGCGCACCAATTTGCCGATGACATCATTGAGACACTGACCGGCAATAAGGGAATCGCTGGCAGTAAGATTTCGTTCATCGCAACACGCAGCGGTCACAAGGAAGTTTACGTCGCCGATTATGATGGCTCGAACGTGCGGCAGATGACACACGACGGCGTGATCAGCGTGCATCCTTCGATCAGTCCTGATGGCCGGAAGATTGCCTACACCGGTTATCAAAGCGGATACGCGGATGTTTACGTGATCGATCTCGGAAATGGCGCGCGCAGTCGCGTGGCCAATTATCCGGGAACAAACAGCGGCGCTTCGTTTTCGCCGGATGGCGGACGGCTGGCGCTTACGATCAGCAAAGATGGAAATCCCGAACTTTATACGATCAGCGCGGGCGGAGGTGGCGCACGGCGATTAACGCGAACGCACGGTGTCGAATCGGGACCGACATGGTCACCGAACGGCGATGAAATTATTTATTCGTCGGACGATCGCGGCTCTCCGCAGCTTTACCGCATTTCGGCGTCGGGCGGCAGCGGCCAAATGATTTCGACTGGTCATGGTTACTGCACCGAACCGAATTGGTCGCCGGACGGGAAGAAGGTTGTGTTTAATGTCCGCAGTGGCGGTGAGTTTCAAATCGCTGTGCTCGATTTGGGCGGTGGTGGTTCGCGCATTGTTGGAGTGGGCCAAGATCCAGCCTGGGGACCGGATTCGCGTCACATTATTTTTGCTGAAGGCGGCGCGCTTTACATGCTCGACACTGTAACGAGCCGGAAAAACAAGATTGTCGACGGGCTGGGAAAAATTACCGAGCCGAGCTGGTCGCGATAATCTTATCCTGTCATCCCGAGCGTCAGCGAGGGACCTCGCCTATACAGATCTCGCGAGGTTCCTCGCTGACGCTCGGAATGACAGCAACGACGCGCCCATTTCTATGTCAAAGCAAGGCAAGCGATTTGCCTTCTCGATGCGCGACCTGGTCCATCGTGCATTGCTTCGGTGATTTGTCAGGACGCCAACGGACAATCTTTGTTCCGTGCCGGAAGCGATCGCCGGTGAAGTGGTCATAGGTAACTTCGACGACAACTTTCGGATCGACCGGTTCCCACTCGGCGGTGCGTTCCGTACTCCAGCGGCTTGGACCACCAGGCGCGTTGCCGGTAAAACCGGGCGCTTTGCGCAACGCTTCGAATTTCTTCGTTAGGGCGGGGCGCTCCTCTTTCGCAAACGCGGAAGTGAAGCCGACGTGATGTAACAAACCATCGTCACCGTAAAGGCCGAGCAGCAACGAACCGACAACCTTCGCACCCGTGGCATAACGGAAGCCACCGACAACACAATCGGCAGTGCGAATGTGTTTTACTTTGACGGCGGCTGTTCGTTCGCCGGATGCGTAAGGCACATCGAGTAGCTTCGCGATGATGCCGTCGAGATTGCCGCCGACTTTGTCGAACCACTTTTTTGCGACTTTGAGATCGCGTGTCGCAGGCGACAATCGGATCGCGCTTTCCTTCTTGAAATTTGCACGCGCGAATTTCTCTAACTCTGGTCGACGCGCTCGAAGTGTTTCGCGCGTTAACCTTTTTCCTTTCTCATCCACGAGCAGATCGAAGGCGATGAAGATCGCTGGGTGTGCGGCGGCGAGTTTTTGCACGCGACTTGCCGCTGGGTGCAATCGCAATTGCAGTTCGTCAAAGGAAAGTGCGCCGCCAACTGGAATGGCTAATTCTCCATCGAGGACGAATCGTTTTGCTTTCAACTTCGAAATCACTGCAACGATATCGGGGAAATATCGCGCGAGCGGTTGGCCGGCTTTTGATTGCAGAAAAATTTTCCGGTCATCGCGAAAAGCGAGGCAGCGAAAACCATCCCATTTCGGTTCGTATTGCCAATCTTCGCCGACGGGAATCTCATCGACTGAACGCGCTTCCATCGGTGCGAACGGCGGTTTGATTGGGAGCGTCATTTTATAAGAGGACACGCGCTACAACGCTGTCATTCTGAGCGAAGCGAAGAACCTCACGAAGTCTGTCTATGCGAGGTCTCTCGCTTCGCTCGGGATGACAGATCGCGATGGAGCGCGCGCCGGGACACAAGAAGCTTATCGCGGAGTTGGTGTCCATCCTCTCGGATATCGTCGCGGGACAAGTTTCGGCGGGCGTTTGCCGTTAACAATGGCGCCGGCAACTGCAATGTAATCGAGCTCGGTCTGATCTGCGGCGCAGCGCAAAAGCAAGCCACCGCGGCTCATGTCGCCGCGACCGACGAAATCCGCGGGAAAGCGAAGACGTTCCTGAAAATTCGAGAGCAACACGTCGACGTATTTTCCAGTCGCGATGCTACCGAGCAGGACAACAGAACATTGCGGCGATAATTTTTTCGCAAGCTTCTTCGCATCGCGCTCAAGGGGTTTTCGATAACGCGGCTCGGCTTCATCGATGTCCACTTCCGCGAATTCGCGCAAATCATCGAGCGTGATGCGCGCTTTTGCATCGACGAGTCCGCGCGTCGGTGTGATGACAAGTGTGCCACCAAGTCCGTGGGCACTGCGTGCGAATGCATTCGCGTAGGCGATCTTCCCGCGAAAATAAAGCCCGCTTAGAAACGTAAAGACTTCGGCAATCGTCGCGCCCTCGGCGCCACGTAACCGGCGGGCAAGATCGAATTGTGCACGTTCACTCATCACCATGCGCGCGCGTTCGCCACCCGCGTATGCGGGCGAAAGAAGAAAAATACGAGCGCCGGTATTTTCGGGAATGGTTGAGGACAAACGGCGTGGCATGACAGATTACAAGTTTACAAAATTTGCCGCGTTACCAAGAAAAAGTCATCCCGAGCTCCGAACGCCTTCGGGGCAACGGACTCACGCACTTCGAAAACGCGCGGCTTATGTGAGGTCCTTCGCTGCGCTCAGGATGACTGCGTAAATGTTTCCATTTACTGAATGGTTGCGATCGAAAATTCGTTAGGAGAATCCAGGCTAACGTGGCGAGAGAAAAAAAGGCGCACGCGTCGATCATTACCAGAATGACATCGGTGTGCTCGATGGAAACGCGCACCGACATCATCATGCGATCATTTCAAAGCACGATCGTAGATCGATGGCGACGGCATATTCGTCAGGAACTTTTTCATACCTATTCGGCGGACCAGCGAGGAAAAGGCCGGCGCGATACGGTTTGGAGTAAATCGGTCGTTTGCGCCCTAACGAGTCACAAACCAAGCAGGCGAGCTTCGGCTAAATCGAGATCGCGCTGGATGCGACGCAGCGCGTCGTCGCTGATGACAAGCTCGTTTCGCAATTGGATGATTTTACTGCGCTCGATGCCGAGCGCGTCATTTTGCAGACGTTGATATTCAGGCGTCGCGATTTGCCCGGAAGGATCGCCATTTCCTGCTTTGCAACGCTGCAGTTGCCCGATCCGGTCGTCGTACTCGGCACGCAGCCGACGAATAATCTCCGGCGAAGCGCCATCCTTCAGACATTCGTTTTCGAGAAAAGCGATCGCGGCTTCGTTGGCGGCGAGGCGCGCCGTTCGTTCTTCTTCATCAGTTGCGCCATCGTCTTTGATACCGAGCATTCGAATGAGGAGTGGCAGCGTGAGACCTTGCCCGACAAGAGTGGCGAGGATGACGCAAAAGGTGAAAAACAAAATGTAATTGCGGCCAGGAAATGGATTCCCATTCGGTAACGTGAACGGCAACGCGAATGCGGCCGCGAGCGAAATGACACCGCGCATGCCGGCCCAGCAAACGAGCGCGACATTTTGCCAGCGCGGCTTGGGCTCGTGCGTGCGTATTCTTTTGCTAAGCAATCGCGGCAAATAAACGCTGGGGACGACCCACAGTATCCGGGCCACGACGACGGCGGCACAGATCAGGAGTGCATCGGAAATGAGCGCCAGCAGCGAGTCGCCGTGTATGGCGCGCAAGATTCCCGGCAATTGCAAACCGATGATGATGAAAATGAATCCGTTGAGGAGAAATCCGATCATCTCCCAAAACGCAAATGCCTGCAGGCGATAGCGCGCCCTAACGACAAGCGGCGAGTGCCAGCCGAGATAAATACCGGCAGCGACTGTCGCGAGCACACCGGAAACGTGCAGACGTTCGGCCGGCAGATAAGCGAGAAAAGGAGTGAGCAGTGAAACGGTGATCTGCACGGGCGGATCGTCGAGACGGCGCTGGATTGCGCGCACGAGAAAACCGACGAGCAATCCGAAACCGACGCCGCCGGCGCCGACCGCAACAAAACGCCATGATGCGTGACTGAGCGAAAAAGTTCCGGTCATCATCGCGCCGATCGCAAATTGCAATGCGACTAATGCAGTGGCGTCATTAACCAGACTCTCGCTTTCGAGAATCGCCTGGATGCGATGCGGAACGGAGAGACGACTGACCACCGCCGTGGCGGCAATCGCGTCCGGTGGTGAAACAATTGCCCCCAGCGCAAAGGCCGCCGCCCAGGGTAATGAAGGAATAAGCGCGTGCGCGACCCATGCCACTGCGACCATGGTGATGAGAACCAAACCGATTGCGAGTAAGAGAATCGGTCGAAGGTTTCTTCGAAAATCCCGCCATGAAGTGAAAAGAGCGGTCGGATAAAGAAGTGCGGGGAGAAACAAAAAGAAAACGAGATTGGGATCGAGACGCACCTCCGGGAGACGCGGAATGAAACTCACCGCGAGGCCGCCGAGGACGAGCACTACCGGATAAGGCAGCTCGAGCTTTTTTGCGATGACGACGAGCGCCGCCATCATCATGAGAAGAATGGCGACTACCTCAGCCTGATGCATGGGCTGTTATCGGCCAAGCGCAGCAGGGATCGGGTGCGAGTTTGCTTTCGCGCGATTGGCTTCCAGCTCCGCCAAATGTTTTTCCGACCATTTGCAGATCGCTTGCAGCGGCTCGATCAGCGTGCGACCCAGCGGAGTCAGCGAGTATTCCACGCGCGGAGGAACAACTGGATAGACTGTACGCCTAACGAGTCCATCGCGCTCCAGACTGCGCAGTGTTTGCGTGAGCATCTTTTGCGAAATGCCTTCGATGTTGCGCTGCAATTCCGCGTAGCGATGAACACCGCCGCTCAAGACGCGAATAATGAGCGCCGTCCATTTATCGGCGATGCGAGCGAGAACGAGACGAGAAAGACATTGGGCATTGAGAACGGAAGGCTTTGAGCTGTTCCTGGAAGCAGTCTTGGGCATGGCGGGATTTTCACGGAAGAGCACATCACGCGCAAGTGGAGCGTAACAAACCATGCATCATGCTGCATTCCGTCAGAGCGCAATATTCTCATGCTTGTCATCCTGAGCGCAGCGAAGGACCTCGCGGACGACTGCTCAATGCGACTCACCAGTTGATCGACCCTTCACCCACTCGTGAGGTCCCTCGCATTCGCTCGGGATGACAGGCAAGAATGCGACACCTTGCGCGACGGCGCGACACGCGGAAACTCATTCACTCCATGAGAATTCTCGTAATCGGCAGTGGTGGACGCGAACACGCGCTGACGTGGAAGCTCAAGCAATCCCCTGCGGTTGACAGGATTTTTTGCGCGGTAGGAAATGCGGGCACGGCTCAGATCGCCGAGAACGTTTCAATTTCAGCGAATGATTTTCCGGCGCTGATTAATTTCGCGAAACAGAATAAGATCGGTCTGACCGTTGTCGGCCCCGACGATCCGCTGGCGGCGGGAATCGTCGATGCCTTTCGAGAAGAAGGTTTGCGAATATTCGGGCCCACGAAATCGGCGGCGCGTCTCGAATCGTCAAAGATTTTTGCAAAAGAGTTGATGCGAAAGAATCGAATTCCGACGGCGGCGGCGCGAACATTTGCACAAAGCGACGAAGCGAAGCGCTACGCGGAACTCTGCCGATTTCCCATCGTGATCAAAGCGGACGGTCTCGCGCTCGGAAAGGGCGTGATTATCGCGCCAGACCCAAAGTCGGCGTCGGCTGCAATAACGGAAATGATGGAGGAAGGGAAATTCGGGGAAGCCGGCCGGCGCGTAATCATTGAGGATCTATTGCGCGGCTGGGAATGCTCGCTGCACGCGTTGGTCGACGGCAAGAGTTATAAAATGCTGGCGACGGCGCGCGATCACAAGCGCGCCTACGATGGCGACACCGGTCCGAATACGGGAGGAATGGGAGCGCTTAGTCCGGCAGAAGAATGGGACAACAGGTTGCAATCGCAATTCGACACCGAAATCATGAAACCGCTTCTCGCAGGTTTGCGCGAAAACGGAGTTTCATTTCTCGGACTATTGTTTCCGGGTTTGATGGTAACAGGAGATGGCGCACGCGTTTTGGAGTTCAACTGCCGGTTCGGCGATCCCGAAACACAAGCCATTCTCCCGCGAATGAAATCAGATTTGTTGCAGCTGTTCGAGGCGACAATCGATGGCCGGCTCGACAAGATGAAAATCGAATGGGACGAACGAGTCGCGGTCACCGTGGTAATGGCGTCCGGCGGCTATCCCGAAAAATATGAAACCGGCAAAATCATTAGCGGTCTGGATGAAGTGGCCAGGTTGACGGACGTCGAGGTTTTTCACGCCGGCACGCGCAATGTGAATGGCGACATTGTTACCTCGGGTGGACGGGTCCTCGCCGTCACTGCACTTGGCGCAACGCGCACGGAGGCGAGACAGCGCGCGTACGATGCAGTGGCAAAAATCCATTTCGACGGCTGCCATTACCGTCGTGATATTGCTCTGGAGAAAGAGCCGGATAAGCTGGCGTAGCACCAATGTTGCGGAAATTTTTGCTGGCTTGCGCGAGTGGGCTTTTGCTCGAAGCCACGAGCGCTGCTGTGTCGCCGACACCGGCTGCATCTGTTTCGCCAAAGGCAACTACACCATCCCCCTCGCCAACTGCATCGGCGTTGGTCGATTCATTACAAGCGGCGGATTTGCAGCAAGCCATTTCCATTTTGAAAAACAATTTCATTAATCCGTCAGCGTTAAGTGAACTGGAATTGAACCGGGCAACGCTGCAGGGACTGATGATGCGACTCGGTCACGGCGTCCTTTTATTGCCTAACAACGCGGCGGCTCAGATGCAAAATGGTCGACCGCTTTTCAGCGAGCTCCTCGCGGGACACATCGGATATTTGCGACTCGATGCGCTGACTGCCGGCAACTTGCAGGCAATGGACGGATCATTGAAAGCTTTTGCCAGTCAGAAAGCCGACGCACTCATCGTCGATCTTCGGACGTGCACGGCAACGAATGATTTTGCGACGGCAGCAGAGTTTGCGATGCGATTTACGCCCAAGGGCAAAACGCTTTTCATTTTGCACAAACCGGGTGCGAAGCAGGACCGCGTCTTTTCGTCCGATCGCGATCCGAGTTATCAGGGTTTGATGATGGTATTGACTGACGCAAGTACCGCCGGCGCCGCGGAAGCTCTGGCGGGCGTGCTGCGGCTTTATCAGAAAGCGATGATTATTGGTCAACCGACAGCCGGAAGCGCGGTCGAGTATTCGGATATTTCGTTGCCGAGCGGGAAAGTTTTGCGCGTTGCTGTGAGCGAGGTCGTTCTCCCTGAATCGAAGCCGTTGTTTCCAGCAGGCATTACACCGGATTTGCCCGTGGAAATGGCGGAAAAAGATAGAAACGAAATTTTTCAGCAAAGCCTAACGAAGGGTATGAGCCGCTTTATTTTTGAAAGCGAACGCCCGCATTTGAACGAAGCGGCGCTGCTCGCGGGCACGAACCCGGAATTGGACGCGCTCGAAGCGTCGCAGCACGGTCGCGCGCCAAAAGGGGAAACGCTGCACGATGCGGTTGCCCAGCGCGCGGTGGATCTCGTCACTTCGCTCGCGATTTATCAAAAACGCTAGATTTATTGTCGTTAGGCTGGCGTAAGACTTCTGGTCAAACTTCAGTCGATCGGATAAAATCGCGGGCGTTGAATCCGCTCGAGAAACGCATCGATTACAAATTTCGCAATCCTCTCCTGCTCGCAGAAGCGTTGACGCATCCGAGCCTGCGCCACGAGACACAGCGGCGCTATTTTGATAATCAGCGGTTGGAATTCCTGGGCGATGCCGTCCTGCAGCTTGTCATCACGGAACATTTGTACGGCATATTCTCGCGCGAAGCTGAAGGGCGCCTAACGAAGTTGCGTTCGCGTCTCGTCTCACGCGAATCGTTGAAGCAACAGGCGGCCGCGCTCGAATTGGGACAGCACCTCATGCTTGGTCGCGGGGAGGAAGCAAGCGGAGGACGCGTGCGCGATTCAACGCTGGCCGATGCGTTTGAAGCTTTGATCGGCGCCATTTATCTGGACAGCGATCTTCCAACTGTGCGTCGCATTGTGCTGGAGCAGATGGGAGATGAGCTTGCGCTCATTGCAGAAGATCCCGTGGACATAAACCCGAAGGGGCATCTCCAGGAACTGCTGCAAGCAATTTCGCCGCGCAGTCCCGTCTATGAATTGATTTCGCAGACTGGACCGGAGCACGCGAAGACCTTTGTCGTGCGCGTCGTGTGGGAAGGAACGAACCTCGGCGAAGGGACTGGGCGGAGTAAGAAATACGCAGAAACTGCGGCGGCCGTAGAAGCGCTAAAGTCGCGCAAGTGGGAACAAGTGAAATTGTAGGCCATCCTGTTATAGCTGCCGCCGTCACTGCCGGAAGCTCCAAACCTCTGCCGCTGAGACAGCGGCAGCTACAACTTCTCGTTAGGCGAATGATTGAGTGCGTGAATCGTTCTGCCCGAATTCGATTTCCAGGTGAAATGCTGGGCAATCGCCTGAGTAACGAATTGTTTGCCGCGTCGCACCGATTCTTCCAGTGAGCGACCTGAAGCTAATCCGGCAGTGATCGCAGCCGAGTAGGTGCAGCCGGTTCCGTGTGTAGAAACACCGCGAACGAACGGCGCAGAAAACTCGACTACGCTGTCACCGGTGAAAAGAAGGTCGATTGCTCGATTACCCGCAAGATGACCGCCTTTGAGCAGGACCGGAATCCGATACTTCTCGAGGAGCTTTTTCCAGCGGTCCGCATTCTTGTGATTGTCCGAATCGATTCGCCGAGAAGTTTTGCCGCTTCATCCAGATTAGGTGTGATCAAAGCCGCGCGTGGAAATAATTCTCGCTCGTAACAGGCGATCGCGTCCGGTTGCAATAGCGCATCGCCACTCGTTGCGACCATGACTGGGTCGATCACCAGTGGAACGTCCACAGCCCGAGCAGCCAGTGTTTTCGCGACCACCGAGATAATTTCCGCAGAATAAAGCATTCCCGTCTTAATCGCTGCGATCGGAAAAGCATCCAACAACACTTCAAGTTGTTCGCGCACGATGTCTGCGTCCAAATCCTGAATGCGCGAAACCTTTCCCGGCGTTTCCGCAACGACGCAGGTGATGGCGCTCATTCCATAAACGCCGAGAGCGCAAAAAGTTTTCAGATCCGCCTGAGCGCCTGCACCAGCGCTGCTGTCGGAACCTGCGATCGTTAGGGCGATGGGGATTTTTCTCATCTTCCTCTACCTCTTCCTCTGCTTCCGCTCTCTTGCAAAAGCCAGGGGTTCTCGGAGTGAGATTTAGAGGAAACGGGAGAAGAAGAACGAACAGTTGTTACCCGCCGTCGCTGCCGATGGCTTCGACCGGGCAACCTTCCTGCGCTTCCTTGCAAAGCGCTTCTTCTTCGGGACTTTCGGGCTGTTTGTAGACAAAGGAATGACCACCGTCGTCGTTGCGTTTGAAATTTGCCGGTGCTGTTTCGCGGCATAAATCGCAGTCGATACATTGATCATCGACATAGAATTTTCCGTCTACATTTTCCGGATATTTGTTTGCAGCATCAGCCATTTTCGTCCCGCCAAAATTGAGTCGTGCAAGGTTAGGAAGAATGCCTCCCCACGCAAGAATATTTGCGTCTTTACCATAAGACGCAAAACCGGCAGAGAGATCACAGCCGAAGTGTGGGTGCCAAATATATGAAACCGAAGGCCGCGAAAGCGTTAAGGGGATTTTTGATCGAGCTGGTGGTCTACTCTGGACTTGTCGTCGGTTACTTCTTCGCGGTCCTTCATTTTTTGGCCGATTGGCTGAATCATCTCGAGAAGGCTCATATTAATATCTACTCCCTGACGGCAGTCGGGTTAATTATTGGCCAGGCGATCTTGCTCGAAACTTTAACCACGGGGTTAATGCGACTCTTACAGGGCGGGCGTTCCGAATGATCGCCATGATGTTTCCGATCTCCCATGCGGAGATCAGCCCAATCTATCTCGCGGGCGTCGGTTTCTTGATTGGCATCCTCGGCGGATTTTTTGGTGTCGGCGGCAGTTTCATCGCGGGGCCGGCGCTGCGCGCGGTCGGGCTGCACTGGAATTTTGCCGTCGGGACCGATCTCGCCCATATCGTCGGAAAATCCGTCGTCGCCGCGAAACGTCACCGCGCCATGGGCAACGTCGATCTTCGCCTCGGTTTTTTCATGGCCATCGGGACCATCGGCGGAGCAGAAATCGGAGCGCAGTTTATCCAACATTTGAAACGCGCGGGTAACGTCGATTATGTCGTGAGCATGGTCTCGATCGTTATTTACGTCGGGATCTCCGCATTCATGCTGTGGGAAGGATTGGCAACACTCAGGGGAAAGAAGGGACGCGCGTCGAAAAATAAAAAGAAGGACGATTCGGCCTTCAAAGGCTTCGCCAAAGGCGTCCAAAAAATAAAAATCTGGCCGATGGTTTCGCTTCCGGTCTCGGGCGTGAAGTCGATTTCGCTTTGGGTCATCCTGTTCGTTTCCCTCATTGGCGGATTCTTCAGCGGTTTTCTCGGCGGCGGCGCTGGTTACATCCGGATGCCATCGATGGTTTACATTCTCGGCATCCCGACGCACCTCGCTGTCGGAACCGATCTGTTTGAAGTCATAATTTCAGCGAGCTACGGAACGTTCACGCACGCGCTCAAAGGCAACGTCGATATTATGATCGCTCTCGTCATGCACACGGGCGGGGCCATCGGCGCACAAATCGGGGCGATCATGACGCAATATTTTGGTGGACCGAAGATCCGGCTCGCTTTCGTCCCGCTTCCGTTGATCGGCGCGGCGATTGTGATTTATACTTTAATGACCGGCCACAAGATCTGATCAACGATGCGCGTTTTGATTTGCAGTGACGGGACCGACCCCGCGGACAAACCGACGAAACTCGGTGGATTGATTGCCGGCCCGTGCCGGTTCGCGACTACACTCCTGGGCATCACCGAAAAGCCCGGGGACGAACAGCCGCTGCGCGCGGCGCTGGAAAGCGAGTCGCAGTTGCTGCAAAAGTTCAACGTCACTCCGGAAATCGTCGTGCGCGAGGGCGATCCGATTCGCCAAATTTTCAACCAGGCAGCCGAAGGAAAATACGACATCGCCATCATCGGAGCGCGCCGCACCGGCCGCGGGGGATTGTATTGCTACTCCGAGCGCACTTATGAAGTGATCAAAGCAGTTCCTGCTTCGGTGCTCATCGCAACGGGCGAGTTTGAGCAGATCAAACGCATCCTCGTTTGCACCGGCGGCCGGCATTACATCGAAGATGCTGTGCAACTGACGGGCGAGATCGCCAAATGCATCGGCGCGGCAGTCACTCTGCTGCATGTCATGGCCGAACCGCCCGCGATGTACGCTGATCTCGTTAGGCTGGAGGAAGACGTCGATCGGTTGCTCGAATCCGATTCGGAGCTTGGTCTGAATCTCCGCGGGCAAAAGAAAAGCCTGGAGAAGATGGAAGTGCCTGTCGAAGTACGCGTGCGCCACGGGATCGCTCTCGACGAAATTTTTGCGGAAGTAAGAGATGGCCATCACGACATGATCGTAACCGGATCGTCGTTGGCGCGCGGTCCATTGCGCCACTACATCATGGGAGATCTCACCCACAGCATCGTAGATCGCGCGGAATGTCCGGTCCTGGTCGCGCGGAGTGGGAAGGCTGCGACTGTCAGGCCGGGATTCTGGAATTCGCTGAAACGAGTTTTCGTCGCGCCCTGAATCGTCGCGGCACTCCGTCGGTGCATCTCTTCTCACGGCGACAGACCGCCGTGCCTGCAGCCCTTGCACTACAAGTCGCAGCCGCTACTTTCGAAACGAACCCTATGATCTCTTTGTCTTATCGCTTCATTACAAAATCTGCTCTGCTTCCAATCGTCGTTTTCATCTTCGCCCTTTCGGGCTGCAGCAAAAAAGGTGGCGGACAAAGTGCGGGGACGACTGGCGATTACGTTACCGGCACCCCGCTTCCCGAGCGACGTGAAGGCACCTCCTTCTACGGCAGCAACGTCAACCGCAATCAATTTCAGCCGATCTATTTCGATTACGACAGCCAGAATATTCGTTCGACCGAGACCGCAAAGATCCAACAGATCGCCGACTTCATGAATGGAAACTCGAGCGAAATCATCATCGCGGGTTTCACCGACGAACGCGGAACCGCGGAATACAATCGCGGTCTCGGCGAACGTCGCGCAGAATCGGTGCGCGAAAGTTTGATCTCCTCGGGCGTAGACGGCGGTCGTATTCAAACCGTCAGCTTCGGTTTGGAAATGCCAGCCGATCCCGGCCACGACGAATCGGCGTGGGCAAAAAATCGCCGCGCCGAAATCGGCGTCACGAAATGATGTTGTAGCGGCGCTTGTATCAAGCGCCGAGAATCTTAGTTAGGCGCTCGCCGCAGCGAGCGCCTCTACAACATGCCTTCGAACCCACCCGTTTCGCGCTCCCGCGCGCGCCGCTGGATCGCACATCTCTGGCGAGAGTGGACCATCGAAAGTTTGCGACCCATGCGGCCGGCATTTGCACATCCGCAGCCTAACGAATGGAGCAATGAGAAACTCACTGCGGCGTGGCTCGGTCACTCCACCGTTCTCATCAACTTCTTCGGCATCACAATTCTCACCGATCCGGTTTTGTTCCCGCGCATCGGTATTCGCATCCCTCTGTTTTTCACCATCGGTCCCAAACGCCTGACGAAACCGGCGCTAAAATTCAAGGAACTCCCGTCCATCGATCTTGTCCTGCTTTCGCACGCGCATTTCGATCACATCGATACGCGTACGCTCCACAAATTTTCCAAACGCACCGCCGTCGTCACTGCATCGCGCACGAGCGATCTCCTGCGTTGGACGCGTTTCCGCGACATCACCGAATTGCGCTGGGGCGAATCGCACGAGCTCCACACCGATCGTGGATCGCTCCGCATCAAAGCCTTTCGCGTCAATCACTGGGGCGCGCGCCTTCGAAACGACGACTATCGCGGTTACAACGGCTACATCCTCGAGCGAAACAATCGCCGCATCATCTTCGGCGGCGACACTGCGATGACCGACAGTTTCGCCGAACTAAGCGACGACCGGCCCTACGATCTCGCGATCATGTCGATTGGCGCCTACGACCCGTGGATTCGATCTCACGCCAATCCCGAGCAAGTTATCGAGATGTGTAACGCCGCCGGCGTCAATCACATCATGCCGGTTCATCATCAAACCTTTCGCCTTAGCTTCGAACCGTTCCGCGAACCGATTGAGCGATTTGAAACGGCGCTTCAAGGCGAGCCAAAACGAATCGCGCTACGCGAGATTGGCGAGACATTTATTTTACCATGAACGCCCGGCTCGTTGCCTTGCCGTGGCGTCCATGCAATGTCATCTTCTGCGACTTTTTAGCCGCGCCGGTGTAGCTCAGGGGTAGAGCAACGGTTTCGTAAACCGTAGGTCATGGGTTCGAATCCCATCACCGGCTCCATCGCATTTTGTAAGAGCGTGCGCGGAGGAAATTCGCTAAGATCGCGAGATGAAGTGGCCGGGCGTCGTCGCGTTTCTCGTTATCCTGGTTGGATTTTCGGCACTGTCCCGCGCCAGTGATCCGGCGGTCGCCCCGAGGACGAGCGATGGATGGAAGCTCGGTAGCACGAGCGGAGGAGTCGCTATTCATAGTCGTCCGCGTGCGAATTCATCGCTCAAAGAATTCAAAGCCGTGGGGGAAATCGGGGCTCCGATTCGCACCGTCCACGCCGTGATTGATGATGTCGGGAACTATTCGAGTTTCATGCCCTACACAGTCGAATGCAGAATCGTTAGGCGGGAGAACGGTTCGATTTTTTTCTACCAGCGACTTTCACCAAAGATCGTAAGCGATCGCGATTATACCCTGCGCGTCACCGAGAAGTCATGGCAGGGCGAGAACGGTCTCATTCTTCTTCACCGTTTCGAGGTAGCTAACGAGTTCGGTCCGGCGGAAACGAAGGGTTTTACGCGGGTTAGCATTTGCGATGGCGGCTGGCTGCTCGAACCACTCGGCGAAAAGAAAACGCGCGCGACTTATTCTATCGATACGGACAATGGCGGAAAGATTCCCGCCTTCATCGCCAATCCGGCAAGCGAGATCGGCATTCGAAAACTCTTCGCGGCTGTGCGGAAACAAGTGAAAGACCCGAAGTATAGCCTAAACGGGCCTTAATAATCTCGCACCAGAATGAAGACTCTTGTCAGCGCGTTGTTCGTCGTAGCCGCGGTGACTATCTCGATGCTGCTCGGCAAATGCATCGCATCAACACGAGATTGGCGCGTTCGCATTGCCGTCTTGCTCGGTTCGCTCTTGCTTTGGACAGCGTGCGTCTGGTTGATGATGCTTTATTGGCGAAACGCCTACGAACAATAGCGCCCAGCAAAAGGTTAGATCAGATCGTCGGCGCGGACGTGCTGCTTCGCGTATTCCCGTCCAATCTCCTGCAAAAAAGGAATCAGACGCAGATTGTCGAGAGAGAGTCCGGCCTTGCTCTGTCGTTTTGCCGCCTCGATCTCCTTCGCGGTGAAAGGATGATCGTAGCGCATGTAGGTAAATTTCCGTTGCGCGATTTCGGCTGGAGCGACGTCGCGAAAATCGCCTACTTCGGAATCAATCGGCTCGCCTTCTTTGCAATAACCCATCGTCCGACAAATCATGTCTTGTTGCAGATTGATTGAATCCATCAGGGCAATTGGAAGCGAACGCGCATGGAAAAGCATGCTCATCTGGTCCGCGCGCCGCAGGCCGATTCCGGTGCGAACGCGGCCAGTGCCGATCGAGACGAGCAACATCTTATCAACTCCCGTTTCCCACCCGAGCTTGTAAGCGGGAAGTGTCGCCATCATAAAAAGAAGCAGCGCGGAAGGGTTATAGGGCGTAATTCCACCATCGACGAAAACCTGCTTGCGACCGCCGAGTTCGATCGTCTCCGGCGGAAAATAAA
>CAWGQU010000008.1:0-15559 GCA_963824795.1 uncultured Verrucomicrobiae bacterium | reverse complement strand
CATAATTGTCAGGCTCCAGCCGCGCCCGAATTGCACTGGACAATCCAATACTCGTGGCCCTACGCTTAATTCTCATAATCGACATGAAAGCGCGTTACCTGACGTCGGTTTTTTGTGCAGCGTTCATCGTGACGAGTTGCAGCGATCGCGGCCAGGAAATGGAAGTGAAAGTCACGCAAATGCAGCGCCAGCTCGATGAAGCGCAAAAGCAATTGCAAGCTGCCAATCAAGCTCTGGCCAGTCGCGCGCCCGCTGCCGCGACAGAAACATCCGCTGCTTCCTCAACGACGGGCGGTTTGCCGTCGCGCGATGCAGTCGAGCAATCTTACTCCGCCACAGTCACCGCGTTTCGCAGGGATTTGGATGCGAACCTGAAAAATTTTCGGGTCGAATCCTGCACCACGCATAGCGTGCAAATGCCGACCGAGTTTTATCCGTTCACTTCGCAGCTGTCGCTCTCGCTAGTTTCCACCGATGGAAAAAACTTTACGACGGACATTCCCGTCAAAGCGGACGTCACAGGCAAATGGATTTTCCCGACAGTCGCCGAAGTCACGCAGCGAATTGAAAAGGTGAACCATGCCGCGAGCGCCGCAAACACTTCGCGATCGACTGCGCAAAACCAACCGACCTCAGGCCAACCGGCGCCCTATATGAAAGTGGACGGCACTTTTGTCATTCAATGGCCGGATTCGAATGCGAATACGACGAGGGCCGCGGCGGGAACGCCTGCTCCGGCCGAAAGCGCGCCAACTCCCGTCGCCCAGGCGCCCGCTCCGCCTCCTCCCCGGCCTCAGCCCACTCCCGCTCAAACGTCTCAGCCCGGCGCCAATCCGGTGATGCCGGTGGATCGAGATGTGCAAATCCAATTTCCATCGCCGCCGTGAGCGCGCCATAAAGCGGCCGCTCCATCCGGGCTTTCTCATTTAAGTATGCAAATTTGCCAATGCCGGCGTGCTAACATCCGTGTCATCCTGAGCGAAGCGAAGTACCCCTCTTATTAGAATGCGTGTCGCAAAATGAGAGGTTCCTCGGTCGCCGCGGCGACCTCGGAATGACCGCATAAGGAATGATCGTTCAATGAAAGGCCGACTTCGAATTCGCGACCGCACGGACGAACGTGAGATCGAACTGACGCGCGAAGACGCGAACATCGGCTCATCTGCGGACGGCCACGTGACGGTCGGCCGCGATGCCGCGAATCCGAGTGGACTTTCCCTGCAATGGGAAGCGCGTCACGCGACGTGGGTCTTGCACGTCGCGCTCGCGTTATCGACTCCGGCAACCGTCAATGCCCGCCCGGTAAATCCGGGAGAAGAAATTCCGCTCTCAAATCTCGACACGATCGAATTGCCGGGAGCGCTCATTCAATTCCAACGCGTGCTCGCGCCGCCCATGCGCGCAGGACATCCCGCATCGCGCGTGACTCTTGATTCTCAACCGCTCACGATCGGCCGCGGCGATCTGCAAAACCCCGGCGAGCCTTCGCATCTCGATCTCGATCCGGAAGAAAACATCATCTCGCGTTCGCACGTCGTTATCGAGTGCGAGGGCGGCGAGTATTTCATTCGCGATACAAGTCGCACCGGCACGGAGCTGAACGGACGCGCGCTGGTGCGCGAGCGCCTTGTCTTTGGCGATCGATTTCGAATCGCCGGCTACATGTTTGAATTTCTCGGCGACGCAATTTCGCGCATCGAACCGGAATCGACCGGCACCATCACCGCGCGCGACGTCTCAGTCGTTGTCGGCGATCACGCGATTCTGGAAAAAGTTTCGCTGAACATTGCCGCCGGAGAATTCATCGGAGTGCTTGGCGGTTCGGGCCAGGGAAAATCCACATTGCTCAACGCGCTCTGCGGAATTCGTCCGCCTGATTCCGGCGACGTTCGCATTGGCGGCGTGCCACTGACGGATCGCGATCGCCTGCGCGAGATCGGCATCGGTTACGTTCCGCAAGACGACATCGTCCACAAGGAACTTACCGTCACCGAAGCGATCACATTCAGCGCGCGTTTGCGTCTCAAACTTTCTCCACGCGAAATTCGCGCGCTGGTGGAAAGAGTGACGGCGCGTCTGGGTCTTGCCGAACACGCGACCAAGCGCATTTCCGATTTATCGGGAGGCCAGCGTAAGCGCGTCAGCATCGCGATCGAGCTACTCGCCAATCCGAGCGTTCTTTTCCTCGACGAGCCTTCATCCGGACTCGATCCCGCGACTGAAGAAGCGCTCATGACGCTGTTGCAGTCGCTCACGCTAACAAAGCTAACGGTCGTCTGCACCACGCACGTTTTGCAAAAAGCATATCTGTTCGATCGATTGCTTTTTGTGCAGGGCGGCCGGCTTGTTTTCGCCGGCAACAGCGATGAAGCGCGCCGGCATTTTTTGTTAGGCGACGCCGATCAAGACGCTGCTGCTATTGAATTATCCCCGCTGGAACGCATCTACGCTTGTCTGGCAAATTCCGGCAAGCCAGCTGCGGAATGGGAAACTGAATTCAAAGAATCGCAATTCGCGCCGCGCGCTTTTCCCATCGTCGGTCAGCCCACCGATAGCGAGACAACTGAGGACTCGTCAGGTCGATTGGGTGTGTCGCCCCTGCGGTCATTCGCGCTCCTCGTGGCGCGGCAATGGCGCATCATGAAATCCGATATTCTAAATATCGCCTTTCTTCTCGTTCAGCCATTGCTCATCGGCTTGATTGTCGGTTGGGTGGCCGACAAATCGGCCATGAGAATGTTTCTCTGCGTCGTCGCGACGATGTGGTTCGGTTGCAGCAACGGCGCGCAACAGATCGTGGGTGAACTTCCGATCTTTCGCCGCGAAAGAATTTCCGGACAGGGAATCAACACATACATCTTCAGCAAAATCGGATTCCTCTCGCTCATCTCCGTCCTGCAGGCGCTGGTGCTTTTGATCACCACTTTTGCGGCCGCGAGCTGGTTTCATCCCGAAGATATCGATCGCGATAACGCGATGACGGAATTGACTCGCTCTTATACTCTCGGGGCGGAGGAAGCCGAGCAGGGTGACGACGCGGGCTTCGATGCAGTTGATCTCGATCATCCGCAACCAACGCCCACCGCAACCGTTTCACAGGCGATTCACAAACCGGTGAAGCAACCGCCGGGCAAGTTCGCGCTCAACACACTCCTTTCGATCGGAAAGTTTTTTCAGGTCACGCAAAACATTCTTGATTCGAGACCGCGTCTGCTCGCGACGGAAGATGGAACTCCGTTACGCGACGAACACGGAACACTTGTCGTGTTGCCGGGAATTTCAGTCATCGGGCTTTTGTCGGCGAATCTTGGCTTGCGTCTCGCCGCTGTTGTCGCGGCCGCGGTCGTGAGCGTCGGCATCGGATTGATGATCTCCGCTCTCGTCGCAAACACCACGCAAGCTGTGCTCTGGGTCCCGCTGGTTCTCATTCCGCAAATTCTTTTCGGCGGAATCGTCGTGCAGGTCCCTGACATGAGCAGGTCGGTCCGATTGTTCAGCCAGCTAATGCCCAGCTTCGCCGCGCAACGCATCATGGATGTCGGTTCACTTTACGGACTCGCGGTTCCGTTGCTATCAAACCGCACCAAGACTCCGGTGTTTCTGACTTCACGCGGCGACAAGGAGCGGGTCGAATGGACCGAGGGCGATCGTTCTTTCTCGGAAGTGTTTGATAAGCTCTCGCGCGTGAACACATCTTTCCAAAATGTGCTCGTCATTCCCGACCGGTTAGGCCAGCACAAACGTGTCGGCGATCGCAGCGAAGATGGTCTGCACATGGAATATCGCGACACGGTCGAGACACGGCGCGATGTGCTCTTTTCGAAAGGAACAATTTTTCGTTCGCTGCAACCGTTCCAAACTTCCTTAATTATTCTGGGAATTTGGGCGGCGCTGTCCTACGGCGTTATTTATTTGGGGCTAAGAGCGAAACAGACAAAGTAGCTAATCTTTGTCCCCGCCCGTTGGCGGAAGTCCGATGCCATCCCAAAATTCCCCGTTAGGCCCGTATATGCGCGAGTCCGTTATCTTCAGAATCCCGGCCTGCACAACAGTTTCGCCGTTGTGATTTTTCCCGGATACTTTGATGACACGTTGCGTGACACCTTTGCCATACGTCTTTTCGCCGTAGGACTCAGCTTTTAACGGCGGATAACCCAAAAGAGATGCAATGATCAGTTCGGCGGCGCTACCGGTGAAGCGATCCTGCAGGATGGTGAGTTTTGCGGGTCGATAAGGAGCAGAATTGTTTGACCGCAGAATTTCTGTTCCCTCCAGCGTCTCCAGCTTTCCGACGATGGTGTCCATCGGCAAAAACATGGAGGCGATTGCCACGGCAAAATTAACCGGCCCTCCCGGACAGCCGCGGAAATCCAGTGTGATCTTCTTTTGCGGACCGATCGATCGCAATTCCTCACGCAAGTCGGCCTCGCATCGACTCGAAATATCACGCAAAGTAATTCGCCAGGCATCGCCAGTTTGTTCGACAGAAACAGGCGAGAACTTGATCGGTTCCTTCGGCACCGTCACCGTGTCGACCACACCATCACCGCGCCGAACCCGAAGTTTGACACTTTTCGCCTGCGTTTCTGAAAGCCAGTTGTGAATTTGCAATAGCGACACGCCGTGAGTCGGATGATCGTCAACGGCAACAAGATGATCGCCCGCATCGAGTCCCGCCCGATCAGCCGGTCCCCCGCGGATAGGGACACAAATGATGTCGTCCGCGCGCCCTGCCAGTAGGGTAAGTCCAACGCCTTCGTAGTCGGGCTCTTCAAACTCCTGAGACTTTTGCCAGGTCTCGTACGTGTCGTAACTACAGTAACGATCGAGCGTTTTGCAGTATGCGCGCAAAGAGAGTTCGACCAGACTCTTCAACGATTGATTGACCTCCGGCGCGTGCGCGAGTTCTCGCAATGCGTGCTGATAAATCAGCCAGTTCTCTTCTGCTGTTTGTCTTTCGAAATCGGCCGGAAGAGTTGCGGTAAACTTCGACCCTAGCTCCTGCTTCAACGCTTTGAGCGCGCCGATGAGGACGTCGCGTTCCGACACGCGATAGATGCAATTCGTTACGATGCTATCCATCGCATTGCGGAAGAGCTGAAATTCGGCGCGGCCTTCGACCGCCGTTTCTTCCGCCGTTGCCGAAAACGCGGCCAGCAAAACAGCCGCCAGCAATAGCCCGGCGAGCTGGCGCCTACGCCATGCTAAACCGAGAGGTAACCGCAACCGACCGCGCGCTGTCGTGAGCCAGATCAACCCTGGTCGTCGTCGCTCTTCTTTTTCAGATCGCGATTTTCCTGCTCGATCCGTTCAGTGTCGGACTCGATGCGATTTAGCTCGCGGTTTTTCTGATTAAGACGCTGTTGCGCTTTCTCTTCGCTCCAAAAAATCCCGCCGTGATGTGGATCACCCGTCGTTTCGCAGCCCGAGAAGAGTAAGAGAGCCGAAAAAATCAGAGCAAGATGTCTCATAGAAATAGTAACTAAATATTGGTCTGATTCTCCAAAGCCGCCAGACGCGACATGTTTTGGCCGAGTTCCGCTCTGGTTTCTTTGAGACTTCCGACACTCTCTTTCAACTCTCCATACTTCGAGGAACTTCGGGCCGAGCTGTCCTGCAAAGCGTTTTGTTGTGCAGCGACTTCGTTGTCGACATTCTTGGATTCCGCCCTCGCCTCTTGTTTTAAACTCGCGATCTCGTTGTGGATCTGCGTAACCGCCGCCTTGTCGTGTGAAGCTCTTGCCGCTTTCGATCGTTTCTCCAGTGACGCGATGCGCGTGGAAAGCTTTTGGTTCACCGCATAAGCGTGACGACGATAGCCGCGCGCACTCGCGATACATGCATTCAACCAATCCTCTGCCCTGGCATATTTCGCCTTTTGATTAGCGACGTGCGTCCCATAGACAAATCCGGCACTGCCGCCGATCAACGCACCAGCGATGGCTCCTGTGGCCGCGCCTCGTCCGCCTCCGGCAGCTGCGCCAATGCCCGCACCGAGCGCTGCGCCTAAAAGCGCGCCGATCCCGGTGCCTTGCGCTTGCGTCGTGCGGCCCTCCTGGGTTTCCGCGCATCCTGCGAGCATCGCTAAAATTACTACCGCACTAATAGAAACCGACCACCGTCGAATCAAATCCATATTCGTTAACCTCCTCGGAGCATTCGTCATACCGGAAAACGATTGAGGCGCGCAAGCCTTTTTAAGGTCCCGATTCCGGCCCTCGCAGAAGCACCCGGAAACACATGATTTTCCGCGTGAGTTAACGCAATCGCCGCGAAGTCCAAAAACCGCTCGCCCTAACGAGTTATAAACACGAAGTCGCTCTGGCTGAAACTGTCGTGTTTTTGGCCTAGGGAATCGGGCTGACGCGCCGCTATATCCGTAGGGACGCGAGAAACCATCAACTCTCGGAGTCCAGCTTAACCAAAACGCACGGAGAAACAGATGACAAAGAAAAAAACGATAAAGTTAAATTACCACTTCCCGCCCCCAGGCGTCGCAGCCACTGCAGGAATTTTCCTTTTCCTGATATTGAACGCGTTCGCGCAGACACCAGATGCAACGCCGGGAGCAACTAGCCCGACAACGACCAACGCCGCAGCTCCGGTTTCCGGTGGTGCTTCAGCCGCGCCACAAACTGGTGCATCAGCGGAGGCAGAACGCGTGATCGTAACCGGTTCCAACATTCCGACGGCGGAAGAAGTTGGTCCGAACCCGGTTTTGAACATCAACCGCGATTTGATCAACAAACGCGGCGAGCGTAACGCGGAAGAGCTCATCCGTAACCTGCCGGTTGCGAATGCCAACGGCGTTCCCGTTTCGAATAACGCGACCGGATTCACCTCCGGTGCAGCTTCGATCTCGCTGCGCGGCTTTGATCCGAGCGCCACTCTCGTTCTGGTCGACGGGAAGCGTCTCGCGGTTTATCCGATTGGCACGGGCGGCACATTTTCCTTCATCGATTTGTTTTCGATCCCGCGCGCGGCGATCGACAGCATCGAAATTCTGAAGGACGGTGCCTCCACGACCTACGGTGCGGACGCGGTTGCTGGTGTTGTTAACATCAAACTGCGCCACAATTATCGTGGAGCGGAAGCAACGGTCGAATATGGCAACACGCTCGACAAGGATGCTGGTGAATACAGTGCCGACTTAATCTTTGGAATCGGTGATGATAAGACGCAGGTCACCGGCACAATTAATTTTTATCATCACAACTCGGTCTTCAATCACGACCGCGGATTCTCTGCCCTGCCTCCATTCCTAAGCTCGAACTCGAGCCCGCTGAACTTACAGCTCGCTGACTCGTCCATCATCGCTGCTGGAGGAACTCCGCCTCCGCCCACGGGACCCGGAGACATTCAGGCTTTCGGCCGAGCACCTTTTTTCACGAACGGGTTAGCTCCGGCTACGGCTTATGCCTATACCAACGGTCGTAGTTCCGCATTTAACTTCAACTCTACCTCTGGCTCCTATCCGGAATCGGAACGCTGGGGCGGATACGTCAGCGTGGAGCACAAAATCTGTGAAGACCAGCTAGTGCTTTACGCCGATTTGATGTATCAGAACGTGAAGACGCGGAACGAACTCGCTCCGTCGGCTACGGGAGATTTCCAAACGCCGGGATCTACGACTCTTGCGATTCCGCCTAATACGCCGATTGCTCCGGGAACTGAAGCTCCCGGCACGCCTACCCACGCCGCGACGGGGGTTCCGGCCGATGCGTTCAACCCGTTCAACCCGTTCCACCAGATTATCTCAGGTGGCACACGCGCGCGCCTTGCTGAATTTGGCAACCGCGTGTTCAACAACGAAACCGACGCCATTTTCTTCACCCTGGGCGCGAGAGGGGACAAGCTGTTTGACGGCAATTGGGGCTATGACTACGGCTTCCGTTACAGCCAGGTAAAAAACACTACCACGGGAACACTCGTTTCCGCGTCACGCTTCGACCGTGTGCTCAACCAGGCGGATCCGATTTTCCAACCGGGCGGCGTGCTCGCCGGCGCTGCGGCCTATAATCCATTCACGGATTATCGGGTACCGTTTCCGTCGAACCAGGCAGTCGTTAACTTCGCGACTGTGCACCCGAAGGACGTTGATACCTCAAAAATTGCGACCTTGGACCTGAACATCTACACCACGCAACTCTTCAAATTGCCCGCGGGTGGCGTTGGTTTCGCTGTCGGTGGCCAGTTCCGTCGTGAAGCGATCATTCAGGATCCCGATCAAATTAACGTCGATGGTGACACGATCGGCAGCTCGCCGACTGCCTTAACTCATGCGGGTCGCAAGTCCTTTGCCTTCTATGCTGAAACCGACATTCCGATTTTCAGCCCTGAAAATGCAATTCCCGGCTTCCATGCATTGAACTTCACGGCCGCCGGCCGCTACGAAGAGTTCCGTAACAACGACAGCAACGTCATGGTGCCGAAGCTAGGTCTGCGTTGGCAGCCCTTGGATGATTCGCTAACAATCCGTGCCACATGGGGCAAGGGATTTCGCGAGCCGTCGCTCTTTGAGTTGTTCTCGAGCCCGACAGCTGCGTTGGCGGCCGTCACGGACATTCTGCCGACAAGCTTGGGCGGACCTCCGACGCCGGTAGGCGATCCTACCCGCGCCGTGAACAATCGCGAAGTTCCGACCTTATTTGCCAGTAACCCGAACCTTCAGCCGGAAGATTCGAATGCGCTGAGTGCGGGTATTGTTTACACACCAAAGTTCGTGCAAGGGCTTACCCTCTCAGTCGACTTGTGGGGCATTGAGCGAGGCGGTGTCGTCCTGGCAGCAAACCCGAACCAGGTCCTGGCGCGTGAGCTGGCGGGAAGTCTGGCACCCGGCGAAGTGGTGCAACGCGATGCAAACGGCAACTTGCAACGTATCCTCTTCTCGTTCCAAAACGCAGGACAGGAGCGCGCGCGCGGCATCGACTTTGGTATTCAATACCAATACCAGACGCCGTTCGGCACGTTCACTTCGCTAACACAAGCCACCTACCTCGACTCCTTCCGTCTGGCGTTGCAAATGGGTGATCCTGCGCTGGAAGTATCCGGCACACCTACCGTTCCTACAGCGGATGATGCTTACCTGAAGTGGAAAGGTCGGTCCTCGCTCGACTGGACGTGGAATCAGTTCGATATCTTCGCCACCGTTAACTACACGGACGGTTTCCACGAAGTCCTGTTCACTGCACCATTCCTGCCCGATACCAAGAAGGAGCACTGGGTGCATGCTACCTGGATCTTCGATGTGCAAGGCACTTACAATTTTGCCTTCACGCCGCCGGTAGAATCGCAGCCAGTCGCTGGATATTCGAAAGACAACAAGGAAGTCGTGCGCGGTAAAGACGGCAAAGCTGTCGAAACTGGTCAGACGGTAAGCTACTCAATGCCGTGCTGGAAGAATCTGTTGAACAACACCAGCATCACGGTGGGTTGCAACAACGTGTTCGGCCAGGATCCGCCGAAGGCATTCGGTGGTTTCGGAAACGCCGTGGGCGATCCCGACTTCATCTACGATTCGATTGGTCGATTTGTTTACGTCAGTCTAACGAAGAAGTTTTAGCTTTCTCTGTTAGTTAGGTTCAGAGGAGGCAGCGGTCGCACCGCTGCCTCCTTTTTTTTGCAGAAGCCGTTTTGCTTTCCCTATTGCGTACTTTCACGAAAGCGCCCTCGTCATCCTGAGCGCAGCGAAGGACCTCTCAAATCAGCTCTCGACCTTCCTTGCAAAATCTCTGCTTCTGACCTGGCCCCGCTCTTCTACAAACGAAACCGTGTCAGCTCGCTTCTAGTTGTAAACTGGCGGCTTCAGAGCTTCCGCGAGAATCTCCGGAAAACGCGGATCGTTGCGAATAGGATCCCAGTCCGGATTCAATAACAGATCACCATAAGCCAATCCATTAGGCAACCTGACCGCCTTGGCGAGTTGCTCCAAAGCCGCTTCAGAATCCCCGGCCAGGACATAAACTACCGCCAGTGTACCCATCCAATTTGCGCTATCGACCGCGTCCTGCGACATAGGAGCCAAAGCGGCGGCACGTTGAATAGTCGCAAGCGCTTCTTCCTTTTGACCTGCTGCCGCATAACAAAAGGCAAGATATCCAAGTAAATTAGGATCGTTAGGGGTTTCGGCAATCTTGTTGTTCAGTAGTTGTCGTGCCTGTTCGAACGTGGATCGGGACTTTTCTGACTCGCCGCGCACACGCTGGAGATCGGCTTCAATCATAACGTCGACAGGCTCCTGCGCCTTCGGCGATGCGGTTGACAGGACTCGCGAAGTGTCCGCATAATCGCGTTTGTAGAACGAGACCATCGCAAGCGCCGACTTCTTCCATGTGGCCTGTCCCGGAGTCGCCTCAATTACAGCCTGAGCCTGATCCGGCATGCCACGGCCGAAGGCAAAGTCACATTTGTAACTCCAAAAATCGTCAGCCGAATCCACAGGCACTCTCGCAATCACGTCGTCAGCGAGCTTTTCACCTTCAGAATACATGCGGAGAGCCCGGTAAGTCTGGATTAGGACGGCGGCAAGAGCGGTATCGCGCGGACTAAGGCTCATCGCCTTTTCGCCATCACGCAGCGCGTCTTTCCAATGGCCAAAACGCCTTTCTACAATTTGTTTCGGCAGCAGGAACTCTGTGGTGCCTGCCATGGTGGGAGCGGCCAGATTGAGCTCGCGCTCAGCTCTCACATAATCGCGCAACCCGTGGTAATAATATAGCGCCTGAGCCAGATGCGATTCACCGAGATCGGGCGCAAGCTCTACCGCCCTGGCTGCCGCCGCTTTTGCCCGAGCCAATCTTTCCGGCGTGTGCTCGTTATACCTGTAGACTACAACGTTTATCTCAGCGGCAAGACAATAGGCGAGAGTGAACTTCGGGTCCTTCTCGACAGCCTGATCAAGTAACCCGATCGCCGTCTTCTTCCTGCCTAAGTCCATCCCAGCCTGGGAGTTCAGGTCGCGAGCGCGAAGATACAGATCGTACGCCTCCATATTCTGCGTTGGTTCTCTTTCGATCGCAGCCTTTTCGGTGGGCGAAAGTGTGCCCCGCAACTGAGTTACGATTGATTGGGCAAGCTCACTTTGCAGCGCGAAGAGGTCCTTTACCGTGCGTTCATAGTGCTCCGACCATACCTGCGTGTTAGTTCCGGTATCGACTAGCCGCACATTAACTCGAACGCGCTCGCCCGATCTTTGCACAGTTCCTTCCAGCACCCGCGCAACTCCCAGTGATCGGCCAATCTCGCGCGCATCCTTTTCGGCTCCCCGATAATGCTCAACTCCAGATCGGCTAATAACCTTTAAATCCGAGACCTTTGCCAGGTCCGTCAATATGTCATCCTGCATCCCATCAACGAAGTATCTATCGTCCTGATCATTATCAAGAGTGTCGAACGGCAGGACGGCAATGCTTTTTCCGTCAACCAGCGGGGCGGAGTGCTGCGCGGATCGCACTACGTTGGTCGGATGAAGCTTTGGACTAACAACAAATAACGCTCCGGCAATCAACAGAACAACAATTATGCCGATGGTGACTGGCAGACTAACGTTGTGATTGCGTGCAAGAAAGCGCTGCACACGGTACAGGGTCGTACTCGGTCGAGCCTCGATAGGTTGACCATGCAAATATCGTCTCACGTCTTCCGCAAATCCGCTTACGGAGGCATATCTTCGCTCCGGCTCTTTTCGCATCGCGTGGAGCGTTATGTTATCAAGGTCGCCTTGTAGCTGATTTTGCGTGTCCCGGTCCGCAACAGCGGCGCTGGGCGCAATCGGCTCCTGCTCGCAAACTACTCGTGCCAACTCTTCCGGCGACGGACGCGGCGTCGAAAACTGATGCGGCGGACGCTGCGCTAATATTTCATAGAGCAGCGCACCTAGCGCGTAGACATCGCTTGCCATGGTCACCTGCTCGCCTCGCGCCTGTTCAGGCGACGCACAGATCGGCGTCAATCGCTGTTGGTTAGTAGCCGTAGCTTCAACGGCGTTCTCGCCCGGTTCGAGTAGCTTCGCGATTCCAAAATCAAGTAGCTTCGGTTCGCCATCCGCAGTAACCAGGATGTTACCCGGCTTTATGTCCCGGTGAACAATGTGATCGCGGTGCGCTCGCTCGACTGCGCTGCACACCTTGAGAAAAAGTTCGAGACGTTGCCGGATCGAAAGTCGATTCTGCCGCACGAATTGAGTGATGGGCATACCAGCGACGTACTCCATCACAAAGTAGGGCAGTCCATCCTCGGTGGTACCCGCGTCGAGCAGGCGTGCGATGCACGGGTGTTCCAAACGCGCCAAAATTTGAAGCTCTGAGCTGAACCGGCGCACAATCTCGTCCGTATCGGTCCCGCGCTTGAGTAACTTGATCGCGACTTGCTTTTCAAATTGCCCGTCGGCGCGCTCCGCGAGAAACACAGCTCCCATTCCACCTCGCCCAATTTCCTGCACGATGCGATACGCCCCCACCCGACGACCAATCGGTTGCGACCACATCTTGTTCAGCATCGTGTCGCGAATGTTGTCCGCGCAGGCTTCCATCTTGTGGTCGGAAATGTTGAGATAGGTCTCTACCTCCTTTCGGAGAGTGGTGTCGCCTCCGCAAGTCCTGGCAACGAATGTCTCTCTGTCTTTGCCCTGTTCGTGCTCCAGAGCTTCGCCCAGAATTTCCTTTACCAGTTGCCAGTGTTGCGGAGCCATGAGTGTCTAGGTCTGCATCTCTGACAATTGGTGTTGCAACCAAAGCTTGGCCGTCGCCCATTCCCGCTTCACGGTCGCAGGCGAAATCTTCAGGAGTTTGGCGATTTCCTCAATCGTTAGGCCGCCAAAAAAACGCAGCTCAACAATATGCGCCTGTCGCGCATCGAGTTTTTCCAGTTCGCTCAACGCTTCATCCACTGCCGCTACGCTGATGTCGTTCTCATGATAAAACTCGAGCGCTTCATCGAGCGTCAGGCGTAGTTGATCGGGCCCGCCCCGTTTGGCCGCGCCGCGCGCGGTGGCGTAATTCTTCAACACGCGCCGCATCATCTGCGCTGCGATCCCGAGGAATTGCGCGCGGTTTCTCCAGTCCACTTTGCGCTGATCTCGCAGACGCAAGTAGGCCTCGTGCACCAAAGCAGTCGCTTGCAATGTGTGGTTCGCTCTTTCGCCACGAAGATAATCTTCCGCGAGGTTGCGCAGGTGCTCATACACCTCGGGAATCATTTCTCCGAGCAGCTCGATTTCGCCGGCATTCGCGACCAAATCAGTTTTCGTCGCAGCTGATTCCTCCTCTGCAACGGAGGTCGTAATGCGTGGAGTCATTGCGGCCCTCATGTTTATTCCCCGGCTGAACCTACGATTTTTCCCAAGTTTATTCCAGCCGGAAAAGTTCTCTTTTCGTGAGCCGTTTTTGTCGGTTTTTTGGCGTTAGTAGTATGGGCACACTATTTTCTCCCGGGTTGGGGAATCCCGGGAACGACCAAAGCGCAGCGCGCCGACGCATCGGCTTTATCGGATTCGATGGCGTCAGGACGCTCGATCTTACGGGCCCGCTCGAAACCTTCGCCGCTGCCCGCACCGTCGCTGCCGAGGGAGAGAGCGCATGCGAATACGAAGTCGTGGTAGTGGGAGTAAATGGAAAAAATTTCGTCTCCCAATCGGGCGTTATTTTCACGGCGCAGCAAACGATACACAGCGCACGAGACTTCGATACTATCGTGGTGCCGGGCGGCAGCAGGCTGAATGAGGGTGGAACAATGACTGCGCTTTCCGCGTGGCTCTCCGCTCAGGCGCCGAAAGCTCGACGCATCGCATCGGTCTGCGGCGGAATTTATCCGCTGGCGCAAAGCGGGTTGCTCGATGGCCGGCAGGTTACCACTCACTGGCGCCTTGCCGCCGATGTCGCTCGAAAATTCCCCCGGCTGCGATTGGTTCCAAACGCCATCTTTATTAAGGACGGCCCCTTCTACACTTCAGCGGGAGTAACGGCGGGGATCGACCTCTCGCTTGCCTTAATCGAGGAAGATCACGGACCGAAACTCGCGCTCGAAGTCGCGCGCGAGCTTGTCATGTACGTGAAAAGGTCCGGCGAACAGGAACAATATTCCGAGCCTTTGCGATTCCAGACGCAGGCGACCGACCGATTCTCCGACATTGTCGCGTGGATCATTGCGCACCTGCACGAAAATCTTTCCGTAGAAATTTTGGCCGCGCGCGCCTGCTGCTCCGTCAGACATTTCAGTCGCCTCTTCAAAACCGTCTTCGGTAAGACGCCGGCGGACTTCGTTGAAGAATTGAGATTGGCGGAAGCGCGTCATCGACTCGCCGTCCCGCGCAATAGTTTGGAAAGCGTAGGATCTTCCGTCGGCTTCCACAGCGTTGACGCGTTCAGTCGAGCCTTTGAACGGCGCTTTGGAATTCGCCCACAAAATTATCGTCGCCAATTTTATCCGCTCGGCACCAAACGCTCGGCGGGAAAACGCGCGGCTTAGCGACGGCTGATATCGTCGATTCTATGTCCTACCACAATTCGCGAAATGGTTAGAGCATCGTTCCAGCGAAAATTATGATGGCAAAGCAAATTGGCCTTTTGGGCTTCGACGGCGTCATTGCTTCGCACCTGACTGGACCGGCCGACGCGTTTGCAGTCGCGGCGCTTTCCGATGGATTCGGCAACCGCATTCCGTGTTACGAAGTCTACACGATCGGTCTTACTTCGGAACCGTTCCGCGCAGAATCCGGCATGAGTTTCATCGCGCAAAAAAATCTCCGCAACGCGCCGCCGCTCGATACCATCGTTGTTCCGGGCGGCGGCGGCGTCCGGCAATCAGAAACAAACGCCAGGATCGTCGATTGGATTTTGAAACGCGCGCCGCACACACGCCGCATCGCTTCGATCTGCTCCGGAATTTACGGCGTCGCGCCCACTGGATTATTGGATGGCCGCGAAGTCACCACCCACTGGCGCTTCGCCAGCGATATCGCGCGGCGATTTCCCAAACTCCGCGTCGATCACAAGAAAGCCTTTGTTAAAGATGGGCCGTTCTACACATCTACCGGCCTCACCGCCGGGATCGACCTGTCGCTCGCGTTAATCGAAGAGGACTACGGACGCCATGTCGCGCTCGCCGCCGCGCAGGAAATGGTAAGCCCGCTCCGCCGAAAAACCTCCGAGGAAGAATCCATCCCATCCACCACTTTCGACCATAGTCCCACCGATCGTTTCGCTGAGCTGGTATCGTGGATCGTCCGCAATCTTGATGCGGACCTTTCCGTGGAAATACTCGCGCGCCGCGCCTGCATCTCACAGCGACATTTCAGCCGTGCTTTCAAAAGCGTGTTTGGAAGCTCGCCTGCTGAATTTGTCGAAAACCTGCGACTGAATGAGGCGCGGCGCCGACTATCCACTCGCCAGAAAACATTGAGCAGCGTCGCTGCATCCGTCGGATTCCGAAACGCCGACGCCTTTCATCGCGCCTTCGCCCGCCGCTTCGGGATAAGGCCAAGCCGTTACGTCCATGACATAGCGACGGAAACGTTCCCCGAGAGAGCGCCATTAGCCGCCCTAAGGTAGGGGCGGTTCACCGA
>CAWGQU010000007.1:0-17125 GCA_963824795.1 uncultured Verrucomicrobiae bacterium | reverse complement strand
GGCTTTATGTCCCGGTGAACAATGTGATCGCGGTGCGCTCGCTCGACTGCGCTGCACACCTTGAGAAAAAGTTCGAGACGTTGCCGGATCGAAAGTCGATTCTGCCGCACGAATTGAGTGATGGGCATACCAGCGACGTACTCCATCACAAAGTAGGGCAGTCCATCCTCGGTGGTACCCGCGTCGAGCAGGCGTGCGATGCACGGGTGTTCCAAACGCGCCAAAATTTGAAGCTCTGAGCTGAACCGGCGCACAATCTCGTCCGTATCGGTCCCGCGCTTGAGTAACTTGATCGCGACTTGCTTTTCAAATTGCCCGTCGGCGCGCTCCGCGAGAAACACAGCTCCCATTCCACCTCGCCCAATTTCCTGCACGATGCGATACGCCCCCACCCGACGACCAATCGGTTGCGACCACATCTTGTTCAGCATCGTGTCGCGAATGTTGTCCGCGCAGGCTTCCATCTTGTGGTCGGAAATGTTGAGATAGGTCTCTACCTCCTTTCGGAGAGTGGTGTCGCCTCCGCAAGTCCTGGCAACGAATGTCTCTCTGTCTTTGCCCTGTTCGTGCTCCAGAGCTTCGCCCAGAATTTCCTTTACCAGTTGCCAGTGTTGCGGAGCCATGAGTGTCTAGGCCTGCATCTCTGACAATTGGTGTTGCAACCAAAGCTTGGCCGTCGCCCATTCCCGCTTCACGGTCGCAGGCGAAATTTTCAGGAGTTTGGCGATTTCTTCAATCGTTAGGCCGCCAAAAAACCGCAGCTCAACAATATGCGCCTGTCGCGCATCGAGTTTTTCCAGTTCGCTCAACGCTTCATCCACTGCCGCTACGCTGATGTCGTTCTCATGATAAAACTCGAGCGCTTCATCGAGCGTCAGGCGTAGTTGATCGGGCCCGCCCCGTTTGGCTGCGCCGCGCGCGGTGGCGTAATTCTTCAACACGCGCCGCATCATCTGCGCTGCGATCCCGAGGAATTGGGCGCGGTTTCTCCAGTCCACTTTGCGCTGATCTCGCAGACGCAAGTAGGCCTCGTGCACCAAAGCAGTCGCTTGCAATGTGTGGTTCGCTCTTTCGCCACGAAGATAATCTTCCGCGAGGTTGCGCAGGTGCTCATACACCTCGGGAATCATTTCTCCGAGTAGCTCGATTTCGCCGGCATTCGCGACCAAATCAGTTTTCGTCGCAGCTGATTCCTCCTCTGCAACGGAGGTCGTAATGCGTGGAGTCATTGCGGCCCTCATGTTTATTCCCCGGCTGAACCTACGATTTTTCCCAAGTTTATTCCAGCCGGAAAAGTTCTCTTTTCGTGAGCCGTTTTTGTCGGTTTTTTGGCGTTAGTAGTATGGGCACACTATTTTCTCCCGGGTTGGGGAATCCCGGGAACGACCAAAGCGCAGCGCGCCGACGCATCGGCTTTATCGGATTCGATGGCGTCAGGACGCTCGATCTTACGGGCCCGCTCGAAACCTTCGCCGCTGCCCGCACCGTCGCTGCCGAGGGAGAGAGCGCATGCGAATACGAAGTCGTGGTAGTGGGAGTGAATGGAAAAAATTTCGTCTCCCAATCAGGCGTTATTTTCACGGCGCAGCAAACGATACACAGCGCACGAGACTTCGATACTATCGTGGTGCCGGGCGGCAGCAGGCTGAATGAGGGTGGAACAATGACTGCGCTTTCCGCGTGGCTCTCCGCTCAGGCGCCGAAAGCTCGACGCATCGCATCGGTCTGCGGTGGAATTTACCCGCTGGCGCAAAGCGGGTTGCTCGATGGCCGGCAGGTTACCACTCACTGGCGACTTGCCGCCGATGTCGCTCGAAAATTCCCCCGGCTGCGATTGGTTCCAAACGCCATCTTTATTAAGGACGGCCCCTTCTACACTTCAGCGGGAGTAACGGCGGGGATCGACCTCTCGCTTGCCTTAATCGAGGAAGATCACGGACCGAAACTCGCGCTCGAAGTCGCGCGCGAGCTTGTCATGTACGTGAAAAGGTCCGGCGAACAGGAACAATATTCCGAGCCTTTGCGATTCCAGACGCAGGCGACCGACCGATTCTCCGACATTGTCGCGTGGATCATTGCGCACCTGCACGAAAATCTTTCCGTAGAAATTTTGGCCGCGCGCGCCTGCTGCTCCGTCAGACATTTCAGTCGCCTCTTCAAAACCGTCTTCGGTAAGACGCCGGCGGACTTCGTTGAAGAATTGAGGCTCGCGGAAGCGCGTCATCGACTCGCCGTCCCGCGCAATAGTTTGGAAAGCGTAGGATCTTCCGTCGGCTTCCACAGCGTTGACGCGTTCAGTCGAGCCTTTGAACGGCGCTTTGGAATTCGCCCACAAAATTATCGTCGCCAATTTTATCCGCTCGGCACCAAACGCTCGGCGGGAAAACGCGCGGCTTAGCGACGGCTGATATCGTCGATTCTATGTCCTACCACAATTCGCGAAATGGTTAGAGCATCGTTCCAGCGAAAATTATGATGGCAAAGCAAATTGGCCTTTTGGGCTTCGACGGCGTCATTGCTTCGCACCTGACTGGACCGGCCGACGCGTTTGCAGTCGCGGCGCTTTCGGATGGATTCGGCAACCGCATTCCGTGTTACGAAGTCTACACGATCGGTCTTACTTCGGAACCGTTCCGCGCAGAATCGGGCATGAGTTTCATCGCGCAAAAAAATCTCCGCAACGCGCCGCCGCTCGATACCATCGTTGTTCCGGGCGGCGGCGGCGTCCGGCAATCAGAAACAAACGCCAAAATCGTCGATTGGATTTTGAAACGCGCGCCGCACACACGCCGCATCGCTTCGATCTGCTCCGGAATTTACGGCGTCGCGCCCACTGGATTATTAGATGGCCGCGAAGTCACCACCCACTGGCGCTTCGCCAGCGATATCGCGCGGCGATTTCCCAAACTCCGCGTCGATCACAAGAAAGCCTTTGTTAAAGATGGGCCGTTCTACACATCTACCGGCCTCACCGCCGGGATCGACTTGTCGCTCGCGTTAATCGAAGAGGACTACGGACGCCATGTCGCGCTCGCTGCCGCGCAGGAAATGGTAAGCCCGCTCCGCCGAAAAACCTCCGAGGAAGAATCCATCCCATCCACCACTTTCGACCATAGTCCCACCGATCGTTTCGCTGAGCTGGTATCGTGGATCGTCCGCAATCTCGATGCGGACCTTTCCGTGGAAATACTCGCGCGCCGCGCCTGCATCTCACAGCGACATTTCAGCCGTGCTTTCAAAAGCGTGTTTGGAAGCTCGCCTGCTGAATTTGTCGAAAACCTGCGACTGAATGAGGCGCGGCGCCGACTATCCACTCGCCAGAAAACATTGAGCAGCGTCGCTGCATCCGTCGGATTCCGAAACGCCGACGCCTTTCATCGCGCCTTCGCCCGCCGCTTCGGGATAAGGCCAAGCCGTTACGTCCATGACATAGCGACGGAAACGTTCCCCGAGAGAGCGCCATTAGCCGCCCTAAGGTAGGGGCGGTTCACCGAACCGCCCGCGGGCTGTGTGGGTCTTCAGCGGTTCGCCTCCACCCTCAACGTTTCTGCCATGCTCGACGTGTCCTACTTTCCGGTTAGTAATCCCACATGTCCGTGATTGTCGCGCTTTTGACTGTCACGGTGCACCTTCCCACGCGAATAGTTGGGCAAATGCTGTATCAAACTCTCCGTTGGGCCAGACCGATCGTCGCCTTCTTGTGTCTGCTTACCGCGACGCTTGCCGTTGCTCAACATCACGCCGTCGTCCAACCAACTCCGGAAAATGTCTTAGTGCCACCGGAAGGCGACTCTGTCCCCATGCTCGATTTCGGCGGACGACCGGTCATTGAACTGATGATTAATGGCAAAGGACCTTACAAATTTCTCTTCGACACCGGCGCGGCCCTTACTGTTATTGATTCCTCCGTTGCAGCGGAGCTCGCCCTGGAAGGTAGTGAGAGCATCGAGGAGCTTCGGGTTGGAAAGGTAGCAATCCGTAAGCTGGAAGTCACCGTCAACCCGATCTCGAGCATGCTTGGTAGCGGAGATGTGCCGCGCGGCGTGTTGAGCGCTTCATCCTTCCCCGGAGCTCTCGTTAGCTTCGATTATCCCGGCAAGCAGATAATCTTCCGCAAAGGAACACTCGCGGAACCGAATGCCAGGAATATCTTCAGCTACGATGCTGCCGATTTACCTTCGGTGCCGGTAAAAGCCGCAAATCGCCAGATTACCATCCATCTCGATACCGGAGCTCCTTACGCAGTCGCCTTCCCCACCAGATACATGAAGGAATTACCGTTGACCGCTCCTGCCGTTCAGAAAGGCAAAGCGAGAACGCACGCTGGCACCGTCCCCATCTTTGTCGCTTCTCTTAATGGCGAGATCTCGATTGGAGAATTCAAATTGCCCACGCGCGAAGTGCGCTTCACCGACATTGTGCCCTTCGCCGCAGTCGAGCCGAAAGGACAGCTCGGCGCTGAAGCATTGCGTCATTTCGTTGTGACGCTCGATTCCCTGAATCACCGGATACGATTTGAAAAGCCGCCCGGCTCTGACCTCTGATCGTCAAAGGCACACCTATCGCCATTTGAAGAAACGATGCGCAGCGAATTGATAAATCCGATGGACGGACTCGCCGCCGCGACCTGGTGATCTTGCGCCCTCGCGATCACGAACTTTTCTCTTATTTCTTCACATCATTCGCAAGTAGCCGCTCTAAGGTAGGGGCGATTCACCGAATCGCCCGCGGACGGTTGCGGTGAACCGTCCCTACCTAAGTAACAATTCACGAACTCGTCGAGATCTGGTCGCCGAGCGCGCCGAAAAATTGACGGAGGATAGGCTTCCAGCCTGTCTTGGCCGACGGCGCTTCCAGCCCGTCGTTCTTCATCCCAGGAATCAGGAAAGCAGGAACTCAGGAAAAGAATTTCAGTCTTTCAGAATCTCCCCCTGGTCGCGTGAGGCGAGAGCCTTTCCTGACTCGCCGAAAGCTTGGCGAAGGTGGTTACACGATTCAGCTCTCAGCATCACCGTGACAGGGTTTGTTTCTGCTTGCGTCACAAATTCAATCTCGCATAGACTTCGCCGCGAATGATTCCCCTCCTCCACTCCATGGGCCCCATCTTGGAAGCACCGAACAGCGCCCGCGCGACGCGATCAAACCGTCTATTTACATCGATGGCGTACCAAAGGGAACCCGGTGCCTGTGTTCCGGCCGTGATAGATGTAAAATTTTACGCCTTTAAAGGCGAACATACATCCACTTCTCGTTAGATCGTGAGGACATTTCTCTACCGATTGCTTCTGTGTGCTCTGTTCGTTTTGTCTCCCGGCTCGCTGTTCGCAGACAGAGATATTGTTCTCGAGCGGCAAGGTAGCCGGATCATGGGACTGCCCAGCACGTATCAGCCTGCCGAGCTGGATTTGAAGGCGTTTCGCCTTCGGATCAAAAACCACGTGATGGATTTCTCACCTTTGCTAAAGAGCTTCTTCGACTTGCCCTACGATTTGGAGATTACCAGCTCTTGGTTTCACGATCCGCACATTCTTCCGCCCTACTTGGCGTTACATATTCACCCAAAACAAAAGGACTACAGTTACGGAGTGTTATTCGCGCTAGACACGCTTCGAGTGATAGAGGTCACTGTTGTCCTTCACGAATCCAAATCGACTACCCAGAGGCTAGACATCGCTTTGTCAGACGGACAGAAGCAGGATATTCGAAATTCTATTAGAAAGATACGCTAACGATCTAACCAGTCAGTCGAGCTAACCGCCACCCGCTGTGCGATTCGCTTTTTGATATGACCAGAACATCTTCACTTCGAGCAGCGTTCGCCCCCGGTGGCGGTAGCTCACTTCTGTCTCGTTAGGCGATTGCTCGCACTTCTTACAATCAACATGAAATACATCCCCACCATTCTAATTCTACTCGGTTGCTCAGTTCTGCTCGCTGGCTGCAACACGACATCCCACGTCACCGTCGGTCGAACCCGCCCGGCAATTTTGGAGTCCCAAGTGAAGATTTACATCAGGCCTCCCGCCAAGTATGAGGAGATCGCCATTCTCGATACGAACAGCCTCTGGTCATTCCGATTTACTCAGCAGGGTCACATGGATGCAGCCATCAACCGCCTCAAGGGGCAGGCGGCCAAGCTCGGTGCCAACGGCGTTTTGCTCAGTGGCGTCGGCAGTCAAGTTGTGGGGAGTATCGGCAACACCACGGGCAACGCTACCGCTTATAGCACTGCCAATGCCACCGCCTATCGCTCTGGCAACATGGTCAACGCCTATGGTACCGGGACAACTAATGTCTATGGTTCTAGCACTACTTTCAACACGCCAGTCATAGTCAAAGCTGCAAGTGGAATGGCCATTTACGTAACACAAGAATGAGGACTTACTGCAATCACCGCAAACGCCTAACCATGCGCTGCAGCGAACCGCTCCGTGCGTCACGGCACCTGCTTCCACCGCCGCCTTTCCACCCACCATGCAGGTGCCGCGCCGCACTCCGCGGTCGCTGAGCTTGTTCTCGTTAGATTCCTCGCATACCATGAATCAATTGACACTTAGGCAGGCAGCGCTTCTTCTCGTCCGATTTTTTGGATTCTACCTTCTGTTTTACGCCGCAATCGATCTGCTCTATGCACCGGGATATTGGATGCGGTCTACCTTTTCACATACCCATTCAGTCGCTCACTCGGTGTTGGATTCATCGTTCGATGTTAATCTCCTGACGTATTATTTGCGGGAAGCTGCACATTTCCTGATCGGCCTATACCTTTTTCGCAAACCGTGGAAGTTGGCAGAAATTCTGACGAAGCGATTTGCCACCACGCCGGAATCTAACCAATCGCTCCAGCCAACCGTTGGCCGTTCCGATGTCTAGCTTTCACATGACTTCAACATTAAACTCCGCGGCAAAGCTCGCTATCGCCAGCGGTGGCTGAGCTCTGTCTCGTTAGATCGTGAATGTTCGCGTGAGTCTAAGGTCGCCCATCGTGCAAGGCATAGTCATACTCGCGATTACCTTGTTGGTCCTTTCTATTCTCCGCTCTATCCTCGTAGCCGACGTGCTTGAGTTTGCTGGCGGCATTTATTTTTTTCTTATGCCGTTCGACCAGTATCGCACGCGCGCAGCTTGGGCACGCGGCCTGTGCTTCGTCGTGGCGGCTCTACTGGTGCTCGTTGGCGCAGCGGACTTCGTGAGACATCGAGCGCTCTGGATACCTTCACTTACAGCTCAGCACGTCGTGTTGGGCGTCACTCCGGCAGTGCGTGGCGTGGCAATTGGCCTCCTTCTCGCACTCCTCTTCTCAGGTCAGCTTCGTGGACAGCGGAGGGAAACATAGTGCGCAACGATGTAACCAATCGTCGCTTGAGCCAGCCGCTGGCCGGTGTGAAGTCCACAATTTACTTTATGAAAACGTTCTTCGTGTTTTCCACGCTCGCTCAAGTTTACCCACCGCGGTGGGCCAGCAGCGGCGGCTCAGTTCCGTTTCGTTAGGCGTATGGCAGGCACAATCGAGGGCGGGTGTTTATGCGGAGGCGTCCGCTATCGTCTGCACGTTAAGCCAAAGCAGGGGAGTGACTGCCATTGCGAAGATTGCCGGCGGGCTAGTGCTGCTCCGTATGTGACTTGGTGTAGCGTTCCCAGCAAGGCGATAGAGGTTCTGAGCGGTGAAGTGCGTAGAGTCTTATATGCAGAGCGATTACGCTCGTTCGCCTCTTGTTGTGGCACGCCTCTGTTTATCCAGGACGAAGTCGATTCTGAATGGATTGACGTGACAGTAGCGTCGCTCGATGATCCTAAGACCTTTCCCCCGGTGGCCGCGATATGGACAGAAGACAAACTCCCGTGGGTAAAGCTCGACCCGAGCCGGCCTGCTTTTCGCCGGAGCAGAGATGAAAGCGCCTAATCGGGCGATTGGTCCGGAAACGAGGACAGCAAAACTGCTGTCGCTGGATTCCCGCGAAACCGCCAGGTAGTAAACGCCTTTCGAACAGGCCGAGCGGAAGAATCGGGGTTACGCACAGCTCGCGGGCGATTGAGGTCAATCGCCCCTACCTGGAGCGAGGCCGCTGGAAAACGGCGGGCGGTGCTTGTGCCAATCGGTGCTTTGCTCGTAGGCGTGCGCGATTTGCAGAATGCGTGCTTCATCCATGGCTTTCCCAAGCAATTGCAATCCGATCGGCAGGCGTTTTCCATCCACATCAGCAAAGCCGCAGGGGAGGCTGATCGCGCAAATGCCGGCGAGATTCGCCGCGTTCGTGAAAATGTCGGCGAGATACATTTGCAATGGATCGCTCGTTCGCTCGCCTAATTTAAAGGCGGGCGTTGGCGCCGTTGGTGAGATGAGCGCATCCACTTTTTCAAACGCCTGCGCAAAATCGCGCCGGATCAATTCGCGCACTTTCTGCGCGTGCAAATAATACGCGTCGTAATAACCGGAGCTGAGAACGTACGTTCCAAGAATAATGCGGCGCTTCACTTCGGAACCAAAACCTTCGCCGCGCGTGCGGCCGTAGTGATCGAGCAAATCTTTCGGCTTCTCAGCGCGAAATCCGTAACGAACGCCATCGAAGCGCGCGAGATTAGCCGACGCCTCGGCCGTGCTGAGAATGTAATAGGCATCGATCGCATATTCCGTGTGCGGCAGGGAAATTTCGACGATCTCTGCGCCTAACGAGTTGAGGTGCGCAACCGCTGCGTCGATTGCACTCTTCACCTGCGCATCAATTCCCTCGATCATGTATTCCTTCGGCAAACCGAGCCGCACGCCGCGCAAATCTTTTCCCAAACCAGCGGTGTAATCCGGGACTGGCTCGTTCAATGCGGTGGTGTCCTGCGAATCCGAACCCGCGATGACGTTCATGATGAGCGCCGCGTCGCGCACGGTTTTCGTTAGCGGGCCGGCTTGATCGAGCGATGACGCGAACGCGACCAATCCAAATCTCGAAACGCGACCGTAACTTGGTTTTAAACCGACGACGCCACTCATCGCCGCCGGCTGGCGAATCGAACCGCCGGTATCGGTGCCGAGAGCGCAGAAGGCTTCGTCCACCGCAACTGCCGCCGCCGATCCGCCGCTGGAACCGCCGGGCACGCGCGAAAGATCCCACGGATTATGCGTCACCTTTACGCTCGAATTTTCCGTGGAAGATCCCATGGCGAACTCGTCCATGTTCGTCTTGCCGAACGGAATCGCTCCGGCGGCGCGCAACTTTCGAATCACCGTCGCATCGTAAAGTGCGCGATAGTTGCGCAGCATTTTCGAAGCGCACGTGCACGGCTGACCAGCCACGCTGATGATGTCTTTGATCGCAATGGGCACGCCGCCGAGCGGCAGATTCACATCGACACTTGCTGCTTCCTTTTTCGCCTGCTCGAAATCGAGCGAAAGATAGGCGTCGATTTGCGGATCGACCTCCGCGATGCGCGCGTGCAACGACTCCAAGACTTCCGAGCGGCGAAACTTCACGCCGCTGAAGAATGGCGCGCAGGTCGGCGATGTTGAGCGCCGGCAAATCGGTCGCGGTCATTCTTCACTCACGTAAGCTCTCTCTTCATGTCATCCCGAACGAAAGTGAGGGACCTCGCACAGCCCAAATGATTACACAATGAACACAAAGCCATTGTCGACATATGTGAGGTCCTTCGGTCGCCGCGGCGACCTCAGGATGACCCGCGAGCGGGATCGCCGATTCTGGTTCAGGACTCACCCGGGAGCTGCGCGCGATCACGTGACAACTCCCACATTCATTCCACGACTTTGGTGACGATAAAGAGACCGTTGGCTTTCTGCGGTGCGTTGCTCAGCGCTTCCTCGGCGCTGAAACAATCACGCGGTTCGTCCTCGCGGAAAACATTGAAGACCGGAATGGCGTGGGCCGTCACTTCGACGTTGCTGACATCGATCTCGCGCAATTTCGCCACGTGCTCGAGCACCTGGCCAAGCTGGCTTTGGAAGAGACGCGTTTCTTCGTCAGATAAATTCAAACGCGCGAGCCTGGCGACACTAGCCACATCGAGATCCGATTCGTTCGCCATCTCGTTAGGCAAATTAAGTATGAAAACGCGTCACGAGCCAGATGACCGCAATGGCGAGCGCGATCACAAGCACAAGAAAAAGAAGCCGGCCTTCCCGCCGTTCTTTCCTCATCGAACCGCGCCGCCGGCTGCCATGCGCCTCGTCTCCGTAACGTTTATCCTGCAACGCCATTGAGACATCGAGCCGGCGGCCGCCTTCGCTCGCACGCTGTAGAATTTCTTCACGCTGGCGGCGTGAAGTTTCTTCCGCGAGGCGGGGCGCTTCCGCGATCATGCGCTCGAGCTTGAGCATCTCTTCGCGCAGCTTCGATTCGGTGCGCGCCAACTCTTCCTGTTTCTGATTGAGCGGCGTGGAAGGTTTCGACGATCGGCGAGCCATGCAGGGATTACTGCCCTTTCGCGGTCAGCCAAAAAAAGACCAGAAAAGCGAGGCAGGCGAAAATGATTAACGGAAGTGAAAATGCGAACCCGATTTGCATCCAGTGAAGAAATGTTCCGCCGCCACCGCCGAGTCCGCCAATTTCCGGCGCGGCCTCAGGCAAAGGGACGTCGCCGTTTGCGTTTTCGGCCGCCTGCAAACGGCTCCGCTGCTGGCTAAACTCCGCGCGCGCATCGTCCACTGTGCTGAGCGCGCGGCTCAATTCCTTGTGCAGATCGGCAGGATTCCAATTTTTGGGATCGATTGCTTCGATGTGCTGCAGGTGCTCCGTAAAACTTTCGTGCGTGACGCGCAATTGTTCGAGCTTCTTCTGCGATTCGTACGCCTCGCGTTCCAAAATTACGAGCGAGCGCGTTAACTTGTCGCTCATCTCCGCCCGGCCGCGTTCCAATTCTTCCTGTCGCCGGCTCAACTCTTCGAGCTCGCGCTTTTGCTTCTCGATTTGCTCCTGCTGTCGCTTGAGCTGAAGCAATTGCTCCTGCGCTTTCTGCACTTGCGAATCCAGATGCTCGGGCGACATCGATTCTTCTTCGTTCAGTTCGAGCATTTGTTCGATCGGTCGGATTCGTTCTGACATGTCCGGGTTTAGTCGCGCCGTTGCTGGCGGTGATATTAGCGACACAACTCTAGAATTCCACTAGTTTCACACGTTGTTTTCAGCGGAAAAATTTCGCTCAACCTGCTTCCGCCAAAAGTTCCCGCCATTGAGCGCAAAGTTCGTCGTATGCGCCTCCGGTCAGATGTTTCAACTCGGCGAAATGCGAATCGATGTGGGGCTGCTGGTATGGTTTCGGTCCGTGAAAATGAATGATCTTCGCTTTTGCGTAATCGCCCCAATACGGCTTCCAATTCAATCGAGGCGATAGTTTATCCCACGAAAAAGAGCCGTCGTTCGTGCTGAAAAATTGGCGATAAGCGCCCTGATCCCACGCGGCATTTTGCAGATTGTTGAGATTCTGTCTGATGTAATTTTTGAATTCCGCATCGATTTCTCGCAGCGCTGGAAGATTCATCCACATCACGCCGGTATTCATGGCGCGGTAATCTTCGCGATCAAACTCGGGCGCAACGGCAAAGTATTTGCAATCGATTTCGGCAAAGTCCGCCGCGACTTCGGCGCGAAAGAAAATATCGCAATCCGTATATAAGATACGTTCGCCCATGTGCAGTTGCTCGCTCAGCCGGGGCAACTCGACGCGCAGCAAAATTCCGCGCAAGGCGAGCCGGATATTCTCTTCGCGTTCGCCGCACTTCAGCTTTGCAATTTCATCCGCCAGATAACTCTGGCAACGAACGATCGGGATCTCGCGCTCCTCCAACCAGCGCGTGAATTCGTTTTCTCCGCCATCGTAAAGCACATGCGGTTGAAGAGAAGTGTGCCGAAGCGCGGTGAAGATGGCGACCTTCGCCATCTCCGCATATTTCTCGAAACCGAGACTGCCTTCAGCGAGGCCCAGAAACCATTGCATGATTACGGGATTCGACTCCGATTAGGATTCAAAATCAAAAGAAACCGGCGGCGATGAAATGAATATCCGTTGTCGCCAAACCCAGTCGGTCCCTGTTGTCTATTAGTCGGCAGCAAAGATGGAAATGTTTGAGCCCGCGCCAGAAAACTTCAAAGCCCGCACGAAATCCTGGGTCTTATGGTTTGTTCTCGTCGCGCTCGCGAGTGTGCTGCGGCTTGCCCCGATCGGTTCCGGGCTTCCTTACTCTGATTATGTTGATGAAGGCTTCATCCTTCATCCGGCGATACGGATCGCAAATTCCAAAATCGATACGAGCGCTTTCACCTACCCACCGCTCACGAGCTATCTCACCGCCGCTGCCATTAAAAGTTACGCTCCATTCTACCGCCTGGTTCACCATCACAAATTGCGGAAGGATTTTCCGACGGATCACGACTTTCATACGGAACTGGGCGAACAGTACGATCTTATCACACCGCCGGACGTCATCTGGCTTGGGCGATTTGTCGTCGCGTGTTTGAGTATCGCGACGGTCATTTTGACGGGGGCGCTGGCGAAGCTCCTTGGCGGCTCGCGAGCTGGATACCTGGCGATGCTCTTCACCGCTCTATGTCCGGCGTTAGTCAATCGCGGATCAATTGTCATCATCGATACGACCGCGACGTTCTTCGTCGTAGCGACACTTTATTTTTGCCAGCGTATGCGCGTCTTCGCCGCTTCAAACAGCCCGGCGATGCGACGCGGTGTTGTCTTGGCGGGCATCGCATCCGGTCTTGCGGCGGGAGCAAAGTACACCGTCGGCGTGGTTTTCGCGGCGGTCGTCACCACAATCCTGACGCTTCCGATTCCAAAAAAATCCAAAGCCATTTTGATCTTCATCGCCGGCGCGGGCCTGTTCGTCGGTATTTCTTGCGGAGTCGCAGGCGTGGCTCTTCATCCTGGGAAAATCGTCGAGCAATTGCGTTTCGCGGCAGGGTTTTACCAGACAATCCACTCCGAACATGGTTACTGGAGCGCGGCGCTCTCGGGATGGGAGGTCGGTGCTCCCTTAATGTTTACGGGTCTCGCTGGGATCGTCTGGATGTTTTGGAATCCTTCGACCCGGAGCGTAGCCATTAGCTGGATCGCTTTCGCTTTCCTGCTTTTGGCGGCCGTTGTATGGACCAGTTTTCAACCGTTTAGAAATCTGTTGTCCCTGGTTCCGCCATTATGCATTGCGGCCGCTTTGCTCTGTAATTGGTTAGGCGAACAACTCGAACAGCGATATCCCCGGCCGGCGTTCACGCCCTGGCTGTTTTCCGTGCTCGTTCTGGTCGTCGCATGTTCGCTTGCCTGGTTCAGTGTCCGTCAAATCAAACTCAGGACATCGCACGTCGACACACGTGTTCGAGCGATTGACTGGCTTCAGCAACACGCCACGAAAAAAGACACGGTTCTCGGCATCCGCGAGCTTTCCATTTTGCCGGCGGAATGGAAACGAATCGCGGCGCGGACAACGGTCGTTCCCTGGTTCGAAGCGGCAGCTCTTCTTGAGCGGCAGCGATTCGATTATGTCGTAACCGGTGAATTCGATCTCCGCTATGCCAGCGATCTCAGCGCCTGGTCTGCTTATCGTGATCGTTGGAAGACGAAAATTTCGGCAATGAAGGTCCTGAGCAATTTCGGAGAGATACCGACTCCAGTTGTACCTTATCTCTGGCGCACGAATGAGGAGCGCATACTCATCTTGAAAGGCAATTCGCCCTGACGAGCCTGATCGCTATTCTTATCTCCCCGGCAGCATTTCGAGCAGGAATCCTTTGAAGTATTCCGTCTCCGGCAATGTCGGAAGCACCGGATGATCGAGTGGTTGTTCGAATCGGCGAAGCCGGCGCGCTGACCGGCGCGCATCCACTAACGCATCGCGAATCGTATTCGCGAACGCTTCCTGGCTGACATGGTGCGAACAGGAAAACGTCGCCAGAATTCCATCGCGCGTGAGCAATTTGAAGGCGCGCACATGCAATTCTTTGTAACCACGCATCGCGTCATGCAAACCGCCTTTGCTTTTCGTAAACGAAGGCGGGTCGAGCACGATCAAATCGTATTGTGCGCCTGCTTTCTCGGCCGCGCGCAGAAATTGAAAAACATCCTGCTCGATCCACTGCGCATTTAATTTATTTCGCTTCGCATTTTTTTTGGCAGCCGTGAGGTTTTCAGAACCTGCCTCGACTCCGGTAACTTCCTTTGCGCCCGCGCGTGCGCAGCTGAGCGCGAATGCACCCTGACTCGTAAAACAATCGAGCACACGCTTTTCCTTCGCGTAATCCGCAACCGCTTTGTAATTCTGCCTTTGATCCAGATAAAAACCCGTCTTCTGCGCGTGCAGCAAATCGACTTCGAACTTCACGCCTGCGACCTCAAATTCGGATTCCGTAGACTTGTCACCGCGCATTACACCACTCGTTAGGTCAAGACCTTCGGCACGCCGCACCGGTGCATCGTTGCGCTCCAGAATATTTTTCGCATCGAGCACATCGGTCAGCGCTTCTGCAATCAAATCCTTCCGCATGTCCATCGCCAGCGTGACTGTTTGCAAAACGAAACGGTCGCCATAGCGATCGACAATCACTCCGGGCAATCCATCGCTCTCGCTCCAAACGAGACGACAGAGTTGAGGATCGATGCCACGGCGCGCTCGATATTCGGCCGCCTGCGTAATGCGGCGCTGGAAAAAATCGAGATCGAGATCCTGCTTCCGTCGCGAAAAACGCCGCGCGACGATCTGAGACTTGCTGTTGTAAATCGCACTTCCGATCAGATGATCCCTGCCATCCTTGAGCGAAATGACGTCGCCATCGGCCGGTTTGCCGAAAATTTTCAGCACTTCACCCGAAAAAACCCAATCGTGCCCGTGAAAAATGCGGGCCCGCGGTTTTACAACAATTCCAGCCATGCGAACGATTCTGCTTTGCCGCAATCAAAAATCACATCCATTCTTTTCATATGACAATTGCGCCTCAACGTGATCTCGAACTGCCAGGAATAAAAAAAATGCGCAGCGGCAAGGTGCGCGAAGTTTTCGATCTTGGCGATACACTCCTTTTCGTCGTGACCGATCGCCTTTCGGCCTTCGACGTGATTCTGCCGGATCCAATTCCCGACAAGGGCGCGGTGTTGAATCAGCTCTCCGCGTTTTGGTTCAAACACTTCGATAAGATCGACAATCACTTCATCACGGCTGATTTCGACAAATTCCCCGAGCCGTTGCAGAAATTTCGCGAACAACTCGCCGGCCGCTCGATGATCGTGAAGAAAACGAAGCCGCTCACGGTCGAGTGCGTTGTGCGCGGTTATCTCGCTGGTTCGGGCTGGAAGGAATACCAAAAATCGCAGAGCGTTTGCGGGATCAAACTCCCGGCGGGTTTGCAACTCGCTTCGCAATTGCCCGAGCCGATCTTTACGCCTTCAACGAAAGCGGAAGAAGGTCACGACGAAAATATCGACATGAAGGAATGCCAGCGCCTGTTAGGCGACGACATCGCGAATCGGGTCAAAGATCTCAGCCTGCAAATCTATTCCGCCGGACGCGATCACGCGGCGAAACACGGAATTATCGTTGCCGACACCAAGTTTGAGTTTGGCACCATAGACGGCCGGCTGCTGTTGATCGACGAATGCCTCACGCCCGATTCGTCCCGCTTCTGGCCGGCCGATGAATACGCCGTCGGTCAAAGTCCGCCGAGTTTCGATAAACAATTTGTGCGCGATTATCTGGAAACGCTCGATTGGGATAAAACGCCGCCGGCGCCACGATTGCCACAGGACGTGATTGAGAAAACTTCGGCCAAATATCGTGAAGCATTTCGTCGCCTAACGAATAAAGAACTTGCCTGATCTGGACTGCGATTATTACAGAAGACCGGTCCGCTAGCTGCCGTCCATGACGTACAGGTCCGCGCTCCTCTTGCTTCTGGGAGTGTTTGTCCTGCATTTTTCCCGCATTCTCTTCTGCGGCGACGTTATCTTTCCACACGATAACGGCTTGGAAGTCGGCGTGTCCGAAAAAGACAGCAGTGGACGCATTTCTAATCGGAAGTTCTCCGACGAAAGCAGTGCGTTCATTCCGGAACTTGCAAACAATCTTCGAAGGGATCGGAAGAATTGGCTGGCGACATGGAATCCGCATGTCCAACTCGGGACGGCGCGTCCTACCAAGTCAGGGATTGAGCCGCGCCTATCTTGCTGACTAACCCGTTCTCGCAGTCTCACTTCCGGATCCGTTTCGTTTATATACCGCACTGGTCTTGTGACGAGTTGGCCTGACGGGGTGCTTTCTGCTTTTGTTCTTGCGTTCGCTCGGCCTTCATCCGACTCGCGGCCGTTTTCGCCGCGGTGGGACTGGCCTTCGGTACGCCGACTTCCTACTGGTTGACCTTTGTGATGTTCTTGTCTGCTATTTGCTGGTTGATGTGTTTGTTGTGGCTCGTCACCGAATTCACGCAAAAGACCATCCTGGCCGCTGGCACTGGGATTGGTTTTCGCCACCTACTCGCTACTCATGACGGCTTATCCGCAAATCACGATCCTTTGTCTATATATAATAAGCGCCTATGCCTTGATCAGGGTCGCCCAAATGTCCGCTGATCTTGGAACAAAATTGCGATGGCGCTACTTTAGCTGGTTGCGCGGCGGCCGGCGCTCTGGCGCTCTCTGCCAGTCTATTTGGATTTGCTATCGGTCGCGAGGAATTCCGCCAGACTGAGCAACGTCTCCGACAGTTTCTTTCTCGGAGTTTTGCCGCCGCTTCGTCATCTTCTCGCAATTGGCCGACTTTGTTGTCACGGTTTTTGATTGGTCCTGGCTCGGGAATGCAATCGATCCGAATTATCCGTTGCCATTCAACTGGGCTGAGTTTTACTCCCGTTTATGGCAGTCTTATTTGGCTCTCGCTGTTTGTGAAGCAGCGGCGGCCGGGCTCTTCTGGCAACTGCTCGTTGTGATCTGTTTGCTGGGACGATTTGGCCGGCGGCTTATTTGTTTGCGGTTCATCATCTCGGGTTTCGACTTTCGCGCCTTCAGCTGCTGGTGGCGGAATTGTTCCCGGCTTTGTCCTGAGCGCCTCGCTATCGATGCCATTCTTCGCGGGGAATTGCGCCTGACTATTCGTTCCGCGGTATGGTTGCTGGTGCCGCTCATTGCG
>CAWGQU010000006.1:0-42099 GCA_963824795.1 uncultured Verrucomicrobiae bacterium | reverse complement strand
CAACGCACACCACGCTTCGGGATGGCGATCGGGCCTGCCTGGATTTTGCCTTGACAGACAGGCGAGATTTTCGCAATCAGGGTCTGCGGTAATAAAACAAAGCTCGGACCGGGTCGGGGTAGCTTTCCCCGAGAGCGCTTCGGCTCGTTCAGGTTGGGCCAGTTGCATTATAACCATCGGGGAATGAAAGGATTCGACTATGTACATACAACGTTCATTCACGAAGATCCCTGCCCTTGCAGTGATTGCAGCATTAATCAGCTGTTTTGCGCTGAACCCGAGAGTTCATGCGGTGACCCCCGCACCGGACGGTGGGTATCCGGGTGGTAACACCGCAGAAGGTTTTCAATCTCTTCAGAGTTTGACTACCGGACTCTACAACACGGCAATCGGCTTTCAGGCACTCTATCACGACACGACCGGTTCCTTTAACACGGGCGAAGGGTTTCGTGCCCTTTTCAGCAACACGACTGGCCGCTTCAATGTAGCCACCGGCACTAATTCACTGTACAACGTTACCACTGGTCAACGAGACGTGGGGAACGGCTTTGGTACCTCTTCCGTACCACCACTGGCTCCGGCAACGTCGCCATTGGATCGACTGCGCTCTACAACAACACCACCGGCGCCGGCAACACCGCGACCGGAGATAATACGCTTTACAACAACACGGGAAGTTACAATGTGGCCAACGGTTCCAATGCGCTGTTTCATAACACGACCGGCACAGGCAATGCGGGATTTGGCGTGGTGGCGCTCTATAACAACACGACTGGTGCGAACAATACAGGCACTGGTAACGGCGCGCTTCGAGGAAACACGACCGGTAATGCCAACGTCGCCGATGGAAATCAAGCGCTCTACAACAACACTACCGGCACCGACAACGTAGGCAGTGGTTTTCAAGCGCTCTTTAGTAACACCACCGGTGGTCTTAACACGGCTGTTGGTTATCAAGCACTCTATAACAACGTGGCGGCTACTACAACACGGCTGTCGGTTCTATCGCACTGAACGCGAACGTCACTGGCTACGGAAACACTGCTATCGGCAGGCGCGCGCTCGAAAGTACTACCGGCGGCGACAATACGGCGTTAGGATATTATGCTGGCTACCAGCTCACCACAGGCTCCCGGAATGTCTATATCGGCTACAACGTCCCCGGGGTGGCCGGCGAGAGCGATACCACCCGTATTAGAAATATTGGCACCACTCCGTTGAATACCGGCATGTTTGTGCAGGTAGATGCTGATGGGAAACTTGGCTTTGTCACTTCCTCGCGACGTTACAAGCACGACATCGAGCCCATGGATAAAGCCAGCGAAGCGCTTTACGCGCTAAAGCCAGTTACCTACCGCTACAATGGCGATATTGATCCGGCCCACGTAAAGATGTTTGGCCTTATCGCCGAGGATGTCGCCAAAGTAAGTCCGGACCTGGCTGTGCGCAATGCCAAGGGGCAAGTCGATGCTATTCGCTTCGACTCAATCAATGCCATGCTGCTTAATGAGTTCCTCAAAGAGCATCGCAAAGTCGAAGACTTGGAAGCTATTATCACAAAGCAACAGAAGGAAATGGAAACTGTCATCGCTCGCCTCAAGGAGCAGGAATCGAAAATCCAGAAGGTGAGTGCGCAAGTTGAATTCAACAGAGCCGCGCCACGGACTGTCGCTAACAACGAGTAAGAGCTCTCCAGACTTCGGAAACCGCGGGAACTAGAGCATCGGCGCGTACACTACGCGTGGGGCGGCGATCGCACCTGTCTCGTTTTGCCTTGACAGGCAGGCGAGATTTTCGCAATCAGGGTCTGCGGTAACAAACAAAGCTCGGAACGGGTCGGGGTAGCTTGTCCCCGAGAGCGCTTCGGCTCGTTTCAGGTTGGACCAGTTGCATTTAACCCATCGGGGAATGAAAGGATTCGACTCTTATGTAAACATACAATGTTCATTCACGAAGAATCCCCGCCCTTGCAGTGATTACAGCATTAATCAGTTTGCTTTGCGCTGAACCCGAAAGTTCATGCGGTGACTCCCGCACCGGACGGTGGGTATCCGGGTGGTAACACCGCAGAGGGGTTTCAGTCACTTCAGAGTTTGACTACCGGAAATAGAAACACGGCGATTGGGTTTCAGGCGCTTCTCAGAGACACGACCGGTTCGTATAACACCGCCGAAGGCTTTCGCGCGCTTTTTAGCAATAGTACCGGCGGCAACAACACGGCGACTGGTGCTAATGCCCTCTCTCGCAACACCACCGGTGAGCGAAACACAGCCATCGGGCTCAACGCGATGCTGCTCAATCAAACCGGAATTAGTAACACCTCGGTTGGTGCGGATACGCTCTATCTCAATACTACCGGCAGTCACAACACGGCCACTGGCGATGCTGCGCTTTATCAAAACATCACCGGTAATTACAACAATGCGATCGGCTCTGCCGCGCTTGTTAACAACACCGGAGGCTCCAATAACAATGCCATCGGGTACCTGACACCCTTTTTTGCAACAGAACTGGCGTGTACAACAATGCGATTGGCACTGACGCGCTCGGTTCCAACACCACCGGTAACAGCAATAATGCCTTCGGACACGGAGCTCTCGTTATGAATACTGGCGCTAACAACACCGCGATCGGCGAAGGAGCCGGCGCTTCTCTGACCTCAGGTCATGGCAATGTCTGCATTGGCGCAGATGTGGTCGGGGTTTCCGCCGAGAGTAATACGACCCGCATTAGGAATATCGGTAAGACCGCGCAAAATACTGGCATCACGGTAACCTTGGATACCATCGGCGGTATTAAGCTTGGCTATTTCGCCGCTGTTTCTTCACGTCGCTATAAGAAAGATATCAAACCGATGGATAAGTCGAGCGAAGCTCTCTATTCACTCAAGCCGGTCAATTTCCGCTACCAACCGGACATCAATCCTGGGACAACGCAGAACACTTCGGCCTCATTGCGGAGGAAGTGGAAAAGATTAATCCTGACCTTGTCTCTTACGATTCGGAGGGTAAGCCCATCACGCGTTCGATACGAATCGGTCAACGCGATGTTGCTTAACGAATTTCTTAAAGAGCATCGCAAAATCGAGGACCTGCGAGCCATTATCACGAAGCAACAGAAGGAAATGGAAACTGTCATTGCGCGACTAAAGGAGCAGGAATCAAAAATCCAGAAGGTGAGTGCGCAAGTTGAACTCAACAGAGCCGCGCCACAGACTGTCGCTAACAAAAAATAATATCTCTCCAGACTTCGCAAACTGCGGGCAATCGAGCATCGGCACACACACTAGGCGTCGAGCGGCGATCGCACTTGTCTCGTTTTGCCTTGACAGGCCGACCAGATTTTCGCAATCAGGGTTTGCGGTAACAAACAAAGCTCGGACCGGGTCGGGGGCGCTCCCCCGAGAATGCCCCGCCTCGTTTCAGGCTGGCATTCACAATGAAATTAACCCGTCAGTAAAAAGGAAGGATCCATTCTTATGCAAACGATAAGTTCATCTTCGAAGAATCTTGCCCTGACCACACTGCTCCTAGCGCTGTTCACCTTTTGTTTTGCGCTTAATCCAAAAGCTTACGCGGTGACTCCGCCACCCGACGGTGGCTATCCGGGTAGCAACACCGCAGAAGGGTTTCAGTCTCTTCAGAGTTTGACTACCGGACTCTACAACACGGCAATCGGTTTCCAGGCGCTCTACCACGACACGACCGGTTCCTTTAACACGGGCGAAGGATTTCGCGCGCTTTTCAGCAACACGACCGGGCGCTTCAATGTGGCCACCGGCACTGATTCATTGTACAACGTTACCACTGGTCAACGAGACGTGGGGAACGGCTACGGTGCGCTCTTCCTTACCACTACGGGTTCTGGTAACGTAGGCATTGGATCGACTTCGCTTTACAACAACGTTAGCGGGGTCGGTAACACAGCGACTGGAGATAACACGCTTTACAATAATACTGCCAGTTACAACACGGCCTTTGGTTCCAATGCGCTCTTCAAGAATACGACCGGCACCGGTAATGTAGCATTGGGAGTGGTTGCGCTGTACGAAAACACCATCGGTGACCTCAATACGGCTACGGGTAACGGCGCCCTCCGCTTTAACTCGACGGTAATGAAAACGTCGCTGATGGAATCTTGCGCTTTATCACAACATCACCGGCGTCCAACAACACAGCCGTTGGAGGCAACGCGCTCTCTAAACAACACCGGTGCCCGTTCAACACTGCCATCGGTACTTTCAAGCACTCCTGAACGCAACTGCTATCGGCGGCTCAACACAGCATTTGGTGATCACGCGCTCGAATACCACACTACGGGATTTTTTAACACCGCTATTGGTGCAGCAGCCGGCTTCAATCAAACAACGGGAAGCAATAATACATGCCATCTACATCTGGCGCTCGAGGGTAGCCTGTCACGTGTGGCCATGTGGGCGTAGGCAACACTTGTCGAGCGGTATCAAGGCATCGCCAATTACGATATCATCCTAACGCCAACGCTCGGTTTCACAGTATTCTTGGCCAGATACTAGCGACTGGAGCTTTAGGTACAATACTCACGGCGCGCCGGTTTCCGCCGCCACGGCCGCTGATCGTGTTACCCGATTCCGCATGGAAGTGGGCACGTTCACCGCCGCAAGCCGTTCCCCAGGGTCATTTTCTCCCAACGCTCCAGTCCCCAACCATTCCGAAGACGTCAAGCAAGCCATGCTCAATCGCAAAGTCGAAAAACAGCAGGCGACCATTGCAGAATTGAAGTCAACGATCGCGCAACAACAGAAGCAAATAGAGAAGCAACAGAAACAAATGGAAACTGTCGTTGCGCGACTGAAAGAGCAGGAATCAAAGATCCAGAAGGTAAGCGCGGAGCTTGAGTTGAACAAACCCGCACCGCAACTGGTCGCGAGCGATCGGTAAAAAGAACCGTCAGCGTACTCGCTAAAATAAGCTCAGTGCGCCGCAGCTGGTTCGGCCGGTTGGCCGGTCTCGGCTTCGGCGCGCTCCTTCAAGGCGGCCTTGCGTGAAAGTTTCACGCGCCCCTTGTCGTCGATGCCAATGCATTTTACCCAGATCATCTCGCCGACTTTCGCCACGTCCTCAGTCCGCTTCACGCGAAAGTCCGCCAGTTCAGAAATGTGCACGAGCCCATCTTTGCCCGGGAACACTTCCACAAAAGCGCCAAATTCTTTGATCGACACCACACGACCATGATAAGTCTGGCCGATCTCGATTTCCTTCGTCATGCCGCCAATAATTTCTTTTGCGCGCGCCATGCTTTCGGGACTCGTGGCGTAAATGTGCACGGAACCATCGTCTTCGATGTTAATCTCGGCGCCGGTTTCAGCGACGATGCCTTTGATTGTCTTGCCGCCGGGACCGATTAGCGCCCCGATTTTTTCCGGATTGATTTTCACCGTCTCGATGCGTGGCGCGTATTTGCTCAAGTCCGGCCGTGGCTGGTCGATCGTACTTGCCATGGTTGCGAGAATTTTCGTGCGCGCTTCTTTTGCGCGACCGATGGCTTCGGCCATGATTTTATGGCTGACACCGCGAAGTTTGAGATCGAGCTGAAATCCGGTGACGCCGGTTTCAGTTCCGCAAAGTTTGAAATCCATGTCTCCGAAATGATCTTCCGATCCAATGATGTCGGTAAGAAGCGAGTAGCGTTTCAATTGACCGTCGTCGCCGAATTCCGTGACGAGGCCGACTGAAATTCCAGCGACGGGTGTTTTGATCGGCACGCCGGCATCCATGAGGGCCAGCATTCCGCCACACACGCTCGCCATGGAAGTGGAGCCGTTCGATTCCATCACTTCGCTGGAGATGCGAATGGCGTAACGGAAATCGTCAACGCTCGGAACCACTGGCTCGAGCGAACGTTCCGCTAACGCGCCGTGGCCAATTTCACGCCGGCTCGCGCCGCCGGTGCGACCAGTTTCGCCCACACTAAATGGCGGGAAATTGTAATGAAGAATAAAACTCTTCGACTGCTCGCCGCCACCGTAGGCGTCGATATTCTGCGCTTCTTCAATCGGAGCGAGGGTGACAAGCGCGAGCGCTTGAGTTTCGCCGCGCTGAAAAATCGCAGAGCCGTGAGCGCGCGGGAGCACGCCTACTTCGCAACTGATCGCTCGCAAATCTTCATATCCGCGCCCATCCATGCGTTTTTGTTTGTCGAGCACGCTGATGCGAAAAGCTTTCTTCTGCACGTAATCGAAGGCTTGCGAGATCGCGAACTTGTCCGCTTCCGGATATTTTTCGAGCACCGCGGTTTTCACTTCTTCGCGCAACTCGTTGACTGCTTTGCTGCGCGCGACTTTGCCCTGGGTATAAAGTGCTCCTTCGATGCGATCGCCGGCAATGCGATACGCAATCTCCAGAATGTCCTGATCGACAGTGAGCAGCGGCATCTCGCGTTTCGGTTTGCCAACTTGTGACGCGAGTTCCTTTTGAATCCGGATCATTTCGCGCGCATGTCCGTGCGCGAATTCCAATGCTTTCACGAATTCGGCTTCCGGCAATTCGTCGGCAGCGCCTTCGATCATGATGACGTTGTTTTCCGTTCCGACGTAGATCAGATCGAGATCGCTTTGCTCGCGTTCGTCATGAGTTGGGTTCGCGACAAACTGGCCATTAACGCGGCCGACGCGAACGGCGCCAATTGGACCGGCAAACGGAATGTCCGAAACACAAAGCGCAGCGGACGCGCCGTTGATCGCAAGAATATCAGGATCGTTTTGACCATCAGCGCTGAGCAGGATCGAAATGATCTGCGTGTCGTACAAATAACCGGCGGGAAAGAGCGGCCGCAGCGGCCGATCCGTCATGCGTGACGTGAGGGTTTCCTTTTCCGAAGGCCGGCCTTCGCGTTTAAAATAACCGCCGGGAAATTTTCCAACAGCAGCCGCTTTCTCGCGGTAATCAACGGTAAGTGGAAACCAATCCTGGCCCTCTTTGATGGCGGTGGCGGAGACGGCGCTCGCCAACACCATCGTGTCTCCGCAAGAAACGACGACCGCACCGTCGGCGAGTTTGGCGATTTTGCCGGTTTCAATTGATATTTGAGTGGCCCCAATTTGGGCCGTGACCTTATTTTGCATACTACTTTCCTGGATGTTCGCTAGGATCCAGGCCGGTCACCCTGTTTTGTAGGTTTTAACCTCGAAACTCATTTCGGGGCTAAAACCTAAAAACCGAAGGTGCTTTCTCGGCCCGGACTTCGCGGGTTTGTTTTAATTAACGAATCGGCTAAGGCGAGCGAAACGATCCGACAGCCATTCCGCGGATCCCTTGCGCTACTTACGCAAGTTCAACTTCTCGATCAGGCTTTTATACCGATCGGACTTTGATTTGCTCAGGTAATCGAGCAAGCTCCGGCGCTGCGCCACCATTTTCAGGAGACCGCGGCGCGAGGAATGATCCTTGGCGTTGGTTTTGAGGTGTTCCGTTAGCTGCGCGATCCGGCGGGTAAGAAGTGCGACCTGCACATCCGCGCTGCCGGTATCTTTTTCGTGCAGCTGAAACTGCCTCATATCTATCGTGTCACTGCCTTCTGCCATAAACGAAGCGGCACTGTAGATGAAGTTTCCCTGTTCGCAAGCGACGGGACGAAAAGCGTTCCCTTTAGCTTGACTCGCCTTCGGAAGCGTAAATTTAATCCTGTCCGGCGCGCCTAACCACCGCCGCGAGAATCTCGCGTTCTTCCACCCCTCTGGAAGTCGGTCGCATCTATGCTTTGGTCACGGCGAAGTTTGCGCCGGGCCTCAGCGTACTTCAGCGACGCATCCGCTGCTTTTACTCGTGCCACAATTGAACCGACACCAACGTGAAGCTTCGTCGCCAACTGGGTCCAATCCTGGCTCTTTTTCTTGAGCGCGAGAATCTGATCAAAACTCTTGCCGCTTCCGGTCGCGAGAGAATTGGCGACCAGCAATTGTCCATACGTTAGTCCACTCGTCGTCCTTTGTTTCTTCAAGACCTCAACCGGCACTTTGGTCTGCCAGGAAACAGCCACCGGCATCAACGCGTAGCCATCGACTACGGTGCCAGCCTTCGCGTCCAGCTGGGCGACCGCTATTCCCAAAGCCGTATTATCGTTGGTGACTGCCGTCTTGGAGGTAGATTGTTTTACCTCGCCCGTCTCGACAAAGCCTCCACCGAGATGACTTCCCGTAGGTGGCGCAACCCAGATCGTCGTCTTTTTCGGCGTGTTCGTTTGGGCCCACGCACCTGTGGCCGAAACGGCCAGCACCGAAATAATTAGCAAAGCGGGAGTTCGTTTCATAAGCTGCGGATGGTATTCCGTTTTTACGTGATTACAAGGCCAAAAACGCATGCAGAAGAGAATGCGTTGCGAGCGTCAAGTGCAGTGACGAATGACTAAAAAGCAAAGCCGGCTGGTTCCGTTAATCCTGCGACGGCGGAAACCAAAGTTGAACTTACTTAGCCTCCCCTAGGATCCCTGGTTCTTCCTCCGCGCTGGAAGTCGGTCTCTTTAAAATTTTCCTCCCGGCGAAGTTTGCGCCGGGCTTCAGCGTACGTGATCGATTCGGTAGCGGTATTCGCCCGAGCGACGATTGAATGGAGGCTGACATGAAGTTTCTCCGCCAAACGGCTCCAACTTTCAGTTCTCGCCTGGAGCGCCATGATCTCGTCAAAACTCTTGGCGCTACCAGTCGCGAGAGAGTTGGCTACGAGTAATTGTCCATAACTGAGCCCGCTCGCGGTGTGCTGTTTCTTCAAAATCTCAACCGGCACCTTCGTTTGCCAGGAAACGGCCGCCGCCATCAAGGTGTAGCCATCGACAACCGTGCCAGCCCTTGCATCCAGCTTCGCAATTGCTGTTCCCAGAGCGGGATTCTCCTTCGCGGTAACCGGCTTGGAGGACGATTGATTATCCACTTCTCCCGTCTCGACAAGCCTCCACCGAGATGACTTCCCAGTGGGGCGGTACCCAGACCGTCCTCTTCTTCGGCGCGCTTGTTTGCGCTCACGCAACTGTCGCCGAAACACCCAGCAGGTAAAAGGCAATTACCAAAGCAGGCGTCCGTTTCATACGGGTGGGATTTATATTATCTTCGCTATTAATTTTGGGACAAGGCAAAAACCTGTCCGCCTCCGCTAGAGTTCCGGGTTCCTTTTTTGCTGGAAGTCGGTCTCCTTAAGATTTTGCTCCCGACGAACTTTGCGTCGGGCTTCGGCGTACTTTAGCGACTCGTCCGCCGCCTTTACACGTGCCACGATCGAATCGACGCCAATGTGAAGCTTCTTTGCCAATTGGCTCCAATTCTGGCTTTTTGCCCTAAGCACGAGTATCTGATCAAAACTCTTGCCGCTCCCGGTCGCCAAAGAGTTGGCCACGAGCAAATGTCCGTACGTTAACCCAGTGCCAGCGCGCTGCTTCTTCAAAACTTCAACCGGCACCTTGGTTTGCCACGAAACCGCAGCCGCAATCAATGACCAGCCTTCAACTGTCACAGCAGCCTTCGCGTCAAAGCTCGCGATGGCTGTTCCTAGCTTCGTATTTTCCCGTAACGTGCCCAGTCTGGTAGTGGATTGATTATCGGTCTCTCCAGTATCGACAAAGCCTCCGCCAAGATGGCTTCCCATTGGTGGCGGTATCCAGATCGTCCTCTTTTTCGGCACGTTCGTTTGCGCAGTCGCAAGCGTTGCCCAAATGGCCATCACCGCAAGATTTGCAACCAGAACGCGCACTCGCATCATACAGCCTTAAAATATCTCGCTCTCAGGGGTGATTACAAGACTAAACTAATGTTCGCTCCGTCGTCCGAAAGACGTGATCTGAGCTAAACATTGAGGGGCAAACACATCCAGAAAATGGCGATCAACGTCGATCCCATGCTTAGGCGTCTTCGGGTGGCGCGATCCAGCCGAAAAGTCATTTTGCTGCCGAAGCTCGGCGGGCTTTTTCGTCAATCGCCAGATAATCGTCACGCGGCGGACTGAAGGTATCGAGCACGCGTGTTTCGACGATTGTCTCAACCCCGTGCGAGATGTTGCTCGCCAGATAAAAAGAATCGCCGGGAGAAAGTTCGTGCGGCACGCCCTCGACGATCAGTCGCATCTTGCCGGCGATAATGTGAACAATCTGTTCCTGAGTGTGCTGGTGCGCGGGCATCCGACTTCCCGCCGCTAGTGTCGCGATCATCTGGTACATCGTTTTGCCATTCGCGACTGTGCGACGGCTGATACCGGGACAAATTTCGATCTCAGGATTTTCGTTTTTCATCTTTTCGTTTTCCTCGGGCTGCGTTGTCTGACACTGCCATCGAAAAATGATAAGACGCAATTTTCATCCGCTTCGCAAAATAAAAGCGATGCGCGTCGAAGCGTTGCACGCCGGAATCCAGTTCGAGGTTGTCGCATTTATTTTTCTGCGCCTCGTGCATGAGCCAATCGAGTAGTCTCCCGCCATAACCCGCGGAGCGATCGCGTTTGCGCGTAACAAGATCATCAACATACATAAAGCGTCCTGAGTACAACGACTCGAGGAATCGATAACCCGCCACTGCGCGAACCTCTCCGCCAGCCTCGACAAATGCCAGCAGGTAACCATCGCCCTGCTGGCGGCGAACCTGGTCGACGAACTGTTTGCGATCGCCAAAGTGAGTGCGCAATTCGCGCATCACTTCATAGCAGCGAGCGATCTCTATGGGTTTACGCGCGGTCGCAATGCGTAGATTGTCCATTCTTTTTCGTTTTCCATATTACATCGCCCTCTCTTCTCGCTTCCCGTCATACCAGAGATCGAGTTTTTTTCGCGACCGCAAAGCGTTGGGGCCACCGAAAATGATCGCAAGCGATTGCCGCAGGACATGGCCAGGCCGATGCATTCGCACCTTGCGTGCTGAAGTAATAACCGGCGTGCGTAAGATTCGAAATCGGCCGAATTTCTTTAACGCCATGCTGAGATAGGTTTCTTCTGCGGCGAAAAATTGTTCATCGAATCCGCCTGAAGCGAAAAAATTTTCTCTGCTCGTGAAAAGGAAAGCTCCCGCACCGAGGTTCGCCGTGAAATACATCACGCAAAAAATCTTGAAACAGATATGCGCCCAAAAAGGAACCGCTCGATCGAAACACAATTGCGCGCTGCCGCCGGAAGCGCCGTTTTGCAGCGCTGCGATCGCATCCATGACGTGAGCGGGCGCGATTCGAGTATCGGCATCGACAAAAAACAAAATATCGCCAGTGGAGGCGCGGGCACCCGCGTTCCGCGCTGCGGCGATGTGCCGGCAATTAACCGGGACAACTTGGGCACCAGATTCCGCAGCGACCTGCGCCGTCCTGTCAGTCGATGAATCATCCACTACGACGATCTCAAACGCGTGACCACTAACCACGGCCGCATGCTTGATACCCGCGAGACTGTTCGGCAATTCCAACTCTTCATTATGAGCAGGAACGATAAATGAAAGCATGGCGCCTAATGAATTGTCGCTAACACTAATCTGTTCGGACGCGCGGCTCCAAGAAGCATCGTAACCATTCGTTACTTAAAGAGTCGCGCCGGTTTCATGCAAGCACCGCTGATTCGTCCGCTTGATGTCTTAAGGCATGTACGGCATCCTGTGCCCAGTGCGTGCCTGCGCTGCTGGGGGCGAAACCAACGCCTCGGGAAGACCGTTGCCCGCGTGCGATTTCACGGCCGCAAGGTCGGATGCATTGATTGCCCCGTTGACAGTAATGTCCTCGCGAAAATTCGCGGCTGTAAGAAGTTGTCCCGATACGCCCTTGGTTTGACTGACATCGGACGAATTCACCACACCATCGCCGGTCGTATCTCCAACAAGCACCGCCATTGGGATTACGAGATCGCGCAGACCCAGACCGTCATTCAAACCGAACACGGTAACGGTGACCGTCTGTTGATCTGCCACGGCGCCAAGATTAATCGTCGCCTGCGTAGTTCCATTGCCGCTAACACTCGAAACCATTGCGTTGCCAGAAGTAACCGATGCACTCGTAAAGGTAGCGTTAGTAAGAAATCTGACTACCACCTGATAACTATTATTCGGACCACCACTGCGACACTCGATACCCGGCAAACCAACAGATGGCAGAAAGACGTCGTAGGGAGTGCCACCATGTACCTTGCGAGAAACAGCTACCGGCAGCTGTGCCAATAAGTTTCCAGTGCCGAGAAAGCCCGATACGCGATCCCCCGAACGGGAGCGCGTCGAGGAGAACGCGCTACTAGCTCCATACAATCCTGGAGGTTGCGCTACACCATCTATAATCAGTACTCCGATCGTATCCGTTCCGTGATAGATAAGATTGACAAGTGCGGTTGTTACGATGCTTAAGGTCGCCGTGTCAGCGATATAATCGTAGGTCGCTCCACTTTCGCCCGGTTGGCAGGCCAACGTAGTGCCAGGCGTGATAACGAGTAACGTTTCCACTACCAAGCGCGTGGTCATGAAGTGCGTATAGAGCGCCGCCAATGACCGTCGTTCCACCGCTATAAGTATTCGCCTGAAGTAGAGAAAGCGTCTCTGCGCCGATCTTCGTTAAAGAACCTCCGGTGCCACCGCCTTCACCGCCGTCTTGTATCACGCCATCGAAGCCCGCTGGACTAGCACTTACGCTCAGGTTCCTGGCGCCTAGGAAAACATTACCCGCGCCTGTAAGCGATCCGATGGTCACACCCGGCGCAGCGTGGTCGCTGATATCGAGAAATCCGTTACCCCGAACTTCGATTCTCGATGTTCCTCCTCTGGAATTGTCCCGAAAGTGAATTGCGCCTCCTCCGCCGCCGCCCGATCCCTCGCGCGCAAGCAACTGGGCACTACCAGCGGTCGAATTGTCGAAAAAATTTATCTCTGCAGCTGGCGCGGTACTCGTAGCGCTACCGAAGCAACTCACGCTGCTGCTGCCCGCGCTCGAATAACCAAGGAACTGCGTTACGCCTCCTGCTGCGCCGCAGAATTCCCCCGCCACATTATAGATGACAGCATTGCCAGCCGTCGAGTTGTCATAGAAGCTTGTGACTCCGCGGCCACTTTGATCGCCTTGGGCAGTTGTGGCAGCGTCCCCGCAGTTGCCAATGTATGCGCTACCGGCACTGGCATTATCAAAAAACAGGGCACGTCCGCCGTCTCCGCCGATTTGCGTAGGACCATATTGCGTTAGTCCACCGCTTCCGGCAGTCGAGTTACCAAAGAAAATAGTTCTACCGCCGCTCAGCGTGTTGGTTGCGCGTCCATAGTTGACAAAAGAATTGCCGGTTCCCGCGGAAGCGCTGCCGGTGAACCAAACTTCTCCACGCTCAGGCTTATCTCCATCAATAACACCGGTCGCGAATGTATTTGAATAGATCGAATTCCTCACAATACCAACGCCACTGATTGTCAGGACTAAACCAGGACCGGTAGTAATTCTGTAAGCGTTCGCGTTGTTGTTGAAAAAGATGCCATTGACTTCCGTGTTAGCCGACAGCGAAATCGCAGTTTGATTACTAATCGCAAATGTAGCGATATCTACCGAGCTATTTGGAGGACCGCCAGCAGTCCAGTTGGCCGAATTACTCCAATCGCCGCTAATGGGATTCTGTAACCATGTCGCGGTGTCAGCACGACTTGCTACCGGAAGAAAAACGATAGACGCCGATAGAACAACAACAAGAATAGGCAATCGCGACGAGGTATCCGGCTGTCTGATTACTTTGACCGCGGTCGTACCACGTATATTGCGGCAGTGAATGATTAAATTCACTGGAACGAAGAAGGGGACGCCATGCATTGCGCTATCTCACCTTCACAAGCAGCGTTTGTGCCGTTAGGCCGCGCTGGCCGCGGCGTGAACTGGCGTTGTGCCAAAGCTTGTCTGCCGCTTACTCTGCCGAAAATCGGATTCCGGCTTTTTGCACTTCGCCGTAAGGCAAGAGCCTGACGAGCGATTCGTCGTGCAAATCGACGACTTGAATACGGTTGTCCCAATAGCGATGTGGTTACAGCCGTAAACCTTTACGCTCATGATTTCCCAACGTTCGTCACCAGCCATCGCACTAGGAGAACGATGAGAATCGCCTCGGCCAGGTGAAGGAGCACCTGAACACTGAAGAGTCCGGAAATCAGTCCTGAGGTGTTGCCGCTCGCGCTCAAAAGAAGCACGCCAGCATAAAGTAAGATTGAGATCGTCGCGACAATGGCGAGGCCGCTGAAGAGCCACGTGCGTGGAAACTTTATCGCGGCGTACCACCATGCGCCGCACATAATGACACCGGCAAGCAGGCCGATGGCTGTTTGCAAATAATAGGAACTACTCATAAGGCTTTGATTATTCTTCGATTTCGCCGCCTACTTTGCGCAAGTGTTGACGAAAGGTATAGCTCGAATCGTTCGAACGCGTCGCCAGGTAATCGGCAAATTTGAGCTGCTGCCGAAGCGTGTTCCCGCCCTTGATCTTTTCGGCCTGACGCCGTTGCGATTGCCGGATTGAATCAGCCGTAGCAAAAAGTTCTTTTAGACGATCGTCAGCCAGGAAAGGGAACCGTCATCGTCAGCGAAGACGATGTCGTCTCGTCCCTACACCAAATTCTGCGAAGCGCGCGGAAGTTAATGCCTGTGCATTGCGAGGATCGAGGCGACGCGGTCCCGACGGAAATGTGCCGTAGCTCCAGATAGGAAAGCCAACCTGCCGAAATTCGGACGTGTCGCGATGCACTCCCCAGATCACCATTCCTGCGAGTCCGGATGCACGCGCTTCCAGTGCGGTCAGATCGCCGATGCAACCCTCATCGAGCCGGCCACCGCTGTCGATGACGAGAAAGTCTCCGTGCTCCGCATTCGCCATCCGCCTCGACAAAAAATCAACGCTCCCGAAATGTCGGGCGGGAAGAAGTGCACCGGCTGGCCGGCCAATTCCTGATTTTGCACGGTCATATTTGAAAAACTGCCCAATGAGATTTATCGTTCAGTTCTTCTCTATCTGGAACCACGGTAACACAGGGGAAATGATTCATGAAAAAACTTTGGGTGGGAGTGTTTATTCTTGTCGGACTCGGGACAGCCACAATCGCGAGGGGCGCGAGCGACGTAGGTCCTTACTATTGGGTCTTTAAACGAGCGGACGTCCGCCAAACATCGACCGCTGATCCTGCACCAGCAGGCGCGCCTTATCACTTTTTTTCTTTCGTTGAAATTGCGACTGGGGGTCAGTTCACTTCGCTCAGCAATTTCGCGCCCCCCGGCGGTAGCATACTAGGAACGCAAACCTATTCGCTTGTTGCAGACGGAAGTTTGGAATACGACACGTATTTCAGCTCTCAGCAGGGCTTGGACACTGCCCTGAATCCGGGCAAGTATCGCCTGGATTTAAGAGGTAGGACGACGAACTATTTGCCGAATCTCAACCTTCTGACCAACGTCACCTACCCGATAGTTACGCCCAAGTTGAGTAATACCGACTTCAAGAATGGCCAGTTGGTAGCGAATGCGAAAACGCAGGTTACTTTTAATTGGAACTCTTTCGTGGGCGCCGATCCCGGCGGCATGGACGCAATTGTTCTAATAATTACTGACACTGATGGTAACACCACGGCGTTTCGCGATGTCTTACCGGCTACGGCAACCTCAAAGACGTTCGCGGCAAATTTCTTCCAACAAAACCACACCTACATCGTGGATCTGAGTTTCGTCAAAATTTCACAAAGAAATACTACGTCCATCTCTGGTTCAACGGGCCTCACCGGATACGCCAGAGCGACTCGCATCTATGTTTCTACGTCGGTCCACACACCACTAAGCGGTCTGGCTAACATTTCGACGCGCGGCCTGGTGGGCATCGGGGACAATGTGCTGATTTCGGGTTTCATTATTACGAGCGATGACACTGCTCCAACGAACGTGGTGGTTCGTGCTATCGGCCCATCTTTGAGTAGCTCTCAGATTACTGATGCGCTAATGGATCCCACTCTTGAGCTATATGATCACAACACGCAGCTGCTCGGCACCAGTGACGACTGGGCGACTACTCCAGGCGCAAGCTCGGTCTTCGCGGCAGGCCTTGCGCCGAGTAATAGCCGGGAGAGTGCGTTGTTTAAGGCTTTGCCGCCCGGTGAATATACCGTAGTCGTGCGCGGCAAAAGCAACACAACCGGTGTGGGGTTAGTCGAGGTCTATAATCTTGGCAGTAATGGAAGTGCTAAACTGGCTAATATTTCAACTCGCGGCCAGGTTTTGACCAACGACAAAGTCCTGATCGGTGGTTTGATCGTTCAAGGTCCTTTTTCACATTCGATCCTCTTCCGCGCGTTGGGCACATCGCTTCCGGGAGTGACCGGCGTTCTTCCAAATCCAACCCTTCAGATATATAACGACCAGGGAAACTCGATCGGATACAACGATGACTGGGGAAGGACTCAAAGAATGCAAATTGAGGCGACGGGTGCAGCACCTCCGAATGAGCAAGACGCTGCGATTCTGCAAACGCTCGGCCCGGGAAATTATACGGCCATTGTTGCCAGTAAGAACACAAACACCGGCATCGCGCTGGTCGAGGCTTACGCCATTAATTAGCACCGCGTTAATCGATCTCAGCGCAATAAATTTCTCCCGCGGCGATCCGGCTTGCATCGCCCATGGAGCATTGCCATCGTGAACGAGATGAAAGCCGCTCTTGCTCTCCGGTTCCTCCTCGTTGGAATTTTCGCAGCGGTCCTGTCTGCTTGCGCGACTTATCCGCACTCGGGATCGGAGGCAGTGGCTGGAGCCTGGACGAACGCACTCCGCACAGTTTGGACGCTTAACACTGATGGCACTTTTGACGTTGACCTAAATCATGATGGCCGGCGCGACGCGTGGGGTAATTACGCGGTCGACGGCGACACGATCACGCTTATGGCAACAGGCGGAAAGATGCCGAGGGGTTGCAGGGGAAATGGTGTTTACCGTTTCAACCGCGGCCGAGACACATTGCGATTTACCCGGATCAGCGACAAATGTCAGCTACGCGTAAGAAACGTGATGCTGGTGTGGCATCGCAAATAATCGCAAGCTACCTCGGCAACGGCTGATCGCTATTGGCAAGAGCATATGCGGCCACGGCAACGACGGCAGAGTTTTCGGCCAGTTCCTTTGGTACGATTTTATCCAACGTGTCCGCTGCCGTGTGGTGATAATTGAAATAGAAACGCCCGTCTTGAATCGGAGCAAACGTGGGAACGCCGGCTTTATCGAGCGATTCGATGTCCGCTCCGCCCGCATGTTCTGAAAGTTCCAGCGCACCTGCCCCCGATTCCTGCAAAATCGCCGCAACCGGAGTAAGCGCCGTTTTCAGTTCCGCTCCGCCCTTCACGCGAATCCCAACTGGATGACCCGCGCCACCATCGGTCTCAATTGCTCCGATGTGATTCGACATGTCATTGGCGTGATCCTCGCCGTAAGTCTTTCCGCCCATCAGCCCGTTTTCTTCATTCATCCAGGCAATCACGCGAATCGTCCGCTTCGGTTTGAGATGAAGCTTCTGCACAATATTGGCAGCTTCCATCGAGACAGCCACGCCCGCGCCGTCGTCGATCGCTCCGGTCCCCAGGTCCCAGGAATCGAGGTGACCGGAAACAACCACGATTTGTTCCGGATGTTCGGTCCCCTTGATGTCGCCAATAACATTGTAACTTTCGGCATCGGGCAATTGTTGCGGAGTCAGGACTAAATGCATCGTGACCTGGCCCTGCCTAACGAGTGACGCGATTAAATCCGCGTCTTCCGCCGTGACGGCGCCGGCTGGGACCTTCGGCGCATCGTCCGTGTATTTTGTCTGTCCGGTATGTGGAATGCGATACTCCGCGCCGCCGACCGATCGAATCAAACACGCGAGCGCGCCCAATTTCGATGCTGCACTCGGCCCATTGCCCCGGTAGAAAACAGCTTCTTCGTAGGCCGTGCCCGCGCGACCCTCTGCGGCCATTTGTTTGTCGAACGGATAATCAAAGAGCACAATTTTTCCTGCAACCTTTTCGCGCGGCAGCATTTTCAATTCGTCCATGTTTTTCACCACGACCAGGTCCGCCGTGATACCTTCGGCCGCAGTCGCGACGCTGCCGCCAAGAGCGCAAAGAATAATTTTCTGCGTCGTGCCTTCTGCCTCACCGGGAAAACGCACCAGCTCTGCACGCTCTTCCCCGCGAACCCAATGCGGCACCATCACTTTCTCCAACTGCACTTCGCAACCGATCGCTTTCAATTCCTTAGCCACGTACTCGACCGCCTTGGCCGCCTGTGCCGATCCGCTCAAGCGCGGGCCGATGTTATTCGAAAGATGCGCCACTTGTCGGTAGGCGTAGTCGCTCTTCAAAGCAGCCTGCTGAATCCGTTTTAGTTCCGCAAGTGTTTGCGGGGAAAAAACAACTGGCGTGGCCGATGGTGAAGGATTTGGCGAGGGACTTTTGCGCGCTGGTTCCGCGTACGCGACCGGCAACTGCATGAGTATCAAAATGATCGTGGAGAAAAGACGAGTTTTAGACACGCCCCACCGTGTCAGCAAAAACATAAACGCGCAATCGCGTCAGATTAGTGCGCGAGACAAATCTACAACTTGTCGAAAATGCGTGGATCGAGATGCGGATTCAGTGTTATCGCGACGATTGTCGCCCGCTCTAACTCTTTACCGGTCACCGGATCAACATCTGTGTTGGAAAAGCTGAAATTGACGCCCCCCACTTTTCGAAAATCCGCCTTCCGACTTTCAATTGTGGTTGGTCGTGGGTCGATATCCGGATGCAGCGGCCGCACATCGCGGCGGCGAGTGATCAGCCACGTTTTGGGATCAACGTAAACAGATGTGCTGTAGCCGTCACTCAGAGTGATTCGCAGCACATAGTAATTGATTCCATCGATTCGTTCCCGACCTGCCAGGGCGACGTGATGCCCTCGCTGTCGCAACTCATGCAAGCCGAAAAGATTTCCGGGCAGTTCCACACCGTGGTGTAATGTCGCCGTCGCCTGCGCATTTTCCGGAACCGCATCGCCTTTACCCTTCCACTGCCAACCGCGCGCACCGTCAAACGCTTCCGTGTAAACATGCTCGCCGCCTGCGTTGACATCGATTCGCATCCTGCCCGGACGCGCAGCGCAATAAACACCATCAACTTCAAACGTGGGATCAACGATATGGAGATTGATTTGAATCGATTTGACCGCTTCGATCGCCGCGCGGCCTCCCATCGCTTCCGTATTTTTCTCAATAATTTCGTCGACAGACGTGACGGCGTGTTCGCATCCGGTCAGGGCGAGCGTGAGCAAAAGGCAGCCCACACGCAAAGAAACAAATGCCGACATCCATTTAGAGACGTCGCCTCGATGGGAATTTGTCTATCGCCCAACAAATTACTTCGTCGTCGCCCCGCTTACCTGATCAATCGCATGAGCATCAAGACCATAGTGGTTAACGGCCATGCCGAAATCAAAACGATGATTGTGAACGCAATCGCTTCGAGAAAAAATTCGCGATGCATTTCATGCTGAAAATATTCACCTGTCATCCGGTGAAGGGAGCGCTTTCGCGACGGCCCACCGGGCGTCCAGCCGAACATTGCGCGACCGAAAGGCTCATCTTCACCTGATTGAAAATGCTGTTCGATCAGCGGCGCCTTCGCGCGCCGCCGCTGGATCGGCTTGCGAACAATTGGATCGAACGTTTTCACATCTTTGCCCTAACGAGGAATGCTAAAGCAACTCGTGTGCTAAGAGCGCGACGTGCAGACAAGGGCACACGGTTACCGGCGATCCGCCGGTCAAAAGGACTAACGATGGAGAGTTTTTTCACCCGAAGAGATCACGTTAATAAACCGCGATACCTCAGCGAAAAAAATTCGCACTTCTTACCTGGCTGTCAAAATCCGGCATTGGAGGGACGGGCTCTGTCCCGTCCCAAATTCGTGGGACGACACGGCGGTCGTCCCGTCCATTAGAACCTTACCGTGAACTGGCAGCCGAAAAGATGCTCGCCGGTTTGTCCGTTTTCGTCATGCGTGAAGCTGTACTGAAGTTTCAACTGCACATAATTGTTGAAGCGACAGCCCAGAACTCCATCCACACGGAAAACGTCGTTACCCCATTTCAACTCCTTGTCTTCGTCAGGCACCGTGCCGAAGAATTGCTGATTCCAGCGCACGGCGGCAAAGAGCTGGGAGATGATTTTGTATTTCGCTTCGACGTAATACGACAGCACATCGGCATCGCCCACGTTCGGTACTTCAAAGCGCGATTCGAAAATTTCCGCCCACAACTGAAAACGATGCCAGGCGAAGCTGACATCCTGTCCGAGTAGGATTTGACGATAATCGCCGATCCCCTTACCCGTGGGCAGACTAACCGCCGCTTCAGGACGGAGGTACGGACCGACGCTCCCAGAGAAACCAACATTCCACATTTCATTTGGGCGAACGCCGATGCGTCCGCTGAAGGTAGGATGTTCAAGACCAACCTGCGTGAGATCCCACGATTCGGGGCGCGAGGAGAGCGAAGTGTTTTTTAGTTCGACCGCGTAATCGAATTTGCTGAGCGCGCCTGAAACCGAAACGCCGGAGGCATAGCTGGGCCCCCAGATGACAGGCAACCGGAGATACTTGTCGTTATAGCCGTCGCCGAACTCGGTGTAGTCCTCGTAGGGCACATGAGCCCACCTTAAGAGTCGATCGACGTCTTCCGGCGCGAAGCTGTCCCAGATTCCAGTAACATTTTCATAAGGCAACGGTGCGTTGATGAACGGATTGTCCCACGAGTAGTGACGCGGAACCCAGTTTCCAACGACTGTTCCGAATTTTCCAAATTGCACGGTGAGAGGAATGTCTTTCAATGGCGAAACGCGGATCGCATATTCATCCAGACGAACTTCTGCGCCGCCATCGCTTGGATCGAAGCCGCGATCGAGCCGCGCTTGGACAAAGGTCGAGACGTACGAACCAATCTGCGTATCGAGGAAAAGCATCAGTCGCGGATTTAGAAGGAATCTGTCATCCGTAAAAACGAGGCCGGGCGCAGGCTGTTCGATGAAATACGTTTCGAGATCGAACGTGCCGCTCAGCTGAAGTCGAACGCGATTTTGGAAAAAGTTAAGCGAAAGTTTTTCGTTCGCTTGCTCGAGAAAATCAGCCTGTGCGAATTGTGAACCCGGAAGAAGCAGAAGCATGGCGGCCCACGCTCTTCCCGTCCAGCGGGAGGAACGAGCCGCGGCCCGGCATTTAGGCCGCATGAAGCAATCTCTCGATGGTTTTTCGCAACGCATCGAGTGTCACCGGTTTGCTCAGAACCACGTCGACATCCTTGGACTGCGAGCCAGTTACTTCGATCAGAGCGCCAAAGCCGGTCAACAACACCACCGGCACATCAGGACGCAGACGTTTAATTAAACTCGCCATCTGATCGCCACTCATCTCTGGCATGGCGCGATCGGTCACCACCATGTCGAATGGCTGCGCACGAAACTGCTCGATACCTTCGCGGCCGCTTGTGGCTGTTGTTACCTTATGTCCTTCCGCGCGAAGATAAGCAGTGATCACTTCGCGAACTCGCGATTCATCATCCACTACGAGCACCTTCAAAGCTGACTTCGATTTCGTTTTGAAGGACGTAGTCACTTTCGCCGTCGCGGGATGCGCGATCGGCAATCGAATAACAAATGTGGTGCCTTTTCCCGGCGTCGATTCCACTTCGATCTTCCCGCGATGGCGTTCGATTATCCCATAGACCATCGACAGCCCAAGGCCGGTTCCGCTTTCGCCTTTGGTTGAGAAAAATGGTTCGAGGCAACGCTGGCGAACTGCTTCCGTCATTCCGGAGCCGGTATCGCGCACTCGGACCATAACGTGTTCGGCATCGGACTCGGTCTCGATCGTAATCGCACCGCCGTTAGGCATCGCATCGACCGCGTTGAAGATGAGATTGGTCAGCACTTCGCGCAGACCCGATTCGTCGCCGGCAATCGGTGGGATCGGTTGCAGTTTGCTCTCGATTTGAATCGTGATGCCGTCGGCCTGCGCCTGGCGACGCCATCTAGGTTCCGTGAGCGAGATCGATTGTGTGACAACGCTGTTGAGATCGATCACCGGAAGTTCTTCGTCCTTGTCCAGCGGCCGGTAGAATTGACGAAGCCGGGCAACCACGTTGGCGGCATCCTGGGCGGATGTGCGCAGAAAACCGATAAACTTTCGCGCCTGCGCTGTGTTCTCAAGGATTCCCGGCTTTTCGAGAAGTAAATCGCTAAACCCGAGAATGGGCGTGAGCGTGTTGTTGAAATCGTGCGCGATGCCGCTCGCCATTTGTCCGATGGCGCGGAGACGCTCCTGTTGGATGGCCTGCTGCTGGGTCGCCTTCAATTCACGCAGCGCTTTTTCGAGCTCGCGATTCGCCTGTCGCAAATCCTGCTCCGCGCGTCGCCGCCGCGTCAGATTCTCCATCGAACCAGCAACGATTTTGTTCACTGGTTCGGAAAGTCCTTTCGAGATGAAAAGACTGGCCGCAAAACCAACAACCAAAACACCAAGTCCAAGCGCGAGGATTTTCCAACGAAGCTCGTGCTGCTCGCGTAACGCGGAAGCGAGCGGATAAAGACACACCTCGTAAGCTGGCGCCAGTTGCGTGTCGGGATCGATCGCTTTGAAAAACAGAAGATGCGGTCCGTTCTCAAGATCGACTGGGAAATGGCCGGATGTATCCGCTCTGACAGCCTCGCCGATTCGTTGCGCGAGAATGTCACGATCGGATGCGTCTAATCCCTTAATGTAGAGCTGCTCGCGCAACCAAATGCCGGCAGTGATGGGATCGTGGCGTTCTGAATCCAGCGTCGTGATGTTCGGCACGGCAAAACCAAGAACGAGAGCGCCGAGATTCTTGCCATCCCAATCGAGGACCTTTGTCACCACGACTTCACGCAAATCAGAAAGCTCGTTACCGTGCGCCGGGGCGATGTAGCCGACCGTCTGTTGCTCGATCTTACGCAACATCTTACTCGCCGGCGCCAATACCTGTTCCAGTAATTCACGCTCGACAAGTCCTGCGGGAAATTGTTCCGGCGGCGGCAGGATTGTTCCGTCCGCGTCGAGAAAGCGACAAAAGGCTGCGCGCGATGTGTCGTTAGCGTTCTTACCTTCTGCTACGCCGCCGAAAATTCCCTGCAACTCCGTCAGCGCGTTTTGATACAAATCTTCGACGTCTCTTTCTTCCAAAGCCGCTCGCACCCGAACGGAATGCGAAAGCGTCCGGCATTTCCCCATGATCACTCCCAGACGCGTATCCTGCAGCGCGGCGAAAAGGCGCATTTGCGCCTGAAATTGCACGTCGAGACTTTCCTGATAACGCGCCTGCACGTTGCGCTCCGCCAGGTAAAGCGTCGAGCCCGTGACCGTCACCACGATCAGCATCAACGCGATGAGAAGCTTTACCCTAAAAGTAAAGATGCCCTTGGATTCCACTTTGCAGCTCCTACTTCGCGGGAAAATCGATGTGCAGCGTTAGTCCCGGTTTCAAATCAACTTCGCGGCTGCGGATATCGTTTTCACTCAGCCACGCTTTGCACACATAGTGACCAGCCGGCAAATCGCGCAGGCGATATCCGCCGTTCGGATTCGTCTTTTGAAAAAAAGGAGTGTCGAGAACCAGAATCGTGCCGCGCATTGTGCCATGGACTTCGCAGTGCAACGTGACCACTCCGGGCTTATCGAACAAAACCGACTCCGGCTTTTCGTCCTTGCGGTAACGGCCAAGATCGAAGCGCTTCGTCTTCGAATACGAAAAGACGTTATGATATGTGTCGTCGCGATTCGGGAACGTGACGGTGGTGCCTACGCGAACGGGCAGCAGATTCGGCGCGAAGTTAATATTCTTTTGCGCCATTTCTGCGGGATGCGGCGGACTCGCGACGCTGGCAAAATTTCCCTCCAGATAAACAACGGCCATTGGCGGATCTGGCGGTCCAGTCTGAGCTTCCGCGCTATTCTGGTAACGTTGCGTGGTCAGTTGCGCCGCCGAGGGCTGCGGCAGCTGCACTTTTCCCTCGATGGTCGCCTGTGCGAACGCACCTTTCTCAACGAGAAATGCCGCTACAAAACAGATCGCATAAGGGGAAAATCGCATCGCAACCTTGCCTAACTAGCGAGAACGATGCCACGCGATAATCGTTTGGCGTATTCCCGCTTCCTACGAGACAGGTCTCCCGTTGTGAAATACGCACGTTGCCGGTAAACTGTGCGGAGATGAAGCTCCCTCGTTTGCCGGCTATTCTGTTCCTGGCCGCGCTGGCCGGAAATTGCCTCGCGCAATCGCGCGAAATGCCGTCAGCCGACACGGCGAATTTGGATTTTAAACAATTTGGTTTGCTCGCCATCCAGGATAACGGCCGGCGCAAACCAATCGATACTTTCGCGAAGGAAACGCTCATCCGCATTACCGGACGATCGAGCTATACCGACAAAGCCGGCCGCAAATGGTCGCCTAACGATTTCCTCCTCTCGGCATTGCTCGAAACTCACGATTGGAAAAGCGAACCGATGGTTCTCCTTTCGTTCGGAAAGTTGAAAGAACAACTCGGCCTGGACAAGACACAGCGGCGATTTCCTTTCACACAATTGGCCGGGTCCGCGGAATTGCAGCGCATCACCAATGAAGCGCATGCGCTCAAACGCGCGGAGAAATCGCTGGATCGATTGCAACAGGAAGCGTTGGGCGTGAGCGACCGGCTCTCACTTTTCGGAAATGTCATGGACGGAAACTCATTTCTCATTGTTCCCGCGCCGAAAAACGAAACCGATCCCTGGCTGGTACCCGATCCGAGCAACGTCGAACGATATTACACAGAGACAAAATTTGCGCCGTCGCTTACGGCGCTCAAGCAAACCATGCGCGCGTATACCGAGGGCGACGGTTTCAACTTTAGCTCGGGCGCGCGGCATCTCCGCGAAAACTTGCGTGCGCTTAGTCCTTCGATTTACCCGACTGAATCAAAACTGCGCATCGAGTATTTTTACAATCACTTCGAGGGATTTTATCGCGCGGCGTGGTGTTACGGGATCGCGCTCCTCATTCTGATCGCTGCGCATTTTCGCAAGAGCGGCGGCTGGCTGCGTAATGCCGGCGTGGCACTTGCCGTCGTTGGACTCTTATTTCACGCCAGCGCCATTGTCATGCGTTGCGTCATCGCGGGGCGTCCGCCGGTGACGAACATGTACGAATCCATTATTTGGGTTTCGTTCGCGGTTTCATTTTTCGGGATGATTTTCTTCGCGCGCTATCGGACGACTGTCTATTTGCTCGCGGCGCTCCCCGTTACGCTCATCGCATTATTGCTCGTGCATCAAATGCCGATCGCGATGCCGTCGAGCATCGATCCACTCGTCCCGGTCTTGCGCGATAATTTCTGGCTCACGATTCACGTGCTCACGATCACGCTAAGTTATGCCGCATTCGCACTCGCGATGGGCTTCGGACATATTTTGCTTTTCCGTTATGCGCGAAATCCAACCGGCGCGCGAGCTGATCAGCCAATGCATTTCTGGTTGTATCGCGTGTTGCAGCTCGGCGTGCTGTTACTTGCTGCCGGAACAATTCTCGGCGGCGTCTGGGCGAATTATTCCTGGGGAAGATTCTGGGGCTGGGATCCAAAGGAAACATGGGCGCTGATCGCGCTGCTTTGCTACATCACGACCTTGCACGGCCGTCTCGCGGGCTGGTGGACGCAATTTGGCTTGGTCGTCGCGAGCGTTGTTTGTTTTCTCGCGGTCCTCATGGCGTGGTACGGCGTGAACTTCGTTCTCGGCAAAGGCCTGCACTCTTACGGCTTCGGCATCGGCGGTGAAACCTATGTCGCGACCTTCGTCGTTCTCGATTTGCTTTTCGTCGGCTTCGCGATTTGGCGATATCGAAGCAGCCGGACAGTTGTGAAGTCGACCGTTAAAGAAGAAATTGTCGCGGTATGATCTGGGGAGCGCACGCGCCCTCGCGTGCAATATTCGGCGCCTCGCCGAATATCTTCCCAGCAAAAAATGATTTGCGGCGAGGGCGCCGCAAACAGCACGCGAGGGCGCGTGCGCTCCCCAATCCATGACTCACCAAAGCGCCAACGCGGTTGCCATGATTCGGCCGCACCGCTTTTTCTCCAATCCTGAAACAGCCGCCGATAACGCATTCCAACGCGAGACCGCCGCGACAGACGCAGAAAAGATTTCACAGTGCGCGCTGGAGGAATTTGATCGGGCAGTCGAAACACTGCGCTCCGCCGGTGTGACTGTTCACGTTTTCGACGACACTGCCAAACCAGAAAAACCCGACGCGATTTTCCCTAACAACTGGTTTTCCACCCACGAAGACGGTCGCGTTGTCTTGTATCCCATGTACTCGCCCGCGCGCCGACGTGAGCGGCGCAGTGACATCATCGATGCCCTGCGAAAAAAATATCGCGTCAAGGAAGTCGTCGATTATTCCGACTACGAAACGCGCGATCTGTTTCTCGAAGGCACAGGAAGTCTCGTCCTCGACCATCCAAATCGGATCGCTTATGTCTCTCTTTCGAAACGCTCCAACCCGGAACTCGTAGCAAAATTCTGCGCCGACTTCGATTACGAACCTGTTGTTTTTGAAAGCGCGAGCAGCGACGGGCGTCCCATCTATCACACGAACGTCATGCTATGTCTGGGTTCAACTTTTGCGCTGGCCGGTTTGGAAACGATTACTGATGAGAACGCGCGGAAGAATGTGCGCGACCGTTTGCGGGCGACGAACAAACAGGTAATCGAACTGAGCCAAAGCCAGATCGAAAATTTCGCTGGGAATGCACTGGAACTGTGTGGCGCGAAAGGAAAGATTCTTGTTCTCTCTGAAAGAGCGGCCGCGAACCTCTCGACCGATCAGCGTGTAACTATCGAAAAGGAGGCAACATTGATTCCACTCTCGTTACCGACGATCGAACTCGCCGGCGGAAGCGCGCGCTGCATGCTGGCCGAGATTTTCCTCCCTATGTAGCTGCCGCCGTCACTGGCGGCAGATCTGGACGCCCCTGCCGCTGAGACAATGGCAGCTACATCAGCGCGGAAGCCGCGCTTCGACGATTTCGCAAAGAACGTGCAGTAGAAACTTATGCGCTTCCTGGATGCGCGCGGTGGAATCACCCGGTACAACAAATTCGATGTCTGCCATTCCTTTCGTCGATCCGCCGTCGCGACCAAGCAATGCGACACTCGTCAGGCCGAGACCGCGCGCTTCTTCGAGCGCGCGCATGACATTCCGTGAATTCCCGCTTGTCGTAATGGCCACGAGCACATCGCCGCGCTCGCCAAACGCCACGACCTGCCGCGCGAAAATTTCTTCGAAGCCGTAATCATTTCCGATCGCACTCGTTAGGCTACCGCCCTGCGCGAGATTAAGCGCCGGGTATGGACGACGATCATGCATGAAGCGGCACGTAAATTCGGTGGAAAAATCCGCGGCATCGGCCGCGCTCCCGCCATTGCCGCAAACCAGCAGCTTGTGTCCGGTGGCCAGACATTCCTCGATTAGCTTTGCCGCACGTTGCAGCGGTTCTTCCAATGCGGAGAGCGATCGCATCGTGGCGACAGCAGTTTCGATCGCGTCACGAAAGATTTTGGACGGCTCTGCCATTGCGGCTGTCATTTGGCCGAGTTTATCGCCGCGCGCAAATTCCAATCGTGATCTCGCAGCCGTTGGACCGCGTCGTCATAGGCACACTGAAGCTGCTCGGCCACCAGGCGCGCCGCACGATCGCGAAGCTTATTGCTTGAAGCGGTAAGATCGATCATTCGATTTCCGCTCACTTTCCCGAGCGCGACCATTGCGCCCGTGCTGATGATATTGAGAGCGACTTTCGTGGCCGTGCCGGCTTTTAGTCTTGTCGAGCCGGTCACAATCTCCGGCCCGACGACAAGATGAATGTGCAAATCGCTTGGCGTATTTCCATCGCTCGTCGGATTGCAACTAAGAAGGATCGTTCTCGCGCCTAACGACTTTGCCTGCTTGACAGCGCCGAGGACAAACGGTGTGCGTCCGCTGGCGGTAATTCCAAGAACAACATCTGAACCTTTCACTCCGCGCTCGTCGATCGCGAGGGAACCATTGCTTCGATCATCTTCAGCTCCTTCGACGCTACGGAAAAGAGCCGTCACGCCACCCGCAATGATTCCCTGCACCAGCTCCGGCGAAGCTCCAAACGTCGGCGGGATTTCGCTGGCATCGAGTACGCCGAGCCGTCCGCTTGTTCCTGCCCCGACGTAAAACAAACGCCCGCCTTTGCGCAGACTATTTGCAACCATTTCGATTGCGCGACCCAGATCGGCACTCGCTCCGCGCAATGCCTCTCCAACAAATTTTTCTTCATCGACAAAAAGCTCGACCAATTGGTCCACGCTCATTCGTTCGAGATTTCCCGAGCGGAGGTTGGGTTGTTCGGTTGTAGCGGAAACGAGATTATCGAGTTTCTCGCAAGGTTTTTCCCGCCACGCGATCGGTTGGTCCCCCATTTCCGCAGCCAGCCAGGCAGCGCCTAATTCCGGAGGCTGGTCCACTGTCGAGACTCGCGTGTCGGGCAGAATTTTTTTTAACCTTCGCTTGAAAGTATGCGTGTAAATCGAGTCACGCTGAAAGAGGCCGCCGAGGAGCATTACTTTTGGCGCGAGCAGATGCAACCGCGTGGCAACCGCCTCCGTATATTCGCTCAGAGCACGCGCGCCTTCTTCCAGAATTTCCGTGACGCGCTCGTCGCCATTTGTCGCGGCTTCGCAGACCACCGGAGCGAGCATTGCGATTTCCATTTTGTCCGCTGTCTGAGCCCAACGCACGAGTTGGTCGAAATTATTGAGCGAAAGTGCACGCAGAATACTGGCAGCAAATTGCGCTTCGCCTCGATGTAAATCGTACTCGCGCAAAACGAGGCGCAGCGCCTGCACGGAAATGTAATATCCGCCGCCCGCGTCTCCGAGAATGTGTCCCCAACCACCGGCCTTCTCGATGTGTTCGCCGCGACGCCCAGTCACGGAAGAGCCACTTCCGGCGTTGACCACAATCCCATCAGCATGGCCAAGCGCGGCGGCAAGACCTGAATCGCGATCGCTGCCGGTAACAATTTTCGCCTTTGGCCAAATTTCCGAGCAGAGACGGGAAAGCGATGTTCGATCTTCCTCGGTACCGCAACCGGCGAGGAATATTCCTGCGCGATCGATCTCCTTCGGCAGTTGGGAAAAAATTGCGCGCAAGCGCTCTGGCGTAGCGAGGCGGAAATTCGACGGCGGCAGCTTGCCTTGTTCGAGGACCTGCAAATCAACGCCATTGCGCTCAACCAGGACCCATGCGGTTTTCGTTCCCCCACCTTCGACACCGAGGATGCGTTCCATTAGAACACTTAATGTTGTAGCGGCGGTCTCTGACCGTCGCAAGATTCTCTCCAAAACGTGCGACGGTCATAGACCGCCGCTAAAGTCATTTGTATCATGCTCCATGCCTAAGAACGAGGCGAGCGCAGAAAAACGAATCGCTCAGCTGCGCGAAGAAATCGAGGCGCATAACCGCCGCTACTACGAGGAAGCGGCGCCGACGATCGAGGACCGCGATTACGACAGACTCTACCGCGAACTGGTCGAGCTCGAAGCGCAATTCCCACAATTCGCTTCGCCCGATTCGCCGACGCAGCAGGTCGGCGGAAAACCGCTCGAAGCCTTTGCGCAAGTGACGCATCGCGTGCCGATGCTCAGCCTCGACAACACTTATTCCGAAGAGGAGATCGCTGATTTCTATCGGCGTGTACAGAAGCTTTTGCCTAACGAGAAGATCCCCGTTGTAATCGAACCAAAAGTGGATGGCGTTGCGGTGTCGCTGCTTTACGAAAAAGGCCGGCTGCGTTACGCGGCGACGCGCGGCGATGGAACCGTCGGCGACGACATCACGCAAAATGTTCGTACGATCAAGACCGTTCCCGCGCAGCTAAATGGTTTAGCGCCGGATGTGCTCGAGGTGCGCGGCGAGGTTTACATGGATAAGCGTGGCTTCGCGAAATTGAACGCCGAGCGGGCCGAGGCCGGGCTTCCCGAATTCGCAAATCCACGCAACTCCGCGGCCGGCTCGCTCAAGCAACTGGATCCTGCGATAGCTGCGAAACGTCCGCTCGGCATCATTCTTTACGGAACGGGATCTGTGGAAGGCGCCGCTCTCGAAAAACATTCCGCGCTTTTTCCGTTCCTGAAAAAACTCGGCCTGCCGATAAGCGAGCGTTGGTGGATGGCTGATTCAATCGAAGAAATCCTGACTGCAATTCGCGAACTCGATCAGGTGCGTCACAACTTTGTTTACCAAACTGACGGCGCCGTCGTGAAGGTCGACTCCTTCATGCAACGCGAAGAACTCGGCTTTACTGCCAAATCGCCGCGTTGGGCGATCGCATACAAATATGCGGCCGAGCGGGTGGAGACAAAGTTGTTGGATATTTTGATTCAGGTTGGCCGCACGGGAGTTCTGACGCCGGTCGCGGCGCTTGAACCGGTGACGGTAAGCGGCAGCCGCGTTTCGCGTGCAACGCTGCACAATCAGGAGGAGATCGAACGCAAAGACATTCGCATTGGCGATACCGTGCTGCTCGAAAAAGCGGGCGAAGTGATTCCAGCGGTCGTCGGCGTTCGGACCGATCTCCGTTCCGGAAAGGAAAAAAAATTCCGTATGCCGGCTACCTGTCCCGAATGCGGCAGCAAGCTGGTCAAAGATCCCGAGCAGGTAGCGGTGCGTTGCGTCAACAGCCAATGCCCGAAACAACTGAAAAGGCGAATCGAACACTTTGCTTCACGCGGCGCGATGGACATCGAGGGACTCGGTGAAGCGATGGTCGAACAACTCGTTAGTCACAACTTCGTTCGCGAAATCAGCGACATTTACGATCTCGATGCGGCAAAACTTTCGCAGCTCGAACGCATGGGTGAAAAAAGTATCGGCAATCTGCTGGGCGCAATTGAAAGCAGCAAAACACGTCCGCTTTGGCGACTGATTTATGCGCTCGGCATTTTGCACGTCGGCGTTAGCGCCTCGCGTGCGCTGGATGCGCATTTTCACAGCCTCGATGCGCTCATGAAAAGCTCACCGGAGGAATTGCAACGCATTCCGGATGTCGGCGAAGTGGTGGGCGAAAGTATTCGCCAATTCTTTCAGGAAAACCGGAACCGGAAAATGATCGGACATTTGCAGCGCGCCGGTTTACGCCTAACGAGCGAAAAGCCAAAGGCGATCGCGGCGCCGGGCTTCAAAGGCACGATCTGGGTCATAACAGGTACGTTGAGCCAGCCGCGCGAAGAGATCGCGGAGATGATTATCGCGCGCGGCGGGAAGGTCAGCGGCAGCGTGAGCAAAAAGACGAACTACGTGCTCGCGGGCGAAGAAGCCGGCAGCAAACTAGACAAAGCGAAGCAACTCGGCGTCGCAATTCTCGACGAGACGAAGTTTCGCAAAATGCTCGGGTAGCACGGTCGCCGCGACGCCCTACCCTACGGCGTGCGTTGCACTATGGAATCGAGCTTGAGCGGCATCGCCTGATGTTTCGAGTCGATCGATGTCGCGAGGGAAGAATTTTGCGCCGCAGGATGAAAGTCGGCTTGCACATCGAAAGTGAGCTTTTTGTTACCGCGCATCACAGTAATCGGGACGGTATCGCCTGCGCTGATGTAAAATGAAGCGTCGAGCACATCTTCCGGTTCGTGCACTTTCGTCTTGCCGACCTGCAAAAGAATATCCCCCTCCTTCACGCCTGAATCCGCAGCGGGTGTGCCTTCCATGATTTTTGTCATTTCCGCGCGGGAACCTTCCACCGCCACTGGCGCTTCAGATACGTTGATTCCGACCCAGCCATGGCGCGGCTCGCCAAAACGCACGTAGTCGTTGTGGATTTTTTCGGCGGCATCGATCGGCAGCGCATAGCAGGAGGAATTGTTCTCCAGACTGCTTACGAGAATACCGACCACTTCACCTTTGAAATTGAGCAGCGGCGCGCCCGCTTCACCGCGTTGCGTCGGAAGATTCACGCGCAGATGTGTCGTGGAAAAATATCGGCCGAGATATTTTCGATCGAAACCGGCAATCATTCCGAAGCTCGGCGTTTGCGGAAGATCGAGCGGAAAGCCAATCGTGATGACCGGCGTCGCAATTTCCAACTGATCCGAATGACCAATGGGCAACGACGGCGTGGTCGCGTCCACTTTGAGCATGGCCAATCCACTGCGCAGATCGACGAGGATCTGACGCGCAGGTAACTTCTTGCCATTCATTTCGACCGTGAAATTCGTCGCGTCGCCTCCAACGGAATACGATGTGTAAATCGTGCCGGTGGGATCGACGAAGAATCCCGTTCCGGAAAGGTCGCCATGCTGATCGGAAGCATGAATCTTGACGACTGCTTTGGCGCAGCGCTCAAAAACCGCTCTGACTTCCTGGCCAATCGAGGTCGATGGCAAGTCTTCTGCGCGTAACAAGCCGATCGCACCAAAGAATGTCAGCGCGAAGATGCCGGAAAGCCTAACGAACGAATGCCGGAAAAGTCCTTCCGGCCGCCCACTAAAAATTGAAAGCCGGCTCATAACTCACGGGAGTACTGTCGAGCACGTAGCGTGGGGTTGCTGCGGCCCGTCGAGCTTGGGCGCTTACTCTGAAGTTCCGACGAAGAGGGAAACCAAAATCACGGATGGCTATCGGCTTGGCCAGACTCCAATCGTTGTTCTCATTGTTCAACGACGAAACGGTCAGCGCAGATGGTATCTGCTGCGTGAGATTCGGTTGCTGCGGTGTCTGATAAATCTTGAACGAAATAACTGCGGCGCAGACAAGCATCGCCGCGGCCGCCACCGGATAGGAAGCAAGCGAAGGCACGTTCAAGCGGAACATGAAATCATGTGCGCGTTGCAGACAGATGCGCCAGAGCGGCTGACGCAAGAGTTCATCCCGCTGACGGCGGTGGAATTCGTGAAGGAAATTTTCGAAGTAACCTGGCGGTGGTTGCTCGTGCCGTTTCAGCCGCAGCAGCTTGCCAATGTCGTTTTCGTTAAATTCGTCCATGCGCTTCCAGATTATTTATGAAACAGGATTTTTGCGGAACTCTTCCAGATAATTTTGCAGTTGCCGATTCGCGTAAAAGAGCCGGGAACGTACCGTTCCTTCTGAGACGCGCAAGATTTTACTGATCTCTGCATGCGGCATTCCTTGAATATGAAACATGGTGACGACAGCCCTGTGTTCATCAGACAATTTCATCATGGCCTCGTTCAATCTTCGCTGGAGCTCGCCAAGGTCCGCTTCGCGCACCGGACTGCTCGTGGCGGTGAGCTCGAGAAACTCTTTGTCGTTGTGAACACTCGCGTCGACATCGTCGAGGCTAAGATTGTAACGCCGGCCGCGTTTTTTTAGGAAGTTCAACGTCATGTTCACCGCGATCGAATGGATCCAGGTGTAGAACGACGATTTGCCGCGAAAACCGCGAATCGATTTGTAGGCCTTGGCAAAAACGTCCTGCAACAGGTCGTTCGTATCCTCGTGATTCGAGGTCATGTTGTAAACGAGGCCGTAAAGGCGCGGCGTATATTTCACGACGAGATCGTCGAAGGCCGCGGCGTCGCCGGATTGCGTACGCGCGACGAGCGGTTGGTCTTCATCCGTTCGTGGCCGGTCCATCGGGTCGCGCTTAGACTTAGCACGAGGTTGTTCTCCCGACGATAGTAAATCGGAAATGCGTCGAGGTGCCGGAAGTGCGATGGATGACATACGTTTCAATTTCGTCGCAAATCAGGTGCGACGGTCCCGCACCGAAAGCAACCAAAGCAGGTTTCCCAGTGCGGCGATGAATGCAGCAACATATGTAAGTGCAGCAGCATTTAAAACTTTATTTACGCCGGCGGCTTCTTCGCCCGGCTGAATGATGTGCATTTCCCGAAGAATTATTTTTGCGCGGCGCGAGGCGTCGAATTCCACCGGCAACGTGATCAACTGAAAGACAAGCAGGATCGCGTAGCACCAAATGCCAAGCGTGATGAGACCGGTGATGTGGAAGAAAAGGCCGCCGAAAATCACGAGCGGTAACATCTGCGAAGCGACTTGCGTGACGGGGACGATGGTCATGCGCGCCATGAGAGGCGTGTAAGATTTCGCGTGTTGGATGGCGTGGCCGGTCTCGTGCGCCGCAATTCCTAGCGCAGCGACCGAGGGTGTGTTGTAAACGTTCGTGGAAAGGCAAAGGACCTTTTTAGATGGATCGTAGTGGTCGCCGAGAAAATCGTTCGTCTCGATAACATTGACGTCGTGAATCTGTGCTGCCTGTAAAATTTCGCGAGCCGCTTCCGCGCCGGAAATATTCGCACTCGCACGCACTGCCCCCCAGCGGCGGAAAGCCGATTTCACCCTGAATTGTGCCCACAATCCAATGGCCAGAGGAACTCCAATCAAGAGCAGCCAGTGGTGTCCGAACCCGTAGTAGTACATAGATTGACTCTAATTAGACTTCGCGGATGCGACTTCGTTCAGATTTCCAGACGCTTCTCGAAGTGCGAAAGCAGGCGAACACCGTCCTTCGTCAGAACAACCACATCTTCGAGACGGACGCCGCCTAATCCGGGATAATACAAACCGGGTTCCACCGTCAGCACCTGACCTTTTTTGAAAATGGTTTTCTGAAAACGTGGATATTCGTGAATCTCGAGACCGAGCCCATGGCCAGTGCCGTGGAAGAATCCGACTTGTTTGCCTTTGCGCACTTCGGTCGGATAACCGCGATCGGTGAAAAACTTTTTGATTTCGTTGTGTAACTTCAAGCCATCCACGCCGGGCTTCATCTTTTTCAAGCCGAGCATCTGACCTGCGCGAACTGTTTCCCAAAGATCGCGCTGTTTTTCGCTCGCGCGTCCGCGCACCACCGTTCGCGTCATGTCACCGTAGTATCCGCTGGCGGCATCGCGCGGAAAAATATCGAGAATAATAAGAGAATCGGCGAGAAGCGCCCCCGAGCCGCGTTCGTGTGGATCGCATGCCTGATCGCCACCTGCGACAATCGTGTTTGCCGGCAAACCGCCGGCGCGCAAAATCGCGGTGTCGATCTCCGCGCGCAAAATCTCGGAGGTGAGTGTCTTGCCCGACCATCGCAGCTTTTTCCCGCGCACCGGTTTTGAGGCGCGCAGAACTTCCATGGCGCGCGCCATTCCTTTTTCGGTAATGACAAGCGCGCGCCGCATCAAACGCAGCTCGTCTTCAGTTTTCGCTTCCCGTTCCGGCCAGAAAAGTCCGTTCGTGGTCTGGAGTCGGATTTTATTCGCCGCCAGTTCCTGCGCGTAACCGAGCGGAAAGTTCGCGGGCACAGTTGCCGAACGCACACCTCGTTTGCGCAAAAAATGTGCGAGCACCTTTTCGTACGAAGGTGCTTTCTTTTTTGTTCCCTGGAGTTCGCGCTCGAATTTGCTGTACGGCAAAAATTCGTCAGCCCGGGCCGTCTTGCGCCCGCGATCGATTTCAAGATCGCTCAAGACCAGCGTCCGTTTTCCATTTTGCTCGAGAAAGATGAAGGGATCAGGCGCGAAGAAACGCGTCGCGTAAAGGATGTCGGCATCGTTCTCGCTCGCGGCGACGATCAATTTGGTTTTCTGGTGGCGTTTCGATTTGCTCATCGTCTTTCTTTTTACGCCCGTTTTCCCGGCATGTCATCCCGAGCGTAAGCGAGGGATCTCACGATCGCAGGAGAGCACCGTGATGCGAACACGCACGGCCCGTTGATCGCCGATGTCTTTCGCGAGCTCCTCAGCTTCGCTGAGGATGACAGAGGGAGAGCGACGCGCCTAGCTTCTGCGGACCTGTAATTGCCGCCGCAGAATCCAATTCAGCAAACTCAAAAGAACCGCCGTGGAAACGACCAATACCGCTGTGTCGAATGCAAATACGCCAAACTTCATTTTGAAATAGCGCTTCTCGAGACCAAAGAAAACGTTTGGTTTTCCGCCGCGCCGATAATCGTTTTGCTCCATCTCGGCATTCGAAATCAAATCGGAAACTTTTTGATTCACGTAAAGTTGATCGGCGGTCACAGGGCCGACGGCATCTTTGAAGAGCGCGCGGTCAAAGGGCCGCTTGCCGTCGAGAACCTGATCGATGATCGAGAGATACTTGTCGATCTCGGCCGCGGACTTTGCTTCGAGACCCGAAAGCAGGGCGAGCGATTCCTTCAAATCGTCGAGACGTTTACGTTCCGCCGGCGTCTGCGCGTGTTTCGCCGTTTCCTTGATTAAAGCGTCGGCGCGATCCTGCCGCCGCGTCAGTGGATTCAACTTATCCTGCGCGACGACGATTTCTTCGTACGACCAACGCATGGCGACGAACTGACAAATGAGCGGCACCTGCAGTTTGCTGTCCATTTTTTCCGCCTCCTCAGCGTTGGGATGCTCACTGAACCAACGCGAAAAAGTATGGAGGAGGGCAAGATTGCGATTCATGTCCTCATACTTGATGAGCGCGCCACCCATGATGATCTGCGGGATCAGCACGAGCGGAACAATATTGGCGGCTGTCTTCGGGTCGCTTACGAGAGACGAAACGACGAGTCCGAGCGCCACGCCGCTCATCGCCGTCATGAAAACAATACCGAGGTCGATCCAAAACATCCCGCGAATGGCAAGGACATAGTTGCCTAACCAGACAAAGAGGAGGCATTGCACCAGCGCAAAAATCGCCAGCGAAGCGGTCTTGGCGAAAACGTAATAGTGCAGGCGGACGTCCAGGTTGCGTTCGCGTTGCAGGACGGCGCGGTCGCGGATGATGTCATCCGCGCTATTCGTTAGGCCGAGAAACATCGCTACGATTAGCGCGAGAAAGAGAAACGTTGGAATGTGATAGGCGGAAGCGAAATCGTAATGGCCGCTGTCCGAATAACGCAGGATGCTGGCAATGAGCAGCGCCAGCACCGGCGCGACACCAATCGTGATGACGAGGTTTGCGCGGTTGCGCAGCTTACTCATGAACGATCGCCGCAACAGAGTGCGCAATTGGGTCCATTCATCGTGCCAGCGAATCGGCGTGCGGCGCTTTTGTTCGGGTGCCACAGGGAGCGGAGCGACCGAGTCTTTGCGCAACGAAACTTGTTTGACGTCCTGGATCAGGCGAAACGCTTCGTATTTATCGCGCCAGAATTCCGGCGAATAACGACGTGCCGCCACGAGCTGTCCGCGGTTGTTCTCTTCGTAAATGATGTCGCCGCTGAGATCCCGCAACGGCGTTTCCAGAACATCGAAAATAAATTCCGGCCGCGTGGTGCCGCACGACGGGCATGCGCCAAGATCTGCGCCGAACTGATGTTGATGCTCCGCTTCCGCAAAATAGCGCAGCATGTCGGTGGGTGTGCCGAAGAAGACGAGGCGTCCACCTTTATCGAGCAGAATGGCCTTGTGAAACATCTGGAAAAGTTTCGAGCTCGGCTGGTGGATGGTGACGATGATGATTTTGTTGTGCGCCATCCCGCGAATAATCTCGATGACGTGCTCGGAATCTTTCGAGGAAAGTCCTGATGTCGGTTCGTCAAAAAGATAAACATCGGACGAACCGATCATATCGAGACCGATGTTGAGCCGTTTCCGCTCGCCACCACTGAGCGTTTTTTTCACTGGACTGCCGACGATGCTGTCGCGCCGTTCGCTCAATCCCAGCTCGATGAGTTTGCTTTCAAGTCGCCGCGTGCGATCCCGCCGCGAAAGATGCGGCGACCGAATCGCCGCCGCGAACTGCAAGTTTTCGCCGATCGTGAGATGTTCGTCGAACGCGTCTTCTTGCGGGATGTAACTGATGTAGCGCTTTAGCTGATCGAGATGGGGATAAAGCGATTGACCGTTGAGCAAAACCTGGCCGCTGGCTGGCTCGATCTGACCACCGAGCACTTTTAGCAGCGTGCTCTTGCCGCAACCGCTCGCGCCCATGACGCAGACGAGCTCACCGCGATTGATCGCAAATGAAATGCCATCGAGACCAACTTCGCCGCCGCTGAAGCGATGACCTATATCGCTCGCCTCGAGGCTGCGAATGATGTTGCGCTCTTCCTCGATGATGCGTTCGGAAAAATTGCAGCGCAGAAATTGTCCGACATCGATGCGGATTACGTCGCCGTCTCGGAGCGGCGCCGTCGTGCGCACGGAAGTGTCATCGACCATGATCGGCCGATCCGCTTCGATCACTTCCAGCGTGCCGACGCGTTTGTCGTAATCGCAGAGAATTTTTAGGAGGACATCTCCGCTCGTGCCCGGCGAAAGAAGAATGTCGTCGGCATGCAGTAGACTTGGATTGTTCGAAACGAGGTACTCCGATTTGGAAGCTTTGAGCTGGAACCGGCCACCCATGGCGCGAGCGCGCCGGCGCAAATCGATCAGATCCATCTCGCTGTCGTTGTGGAAAACGATCTTGTCTTCGAGTGTCGCTTCGACCTGTTTGCCCGCTTTCAATTTCACGCCATTGAGAACGGCATCGACGTTGCGCAACGCGTGCACCTGCACCTTGAGTCCGAAGGTTACTTCCAGCGCACTGTCCCTTGAGCGCGATCGCTCCAATTCCACCTCGTCCGAATCCTTGTTCACGCGGATAAAGATCTGCGGCATCGAAACATTTTTCTTGGCGTTGAAATAAGTCGCCAGTTCCTGATAGGTCAGCACCTGATCGCCGATGAGGATGCGTTGCCCCGGATAAATTCGGCAAAATCCGCCGCGCGCCAGCGGCCGCCCGCGAACGGAAACGACCTGTTCGCTGTAGTTCTTGAGCAGAATCAGATCGTGATAACGAAAAGCGAGCAGGCGATCCGTTTCGCTTAAGCTTTTCAACATCACGTCGGACGCGCCATTGTTGCCGAAAGAAACCGATTCCAATGGCGATGCGCCTCGTTGAAAAACAGACGGATCGGAATCTTCCGACGCATTCAGCTGATAAACGATGTCGATCGCCTGTGCGGCCATGCCCAGTTGCGACATGAAGGAATAAAACGCGACGACCTGCTCCTGTTTCAGCCCGGCTTGCGAAATCAAGTCGTAGAGCTGCACGCCGAGCATGATTTTGCGCTCGGTGCTCAGCTGGACGGCTAATTTCTGCGCCATGGCGGCGAGGTTTTGCTGTTCGTAAAGAGCCTGCCGGAAAAGTTTGCGCAGTTCCGAGTAAACCGCCTCGGGATAATCGTAACGCAGGAAACCGAGGCTGGAGTCGATTTCTTCTTCGAGCAAAACGCCATCGGCTTTGGAAAAGCTGGCAAGCACCTGGATCAGAAGAGGGAGTAGATTCGGTCCTTCCGAAACGCTCCGCGGGCGCCGCAGTGCGCGCCGGAGCAAACGCCTGCTCCGCCGGCGCAGACGATACGCCAATGGCGTTACCCGCTGCACGGCGCGATCGATTCTGTCAGCGACCGATGTGACCAGTTCTGTCATGAAAGCGTAAGAACTAAGATAGTAACTTCATAGGTTGAACGGTGCAATTATCCGGGAGTCAAACTACCCCCAAGAAAGAGTGCCGATACGATTTAATAGAGAAGCCGTGAGCAGGCGCGGGGCCTGCTCATTGCAATGCAAAATGTTCATGATAGCGTTTCTGTCCGGCCAATAAGAGCCGACTTCATTCCATGGCCTCATCCGATCGCAACCAGAAGGACAAACCCCGCGGGAACGAACCCAACTTTAATTGGCGCGGCGTAATTCTAATTGCGATCGCGTTTGCGTTAATCGGCCTCGCCGTGCTCTTCCGCGGAGGAGCCTATCAGACTTTTGAAGATGTTCCCTACAATCGTTTCCTCGAATTGCTCGAGAACAAACAAATCGTTACCGATAAAAACTATCCGCTTCAGCTCGTAGTCGAGGATGGCCGCCCCACGCAGACGCTGCGCGGATATTATCTAAAGCAGGGAACGGGCGGCGCGCCCACTCAGCAAGTGCCGTTTCGGACGACGATCTATTTGAATTACAATACGAATCTGCAGGAGCGTCTCGCCGCAGCCGGAATTCAGCCGGCTATCCGCACGGAATCGAATGTTCTCGCGCAGACGCTGGTCGGATTTCTGCCGATTGCGGTTTTCCTGGTCGTTCTCTATCTGCTCTTTCGCCAGCAGATTCGAATGGCCGGTAAAGGCGCGCTTAACTTTGGCAAAAGCAAGGCGCGCATGTTAGCGCGTGATAAAAACAAAATCACATTCCGCGACGTTGCCGGCGTGGAGGAAGCGAAAGATGAAGTGCAGGAACTCGTCGAGTTTCTGCGCGATCCAAAGAAGTTTCAGAAACTTGGTGGCCGAATTCCAAAAGGCGTTCTGCTTGTAGGACCACCTGGAACCGGCAAGACATTACTCGCGCGCGCGATTGCTGGCGAAGCGGACGTGCCCTTCTTCTCGATCAGCGGTTCTGATTTCGTCGAGATGTTTGTCGGTGTCGGTGCTTCGCGGGTGCGCGACATGTTCGAACAAGGAAAGAAATCCGCCCCTTGCATTATTTTCATCGATGAAATTGATGCGGTCGGTCGCCATCGCGGACATGGCGTCGGCGGCGGACACGATGAGCGCGAACAGACTCTCAATGCGTTGCTCGTCGAGATGGATGGTTTCGACACGCAAGAGGGCGTAATTATCATCGCAGCGACCAATCGGCCCGACGTTCTCGATCCTGCATTGCTGCGGCCCGGGCGTTTCGATCGCCAGATCACGGTCAATCTGCCAGACGTGAAGGGGCGCGAAGAAATTCTACGAGTCCACTCGAAGAAAGTGAAACTCGCCGAAGGCGTTGATCTCGCGGTAGTCGCACGCGGAACTCCCGGCTACTCCGGCGCGGAACTGGCGAATGTTATTAATGAAGCGGCGCTGCTCGCCGCGCGACGCGGCTTAAAGGGAATAACGCTGCACGAATTGGAAGAAGCTCGGGACAAGGTTCGTTGGGGGAAAGAGCGCCGCAGTCTTGCATTAAGCGAAAAGGAAAAGACCAACACGGCGTATCACGAAGCGGGTCATGCGTTGTTACTCGAGCTTTTGCCGCACACCGAGCCACTGCATAAGGTCACAATCATTCCGCGCGGTCCCTCGTTAGGCAGCACGATGTGGTTGCCGGAAGAAGACAAGTACACCAATCGCAAAAACGAATTACTTGCGAGCCTTGCCGTGAAAATGGGCGGGCGCGTGGCGGAAGAAATCGTTTTCGGCGACGTCACGAATGGCGCGACTGGCGATATCCGCATGGCCACTGCGATGGCGAGGAAAATGGTTTGCGAATGGGGAATGAGCGAAAAAATGGGAATGGTCGAGTACGGCGAGCATGAAGATTACGTCTTCCTCGGTCGCGACATTTCACGCGCTCGCGATTACAGCGAAGCGACAGCCGAAGAGATCGATCGCGAAGTGCGACGCTTGCTCGACGAGGCTTATGCGAAAGCAAAAGATGTTCTGGTCCAGCATCGAGAACATCTCGAAGTCATCGCGAAAGCGCTGCTCGAATACGAGACGCTCGATGGCGCGCAGATCAAAGAGATCATCAAGCACGGCCGCTTGCTCAATCCGCCTCCGGGCCCACCGCCTTCGAGCGCAAAGATGCCCCCGGAAAAACCACCGAAACAGGTTGTGCAGGCGCCTGATGTTGCGCCACCGCTTCCCGGTGCATTGGGCGGCGCGCCGGCGTAATTTCGTTATCTCCGCGGCGGGCGACTGCAGATCAATCGCCTATCTATTTATTTCGGCGAGCGCGTTTTCGCGTGGGATTTCACTTTGCGCCGTTGGATCTCAACGAGATGGCGCAACTGCCGCTCCATCGTCTTGAAAGCGTCGTGCACAACTTTGCTCAAAGGATCGTGCGTAGCGTTGTCCGTTTGCTTCTCTTCCGATACGAGCTCGTGGCCCGGCGGAACGGTGACGTCGATGCGCACGCGGAATTGATTTCCTTTTTGATGCGCATGATTCGGCTGTTCAATCGCGACGTCACAACGACTAATGTGATCGCAAAAGTGATCGAGCCGCGCCGCTTTGGTGAGCACCAATTTTTCAATTTCCTCCGATTTCTCGAGCCCGCGATAAGTGATGTTAACTGGCAATTGCATGAGTAATGAGACAGTAGTGACCTTCGTCCTGTTGAGAGAAGCTAAAAACAGAC
>CAWGQU010000005.1:0-11126 GCA_963824795.1 uncultured Verrucomicrobiae bacterium | reverse complement strand
ATCTTGCCGCCAATCACGGTGCCGTGAGAACGATAAAGCACCAAACTCGTGCGTGAAATCCAATGTTCGCGCAGAGATTAAATACCGGCGCGGTTGTAGCTGTCGCCGTCACGGCGGCAGAATTTTTGCTTCAACATCCCTCCTGCCGCCAGTGACGGCGGCAGCTACAAAGGGGTTTTAGACGGAGCCCAACTTCCAAAACATCGCCGGCACGGAAATTTCCTGGTTAATCCCATGAATCCCTACGCGAAGCCTAACGAGCGAAAGATCGGCGCGCAGCGACCGAAAATTTCGCATCTCTCGCGGGACGTCGATACGCGGACAAAGCAACAACGACGAGCCGAAAAGCAAGCAGTCGCGGCCGAACGGCGCGCCATTAAGAAATCAGCACGGCGCCATTTAAAAGAGCAGCTCTTATCGGAAATCGAGCAGGACGAATGATCGCTTCATTCGCCTGATCGCGACTAATTTTTTCAGGACTGCTTGGTCGCGATCTTCGCGCTGCCGAAAAAGGTGGCGTTCTCATCGACCACCAGACGCGGCGCCTCGATATCTCCGCGCAAGGTGCAACCAGCCTGCAATTCGCAACGCTCGCTCGCCGTGATATTGCCGTCGACCGTTCCCTGAACGGTCACTGATTTCACTTTGATCTCGCCGCGGATGCGGGCCTGTTTCCCAATCGTAAGGACACCAGGTGAATCGATCGAACCCTCCACCTCGCCATCGATCAACAGCTCGGTCATAAACTTTACCGAGCCCTTGATTGAAACTCCGCTGGAAAAGAGGCCGCCGGTTCGCGCCGGTGTTGGTGGGCGGCTAGGTTGCGGGGGAGTAGCCGCCGGTCTCGACGGTTCCACCGCGGGTGGTGCAGGTTCAGGCTTCCGATTTGATGTAAACATTTGCATTCTGTGACTCCGCCAGATTTCCCTATCTGTAAAGCTGATCTTATGCCGATTTCGTAACATAATCCGCCATGCCGTTACTTCTCGACGAAGGAAAAGTGCGCCGACATCTGCGCATGGAAGAACTGATTCCCGCCATGGAAAAAGCCCTCATCGACTTTTCCGCGGGTCGCGTAACGCAACCGGTGCGCTCCGTCATTCCGGTTGATCCTCCGGGAGGCTTTTTCGGTTTAATGCCGGCGTTGGCGGACGGACTCGGAGTGAAAATTGTCACCTTTTATCCTCCGAATGCGGCGCGCGGAATCCCGACGCACATGGCGACAATTTTTTTGGTGGAACCGGAGACCGGCGCGCCGCTCGCCGTGATGGACGGAAGATTGATCACGGAAATGAGAACTGCCGCCGTCTCAGCTGTCGCGACAAAACTTCTCGCTCCGGAAGATGCGCGCGTTCTCGCGATTCTCGGGAGCGGCGTTCAGGCGCGCAGTCACAGCGAAGCGCTGGGATTCGTCGGACACTTTGAGGAAGTGCGTGTCTGGAGCCGCAGTCGAGATCATGCCGAAAAATTCGCCGAAGAAATCGGAGGCAACGCGATGCCGGTCGAAGCCGCGGTGAAAGGCGCGGATGTCGTAGTTGTCGCGACAAGCTCCACAACTCCCGTGTTGCAAGGCGCGTGGCTAAAGCCAGGCTGTCACGTCAACGCTGTCGGTGCCTGCCGTCCCGATTGGCGCGAACTGGATGATGACGCGATGACAAACGTTGTCTTTGTCGATTCGAAGGAAGCTGCACTGAAGGAATCGGGCGACGTGATTCTTTCCGGCGCAAAAATCTACGCGGAGCTCGGCGAAGCGCTGGCTGGACGAATTGATTCGCGACGAGAGGAAACGACAATCTTCAAGTCGTTAGGGATGGCCGTGGAGGATATTGCGGCGGCGATGTTGGTTTATCGATCGGCAACGAAGGGTTGATTCTTTCAGAATCCAAGAATCGGGTGCGGGATATAGGATTCTTCCAACTTCGCAATTTCCGTTTCTGATAATTTCACATCGAGTGCGGCTGCCGCATCCGTGAGATGATTTGGTTTGGTCGCGCCGATAATTGGCGCGGAGATGTACGGTTTCGTATACATCCACGCCAGCGCCACCTGCGCCGGCGGGATGCCGCGGGTCTTCGCCACTTCATTCACGCGATCGACCACAATGTGATCGGCCTCCTCTGTCTGCGCGTACAATTTTTTTCCGAATTCATCCGAAGCAGCGCGTTGCGTCGACATCTTCTGATCCCACGGTCTCGTTAGGCGACCGCGCGCCAAAGGACTCCACGGAATGACTGCGATTTCCTGATCGAGACAAAGCGGCATCATTTCGCGTTCCTCTTCGCGATAAAGCAGATTGTAATGGTTCTGCATCGAAACGAACCGCGTCCAACCGCGGAGATCAGCCAGATAAAGCGACTTCGCGAATTGCCACGCATACATCGACGACGCGCCGATATAGCGCACCTTGCCCGCCTCGATCACTTCATGCAGGGCTTCAAGGGTTTCTTCGATCGGCGTTTTGTCATCCCAGCGGTGAATCTGGTACAAATCGACATAATCGGTTCCGAGCCGGCGCAGACTGTCGTCGATTGCAGCCAGGATTGCCCGCCGCGAAAGTCCCCCTTCATTCGATTGATCGCTCATTGGAAAGAAGACTTTCGTCGCGAGCACAAACTGATCGCGTTTTGCAAAATCGCGCAGTGCACGCCCGACGATTTCTTCACTCGTGCCGTCTGAGTAAACATTCGCGGTATCAAAAAAATTAATACCCAGCTCGAGCGCCTGCTTGATGAAAGGCCGACTCTTCTCCTCATCGAGTGACCAGGGATGCGCGCCACGATTTGGCACACCGTAGCTCATGCAGCCGAGTGCTATTCGGGAAACGCGCAAATCGCTCTTTCCAAGTCGAGTGTAGTCCATTGATTACTTTTACATTGAGGTCGAACCAAACAAGCGACTCTTGACGCACGCGATGGGCCGCTTCACGTGATGGAGTGACAGAAAGCGACGCAGTTTCGGAACAAGCGAAACCAAAGCTCGCTTCCCTGCGACGAATCAAACTCTGGATTCGGTTCAAGGAAATCATTCATCCAACCGATTTGCAGGTCACGCTCTTTTGGTCGGGAGTGATTGGATTCGCCGGCGCCGTCTGTTCGATCGCGTTTCGCTATTCCACCAGCATCGTGCACAAAATTCTTACCGGCAGTTCCTCACCCGGATTGGTCGAAAGTTTCGAACAACTCTCGCTCTGGCGACGGATTGCGACTCCCGCGATCGGCGGCCTGCTGGCCGGCGCGATCATGTTGCTCGGCACCCGCTGGCGCGGACGCGTGGCGACGACTGATTACATGGAAGCGGTCGTGCTGGGCGATGGAAAAATATCCACGCGCCGCAGCCTAACGAAATGTCTTTCCGCTCTTTTTACGATTGCGTCTGGCGGCTCGATTGGTCGCGAAGGACCGCTCGTGCAACTTTCGTCGCTTGTCGCCTCGCTCGCCGGTCGCCTGCAGAAATGGTCTACTCCTCGGCTGCGGCTGCTCGTCGGTTGCGGCGCAGCGGCGGGAATCGCATCTGCGTATAACGCGCCAATTGCCGGCGCTCTTTTCGTTGCCGAAATCGTCCTCGGCTCGGTCGCCATGGAAATTTTCGGCCCGCTCGTCTTCGCTTCCGTTGTCGCGACATTGACGGTGCGTGGACTTCTCGGCGCCACTCCGCTCTATGAGATCCCGCCGTTTCGTCTTAATAAGAATTGGGAGATCATTCCCTACCTCGCGCTCGGCCTAACGACTGGTTTGATCGGTCCCTGGTTCGTGCGTCTCTTGCATGCAAGCGAACACCTGTTTTCGCGCATCAAGGTTCCAGTTTATTTTAAGATGTGCCTCGGCGGATTGATTGTCGGCACTCTCGCCGTCTGGCATCCGGAAGTCTGCGGCAACGGTTACAGCGCCGTGAACTCGATTTTGCGCGGGGAATGGCTCTGGGAAATTCTTCTCGTCATTCTCGTATTCAAAATCCTCGCCACGTGCGCGACTTTCGGCTCGGGCGCAGTCGGGGGCGTTTTTACGCCGACATTGTTTGTCGGAGCCAGTCTTGGATTTCTTTTTGGCGATGTCGCGCAATATCTGGCTGGTCCCTTTTTCATAAACCCAAGCGCATTTGCGCTCGTCGGCATGGGCGCATTCCTCGCTGCCGCGACACACGCCCCCATCATGGCGATCATCATGATTTTTGAACTGACGCTCGATTATCAAATCATCCTGCCACTCATGCTGGCTTGCGTGGTGGCGTATTACACATCGGTCAGCATCTCCAAGCGTTCGATCTACGCAGAAGCGTTGCGGCGCAAAGGCGCGGGCGATTACCGCAAACAACTCGCAGAACTCCATGTCCGCGATTTGATGAAACCGGATCCGTTGACGGTTTCTCCCGACGCGCGTTTCGGCGAAATCGGCCAGAAGTTTATTACCACGCGCTTCAATTATCTTTACGTCGCCGACCAGGGCCGCTTCATCGGCGCGATCTCGCTCCACGACATCAAAAGTTATTTGAATTCACCCGAACTCGCGGAGCTCGTCATTGCGCGAGATATTTTGCGCGAAGGTTTCCCCTTTGTGCATCCGGGCGCTTCGCTAACCGAAGCTCTCGAACGATTCACCAAACACGATGGCGAACGACTTCCCGTGATCGCCGATTTCGAAAGTAAAATTCTTGGCAGCGTCTCGAAAACAGATGTGATCCTGGCGCTTGCCGGTAGCGATCGTTCGCTTAGCGCCGTGCGCTCCGGCCTCGATCAATAAAGCGCCGCCTTCTTATCGACGAAGATTTCGACGAGGCGATCGTGCTGATCGAAGGCCCATTGCGCCGTTACTTCCTTCTCCATCACGATCGGCGCTGTCAGGAAAATGACTTCGGGATGCGTAAGATAACGTCCGAGTTCGAGCTGAATGCTTTTTGTTCCACGCCGACTCGATTGCTCGGCCGTTTCGCCGATTGCGGAATGATTTTCCAATCGCGGCGGCACATCGTCTTTCCGGAGCAAGCGATTCTTGATAAACGCGAGCACGTCTTGTGGGCTTGAACCAAGCGGCGTGAATCGCAAAAGCGCAGTGCGAATTTCCGCACGATGATCCTCCACGTTTACGGGAGGTGTCGGTTCTTCACCGCAAATCGGTTGTCGAAGAGCCGACAGCAGCAAGAACACAAAGATAAACGTGCGAGCCCTGCTCAAGGCGAAGTCCGATTGTATTTTTTTAACAACTCCCGCACGCGCTCGTGCGGCAAAGCATCGACGTGATGATTGTCGCGACCAGTCATGTCGCGATTATCGACAAGTGCGTTGACGATTGCCTCTTCGGTCGCCTGCACCACGCCCGTGAAAATCGGATCGAGCAGATCATTCGGAATCGTTTCAACCGAATGCGTCAATTTATCGGGATTCGCGACATTTGGATTCGCCGTCGAAAACGCGATGAACAAATCACCCGATCCGTTTCCAGAAACGCTGCCGGTGCGCGCGAGGCCGAGCGAAGCGCGACGCGCCAGACGTTTCAACTGGTTAGGCAAAAGCGGCGCATCCGTTGCCACCACGATGATAATTGAGCCGGCCTCTTCTTTGTAAACTTCGCCCGGGATTTCCTTGCCGACTGGAACACCTGCGACCATAAGCTGCGAACGCCGGCCGCAATTCGCCTGCACGAAAACTCCTACGGTAAATATTCGTGCCGGCTCGTTCTTTGCCGCTTTCATCTCGATCCTGCGCGACGCGGTTCCGTTCCCGCCTTTGAATTCGTAACAAATCATTCCCGTTCCGCCGCCGACACTTCCTTCCTCAATTGTTCCGCCGTGCGCGGTATCGAGTGCGCGAAAAACGTCTGCTGGTTTCACATGAAATCCGTTCACATCGTTCAGCCAACCATCCCACGTTTCCGCGACGACAGGCAAACTCCACCAATAGCCAGTATTATCGGCCGCACCGTGCTTCACCCGCCAGGCAATGACCGCGTCACGCGCGAGACCAACGCTGTGCGTGTTCGTGATCACAACCGGCCCTTCGAGAAAACCGCTCTCTTCGACCCATGCCGTGCCGGTCATCTCGCCGTTTCCATTCAGACTAAAAACGCCCGCGTAAACCGGATCGTTGAGTGAATCATGACCGCGCGGAATGATCGCAGTAACTCCCGTTCGCACCGGACCTTTGCCGACTGAGAGCTTCCCCTCGCCGCTGATCAAAGTCGTGTAACCAACTTCAACACCGGCGACATCAGTGATGGCATTGAATTTTCCCGGCGTGCCATCGAACGGAATTCCAAGATCGCGCGCGCGAACAGGTTTGGTTTGGGGCGGAGGCGAAGCAATCGGCTCTCGGGCCTGCGCCCCGGCGATAAAGAGGGAAAAAATGAACACCGAAAACAAGAGAGAACGCGATCTGCCATAACGCACCGCTACCCCAAACGTCATCCTGAGCGGAGCGAAGAACCTCACGACTTCAGAAAAAAATACCGCGCATGAATTCGTGAAGTCCCTCGCTTCGCTCGGGATGACGACGAAAGAGAACTTTGCCTTCATGAAATATTTGTAACGATCGCACCTCTACGGCTGACCAAAGAATTTGAAAAGCATCATCTCCGCGCGGCCCTCTTTGAAATAAATCCTCACTGCTCCATCGCGACCGACGCAATCTGTTTTGACCGCACGACTCGCGCGCCGGCTATGCACTTCGTGAATTCCAGAGTGCCCTCGCATGTAAAACTCGCCCCAACCCTCAACGAACAATGCCCGCGAAACCTTTTCCGCGATCAGACCCTCTAACATAGTGCGCTCATAGGGCTGAAAACGAATCGCGTCTGATCCGCCAATCTTTGCATAATCGAGTGGTTCCGAGAGAACGACATCCGCGGGCGGTAAGTTGTTCCAGGTCGAATCTAGAATTCCGACGTAAATGCGTGAATCAAGGCCCAGGTCACGGTTGCGAAGCGAGGAAGTGTTCAGAGTTATTTGTAATCTGCCAAAGCGACCTGCGCGCACCGAAATGGAAAGATGATCGATCCGTTTGGGATCGGGATCTTGTTCGATTGCGAATCCAGCCGGCTCACCTCCAACCCGAACAAATTTATCGCGCAGCGCGATGAGTTCTGCGGCAGGCGAGGACATGCTTTTGTCAATCCTGGGCGGTTTCACTTGATCTTCATGTTGCACATCTGGCGAAAAAATCTCGAGTCGTACGAAGCAATCAGGACTTTTCTGTTTTCGCGCACGCCAGCCCGCATTAGATTTGCAAAGTGAGCTATCAGGTTTTCGCGAGGAAGTATCGACCGCAGACGTTCGACGATCTGGTGGGACAGAATCATGTCTCGCAAACGCTGAAGAATGCGGTCGAGCAAAATCGTCTCGCGCATGCCTATCTTTTTGTCGGACCGCGCGGAGTTGGTAAGACTTCGACCGCGCGCATTCTGGCGAAAGCGCTCAACTGCGTGAACGGACCGACAGTCGCGCCGTGCGGAGTTTGCGATAATTGCAAAGAAATCGCTGCCGGAAACAGTCTCGACGTCATCGAGATCGATGGCGCGAGCAACAACAGCGTGGAAGATGTGCGCGAGTTACGCGACAACGTGCGTTACGCGCCGGCGAAAGGCCGCTACAAAATTTATCTCATCGACGAAGTGCACATGCTTTCGTCAGCCGCGTTCAACGCGCTGCTCAAAACGCTCGAGGAACCACCGCCGCACGTGAAATTCATTTTCGCGACGACGGAGCCACAGAAGGTTTTGCCGACAATTCTGAGTCGCTGCCAGCGTTTCGATCTGCATCGCATTCCGGCGAAATTAATCGCACAACATCTGCAGTACATCGCAACGCAGGAAAAGATTACGCTCGAGCCTGCAGCAGCACATGCAATTGCGCGCGGCGCAGAAGGCGGATTGCGCGATGCGGAATCGATGCTCGATCAATTGGTCGCATTTTGCGGCGATCCGATCAGCGAAGGCGATGTGCTGAACGTTTTCGGGTTCACCAGCGAACAAACCGTGGCGAATTTAACTGACAGGATTTTGCGCAGTGCGACCGCGGAAGCGATTGATGTCGTGCACGAACAAAGCGAATCGGGCAAGGACATGATGAAACTGATGTCCGATCTCATTTCGTATTTGCGCGACCTGCTTATTTTTAAGGTGAAGCCGGAAGCGCTGGCGGATGATGCAAATCCGGAACTACAAAAATCGCTCGAGACCGAGAGCGCCGCGATCGAGACCGATCGATTGCTTGAATTGATTGATCAATTCGCGGCGGCGGAAGGCCGCATGAAATGGGCGCCGAATAAGAAACTGCATTTCGAAGTCGCCGTGATCAAAGCCATACAGACACTGAATCAGGTTACCTTAAATGAAGTTATCGATAATCTTTCGGCTCTTCGTGACGGAAAGCCTGTAGAGGCGGAGACGAAATCGGTACCGGTTAGTCCGCGCGCGATTTCCCGGGCGTCAAAGCCAGAGGCCGAAGGCAATTCGACAAAGACCGCTCCACAACCTTCGCTGAACGTCGATGAAATCTGGCACAAACTTGCCGAGAAGGTTCCGGCGCAGAAGCGTTTCCTGAAAACTTTGATCGATTCAACGCGCGGAATTGGAACCGAAGGCCGCACGTTTCTCATCGGTTATCCGCCGGAACAGAAATCGATGATCGAGACGCTCGCGACAGATAACAATCGGCGCTTCCTCGAATCGCTATTGAAGGAAATCAGCGGGAGCGATTGGAATGTGAAATTCGTGATGAAAGATGGTTTGCCGAGTGCGCCGGTGATAAGTGAAGCACCGCCACAATCGAAAAAACAAAGCCAGGCCGAGACTTTCAAAGACGACCCGCTCATAAAAGAAGCGCTCGAAATTTTTAAAGGCGAAATCAAATCCTGAGGACGATCGCGACGCATGAACATTAACAAGCTGATGAAGCAAGCTCAGAAGATGCAGGAGCAGATGGCGAAAACGCAGGCTGAGCTGGAGGAAAAGACGGTGGAAGTGCAAGCCGGCGGCGGCAAGGTCACGGTTGTGGCGAATGGCGCCGGCGACGTCGTCTCGATCAAAATCGCAAAAGAGATTGTCGATCCGGAGGACATCGAGATTTTGGAAGATCTCGTTTTGACCGGCGTGCAGCAGGCGATCGAACAAGGCAAGGCGCTGGCGCAATCGGAGATGAGCAAGCTTACCGGCGGAATGGGTTTGCCGCCCGGGCTGGGGATGTAGAGGACGCTACAACGAGCGGATCATGCGCTCGTGTTTATCGAAAGTGCAAATCGCGCGAACGCCTAACGAGTTCATCTTTTCTTCGAGTCGTTCGTAATTCTCACCGAGTTGCACGTGCGAATGCGCGTCGGAGGCAGTCGTAAATGGAATTCCCTTCGCGAGCGCAAGCTCGATGATCCGATCGCCTGGATAGAGTTCTCCGACCGGTTTGCGCCAGCCGGCGGTGGAAAGTTCAATGGCGAGATTGCGCGAGCGAATGAAGTCGAGCGTTTCGCCTGCGAGCGATTCGATATCACTCCTCGGACGGTGGCCGTGAATTTTGACGAGATCCAAATGCGCGAGGCAATCGACAAGTCCCGTCGCGGCAACTTCGCGCACGCGGCGAAAATAATCCGCGTAGATGACATCAATATCCCGATCGGCAAATTGCGCGGCACCTGCCGGGACGCTGTCGAACATCTGGTCGTCGCGCTCGAGATAATGGACGGAACCGAGAACGAAATCGAGTCGATCCCAATTTGCTTCGACCCACTTGCGTCCCGCGGCTGAAGTTTGCGGATCGTTATCCAACTCGATCCCTGCGCGAATTTTCAGGTCCGGATTCGCGACGCGCAGTTTGTCGATTTCGTCGAAATCAATTCCTTCATGATACCGATCGTGATCGGTAAACGCGATTTCCGTCAGGCCGATCTTGCGCGCGTGATCGACCCAGGGCTGCAGCAAAGCCTGTGTGTAACGCTGCACCCGATGTCCCTGCGGATGCATGTGGTAATCGGCGAAGAGCATGGTGGATCGAGCAGTCCCTTGCTCGAATTATTTCAGGCAGCAAAGCCGCATTTGTTTAGCGTCGACCAGCGGTGCGGCCGATCCACCTTCATATTCACGGCGCGGTCAGAAATTTCTGCCGGATGCGCAGGTCGGGATAGCGAGGAAAAAAAACTTCGGCGATAAAGACCGTGTTCGGGGTGAGATCGCGCGTCGCGATCCTCTCATTGTATTCAATGTGCTCGTCGGGATTGATCAAAATAGTTCCCGGCTTTTTCTCGAAGGCGTGATTGTCCGACCATTTAGTCAGGACTCGCTCGGTCGAATTGAGCAGATAAATTTCGATTCGCTGCTCGTCGGGGAATTGCAGTTCCACCGGATGCTTCGACAAATTCGTCAGCGTTACTCTCACATCAAGCAGACGCACCTCAGACAGTTTGACCGGTTGCGGCGAAATTTCGAGGCGTAGAGCCAGACCGCGCAAGCGTGGATCGTTGTATTCGGGCAGGCGCGGCCCGCTGCTGAATGGATGCAACATGCGACTGAACCAACCGCGTTTCGCAGGCGTGTTCGTCGTACCCTGCGCGGACGCATTTGCGCTGAACGCAAGCAACACAATCAACAATGGAGCGACACGTTTCATTCGGCGGTTAATCAGCCCCGAAATCTTTCGGGGTTGCAGAAATGCTGTCAAACCCTTTATCAATCGCGCATGAAGACGGGTTTTGCCGCCGCTCTTTGCGCTGCTCTCTTTCTCGTATCCGCTCTCGCGAAAGAAAGGCATTGCACACTGCGCATTCACGCGACAGCGAACGCCAGTGATGGCGCTGTCTTTTCGACCACGATCCAATCGCAATTTTCCGGCAGGAATGTCGTCATCGAGAAAACACCGAGCCTTTCCGAGCGCGACGTCGTGGCGTTTCGCCCATATCCAGCGCCGGATGGAAGTTACGGCGTTCTTTTGCAATTAGACGATCACGGAAAAATGGCGCTCGACGCGCTGAGCATCGAACGACGCGGAAATTTTCTTTTTGTTTTCGTGAACGGACGCGCCCTGACGGAACTGCAAGTCGATCGCCGCGTCTCCGACGGAAAAATTTATCTGCCTTCGGGATTAAGTTCGGCCGATATCGAACTGATGCGCAAAGACTGGCGTGTTATTGGCGATCGCAAGAAATGATTCTGTTT
>CAWGQU010000004.1:0-76810 GCA_963824795.1 uncultured Verrucomicrobiae bacterium | reverse complement strand
CTGTCTGCGCGCAATCGGCCCGATGTACGGGATATCCCAGCGCACGTTGCTGAATGCTTTCACGATCGCGATGATCATCACGACCAGAAATGCCAGTTGCACGATCGCCTGGATCACGGCCCACAAAAAGACGAGCAGACCGCCGATCGCTGGAATAGACGAAAAAATCAGGAAGACGATTTTCGAAGCGATGTTGAACAGAAACCACGCACCACCGAAGAGAATCGACTGCATCGCATAAAAGCGGACGAAATTGTCGCGCTTTTCCAATATGTAAAAAATGATTCCGCCGATGAGCGGAATACAGGCCAGCGCGGCAGCCACATTGGAAGGCAAACCAGTCGTTCCTGATTTCGTATCCACGTCGGGTGGCAACGGCGGTGGTGGCGGCGGCGCCGACGGCGAAGAGATTGGATCGACCGGGTCAGGCATAAGCTAGTTACAAAAAAATCATCGTTGATTGTCAAGCGAACTCAAGGCGATTAAACGTTTTCCTTTTGTCCCGGCACTCGCGTCGATAGCTTTGCGCAAGCCATCATGCTGAGAGACACAACTTGCCCGCGTGGTTTTACCCTGGTCGAACTTCTGGTGGTCATTGTCGTCATCGCGGTGCTGGCCACGATCGCGATTCCGGCATACACCGGCATTCAGGAGCGAGCGCGAGTCGTGCAAGACATGAGCAACCTGCGCCAGCTCGGCCTCGCGACGCAGATGTATCTGAATGACAACGATGGCGTGATTTTTGACGCGAGCACGCCCTGGATGGGCCAGCTTCATCCTAAATATCTGGGAGCCTGGAAAATTTTTCAGTCGCCGTTCGATGGACGATCTCCTTCTGAAAACGACACGAGCGCACCGGTCAGTTATGGTTTGAATGGGAACAACGTGGCCGGGATGCTCGCGAACAAGATTACGAATTCGGGGGCGTTCATTATTTTCGGGCCGGCGCAAGATGCAGGTAGCGTCGTCAAATTTAGCGGTACTCCAGCTGCCAGCGTCACCGTGTATAAAGCTGTGACCTCTTCGGGAACCGCGACCGGCGGAACGCACACCAGCCGAAAGCGTATCAATGCTGTTTTTGCGGATTGGCATTCCGAAACGATGCCGTGGACGACATTCGTCAATGACAGCCCTAACGATCCAAACGATCCGAGCGCTGGGCATCGCTGGGATCCATAAAAATTGACCGTGACCACGATCTCAGTTCGCGTTGAGAACGGCGGCTACGAAGTGCACGTCGGGGCGAAGTTGCTGGACCGAATCGACAAGATTATCGGCGAGCATTTTTCGCCGACTCGTTGCGCAATTATTTCCGACACGACTGTCGCGCAACTTTTTGGCAATCGCGTCGAGCAGAGTTTAGGGTCGGCAGAATACAAACCGACGCTCGTCACTATTCCGCCCGGCGAAAAATCGAAATCGCTCGCGCAAGTGGGCGAGATTTGCGATCGCATGACGGCAGCGGGTTTGGACCGGTCTTCATTCCTGGTGGCGCTCGGTGGCGGCGTGGTCGGTGATCTTGCGGGGTTTGTGGCGGCAATTTATCACCGCGGAATTCCCTACGTGCATGTGCCGACGACGCTGCTTGCACAAGTGGACAGTTCGATCGGCGGAAAGACGGCCGTGAATACAGTGGCCGGCAAAAATCTAATCGGTGCAGTGCATCATCCGGTGCTCGTGATCTCTGATGTGGATTTGCTGCGGACACTGCCGCCACGCGAACTGAATCAAGGATTCGCGGAGGTGATCAAGCACGCCATTATTCGCGACGCAGAGTTTTTCGACTTTCTCGAGACCTTCGATCGTCAAACAGACGATTTTGGATCACTCGTTAGGCGCAACGTTGAGATCAAGGCGGAATTCGTAGCGACGGATGAGCGCGACGAAAACGGCCGCCGCGCCTTGTTGAATTTCGGACACACGGTTGGACATGCCATAGAACAGGCGGGCGATTACAGCGAATTGCTGCATGGGGAAGCGGTCGGTCTTGGGATTGTTGCAGCCTGCGATATTTCCGTGCGTAAAGCGGGCCTGCCAGAGTCGCAGCGGAAGAAAATCGTTTCGCTACTTGCGCGGTATGATTTGCCGACACGATTGCCTCCGAATATCTCGCGCGACAAAATTTTGCGCGCGCTTCCGTTCGACAAGAAATTCGAGCAAGGACAGGTGCGTTTCGTTGTGACGCCGGGAATCGGTTCAGCGCGCCTAACGAGTGACGTGACGATGGACGATATTCGCGAAGCGGTCTTGCAGTTGTAGCTGCCGCTGTCTCCAGCGGCAGAGCTAAACTTACTGCCGCCGGTGACGGCGGCAGCTACAACGAGAAGGCCGCGACACTATTTCCGCGCCTTGTAATATTCGAGAAGGCCGTCGACCACCGAATCGGTGTATTCGCGAAAAATACTCGGCTGCTCTTTGCCGTTTATCTTGCGCATCCCTTCGTAATCGCCGGCTTGAATGCGAGCGAAGACCTCCTTGCTGTTCATGACATACGGCTCAAGGTAAACGGTTGGGTATTTGTAAAGACGCGTCGCCATCAGATTGCGCGCAAAGACGTAACCGCTCGTTCCAATTTTCAAGGCGTTGTCCTTTGTGTATTCGTAGGCGGGCAGGTGCGTTTTTCTAGCCATCACCTCAGCCAATTTTTCGGCCACCGTGATTTCTTCCAGGTAAGCGCGCGTGAGTAATCGGCGCACCATCTCGAAACGTTCGTCATCAAACTCTAACTCCGCCGGCAGATAACAACCGTTTACGAGGAGATGAAGATGATTCTTATCGACCAGCGTGGGCTTCGCCGGATCACCCCAGGCTTCGGCGTTGAAGTGCAAACAGAGAACGATGTCGGGGCGCAATCTGTTGTTTACGATCTCAGCGCGATATCGAATTTCACTGTTCCGGTAAAAAAGAATATCGCGATTCCAGCGAACACTTTGCTCTTTTGCCGGATCTGCCGGACCGATGAAATCTTCGCGCGGCTGAGTGATTCCGCCCTTTTTCAAAATCGCTTTCGCCAGTTCTTCGAAATCGTCCGGACGTTTTGGCGTTGTCGGTTCGAGCTTGTCTCGCACGAGCGACACCTTCGCGCCGAGCTGTTGCAGTCGCGGCGCGATCATTTGCGCGACGCGCAATGTCATGTCGCCCTCCTGCACGGGGGGCGCATCGCCGACCTGAAACCAGCGCTCCTCCATTTTTGCCCATTTGCCGCCGATATGGCCGGGATCGAGGGCCACGCGCAGATCCGAGAGCGGACCGGAGGGTTTTCGCGGCGGAAGAGTTTGCACCGTCGCCCACGCGCGAGCGAGCGGGCGTCGCGTCGCTTCGCTTTTGGCAAAACGAAGCGTGAAATGCGCGCCCGTCGCCTTATCGGTGGTAATGCGCGCAAATTGCGGCTCGACTTTTATCACCGCTGAGCTGGCGCCATTCGGACAATAAACGCTCTCGAGTAAACGAACGAAATCATCGTGTGTGATTGTTTCCTGATAGCGCTCGAGCAAATCCCAATTAGGCGAACTACCGAGCGGACTGAGATTTTCTGCGCCGTATCCAGATGTGGCGAAGAAAATCGCGCCGAGGGCGATCCAGATCGCTAGAGAATGCCTGCGCAGAAAATAAAACATCAGACTTTGGATTTGAGACTGTTTAATACGATGCTCCGGAAATGTTACGGATTCTATTCCTGGGCGATGTCGTTGGCGAGCCGGGCCGCAGCGCCGTCATCGCACGGTTACCGGAGTTAAAGCAGACTCTCGCCCCCGATTTCATCGTCATCAACGGCGAGAACGCTGCAGGCGGGCGCGGTATTACGCCGAAGATCACGATCGATTTGTTGCGCGCGGGTGTCTCTGTCATCACCACCGGTGACCATATCTGGGACCAGAAAGAAGTGATTCCGTTCATCGATACCGAGCCACGCTTGTTGCGGCCGATTAATTATCCACCGGGCACGCCCGGCGCGGGCTCAATTGTTCTGGAAACACCGAAAGGGAAAGTGGGCGTGATCAATGTGCAGGCGCGCACATTTATGCTGCCGATTCTCGATAATCCGTTTCCGGCAGTTGAATCTGCGGTCGCGCAAATGCGCACGGAAACAAATGTCATTTTGGTGGATGCGCATGGCGAGACCACAAGCGAAAGAATCGCAATCGGCCGTTTTCTTGATGGAAAAGTATCCGCCGTCATCGGCACGCACACGCATGTGCAGACGGCGGACGAACAGATTTTCCCCGGCGGCACCGCTTTCCTCTGTGACGCCGGCATGTGTGGACCGGTCAATTCCATTCTCGGTCGCGTCATTGATCCGATCGTTAGGCGATTTATCTCCAACGTGCCGGCGATATTTCCGGTGGCTGATGGCGAGGTGCGATTGTGCGGCGCGCTTATCGACGTAGATGAAGAGAGTGGGCGCGCGCTTCGTATCGTTCGCCTGAATGAAACGGGCAGCAATACGTCAAACACTTTGACGGAGGCACAGCCGTCTAACTAGTCTCGCGCGTATAAATCGAAGACCACCACGTTGCACTTGCGGGCCGCGCACGAACAGCACAACTTACCGACTCATTTTTTCATATGAAAAATCATAAGCAGACAAAGATTCTTTCCAGCGTTTTACTTGGCGCAGTAGTTCTCGCGTTTTCTGTCGCGCAGTCAAAAGGCGCCAATTACAACAAGGATGGTCTGGAGGCGGCCAAGGCTGGCAACTGGGACAAGGCCATCGAGGATTTCAAGAAAGCGGCCGAGGCCGACCCCAAGGACAAGGATATTAACTACAATCTCGGTCTGGCTTATCGGCAGCGCGGTTTCGCTGACATTAAGAAGGAAAACTGGGACGGAGCGATCGCTGACTTGACTGAAACATTGCAACGCAACGAGGGCGACGTGGTGTCGCGCCGTTTCCGCGCTTTCGCTTACACGCGGAAAAATAATTGGAAAGATGCGCTGCAGGATTACGACACCGTCTTGAAGCAAAAGAAGAACGATCCGGAGGCGCTTAGCCGGCGCGCTTTTGTTTACATGCAATCAGGGCAAAACGACAAGGCGCTGGCTGATTATTCGACCATACTCAAAGAGCACCCGAAAGACATCGATGCGCTGCTGGGCCGCAGCTATATTTATGAGACGACCGGCAAACTGGATCTGGGATTGGCCGACGTGAATGCGATTCTCAAACAGAAGCCGAATAACCAGGAGGCATTGAACCGGAAAATACGTCTCGAGGCGATGGATCATAAATTGCATCCGACCCCGATACCGACGCCAGTGCTATCGGGCACGCCAATCCCACGCGCATCGCTTCCGCCGAAGCCGAAACCCTCGCCTAAAAGTTCGGCTGCGCCACACGCGTAGATCGTAGCGCCGGAAAAGCGGCTTACTGCAGTCCGACTGCGGCGCGCACACGCGCCATGACTTCGTTTGCCACTTCGTTCGCGCGCCGGGCGCCGCGCACGAGAATTTCGTCCACGTAGTTTTTCTCCGCGAGTAGTTCCTCCCGGCGCTTTCTCATGGGCGTGAAATATTCCCAGAGTTTCTCGAAGAGCTGCTTTTTGAAATCGCCGTAACCGATTCCGCCTTTCTGAAAGTCTTCGCGCATCTTCGCGATTTCATCTTTCGAGCCTAAAAGTGAGAAGAGCTGAAAGATCGTTGATGTCGCAGGTTCTTTCACCGCTTCCACTGGCGTTGAATCTGTCACGATGCTCATGACGCGCTTCCGCGTTTCTTTTTCTTCACCGAAGATATCGATCGTATTACCGTAGCTCTTGCTCATTTTCTGGCCGTCCACGCCGGGAACCGTTTCCGTTTCGGCTTTAATGTATGGCTCGGGTAGCTTGAGCACGTTGCCGTAGATCTCATTGATCTTCACCGCGAGATCCCGTGCAATCTCGATGTGTTGTTTTTGATCTTTGCCAACCGGCACGATGTCGGAATCGTAGATCAGGATATCAGCCGCCTGCAGCACGGGATAGTTGAACAATCCCGCTGATGCCGGTATTCCACGTGCGAGCTTATCCTTGTAAGAATGGGCACGCTCCAGCAAACCCATCGGCGCAACCGTCGCCAGAATCCAGGTAAGCTCGGTTACTTCCGGCACATCGCTCTGCATGAAAAGCACGCCGCGCTCCGGATCGAAACCGCACGCGAGAAAGTCCACGGCAACGCGACGCGAGTGCTCGCGCAGCGCTTTCGGATCGCGCACACTCGTTAGGGCATGATAATTGGCGATGAAGTAAAACGCCTCGCCTTTGTTCTGCAGCGCGATCGCGGGCTGGATCATGCCAAAGTAATTCCCGATGTGCAGCACACCACTCGGTTGGATGCCGGAAAGAATGCGCATTTGTTTCTCTAGTCGCTCGCAGGGTCCAGTCTAACCTACGGCCTAACGAGCACGCCAGTCAGGGTTGGTTATTCGATTGCGGATTTCGATTCGGATAAGGCGGGACCGGCGGCAGTTCGTAGCGTTTGGTCTTCATCTCCTCCTGTACCTCCTGAATTCCGCGATCGAGCTGTTGATCCTCGCCATGAAACTCTTTCGACGGATCGTTATCCACAACGATGTCAGGATCGACGCCGTGACTCTCGATGATCCAGCCCTTGCCCTCCTTCGAGTAAGGCGCGAACTCCGGTTTGAATTGATTACCGCCATCAACCAACGGCAACGGGTCGCGAATGCCGATAACTCCGCCCCATGTGCGTTTGCCGATCAGTTTACCCAAACCAAGGGTCTTGAAACGATAAGGAAAGATATCGCCATCGGAGGCTGAGAACTCATCGATGAGCGTAACCATCGGTCCGAGGAAAGTTTGGGGCGGGTTAGTTTGCGGCGTGCCATTACGAGCGATCTCCACCATGACGAGCGCGCGACGCAATCGCTCGATGACCAAAGGCGAAACGAACCCACCGCCGTTGCCACGCACATCGACGATCAGGCCCTTCTTGCGAATCTGCGGAAAGTATTGCTTCGTAAATTCGTTCAACCCCGGCTGCCCCATATCGGGAATGTGGATGTAACCTACTTCCCCGTTCGTTTTCTTTGTTACTTCATCCAGATTCTTCTGCACCCACGCGAGGTAATACAATGGCGCTTCGTCGGCCGTCGGCACAACGGTTATATCACGCGCGCCTTGATCGGTCGGTTTCGAATTTACGCGCAGGATGACCTGTTTATCGGCCGTCCCGATTAACGCGTCGTACAAGTTAGGTAATGTAGAAACCGGCGTGCCGTTGATCGCGAGAATGTAATCGCCCGCTTTGACGTTGAGACCAATGGCCGTCAACGGCGAGCGCGTTTCCTTGTCCCAGTTTTCGCCCGGTAAGATTCGATCGATGCGATACGCCTTCGTAGCCGGATCGCGCGAGAATTGCGCACCGAGCAAACCAAGCTTGATCCGCGGCGTTTCGGGCCGCTCTCCACCTGCGACATAGGAATGCCCGTTATTCAACTCACCGATAAGCTCACCGATGAGATACGTGAGGTCGTTGCGGTGATTCACGAATGGAAGCAGCGCCGCATACTTGTCGCGCATCGCTTTCCAATCGACTCCATTCATGTTTGGCGCGTAGAAGAAGTCGCGCATCTGCCGCCAGGATTCGTAATAAATCTGCTTCCACTCCGCATGCCGATCCAACTGCATGTCGAGGCCTTCAAGCTTCAGCTTATGATCCTTTGTATCGAGCTTGTCTTTCGGTAGGTCAATAATGGCATAGTCCTTGTCGATCTTTACCAGCATCTTCTTTCCATCCTGCGTGATCTCGTAGGTGTTTACATCACCGAGCACAGTCTCCTTGCGATCTTCCAAACTATAGGAGCAGAGATGGTATTTGATTTTGTCCGGGCCTTCTTCAGGGTCTTCGTCCTTTTCGTCGGCAACCGTCCGTCGCAGATAGAAAACACGATCGTCAACGAGGCGGATGTTGCTGTAATTCCCGGTCGTAATGTCGAGACCGGTTATGCGATCGTGAATTCCGTCCACATCGACTTTGACAGTTACCGGCTTCTTGGATTTCTCTTCTTTCTTGTCGCTCTTCTTCTCGTCAGCCTTCTTTTCGTCCTTCTTCCCCTTGCCTACTTCATCACTGCGCGGGGCTAACGGTGCCTCGGTGTCCTTGGACAGAGTAACCAGGTAGACGCGTTGCATATCGCGGTAGACGGCCTCGAACTCTTCCTCGCCGAACGTCGGTTTGAAATCACGCGCTGAACTCAGCATGAGATATTTTCCGTCGTCACTGAAGCTCACACTTCCCGATCCGTACCAATCGTCAGTTATCGCCGTCTGTTTCTTATTCGCGAGCGAATACAGGTAAACCTTTGGCAGTCCGTTCTCCTCCGGACGTGACCATGCGATCCACTGGCTGTCGGGTGACCAATCGTAGGATTCAATTTCAAAGGTCTTGTCCTGGTCGACTTGCGTGATGGCTTTGCTCGCTATGTCGACATACCGAAGCCGTTGCAAGCGATCCGCCCAAAGCAGCTTCTTACTGTCAGGCGACCAAATTGCCTGGTAATAATAGGTATCGGCATTGCTCGTTATCTGCTGCGGTTTGTCCTTGCCGTCCTGCGACCGAATGTATAGTTCGTTTTCTCCCGTTGCGTCTGAGTTATACGCGATCCATTTGCCATCCGGCGACCACACCGCATCGCGCTCGTGCGCGTCGGAAGTTTTGCTCAAGTCGCGCGGTGTTCCATCTTTCGCCGGAACAGAGAAGAGATCCCCGCGCGCCACGACGATGACCCGCTCGCCATCCGGCGAAAGACTTACCGATTCCGTATGCTTCGCTGCATCCACCAATGCCGAGCGCCCCGAAGCGAAGTCTTCCTTAATCTGGATGGGAACCGGTGTTGCCTGTCCGCTCGCGAGATCGTAACGCCAGATATATCCCGCTTGTTCAAAGACAATCGCGTCCTTGCCGATCGACGGAAACTTGATGTCGAAATCCTTATACGCCGTGAGTTGCTTTGTTTCTTTACTCGTTAGGTCGATCGAGAAAAGATTCATCCGCCCGTCGCGATCGGAAGCAAAGTAGATCTTGTTGTTCGGTCCCCACATCGGGCAAATGTCCTGCGCGGGATTGTTGGTCAGGTTCTCGGTTGTGCCGGTTTTGAAATCGAAAATCCAAACGTCATCCGCCATGCCGCCGCGGTAATGCTTCCAGGTTCGGAATTCACGGAACACGCGATTGTAGGCCATCTTCGAATCATCTGGCGAAAACGACATAAACCCCCCGCGCGGTACCGGAAGTTGTTTCGGCAATTCCGCATCCAGGCCGACCGTGAAAAGGTCGCCGATGAATGAATTAAAGGATTTCATGCGAGACCGGAACACGACGAGCGGCTTGGTGTTCTCCCATGTCATGACAAGATTATTCGGCCCCATGCGATCTGAAATATCGTCGCGACCGAGCGTTGCTGTTGTCGTCAATCGTTTCGGCTCGCCGCCTTCCGCCGGCATCACATAAACTTCGGTGTTTCCGTCGTAATGCGATGTAAAGGCGATCCGCGCGCCATCCGGCGAAAAACGCGGAAACGATGTGTAGCCTGGACCACTCGTTAGGCGACGCGCGATGCCGCCATCTTTTCCCACGGTGTAAAGCTGACCCGCGTAACAAAACACGATCTGCTGGCCATTTGTCGTCGGAAAACGCAGCAGGCGCGTTGTATCCGGGAGTTTTTGCGCGGACACCGAAACGAACGGAGTGACACAGGCAGCGAGCAGAATAAAACAGAAACGTAATGAGATTCGCATAATAATGACGGTGAAACGCCAAAACTCCGCGGCGAATCGATCAGATGCAACCGCGATTTCAAATTGCTTCGGTTCGACATTTTCTGCACTGCGAGTTCCGTGCCGCATCGGCACGATTGACCGCGGATTCGCGATTTGATACTCGCTTGCCAGAACGGAACCCGATGAATTCTTGCTCTTTGCTTGTGCGGAAAATCCGCGCATGGCTGTTCTGCCTGTTCGCACTTGCTATCGTCGGCTGCGCGGCGAATCAGCCGTATCACCTTGGCGAAGCGCCGAGCGAAACTGTTGTGACCCCTGCGACGCCGAAAACTGCACGAGATATCTACCGCCTCGCGTTTATTGAATTCGATGAGCAGGGCGATTTTTGGGATCGCGAACAATTGCGAAAAACAGTGCAGGCCATTCGGGATACCGGACGTCCCATTCTGCTCGTCTCATACATTCACGGGTGGCAAAATAATTCACGAGAATCCGATGCCGACGATGTAGCCCAATTCCGCGGCGTGCTCGCCCGTCTCACGGCGGACCAAACGGTGCAGTTATCCGGACTCCAGGTTTTCGGAGTTTACATAAGCTGGCGCGGTCGCGTGGTGCACAAGGTCAATCCGGTTGTAGACGCGTTTACGTGGTTGTTCAAAGAAGGGAGCTTTTACTCGCGTAAGAATGCGGCGACGCGAATCTCATCGAGCACACCAATCACGGAAGCGATCTTCACTTTGATTAAGACTGCGCGCCGCGACACGCCGGGCAATTCGCGTTGCGTAGTAATCGGTCATTCCTTCGGCGCACTCGTCCTCGAGAAAGCGCTCGCGCAAGCATTGGTCGGCACATGGTTGTATCAGGAGCCTCTTGTTCCCGGCGCGCACAAGGCGACCGCAGTTACCGTCTTCAAGCCGGCCGATCTTATCCTGCTCGTGAATTCCGCGGCCGAATCGATCTACTCCAAGGAAATGATCGACATGTATCGTGACACCACGCCATTGCGGGGCGCGCCGCATGTCATCATGATCAGTTCCGATGCTGATAAAGCGACCGGGCTCGCTTTCCCCATCGGCACAAAGTTATCCAACACACCGAAGTTGTTAACCGGAACTTTTCGCAAGTATCACGACGAAGGGCACGATACTTCGCAGTTCAAGTATTTTACGCAAACCGCTGGACACAACGATTCACTGCAAAGTCATCGTTTGGTCGCGATCGAGAAAGGCAAGAGTGATCTTGGCGCCGATCCTTTCGATCTAAACTTGAGGAACACACCCGGCAGTTACGAAAACGTCACTTTGTATACGGGGACGCGCTACGATTGGACGAAATGGGAGATCAAACGCGAAGGCCCAAATCTAACGAATTATTGGGTGCTGCATGTGCCAAAGGATATCATTCCGGGACACGGCCCGATCTTTGAAGGAGAATCGCGCGACGTCATGGCTGCGCTCTTTTCTCTTGCGAATCGGCCCGAAGCCGCAGAGCGCTCGGTGCGAGTGAGCGTTAAAGCGAGTCCCGAAGGCGCGGTGAAAAAGACGCGACAACATCTTGAGCGACAACCTGCTACGGGGAGAACATTAGTCACCCCGATTCAGCCGGCAGGAAATGAATAGCCGGAGGTTTTTGCCGAGGCAATCGTCGCCGCTGTAGTCCAGTAATTCTTGTAAACAGAATAAATATCTTGCCGTATGGAGAGTATTTGCGGTGAAATGACTTTCTGCCATGAAAGCCATTTTGTCATTTCTTACGTTGTTAGTCCTTGCCGCCACCAGTAGAGCGACCTCCTACACTTACACGCCGGCGCCCGCAGATTTGCACGATTTGGATCATCACAGCGCCTACACGTGGCGGATTGACAACATCAATCTGGCGGGCGCAACCATCACGGGTGCGAGCCTGACGTTCACAAACATCGCGAACTGGGACACAAATCCAAATATCCTGTTCATCCACCTTTTCGATACCGCCAAGTATTCAGGCGTGCACTCATTCATCGACGCGAGCGGTGTTCCAGTGCCGAACAACCAGATGATAGACAATTTTGCGTCGCCGATGCTTTCCTCAAACCCACTCATCGCGGCCGGGACGGCTAATACTTTTCTCACCAGCAAGTCATTCACGATGACGCCTACGACCTTCACATACAACTTTACTGCCGCTCAGCTGGTTGCCCTGCAGTCTTACATCGCGCACGGGGGCAATATCGCCTTCGGCCTTGATCCGGATTGTCATTTCTTCAACGATGGCGTCAAATTTACAATGAGCGTTCCGGATGGAGGAACCACGGCAGTTCTTCTCGGGTTGACCCTGGTCGGGATTTGTTTCGCGCGTCGACAGTTCGCTGTTTGACAGCTGATCCGACCTTTGTCTCGGCGCACGGTCGGTAACGCGACGATTGGCGTTCCGACGTGGCGGGATGGGTTACGAAGGGGACGGTGAACTAAGCCATTCCGCCAGAGTCTCCCAGCTCTTCTGTCTGGAAAGCTTGCCACTTAACGGCCGCCAGCGCAGGCCGCCCACACTGATGACGAGCGTGCCGAGCTTGCGCCGATTCCGTTTCCACTTCTCCCATACCTCAAACTGAATTCCAGGTTTACCAATTTCAACGTATTCCAAAACGCTGGCTTTAACCCACTTCGTCGGACGGCCCGGTTGTCTGCCTTTCATACTTTCGTCCTACTACATTCGTTATGCTCGAGCGGCAAATTGGAGAGGCGGGTGACAATTTTCGAATTTCCTCCACGACGAACACAGGACGGGCGCGCCCTCGCCTTGACCAAAACAGGCAAAGCGCAGAATTAAAAACGTCCGCGGCTTCGCTAAATTTATCGAGCTCTCTACGGCCGGCGAGGCTTCGGTCGGCGACGCGAAGGATCGGGATAGAGTGCGCGCAGATATTTTATCACCTCGGAATCGGAAAGACTGTCGCGCCAGCTCTGATCGAGCCCGGCAACTTCATGCCACATTACAGAATCCATCGCCAAGGCGCGGCCTACACGTATGAACTCATCCAACACTTCGCGGGCGCGTTGGTCGGCCTCCTGCCGCCGCTCGGTGAAAGATCTCATCAGGTTCGTTGGATCGATTTTTCCCATGTGAATTTTCCAGAAACTGTTGCTCCCTATCGCTTTTAAGCAGTTTTTCGGCCGTGCGGCAATTCCAGATGCATGAAAAACGACTGCCTCGGCTATTCTGGACCGCCGCGCCAGGCGCATTGGAATTGTTTCAGCTGGCAAAGCTCAATGGCAACCATTACATAAACGCGCCTGGCGGCAAAGAGAGTAGCGTCTTGACTTTGGCCGTTGGACGGCGGGGCATATGTCCGCCTTCATGCGCAAAAGTGCAGCAATCATTGCTAAAGAGATTATACCGAAATCGGTATGTCGAGCGCAACGACCAAGGTGTCGAAGTTGAAAGCTCTTGCTGAAATGTTGCCAAGGCTGGCTGATCCGGATATGGATCTGGGAACGCAGATGAAAACTTTCGTGGGCATCGTTTTACTGCTTGCCCTTGTCGCGTCGCGAAACGGCGCTTTGGCCCGGTTACCTGAGCGTCAAATTCTCGGAATTCGGCTGAGAATGACCGAACAGAGCGTGCATGAACGATTGAAAGCAATAGGTACGTTGGTGCGAAAGGAAGAAAAACGTCAGGAAGTATGGCAGATACGCAACGCAAGCTTTTCCCATTTAATTGTGGGATTTAACAAAGAAAACCGACTTCGCTATGTGACAGCGGTATCCCGGGAAGACAAAGATGCGAAGCGCGTATCATACGATCAGATAGGCGATCTAAAGCAGGCGAAACAAGCGGGGGACCCCAGGATCAACAATTTCAATTATCAATGGGACCTCGCGGCGGATAAGACCAATTCTCACATGCAGGCCATAGCGATGGGCCGCGACCCGAAACTGCTAACGACCTACACGCTCAAGAGTCTGGAAGAAAATTCAACTGCGGATGAGAACGATTGAAATGCGCTCTATCGAGTGCTAAGCAGCACTACTCTGCTCTCAATCTCGTGCCTCGGCGGTTTGCACGACCGCCAAGGCATGTCCCAATTTTTTGCGATGTGAGAGATACCCTAACGACTTTTAACACGCGACTTCGTGTTTGACTGCGAGGGGGCGGCGGGCGGAGCTGTGGTGGGAAGGGCTGTGCCCGACTGAAGTTTTACCTGGGAGACATCGGTGCTGTTCACAAGACCGTTGACAGAAACGTCATTGCGGAAGTTGGAAGCTCCAGCCACTGTGCCGCTCTGTAGTTTCGTCGTGCTAACGTCTGTCGAATTGACCGAACCGTTATTACTGGTGTCTCCCACGAGCACGTCCAGCCGTGCCTGAACAGCGTTCAAGGTGCCGTTGGCATTCGCAGCATTGTTGTGGACGGGCAAGCCATTGAGGGTAACGAAAAGATGTTGAGCATTTGCTACGTTCCTCAGGTGGACCGTATACTGATTTGTGTTGGGGCCGGCTTCGTGATCGTTGAGGGTGGCGCCACTCACGGGCGAAAGCGCCACGCTGTTCGCCATACCTGTCGGCGCAAAGGCGGGATCGAAAGTGTAGACGATCGTATAAGTTTTATTTATCCCGCCGCTGCGGCATTCGATATCGCTGGTGCCATCTGGCTTCAACAGGTCGATATCACCGGTGAAACTGCCATGCACTTTTCTCGATACAACGTCGTCGAGCGGGAGTTCCACTTCTATTTCTACTCCTGCCACATTGTTGCTCACCAAACCATGTGAGTCCGTCACGCTCACGGTAGCGTGATAATGACCGTTACTATTATAGGTGTGTGAGATCGTAGGGCTGGCCTGCGTGACGGGGGCCGATTGGTCGCCGAAGTCAAAGTTGTAGGAAGCGACCATGTCTCCTGCGTCGGGATCGCTGGAGGCTGATGCGTTGAAGTTAACGACTAACGGAGGATCACCCGAGAGCGGGTTAGCGCTCAACGCCGCCACAGGCGCTGTGTTGCAGGGTAGGTTGCCCACAATTGTGTACGTTCCAGCCGGTCCGAGATTGTCCGGCATGTTGTCCGGCGTAATTGCGCCAACAGTGATTCGTGTCAGGAATCCGGTCAATTGTTGTCCGGGCGTGGGATTACCAATCGCATTTCGCGGCACCACGATGGTAATCGTCCCATCCGGCAGAAACGCACTCGTCGGATCGGCCGCGATAAGCGTGCCTGCGGTTGGTCCAACCTGGAAGATTGGCGTAGTGGTGGCGCCGTCTGCGGGCACGTTAGTCATCCGAACGGTGTAGTTAGTGGCGCCAACGTTGAACGTGACCGGCCAGCGTGTAGCAGGCGGCACGGTCGCGAGGCTTTGCATTTTAAGAGTGAAAACCACTTTGTTCGGCGCGAAAGCGACAGGCTCAGCAATCTGCAGACTCCGCACATCGTGTCCCGGCAGCATGTCCAGTTCATCGTTGGCCGGATCGGTCAGAATCGTGAGCCCAGGTAGCAAACACGCTCTTTCCACCACCCCTGTAGCCATGCCGATGGGAAACTCCCCGCAGTTAGTGCTTTCGCCAATGGCGTTAAGGGCAGTGACCTTGTAGAAGTAGGACGTACCGGCAACGGTGGTTGAATCATCGTAGGTTCTTTTACAATCCGGGCAACCGAGAGTTACGGTCGCCAGAGGCGCGCCGTATGTTCCCACACTGGTTCGTCGGTAAACCCTATAACCCGTTAGGGGCGATCCGCCGTTATCCGGCCCCGACCAATCAAGATGAACAACGCTGCCGGCGGCTCCGACCACGCTGTTGACTCGTGGCGCCGCGGGAACAACCGGTTCCGCTGGGTTTGGATCGTAGGCTGCGAGCAGGCGCGGACCGCCAGACTGCCGAATAATAGAGGAAAGTGCGCTGCGTGAAGCGGTGTAACCATTAGTAGGATCCGGCGGATTATCTGCTGTCGCTTCGCTGCAACCTGGAGCGACACAGCCGTCGGCGTAGGCAGCCAGCACGCGACCTTGTTTGTCGATCTGAATATCATTAAAGTCGAGCAAGTTGCGGTCATTCCCACACGTAGTGCCGCCCGTGCAAATCGAACCGATTTGGACCGGATCATGACCGGTGGCGTTGACCAACGTGTAGGTTTGCCCGCGATCAAAAGTTGTTGCTATGTAAAAGTACCAAACCCCGCGGAAAGTGCCTATGCCGCCGCCGCTGCAACAATCTCCCGCGCCCGTTGATGTGCCCAGAAAACCGAAAGAGGCTCGATCGCCATCGCCTGCGACGACTTCCGGGAAAACAGCGTGTGCTATGACACCCTGACTGACATCCACATCATGCCAGGTGTCGCCGTGGTTAGTCGAAACCGCGATATGAGGATGACCATCGTTATTTTCATAGCCGAGATAAACAGTATTGTCCGAGCCGACACCAATGGATGGATCGGTGGACCCGGAGCCGCTGCCCGGAATGGTCTTAACAGTCCAGGTCAAGCCATTGTCGGTCGAGACGGCGACGCCGGTTCCGGAGCCGCAACTCTTGTTAGGCACATAGACCGTTCCGTCCGGACCAACTTTAATATGTCCGTGTAAACCGCCACACTGTGTCAGATTCCACATTGGTATGCCTGGATTGAAAGTCAGTCCGCCAGTATCACTGCGCGCGGCGAAGGCCGTCCCGACGTCTTGTGAGGCATAGTAAACTTGATTTGGATAAAGCGGATGAACCGGAGGTGGAACAGCAGCTTCATTGTAAGGTCCGCCGCCTACCGTCTGGTGATCCACGCCCGCTGGCTGGCCCGATCCCTGCGACTGCGTCCAAGTTCCACCGTCATCAGTAGAAAAAGACATGATGCTAGTGGCGCCAGCGAGCTGCGATTGAAAGACGCGGCCCGTCTGATGATCCACATAACCGATTGGATCGAGCGTCTCCACGCTTTCAGTAGCATTTGTCACGTCTTCCCAAAGTGGCGCATTAGTAAATGCGCCGCTGGGCGTATTTGGATTCTTGGCCGGCGACGAGCAATCATCGAAACTGACGCGGAACTCGTTTAAATTTGCTGTGAAGAAGGCAACGCCGCCAGTATTGACCATGTCATGCTGGAGGCCGCCCACGACGGGAATCCAATCAATACCAATCGAAGGCTCGCCCGCAGAGCCGGCACCGGCGAGATTAGGCGGGTTAGGCGCATAGTTCTGATATCTTGGCGTTCCACCAGAACCTGGTGGCGGGGCCGGAGGGATATCTTCCAAAGTAACCGTCGCTGTGTAGGTCTGTCCTAACGGTAAGAACGGCACTACTCGAATAGTGTAAGTGGCCGATACCGCAGGCAGGGCGACTACTTCCGGGTCCGCTGAGGAAGCCGCCGTCGCAACCGTGGTTGCACCCTGTATCACATACACATCAAAATCGGCGGACGAAACCGGCCAACCAACGCTAATCTTTACGTGCTTATTCGGATCGGGATCCGGACCACCTGCCATATTAACAGTCAAAACAAAATCATCGCATGACATTGGGGCCGTGCAGTCGAGGGCAACCTGCGCGCTGGCATTCGGTGCGACGAATGGCCCACCCGTGTACGTTAACGTTGGGTTGGCCAGAGAAACCGTCCCGGGTGAGGAAGGATTAGTATCAGCGAAACTAATTACTGCGAGTAACACCGCAATCGAACAGAGGCTATACGCGAATAAAGTGCGCGCATTGAAGAGACCAGATTCAGAAACAGAATTCCTTTTCATAAGTGGGGATTTAAGTTGCTATTCTGCCGTCGCTCGGTCGGAGGCCATTTCATTTATTCAGAAAACACGTTTTTTGTCGAGTACGGTTTAATGAAGATTTCGTAATGGTCGGTTCGTTTTGAACGGGGCGGGTTAATTGTTGAGTAACCTTCGTGGCTCGCCGAGTGTTTGGTCCTGTTCGGTCGGATAATAATGGCGCGAACAAAAAAATCCTGTTAATAGGAAGAAACGCTCTTGTTTCTGCTGGCAATGGCTTGCTTGACCCATTAGATAAAGCGCGCCATGACCGAGAAAAAATCACAACCACTTTCAGTTGTCACCGGAGGTGCGGGCTTCCTTGGGTCGCATTTGACCGATCGATTGCTGGCAGAAGGCCATCGCGTCATCGCAATCGATAATCTGATCACGGGTCACACCGACAACATCGCGCACCTCTCCGGCAACGAGAATTACCGGTTCATCAAGCACAACGTTTCGAATTACATTTTCGTTCCGGAAAAGCAGATCGACTATGTTTTCCACTTCGCTTCGCCGGCAAGCCCGATCGATTATCTCGAGCTGCCGATCCCGACGCTGAAAGTCGGCGCCCTCGGCACACATAACACGCTTGGTCTGGCAAAAGACAAAAAAGCCACATTCATTCTCGCATCGACTTCGGAATGTTACGGCGATCCGCTCGTGCATCCGCAAAAGGAAGATTACTGGGGCAATGTGAACCCGATCGGTCCGCGCGGTGTTTACGACGAGGCAAAGCGTTTCGCCGAAGCGATGACGATGGCGTATCACCGTTATCACGGAGTCGACACCAAGATCGTGCGCATCTTCAACACTTACGGGCCGCGCATGCGGTTGCGCGATGGGCGCGTGGTGCCGGCGTTTATCGGACAGGCGTTGAGTGGGACGCCGCTCACTATTTTTGGTGATGGCTCGCAGACGCGCTCGTTCTGTTACGTTTCAGATTTGATCGACGGAATTTTTCGACTTTCGCAATCCGATTTTCATGAGCCGGTTAACATCGGCAACCCGCGCGAGATGACGATCAAGCAATTCGCCGACGAGATCATTCGCATTACCGGAACGAAATCGAAGATCGAACACAAGCCGCTTCCGGTGGACGATCCGAAGGTGCGGCAGCCAGACATCTCGCGTGCAAAGAAAATCCTCAGCTGGGAGCCGAAAGTGGAATTCGACGAAGGAATCAGAAAGACAATCGACTACTTCCAGGAACGTCTGACGCGCGGCGGCGGCACGCTGGATCGATAAACTCAGCGAGCTTTACCAATATTCCTTCATCCGAATCTTGGCCAACGCTTCGCGCGGAGAAATCGTCTGTCCATTCTCGCCGCGCGCTCCGAGTTCGACTCCGCACGTGGGGCATCGGAATGAGTAGTCATTGAGCACGTGCAGAATGCCATTGCATTTCCCGCAAACTGGTTTGTACGCGTTCCAAAGAATCCCGAAACGGACTCGTTTTCCCCTGGGCTTCTGGAGATGTCGATAGAACAATACGAGAAACAAATAGAGCGCGGCGCTTGAGGCCATGGTCAAGATCACCAGTTGTGTTGGATGCGCGAAACCATCGTTGACGGTCAACTCTTCCATTGCGACCGAATGATCTGCATCGAGACGAACCATGCTGGAAGATGAAGAATATCCCGCGCGCTTGGCGATGAGACCATTCGCGTTGGTTCCGCTTAACATTACGCTCTGGTTAATGGAGGGCTGACCGCTCGTTAGGCCAAACGTCCAATCTTTATCGTTTTCGTCGGAATCGGGAACCGAAGAGTCGAAGGTAATCGCGTCTCGCCCTGGAGCATTTGGCTGCATCTGAAGCAGCGAGTCCTTGTTATCGTCGTATGCATTGTCAACTGCGGGCTCCGTTTCCGAGTCGATGGTGACACCATTTGCAGGAATTACCGGTGAAAGCAGCAAGGCCACAACCACTTCGCCCAGTATCAACCACCGAGAGGGCTTGAAACGCGGACCCAGGTAGTTTGAAGCGGTCCTCGCGGCACAAGGCGCGCGGCGATCAATTCGATCACGCTGGCCCCGCTCGATTTCGCCTGAAATCACAGGTCATTTCTATGGGAAAGGGCCCCAATTGTCGAGCGTGATATCATTCCTACTTCTTCCGCGACAGCTTTGATTATTAGTCTTCCTTTTTTGATTCCGGCCCATAATATCTGCGCCTTATGAATCGCAAAGGTTTGGGCTTGGGCGTTCTTGTGTGGGTGCTTGTTGTCTGTTCTGCCAGCGCTGTTGTCGTCGGGCAGATTGACGATTTTCAAGACGGCACAACGGCGAATTGGTCAAACGGCGAAATCATTGGCACTGTCCCGGTGACAAATGTCCCGACCGGCGGCCCGGCTGGCGCGGGCGATCATTACATCCAGCTTACGTCTGATGGAAGTGGTTCCGGTGGCAAGCTCACTGCCTTTAACCGCGATCAGTGGCTCGGTGACTACCTTGCCGCAGGAGTAACGTCGATCGAGGTCGATCTTCTGAATCAAAGCACGGTATCCTTGTCGATCCGACTTGCCTTCAAGACTGGTCCGGGCAGCGCCGGTGTTCCTGGTTATCTAACCCAGGCCATGCTGCTTCCGGTAGGTAGCGGCTGGCAGCATTTCACTATCTCACTTGCCCCTGCCAACCTGACACCAGTTGGAGGACCAGCTCCCTGGAACACTTTCTTCATCGGCGAAGTCCGCTTTGTCAATGAAGTTGGCACGAGCAACCTGAGCGGCACGCCCGTCGTGGGACAACTCGGGATCGATAACGTCCGCGCCGTGCCCGAACCCACCACCACCATACTGCTTAGCGGCACATTGCTTGCGGTCGCCGGCGGCGTTCGTCGGAAACTCATCGTAAGGTCTCGTTAGGGTCGCCAATTGATGTAGCGGTGATTGGATTCGCCGTGGCGGATCTCAAGGGCTAGCGCCGGGACGCGAACCGCATCGCGCCCTTTCCAAGCAACGAGCCTTGGATGAAACTCGCTTTGGAGACAAGACCCGTTGAAACTGCAGAACTTTTTCGCCGAACTCAAGCGCCGCAATGTTTACAAGGTTGCGGTCGCGTATGCTGTTGTCGCGTGGCTGCTCATCCAAATTGCGACGCAAGTTTTTCCATTTTTCGACATTCCAAATTGGGTCGTTAGGCTGGTTATCCTTCTAATCATCATCGGTTTTCCCATCGCTCTTGTGATTGCGTGGGCGTTCGAGCTGACGGCGGAAGGAATCAAACGAACAGAGGCAGCTGATGCCGCGCATCTGCGAGCTTCCAGCAAGCACACATGGATCTATGTCGTCGTAATCGCGGCTCTCATGTCAGCGGGGCTGTTTTTCCTTGGTCGCTACACGGCTTCGCGGAGCGCCGGCAGAGGCCTGGGCGAGTGATTCACTGCCAGCGAAATCGATTGCCGTTTTGCCGTTCGACAATCTCAGTCGTGATCCGGAGAATGCCTATTTTGCCGAAGGCGTGCAGGACGAAATTCTGACGCGCCTCGCGAAGGTCGCCGATTTGAAAGTCATCTCGCGCACTTCCACGCAGCAGTTCAAGAGCGTCCCGGAAGACTTACCGCAGATCGCGAAACGGCTGGGCGTTGCGCACATTCTCGAAGGCAGCGTGCAAAAACAAGGGCAACAGGTTCGGGTGAATGTGCAGCTGATCAAAGCCGCGACCGACACTCATCTTTGGGCCGAAAGTTACGATCGCAATCTCACCGACATCTTCGCCGTCGAAAGCGAGATCGCGAAGAACATCGCCGACAAATTGCGAGCGAAACTCACGGGATCGGAGGCGCAAGCGATGGCAGCCCGCCCCACGAAGAACGGTGACGCTTATCAACTCTATCTAAAGGGCAGATTCTTTTGGAACAAACGGACAGGTTTCGATCTGCTCAAGGCGATCGATTATTTCAAACAGGCAATCGAGAAAGACCCGAATTACGCACTGGCTTATGCGGGCCTCGGTGACTCCTACATTCTTCTCTCGGGATTTGGTGCCGCAACTCCAAAGGAGTCTCTCCCTCAGGCGGAAGCAGCGGCAAAAAAAGCGCTCGAGATCGACGATACGTTGGGCGAGGCGCATGCGACGCTCGGCTTCAGCCTTTGCGTTTACCATTTGGATTTTCAAGGTTCGATTAAAGAGTTTGAGCGCGCCATCGCGTTGAATCCGAATTACGCCACCGCACACCAATGGTTCGGCAATACGACGCTGACAGCTGTGGGTCAGTTCGATCGCGCCATCGCGGAGGGAAAGCGCGCCGTGGAACTCGATCCTCTTTCGCTCATCATCAATGCCGATCTTGGCGCCGATTACCTGTCGGCCCGCCGTGTCGATGAAGCGATCGCGCAATTCCACAAAACGATCGAGATGGATCCGCGGTTTTACTATGCGCGCTGGAATCTGGCGGAAGCGCTGGAATTGAAGGGGCAACTTCGTGAGGCATTCGCTGAATACAAGAAGGCCGTCGACCTGGATAACGATCCATTTGTTCTGGCGCTGTTGGGCCAGGCTTACGCGAAACTGGGGCAGCGCGATGAGGCACAGAAGATTCTCTCGCAATTGCATCAGCTGGCAGCGGATCGCTATGTCTCATCCTACAGCTTCGCGATTGTGCACCTCGCGCTTGGCGAAAAGGACAAAGCGATGGAATGGCTGGAGCGCATGTACGCCGAACGTGCTGGCCTCGACCTTGCTTTTATCAACATCGATCCCATGCTCGATCCGTTGCGTGGCGATCCGCGCTTCGAGGCGCTCGTTGCGAAAGTGTTTTCGCCAAAGGAAATTGAACGGTCGCCGTGAATGCTTCCCGACTTAAAGTCGGATCGCAGCGGCTTAAACTCGGGATTAATTGTGGCGGACGAACGACCAACGGATTTCGAACTCGAAATTGCACACGTCCTTTTCATGGACGTGGTCGGCTATTCCAAACTGCTGATCAACGAGCAGCTCGAAATTCTCGATGAATTGAATGAAGTGGTCCGCGCCACGGAACAGTTCAAGGGCGCGGAGGCGGCAGAAAAACTGATTCGTCTGCCCACTGGTGATGGAATGGCGCTCGCTTTTTTCACTAATCCGGAAGCACCGGTGAAGTGTGCACTGGAAATTTGCGATGCGCTAAAAAATCATCCGCGAATTCATCTGCGCATGGGGATTCATAGCGGACCGGTCAATCGCGTCACCGATGTAAACGATCGAACAAACGTGGCGGGCGCCGGAATTAATATCGCGCAGCGCATCATGGATTGCGGCGATGCCGGCCACATCCTGCTTTCGCAACGAATCGCGGGCGACCTCGCGCAATACAGCCATTGGCGCGATAACTTGCGCGATCTCGGAGAATTCGAAGTCAAGCATGGCGTTAAGATTCAGATGACGAGTCTTTGCACCGATCAAGCCGGCAATCCCGCGCTTCCGACCAAGCTGCAGGGTTTAACGGGCACGAAAAAGCGCCAGGCCGCGACTCAATCGTTTCGACGCAAGAAACGAATCGTTCTTTGGAGCGGCGCGATCGCACTGCTAATTGCGGCAGCAGCGCTAATTCCATTGCTGCTTTCGCATCACGAAACCGAGGTGGCACCTTTTTCCCCGCCGCCAAAAAGCATCGCCGTTCTTCCATTTAAGAATCTCAGCGACCAAAAAGAGAACTCTTTTTTTGCCGACGGTTTGCAAGACGATCTGCTCACGAATCTGGCGAAAATTCAGGATCTCATCGTTATCAGCCGCACCAGTGTGATGAAATACCGCGATGGCGCGCCGCGTAATATCAAGGAGATCGCACAGTCACTGGGCGTCGCGAACATTCTCGAAGGCAGCGTCCGGCGCGTCGGGAATCGCGTGGCCGTCAACGTCCAATTGATCGACGCCAAGCGCGACCGTCACCTCTGGGCCAATCGTTACGATCGCACTCTGGCCGACTCGTTAGGGATCGAGGGCGAGCTTGCCACCAAGATTGCTGATGCGTTAGCCGCGACACTCACACCTGAGGAAAAAATCCGCGTGGCGAAAAGACCCACAGGAAACGCTGATGCCTACGATCTTTACTTGCGTGCGCTGCCGTACGAACAAGGCCCCGACACTCTGCTCCAGGATTACAAGCGCGCCGTAGAACTTTACACACAGGCGATCGCGCTCGATCGCGATTTCGCGCTCGCGCACGCGCATCTCGCTTCCACTTACGCGGAGATTTATCATTTTCACGAACCGCTTCTGTCGTGGGCGGTGAAAGCGAAGAATTCAGCGCAGACTGCACTCCAGATTCAACCTGATCTCGGTGAAGGTCACTTCGCGCTCGGTCAATGCATTTATTGGATCGATGGAGATTACGCGCGAGCTCTCGTCGAATTCGAAACTGCGCAAAAACTTTTACCTAACGACGGGCAGGTGGGAAATCTCGTTGCCGCAATTAAACGCCGGCAGGGGCACTGGCAGGAAGCGCTCGCTGCCTATGAGCGAATCGCAAAAGTCGATCCGCAGAATCCAAACATTGTGCGCAATCTTGTTTTTACGAATACGGCGCTGCGACGCTGGCCCCAGGCCGCATACGCCGCTGATCGTCTGTGCGCCATGGCGCCTGATTCCGTGGTCGCGAAAGTTCAGCGCGGTTACGTGGATTTTTTCTGGAAAGGAACGACGACCGAATTGAAATCGCAGCTCGCGCGAATTCCCGCCAATGTTGATCCTGATGGCGTTGTTACATCATGTCGCTGGGAAGCGGCGATGCTCGATCGCGATTTCGCCGCCGCCGAGGAAACACTGAAACGCACGCCACGCGAAGCCATTGATTATCTCAACGGGGGAGCGACGCCGAAGAGTTTTCTCATCGGCGGCACCGCGCTCGCTCGCGGCGATGACGCAGCCGCGAAAACAAATCTCGAAGCTGCGCGCATTGTTTTTGAAAACGCCGTGAAAGAAGCGCCCGACAATGCCGAACGACACGCAAATCTCGGTTTGGTTAATGCATTTATGAATCGCAAGGAGGAGGCGATTCGCGAAGGGCAGCGTGCAGTCGAATTGAAACCGGAATCGAAAGACGCCACCGATGGCGCGCTCATGCAGGCGTACCTGGCGTTGATTTACGCGCGCGTGGGCGAACCCGATCTTTCTCTGCCGCTGATCGAGCGCTTGTTGAAAACGCCGGGCGCGGTTGATAGCGCCGACTACAGCATCACGCTGAGCGATCTGCGCAAACGCTGGGAGTGGGATCCGATTCGCAACGATCCAAGATTCCAGAAATTGATCGCAGCCAAGCCTAACGAACCGTCAACGAAGTGATCGACATCAACGCAAAATCTGCTCGGTGCGACTCGGTGTCGGATGCGGGATGCTTTGCAATTGAACTTGCGCGACGTGCATGAACAAGATGAGCGCCGCGGCGAGACCGAAATACATCGCGCCCATAATCCAGCGTTGCACCGGCGCTATTTCAAAGTAGCGCTGCTCTTCTGCGGTGCGTTTGCGGAAGAGCGAAAAAACTCTCGGCAACGACATGATAAGCACGAGCCAGATGATGAAGTTCGGGTGAGTCACGCCGAGCCACGCGAGCAAGGCGAAGCCGGGCAGCCAGAGCCACGGGGAAAGCGCAGTGACGATTCGCCCACCATCGAGCATGCCGACAGGCGCAAGATTGAAGAGATTTAGAAAATAACCGATGTAAGCCAGCGCGATGAACAACGGGATATTAAAATGAATTCCTACCGCATGACACAGAAGCGCGGCCATTGAGCCAAACATCGGGCCGCCAATTCCCACGCACGCTTCCATCCAGGCGTTACGCGGCGCTTCCTTGAGGAGAATGAAAGCGCCGAAAAATGGAATGAACATCGGCGCGCTTACCTTGAGTCCGAACTTTTTCGCGACAATCAGGTGACCGCATTCATGCAAAAAAATGAGGACAACAAATCCGACGGCGAATCTCCAGCCCCAGACCATTGCGTAAACGCCAACCGTCACGAGCATCGATCCGCCGGTCTTCAACAGGATCGGAAGAATGAATTTGATTTTCGCAAAGAACTTGAGAATGACCGCACCCGCTACGCCGATGGGCCCGAGCGCTTTTTTTACTTTGCTGCCGGTGGATTCGGGCGGCGGCGCGAGCTGAGTTTCAATCGAATCAGGAATCATGTTGTGTTTGCAATCTACGCGATGTAGCGGCGTTTGTGTCAAACGGCGAAGTCACTCGTTAGGCGATCGCGGCGTTACGTAGATCGCTGAAAGCAGTTCCCAAATGATCGAGCACATCACACGGTAGAAGTGATTCTTCGCTGCAATCGCCATTGAAGATGGCAATTTCGGCGGCACGTCCGCAGGCCCACGCCCCAACTCGGCCCGCATTGTAACACGATAGTTTTTGCCCGAGGAGCGCAGCACAAACGCCGGTGAGAACATCCCCCATCCCACCCGTCGCCATTCCAGGATTTCCTGTCGTATTATAACTGAGCGGCTGATTGCGTTGCGCGACAATCGTCCTGCTGCCTTTGAAAAGGAGCGTTACGGGAAATTTGCTCGTAAAACGTTTTGCCGTTTGCGCGCGCGTTTCTTTTTTCGAGCCGAATAAACGTTTCATTTCTCCCGGATGCGGCGTGAGCAGGCGGGGGCCCTTGCATCGCCTGAGCAGGGCGGTCTTGCCGGAAAGAATGTTCAGCGCATCCGCGTCAACGACCATGGGCCGCCGCGCGGATTGAATGAGCTGAAGGATTTGGTCGCCGCGCTCCCTGCCAAGCCCGGGACCAACTCCCCAGGCGTCAATCGACTGGTTAGGCAAATCGCGATAAGACAGGAGCGGTTTTACCATTGCCTCCGGCGGAGCGGCGGAAGCAACAATTTCGTAAATTTCATCGGGCACAAAAACCTCCACCAACCCGGCGCCGGCCCGCAGCGCGCCTAACGAGCACATAATTGCCGCGCCCGTGAAGCCCCGGGAGCCGGCAACGATGCCGATGCGGCCGAACTGATTTTTGTAGGAATCAAATTTGCGCCGACCGATGAGCGAATGAACAGCGGACGCAGATGTCGTGATCTCGGTCGCTCTTTTTTGCGGCCCACGCAATTCCGGCAGCGTGACAACTTCTAACCGGCCAACAGAATTCGTGGCATTGTCAGCAATCAATCCGCGCTTCGTGAAACCGATCGTGACGGTAAAATCCGCGACGACGCAGTCGCGATCGGCCTTTCCGGAATCGTCATCGATTCCTGTCGGGAGATCGACGGCGAAGACATAAGCATTTTCATCACGACGCAGCCGATTGATCTCGCGACATGCTTTGCGAATGGGTTCTCGCAGTGGAGGGGTCGCGCCGAGACCAAGCAAACCATCGAGAATAACCAAATGTGGGAGCGGCGTTAGCGCCGCGACTGTCGGGGCACTGAGACCCCTCCCACTTTCCAGCTTCCGGAAAGCAGCGAGCTTCTTCCGCATCAAATCACCGCAGTCCTCTTCGGCAAAAGAAAGACGTAACTCTACGGTCCAACCGTTTCGGCTCAGATGTTCCGCCGCAACCAGTGCGTCGCCCGCATTATTACCTTTGCCGGCAAAAACAAGGCACCGTCCAGGTTTCGGAAAAAAACGCGTAACCGTTCGAGCAATCCCGGCACCTGCCTGATCCATGAGCGCTTCCGCCGTAACCCCGCGGTCAAACGCGGCTTTTTCCACTGCGCGCATCTGCGCGGCAGTCAAAATCGGTGAGTCCAATCAGTCCTCCGATTTCTTTTTGCTCGATTTCTTTTTCTTACTGCTGCTGTGGGAATGCTTCGACGATCTCTTCTTCCTTCGAGATGATCTCGATGATCTCCGATGATGTCCAGACGTGCGTTCGGGCGGCACTCGGACGAAATCGGTTCCCATGTAGCTACTAAAAGGCTGGCGCTCAACTTCTGTCGCAGCCGGATAGTTTCTCGAAGCAGGCGCGCGCACAACGAGTGGCGGTTTACCCAGAATGCCGCGCGCGATATCTTCCGCCAGCTTGTCGCGATAAGAAGAACTTTGTGCCAGCCGTGCCTCGGTCGGATTGGTGAGGAAGCCGCACTCGACGAGAACACCGGGAATCGATGTGCGACGCAGGACGTAATAACCACGCCGCCGAATTCCGCGGTTTTCCGTTGGCGCACCAGCGATGACATTTTTGTGGATGTTAGAGGCGAGAGTGACACTATCTCGCCGATAATAATAAGTCTCAATCCCGTTAGCTCCAGACCGGGTCGCAGAATTAAAGTGAATGCAGACAAAGATCGCGTTGCGATAATGATTGGCGATCGCAACTCGCGTAGGTAGTGGAACAAAAACGTCCGTGTCACGCGTCATCACGACTCTGTAACCCGCAGCTCGCAGTTTTTTCTGCAGGCGCAGGGCAACATCGAGCGCCATGGTTTTTTCCGGCACCCGTTGGCCCGGAATCCCGCCGCGATCAAACCCGCCATGCCCGGCGTCAATCACGACCACGTCTGCACGGCTCGCATTTGCCTTGTTCGCGTGTGACGTCGATTTCGTTCTCGTGCGCGCGAGCCCGCCTGAAACATCACACAGATAAAAGGCGAACACGAAAAACGCGACGCCGCGCGTAAATTTCCCTCGCATCATCACTCGTCGTCCTTCGGCAATTGCGCCGGCCGCGTGGAAAGTTTCGGCGCAGCTGGACGGCCCGCGGACACAGCTGGGACATCGCGCATTCCGCCGCTGACCGCGATATCCCCTCCGGAAGTGCGTCGTAGATGCGGGCGCGTCTTTGTTTCCATGAACGTTTCTTGCTTTAGCAACTGACCATTCAGACCGATGTGCGAATAAGCCCACGTGCGAGGCGCAGCGCAATGCAGAACATGCAATTGGTTGGCGCGATCGATTTCCTTTTGGGGTTCCTCGTAGGCGATAATGCGGCCTAACGAATAAGTCGCGTAAACACTTCCGCTCTCTTTGTTTTCCACGCGGACGTAAAGCGAAGTGTGATCGGCAAAACGATTGCTCAACAGCGAATAAGTGCGCGTCTCCCCCGCTCCCGGCATTCCTTCTGGAATACCCACGGTACTTTGCCAAATCGGACGCGCATTGATGACCTGGAACACTCTCGCTTGCGAATAGAAGAATTTGTTCAGGTCGGCGAAATAAATGTTAGCGCGCACATGGTAGGTGCCGAGATCCTGCACGGCATAAAGGGGTGTGAGATTGACCCTGCGAACGACGGTCTTGCCCGATTCCACACGCAACGGCGCTTCTCCCTCCAGCCGTCCGACAGGTCCGATGGGTTGGCCCTCTTTTCCGCTTACCTCGAATCCAAACCAGTGCTGCCCATGATCGTCGTGCAGTTCGACATCGCGCCCGGCGAGGTTCGTCACCGCGACCGACGCGAATACTGGTTCATAAGCGATGTATTGCAGCCGTTTCAATTTCAACTCCACCTGAATCTGAGCATGCACCGAGCCCGCTATAAAAATTAAGAAAGGCAAAAGGGCGGACTTTTTCACGGCGCGTAAGTTAATGGAAAAGATCGGAGACGAAAGGTTCGAACTTAGTTGATCAATGTGGAGGCGATCGCCTTTCCAATCTTAATTCTGCGCAATCACCTTTCGCTGTTTCCGGCGGAGCACCGCTTCGATCATGATTTCATGCCAGGAACGATTGATCGCTCGAACGGGAATTGTCACTGATCCATCGTAAGCGAATTCAACCGCGTCCCATCCAACAATTTCATCCAGGGCATTTTTCCCCTTAATGTTACCCGTCTCGGCCTGCAGAATCGCGCCGTCCCGCAAATAGACGATTCCAATTTTCTGCATCGATACCAGTTGAATCGCCCCGCTCTTGCGGCTGAGGCAACACATTTGCAGAAGATCGATCGGATGAAAGAAATCACGACCTTCCTCTTTCCCGTCCACCGCGCAAGCGATTGCTTTTAGGATTCGTTCGCCGTCGATCGGCTCAGGAAAAACCTTCGTGTCGCTCACTTCGAGGCGCTGTTCGGAGGCGGCGTAAGCTGGGAAAAAGCCAGTCTGCAACTTGGGAAAAATTTCGCCGAACATTCCGCCGAGAAAAAATCCATCGATATCCTTGCCATCAAGTTGCGTGAGCAAGAAATCGCAACGCCGATGACATTGCGCCCACGCATTCGCTTTCTCGGCGCTGGAAACCAAATCGCAATCGTGCGCCGTGTAATCCTTCACCATCTGCACCAGCTCTTTGCCCAGCTCGGCGTCGCTGTGCACGATGAGCACTTGCATCACTGCGTCGGCGCGGTGAAGGGCGGCGGGAAAAGATTCAACAGTCGGTTGGGTTCCGCGCGCACGGCCTGCAATTGATCTTTATAATAAACGCGCACGATATATCCGAGGTATTTTCTTGGGCCAGCATCCACCGGCTCAGTTGGCGCAGACCTCTTCGGACGATTCTTTTTACCTCCCGGCACCGGCGGGACGACCGCAGCGGCCGCCGCAGTCAAAGCAGCATCCGAGGAGATAGCATCCTTTTTCGCACGCAGATACGTGACCGCCAGAATTTCTGGATTCGTTTCCTTCCAGTTATGATTCGGCGTCAGCCATTCATAACTCACGTCCGCATCCGTCAGGACGACACGCTGATTGTTATCGGCTGTGTCGTAAAAGAAGACCTGTATTTTCACCTGCGTATAATCGATCACCGCGTCCGGGCGCTTTTTGACCGCAACCCGCAAAGTCAAATGCGTATCCGCATCTGGATCGTTCGTCATCGTCGGAGTCACCTCCGTGATACCAAATGTGGAGCCCTCTGGAATTCCATCCGCACCGAGACCCAAAGCCGCCAGGTTTCCCGGTGTGCTCGCCGCCGCAGGCACGCCGACTTTTAGTTTCATATCGGCCAACTCATAGAGCGGTCCGGCTGATGGACCAAGTTCCTGCACCTTCCGCCATGTTTCATTCGATCGATCGAAAAGCTGGATCGATTCGTAAATCATCGCCATCTCTGCGAGAACGTTTGCGTTCTTCGGATCGGCCTGCACCGCTTCCTGCAAGCGCGCGAGTGCGGTCGTCGTATCGCCGCGTTCGCGAAGTTTCTGGGCCTGATGCAATAAACGATCCGCGGCCGAAGCAGACGCCTGCGTCGTCGGCGCCGCGGTCGGCTCGGGCAAAGTTCCCGGACGCGCTACCGCCGCCGATTGTTCCGTCGATGGAAGTGCCGTGGATGCGGTGCTAGCTGCGGGTTGTGCCAGCTTGTAGGCAGCATGCGTTGCCGCCGCATAATAATATACGACCGCCAGCAGCTCACCGAAGCCGAAGAGCGCAACAAAGCCAAGTGCTACCGCCAGCGTCTTATCGGCCCGAAGCGCCGATGAGAATGGCAACACGTGCATGTTCATCGAGAAATTCCTTAGACACACCACTCATACTGTCAACTCAACGCGAGATATCAGCCTGGCTCAGTAATTTGAATCCCTCACCGCCGAGAACGTTCGAAGCGCATTCGGTATCGTCCACATGCAGAGCAATGGCGGCGTAACCGCGCGGCCGCGTCAGCAATGAATACGTAAAATGCACATTTACTTCGGCCATGAGAAGAGCGGCCAAAAGTTTGGAAAGTTGCGTAGCGACTTCGCGCATTTCCACCACCACCATTTCGCAGACACCGAACGGGATATTATTTTGCCGAAAAAGCTCCAGCACGCGATCCGGGTCGCTCACGACAATGCGCGCGATTGCGGAGTCGGTCGACTCGGAGATGCTCAGCGCGACGACGGATGTGTGATTCGTGTTAAGCAACTTCACGATGTCGAGCATGGCGCCGACTTTATTCGGTAAAAAAATCGAGAACTGCTTCACCAGCGGTCCGTCGATTTTCGATGTCGTCTCGGGTGTTTTGACCATGAGAAAGTAACCCCCTCGGGATTCGGTAATATTGCGCAGCAGTTTCCGCGCAACGGGCCGAACTATTTCGCCGTGAACGCGCCGATTGCAAACTGAAAGTTGGCTCGTCTGTAGGGGCGGTCTATGACCGTCGCATTTTCTCGGACGACGTAGCAGTACCAGAAATACTGCGACGGTCATCGACCGCCGCTACAGAAGAAGTCCTTCTGTTCAATCTGCGCTTTCTGTTTAGAGTCGCCTTTCTGGAATGGACGAAGAGAATGATCTCATCGCGCAACGACGCGAGAAGCTCGAGAAGTTGCGCGCACGCGGCGTAGAGCCGTTTGGCGCTGCTTTCGATACGAGCGGAACGATTGCGCAGGTGCGCGACAAATTCGCCGAGGGAGAAAAATTGCGCGCTGCCGGTCGCATCACCGCGCATCGCAACATGGGCAAAAGCCATTTCGTCGATCTGCGCGATTCGACGGGACGCATCCAGGTTTATATCCACGCGAAAGAAGTCGGACCGGAAACGCTTGAGACTTTTGAGCTGCTCGACATCGGCGATTTTATCGGCATCGAAGGCGAATGTTTTCTCACCAAGACCGGCGAACCAACGCTAAAAGTTCATTCACTTTCGGTGCTGGGAAAATCTCTGCGGCCGCTTCCGGAAAAATGGCACGGACTGCAGGACGTCGAAGCGCGATATCGGCAGCGTTATCTCGATCTCCTCACCAACGAAAAATCACGCGGCGTTTTTGAAAAACGCATCGCGATCGTGCGCGAAATTCGCCGATTCATGGAAGGACACGGATTTCTCGAAGTAGAAACGCCGATGTTACAGGCAGTTGCTGGCGGCGCGGCGGCCGAGCCTTTCCGCACGCACCACAAGGCGCTCGGTCTCGATCTCTATTTGCGCATTGCCCCGGAACTTTATTTGAAGCGATTACTCGTCGGCGGTTTCAATAAAGTTTTCGAATTGAACCGCAACTTCCGGAACGAAGGTATTTCGCGAAAGCACAATCCAGAATTCACCATGCTCGAAGGGTATTGGGCTTATGCAGACTTCGAAAAAATTGCCGCGCTTGTCGAAGAATTAATCTGTCATCTCGCGCAAACAATGGAGGGACGGGCTCTGTCCCGTCCTGATCCGAATTCAGGGACGGGACGGAGCCCGTCCCTCCAAATCGAGCATCGCGATGGCGAAGGGAATATCACGCGCACGATCGATTTGACACGACCGTGGCGGCGCGCGCGCTACCGCGATCTGATTCGCGAAATCGATCCGCAGTGGTTCGATTACAACGATGAAAAACGGCGGCACCGCGCGACGGAACTTGGTGTCGAAATCAATTCGCGGATGGCGGACTACGAAGTAACGCAGCAAGTTTTCGAAAAATTAGTCGAAGAAAAAACATTCGATCCGCTCTTCGTCACTCATTGTCCAAAAGAACTGGTGCCACTGGCCCGGCAAAATCGAGATGACGACTCGTTAGTCGATGTTTACGAATTGATCATAAACGGGCAGGAAATTTCGCCGGGTTATTCGGAACTGAACGATCCGCTGACGCAGCGCCAGCGTCTCCTCGAACAAGCCGGCGAAGAAACGCAAAAGATCGACGAAGAATTCCTGCTCGCGCTCGAACACGGCATGCCGCCCGCCGGTGGTTTCGGCATGGGTATCGATCGCCTGACGATGCTTCTCACCGGCGCGGAATCCATCCGCGATGTGATTCTCTTTCCGCTGCTGAAACCAAAGCGCGAAAACTAGCTGCCCACCAAGGAGCAGCGGTTTCCAAACCACCGAACTAAATCAAAGGACGCTTTAGAAAGCGCCCTTCCCTGTTGCAAAAATCGTCAGCGCTTTTCTCCTACCGGAAACATCTGGGAACCGAGCGCTCTTGCACGCGCCTCGGCCCGAGTCGCATTCGCCAGTTCCCCAACCGCGCGATATTCCCGCGCCAGGTTTTCCCAGTTGTTGAGACGTTTCGGAACGAGCTGCGCCGCTTTCTTAAAAGCCTTGATTGCGTCACGATGGCGGCTTTGATTTTGGTAGGCGGACGCGAGGTGCTCCCAGGCTTCTGGATATTGCGGATTCAGACTCGTCGCTCGTTTCAGATAGGAAATGGCATCGTCGAGCTGTTCGGTAACGAGCAAACAATAACCGAGCTGCGCTTGCACGAGCGCATCTTTAGGGCTCGATCTCCGCGGCGTGTCGTAACAGCGGAATCGCCTCCGCGAAACGATTCTCGCTCAGGTAAAAATAACCAACGGTGGCGAGCAACTGCGCATTATCGGGCGCCAGCTCAGCCGCGCGGCTGAGCGCGGAAAGAGCCTCATCCGTGTGACCCACAGCTTTCTCGACGCGGGCAAGTTGAAACCAGCTTTCGACAAATGCAGGCGACGCAACTGTGGCGCGTTTTGCATAATCGAGAGCTTCCTTTATGTGACCGGTCTTCGCTTCGCATTCGCTGAGAAAAATCAACGCGATTGGATTCTTCGGTTCCAACTCGACCGCCTTCTGTAAGTGTGGCAGTGCTGCGTCATACTTTCCCTGCGCAACCTCAAGATTACCGAGCATGAAATGCGCGATCGCAAAGTCGGGCTGCAGTTTTATTGCGCGGCGTAAAGAAAACGAGGCTTCTCCTTTTCGCCCGAGATTGGCTGCAATCGATCCATTCATGAAATGAGCGGCAGCGCTTTTCGGAAAACGCGCCAGAAGTTGATGCGCCAGATCCGCCGCGTGCGAGAAATTTTGCGCCTGCACCGCCAGAGCTATTTCCCGGGCCAGCGGATCTTGCATGGCAGGGCCCGCTTGCTTTAGAGCGGCTTCCGCCGAAGGCGCGGCAAACGTTTCCGGCGGCGGAAGCTTTTTCAGAAGCGCATCGATGGATGCATCCTGCGATCGCGCCTGTGGAAGGAGAATGAGGAAACTCGCAGCCAGTAGCCTGCGACAAAAGGAACAAAATCTCATGGGGCCGATCCTAAAATTGCATGGAATTGCTCCAGAGGTAATCCCGTCTTACCTAGCTGCGATCAGTACCGAAGTATAAGAATCAGCTGATCGTGAAAACCATGCCCGCGACTCGTTAGGTCTCTAATTTTTCTTTCTTACACTGGAGGCTACAGGCACCGATCGGGCTCGCAGCGCGGCCCGATCCGCTTTCGCAATTTCTCCGACGGCCCGATATTCCTCGGCCAAATGCTGCCAGGAAAGCCGGTTCGCCGGCATGATTCGCGTGGCCTTTTCAAATGCCTTCGTGGCATCGCGATGGCGTCCCTGTTTTTGATACGCCAAACCCATGTGTTCCCAGACCGGTCCGTAATTGGAATTGAGACTGGCTCCTTTCTTCAGGTACGAAATGCCTGCGTCGATCTGCCCGGTCGTTACCAGGCAATAGCCAAGCTGAGATTGCACGAGGAAATCGTTCGGTGTCAGTCGCGCGGCGTGTTGCAAAGGCGAAACCGCCTGCGAAATCCGATTCAAGTTGATATAGGCATAGCCGATTGTGCTCAGCAGGTAGGCGTTGTCTGGGGAAATGGTGGCCGCGCGCGTGAGCGCGGAAAGAGCTTCGTTCGTGTGCCCTGACGCTTTCTCGGCGCGGGCGAGTTGAAACCAGCCGCCGATAAATGCAGGAGAGACATTCGTCGCACGCTTCGCATACTCGAGAGCTTCTTGCTTGCGGCCAGCTTTTCCGGCGCAGGCGCTAAGGAAAACCCACGCGAGAGGATTCTTCGGTTCCAGATCAGCCGCTTTCCGGAAGTGAGGCAGCGCCGCGTCAAAATGCTGCTGCCAGGCTTCGACATCGCCCAAGAGAAAATGGGACAGTGCCAGCTTGGGTCGCAATTCGATCGCCTTGCGCAGATTCGCAGATGCCTCCCGGTACTGCCGGAGCCCGGAAGCGATCGTCGCATTAATGCAGTATGCCGCGGGACTCTGCGGGTACCGCTGAATTAATTGATGCGACAAGTTGAAGGCGCGCCGACCATTCCGCGTGCGCAACGCAAGGACGATATCCTTGAGCAAAGGATCTTTGACGGCCGGATCGGATTGCTGCAAAGCTCGCTCGACCGGCGATTTCGCGAAACTCTCCGGCGGGGGAAGTTTTTTCAGGAGTTGATCGAGCGACGCATCCTGCGCGTAAACATAGGGACCAAGGCCGACGATGAGAGCGACGGTGAGCCTACTGAAAGGGGAACGAGATTTCATTCGGCGTTTGTAAAAATGTCACCGATTATTTCAAGCTGAAAATTCGAGCACACTTGTGCTACGAAGGGTCACCTGCTAAAGCGTCGGAGTGTTCTCCGGCTCCGTTCCCTGCCGTTTCGTCGCGTATTGGATTTTCTGCGCGATTATTCTGAGTTTCGTTGAAGCACAGGCTGCCTGCGTTTGGAAAGTCACGGGAGCGAATGGCCACGTTCTTTATCTGGGCGGTTCCCTGCATGGGCTGCAATCAACCGACTATCCGTTACCCGCAGCCTACAATCGCGCTTTCGACCTTTCTTCTCGAATCGTTTTCGAAGATGACTTGAAGCCACTTTCCCCGAGCCAAATGCGAAGGTTCGTCAAGGCCTGCGAGTATCCGAAGAACGATAACCTGAAAAATCACATCGACCCTCGGGTTTACGATTATCTGCGCCGCTTTTTCGCCGCCGCTGGCGCATCGGAAGCACAATGGAGTCGACTGCGACCGTGGGCTCTCATGATGGGATTCATGGCGGCCGGTTCGAACTCGTTAGGCGTCGAGCCCTATCTGGCGCAACGCGCGCGTGCAAATCGCAAACGCATCGATGGTCTGGAATCGTCGCGCGAACATCAGGAGATTATTTCCAGCATGACCGATCATCAGGCGGAACTGGCGCTTCTCGCTTCGTTCATCTCCGCTGCTCCGGGGACAGACAAGGGGAAATCGATTCGCGAACAATGGCGCGCCGGTAACGCGGAGGCGCTGGCGCGAGATGCGCCGCGAGGACTACCGCGATCTTCCTTCTTTTTATCAACGCCTTGTTGTCGATCGTAATCGGAACTGGATCCCTAAAATCGAACGTTACCTCAATGGTGAGGAAACCTGTTTTGTTGTTGTAGGCGCGGGTCACATGGGCGGCCCCGAAGGCGTTATCGCCTTACTCAAAGCCCGCGGTTACCGAATCGAAGAACTTTAACTGCTAAACGAGATCACACGCATCGGCAGGCATCCAATGCGCGTCGCGACCTTCCCACTTTACATTGCAACCGATCGGATTCGTGACGGGAACGCTAACGGCATTTTTTTCCAAGTGTTCTTCTAGCGCCCGTTCGAGATCATTTGTTTTCGCGTGTTCGGCCTGGCGGGGATTATCAACGGCGCGACCGGTATAAATGAGTTTTCGATCGTGATCGAAAACATAAAAGTGCGGCGTTCGCAAAGCGCCGTAGGCACGCGCGACATCCTGCGATTCATCGTGCAAATAAACCCACGGGAACTTGTTTTGTTTCATTCGCGCCACCATGTGCGGAAAATCATCTTCCGCATAAGTGTTCCTGCTGTTGGAATTGATGCCGACAAAGCGCACTCCACGCGGCGCAAATTTCTCGACGGTCTTCCGCGTTGATTCATCCGAGCCAATGACATAGGGGCAGTGGTTGCAGGTAAAGAAAACGACCAGCACCGGATCCTTTGCGAAATCTGAAAGCGAATAGGTTTTCCCGTCGGTGGCCGGGAGGTGAAAGTCGGGCGCTTGCTCGCCAATTTGCAATGTAAAACTCACAACTATTCGCTTAGCGACGAATGAGCATTTTGCAAATGCGGTTGATGAAATCCGCCGCGCGCGTGCTAAGTTTAGCGAAATGGATACGCCAGAAATTACTGCTTACCTGAAAACGACCTGCGGCTGGAGCAACGGAGTGCGCGCGGTGCTCTCCAAATACAATCTCAAATACACCGAGAAGGACATCATTCAGAATCCTGCCTTCCGCTGGGAGATGGAAACGAAGAGCGGCCAACCCCTTTCGCCTTGTGTGGAGATCAACGGCAAAATGCTCGCAGACATTAGCGGGGAAGAAGTCGAAAATTATTTGATCGAGAACAAACTTGTCGCAGCAAATGACGCGGCGACTGCCGTGCCAACGAACGCTCCGTGTCCGCCGGAACAACATGCGAGCGAGGTTAATCTGCGGCTCTGATTTGTTGAACTGTTGAAACGTTAGAGTGTCAAAAAAGCGTTTGGGTTAACTGAACGCTTCAGCGTCTGACGATGAAACTTTTCGCGCGCTACCCGCCTCCGAGAAAAAGCGGCGGTCCAAACAAGAAGCGGCGCCGCCGTTTCCTTAATTGGAAACTGGCGCTGTTGCTCATTCCGCTCGCGGTCGGCTTCGGCGTGCTCATTTTCTTCGGCGCATGGGCGCAAAGCTTCGACATGAAGAAGCTGGACGAAATGCCCGAGCGCAACACCGTCTTCGATGTCGATGGGAAAATCTATAGCCGGCTCGCGGGCGCGAATCGGCTGAAGGTTCCTTTTAACGAAGTCTCGCCTTTGTTTATCGACGCGCTTCTCGCGCGGGAAGATACCCGGTTCTTCGAACACAGCGGCGTCGATTGGCGCGGTGTTTTGCGCGCACTTTATCGCGATATCATGACGCGCTCGGCAAAAGAAGGAGCGAGCAGCATCACGCAGCAACTGGCGCGCAACAGTCTTCCGCTCGGCGGCCGCACTCTCAGTCGCAAATTGCTCGAAGCGATGGTGGCGTTCCGCATCGAGCGCGAATATTCCAAACAACAGATTCTCGAATTCTACATGAACCGAATTTATTTCGGTTCCGGTTGTTACGGCATCGAGACTGCCTCGCAGGCGTACTTTGGAAAAGATGCCTCGAAGCTGAATCTTTCAGAGGCGGCTTTGCTTGCCGGTTTGATCCGCAGTCCGAACCGATTTTCTCCTCTGAAAAATCCGAAAGGCGCGACGGTTCAGCGCGACACCGTGATCGATCGCATGCTGGAGTTACGGAAAATTTCCGCTGCGCAAGCCCAGGAAGCGAAACTGACGAAGGTGACTTCGCATCCAAAGCGGTTGCCGCTAATTCAGGAAAATTACGCGATGGATGCGGTGCAGCGCGATTTGAATCTGTTGCTGACACAGGATCAAATCGATAACGGCGGCCTCTACATTTACACCACGCTCGACGCCAGCATGCAAAGCGCAGCGAGAACTGCACTTGAAACGCAGCTCGCCAAGATCGAAAAGCAATCGAATTTCCATCATCCGAAGAAAGCCGACTATCATGCATCGGAAGATGTGCCCGATGCGGCGATGCCTTATCTCGAAGGCGCGATCGTTGCGATCGACAATGCAAGTGGCGGCATTCGCGCGCTTGTCGGCGGTCGCGATTTTTCCCAGAGCAAGTTCAATCGCGCGCTGGCGCCGGCGAATCGGCAGATCGGTTCGTCCTTCAAACCATTCGTTTACACACTTGCCTTCATGCACGGCATTCTGCCCGGCGCATCGATCAGCGATGGTCCGATCCAGCCGGGAGAGATTTCCGGGGCGGGAAATTGGTCGCCGGCAAATTCGGACGGGAAGTACGGCGGCGTCGAACCCGCTTCTTACGGCCTGATCCATTCGCGCAACACGATGAGCATTCGTATTGGCGAGTTCGCTCATCTTGATGATGTGCAAAAGCTGGCCTTCACACTGGGGCTGGGACAAAACATTCCGCACGGTCCCGCGATCTACATTGGTTCCTTCGAAACCGATCTAAAAGATCTGACTGCGGCTTACACGGTTTTTCCAAACGCCGGCGTTCGCAAGCAAGCATACATCATCGAACGGATCGACGATCCGGATCACACTCCGATTTATCGGGCGGCGCACGTCTCGCTGCCGACGCTCGACCCGAGCGCGTGCTGGATGACTTCGAAATTGCTGGAGGAGGTAATGACGCATGGGACGGCAGCGAGCGCTCGCTCGTTAGGCTTCAAGTTGCCGGCCGCGGGAAAAACCGGCACCACGAATGATTACAAGGACGCGTGGTTCATCGGATACACCAGCGCGCTAACCTGCGGCGTCTGGGTAGGATTCGATCAACCGACTACGATCATTCCGCATGGCTACGGGGCCGCACTTGCGCTGCCAGTTTGGACACAGGTGATGAACCAAGCATCGCAACGCTACCCCGCCGAGGAATTGGAACCGACGATGCCGCAAGCGCGCGTCGCCGTCTGTTCCTATTCCAATCAGCTCGCGACGACGGGATGTGAGGCGGCCGGCACCGCTTACGAAATCACTCTGCCCGTCGACAAGGTGCCGAAGGTTCCATGTCAGGATCACGGCGGAACACAGGTCCAACTCGCGCAAAAAGTTCAGGATGCCGGTCAAAAGGCCGCGGCTCTACCGAACAGGCTTTTTCAATCGTTTCGCAAATTTTTCGGCGGCGGTCACTGAGTGCCATGCGCACTCCCGGTCAGCTTCGAGTTACCTAACGAGTCGCTCGTAGTCGGCCACCGTATCGATATCGATTGCTCCGTCAGGAAACGGATATTCCGCAACATCGTTTACATGATTCAGGATTATTTGTTTTGCTCCCGCATCGTCGTCCAGCGCAGATAATTGGTCGAAATAGTCGCGTGCAAAAAGAGCGGGAATGCCCAGCGTTTGTGCATAGCGAGAAGCGATAATCGGCTTTTTCGTTTCGGTATGCTTCGCCCTCAGGCTGGCGATGACACTTGCATCAACCAAAGGTTGATCGCACGCGAGCAGAATTACGGCGGCGGTACTTGGATAGGCTTCGAGTAATTCGCGCAATCCCGCACGAATTGAATTTCCGATCCCGAGTCGCCAGGTTTCATTATCAATCACGAACGCCTTCAATTCGGCTAATTCCGCCAACATGCGTTCGCGTTCCGCGCCGATAACGACCGCAACCGGTGCACAGCCGCCCGCCGTCGCTGCATCGACCATCCGCCGGAGCAACGTCTGATCACGAAATCGCAGCAGTTGTTTCGGCTGACCCATGCGCAATGACTCTCCTGCCGCGAGAATGATCGCACCGATAGCTTCCATTCGCCTAACGAGTGGAACGGATGGCTTCGGGAAAATTGTAATTTATTGCGTGTATCGGCGACGTGCGATTACGCAACGATTCAACGGAGGCCGCAGCGAAAACGCTCTGAATCTCAGCGACAACGGCCAGCGCAATTTCCTCAGGCGTTTCGGCGCCGAGATCGAGTCCGGCGGGCGAAAAAAGCTCCGCATCGATCGGGCCCGTCAGCTCGAACAAATCGGCAAGTAGTTGGTCGCGCCGGCGGCGCGGTCCGATTAATCCGAGATAGCGCAAGTTGAGAGGAACCAGCATCCGCAGCGCGGAAAAATCGCGCCCGTAGTTATGCGTTTTCACGAGCGCGGCAGTCCACGCGTCCAGATTTTTCGGCAGCTCAGAAACAGTTTCTATTTCGAGCAAAGTCCAGCCCAGCAGCTCGCTGAGCGCGCGAAATGGAATCGTGTCGTGACCTCCGCCAACAATAACCAACTGAATCGGCGGATCGATTCGCTGCGTAAAATCGCAGGCATAAACGTGCTCCCCGGACCCGATAAATTTTGTTCCGAACGGACGCGAGATGTCCTCGAAGTTTGTTGATGCAGTACCACTTTGCCGCGTCCCGATGTGCTCCGCCAAATCAACGAGAAATCTTTCGTTTGGTCGCTCGATGAAAATCTCGATTTCACCGTTGCAACCAAAACGTCGCCGCATGTCGAAAGGAACCAATTTCGGACGACCAGTTTGCATGACGTCCTGTGCGAGAAGAGCGACCTCTTCCTCGAGACATCCGCCGCTGAGTGAGCCAACCGCGAATCCATCGCGACCAATCAACATTCGCGCGCCCGGCCGGCGATAACTAGATCCGCGGGCCCTAACGAGTGTTGCGAGCGCAAATGTTTCGCCGGAGCGGCGCTCGAATGCACGAATGATTTCCCGTATTTCCTTCACGTTTTCCCAAGTGCTGTCATCCCGAACGAAGCGAGGAACCTCTCTTAACTACGACACTCTCCCGTAGATCGCGAGATCCATCGATTCGCTCAGGACGACCGCAATATCTTTGCTTCAAACCAACTTGTCGATTGTGATCGGCAAATCACGAACGCGTTTTCCAGTCGCGTGATAAACGGCATTTGCGACCGCGGCCGCCATGCCGGTTATGCCGATCTCGCCCATTCCGCGCGCGCCAATCGGATTGAAGGCGAAGTCCGGTTCGCCGACAAAGTGGACTTCGATATTGGGAATGTCTGCATTCACCGGCACGTGATAATCGGCAAGGTTGCGCGTAACGGGAAGACCGGTTGCCGGATCGTAGGCCGTCTCCTCTTCCAACGCCATGCCGACGCCCATGACGACACCACCCATTATCTGACTCGTCGCCGTTTTTGCACTGACGATGCGACCGCAATTCATCACGCTCACAACACGCGTCACCTGCACACGCGGCAAAAGCGGATCGATCTTCACTTCGCAGAAATGCGCGCCGAAAGATTGAAAGGCGAATTTCTTATTTTCTTCCGGTGGCTTTAAATCGGTCTGCACCTCGAGAGAATTTTTTCCCGCGCGCTTCAGAATGTCAGCATACGAGTCAGACTTCGCGCTATCGGTTTTCAATCCGATGCGGCCGGGCGCAACCATTGTGATGTCATCCGCTTTTAGATCGTAGAGCGGCGATTTCGAATCCTTGATCGCGATTTCCGCCAGCGTCTTATGAAGAAGTGCGGCCACTTCATGAATCGCGGTCCCCACAGTTCCGGTCGAATTCGAACCGCCCGCGACCGGTCCAAAGGGAAAATCGGACTTCCCGAGTTCGAACGTGATGTTTTCGAAAGGCAGCCCGAGTTGTTCGGAAGAAATTTGCGTAAACGCTGTGTAAGCGCCGGTGCCGAGGTCGTGCGTCGCGCATTGTACAGTCGCTGTGTTATCTGCGCGCAGCTGCACTTTTGCCGCCGCACTCATCTTGTGCGCGGGATAAGTCGCGGTCGCCATTCCCCAACCGACAAGCAGATCGCCATCGCGCATGGAACCGACTTCATGCGGTCGCTTTGCCCAACCGAATTTTTCGGCGCCGAGTTGGTAAGCCTCCTTCAAATGTTTCGCGCTGAATGGGACATCCTTTATCGGATGTTTATCCGCGTTATTTTCCATTCGCAGCGCGACCGGATCCATTTTCAAAGCCCACGCGAGTTCGTCCATCGCGCATTCAAGCGCGTACGTGCCGGGACATTCGCCCGGTGCTCGCATGAATGTAGGCGTGGCGACATTTACCGGATAAACTGTTTCCTCGACGCGGATCGCCGGACTTTCATACAAGACGCCGGTCGAACGTGCGCCGCACGATTCCGTGAAATCGCCGACGGTCGAAGTGAGCGTGTCGCTCACGTGCCGGATTGCCTGCAATTTTCCGTCGTGCGTTGCTGCCAGCGAGATTGTCTGGCGCGTCGGTGTGCGATGTCCCGTACCGACAAACATATTCCGGCGAGTGACATGAACCTTGACGGGAACGCCGGCGAGCTTTGCTCCCATCGCGGCAAGAAAAACGTGCATCCACACGGCGCCCTTGCAGCCGAATGCGCCGCCGACGAACGGACAGATAACGCGCACATTTTCCCGCTCGAGCCCAAACGCTTCCGCGACGACATTCTGCACGCCTTTCACAAACTGCGTCGCATCGTACAACGTCAGCTTTCTTGTCCGACTCCCAATGCGCGATCGTGCCGGACATCTCGATCGGATTATGCGTTTCGGTCGGCGTAATGTAAGTCTGCTCGACTTTCACGAGACTCTTGTCCGCAAGCGCAGCATCGACATCGCCTTTCTTTAGCTGGACATGTTCGTCGTGATTCTTTTTCGGTTTTTCCGCTTTGTGTTCCGCCGCCTCCATGCTGAGAAGCGGTTGTTCCGGAGCGTAACTAATTCTTACCAGCGCCGCAGCATAACGCGCCTGTTCCAAAGTTTGCGCGACAACCAACGCCACATACTGGCCGGCGTAATGCACAACATCGTCACTGAGCGGAAATCGCTCTTCGTTCCGAATGCCTCTTCCACCCGATTCTCCCTTCGGCGCGTTTTTTAGTTTCGGCGCGTTGAGGTGAGTCACGACGGCGAGAACACCGGGGACGCGTTGCGCGGCTTTTGTATCCACGGAAATGATCTTCCCCCTCGCGATATTGCTCTCCACTGTCCAACCGAATGCACATTTCGGGATATCGAATTCGACCGAATACTTTGCGCCGCCGGTTACTTTCAAACGGCCATCGACGCGACTGCGAGCAGGTCCAAGAATTGAAGCGCTCATATTCTTTCAGGTGAGTGCCGCGGCCGTATTGAGAGCGCGCACAATCGTCCGCTTCGCGAGCTCGATTTTAAACGAATTATGTTTGTAGCCTTTTGCCGCGGCCAATTCCGCCTCCGCGGCATCGCCGAACAGTCGCTCACTCGCTTTCGCGCCAGTTAATTTCTGTTCCGCCTTCGTCGCGCGCCACGGTTTGTGCGCCACACCGCCAAGCGCGACGCGCGCCGCGCCGATCGTTCCGTCTGCACCAAGATCGAGAGCAACCGCTGCACTAACCAGCGCAAAAGCATAACTCGCGCGATCCCGCACTTTCAAATAATGAGAGCGCACGGCGAACTTCGACGCCGGCAAATCGACAGCTGTGATCAATTCATCCGGCCCCGAGATTCGTTTCCTGGTCCGGCGTGTTGCCCGGCAGGCGATGAAAATCGACGAGCGGAATTTCACGTTCGCCCTTTGGTCCCTGCACGCGAACCACGGCATCGAGAGCCGCGAGTGCCACGCACATGTCACTGGGATTTACGGCGATGCAATGCTCGCTCTGTCCGAGTATCGCGTGCATGCGATTGTACCCGTCGATCGCGCCGCATCCGGTTCCGGGTTTTCGCTTATTGCAGGCCGGGAATGCAGGATCATAAAAATAATAGCAGCGCGTCCGTTGCAGAAGATTTCCACCGACTGTCGCCATGTTGCGAAGTTGTGGACTCGCGCCAGAGAGAAACGCTTCGCTCAAAACCGGGTAGCGCAATTTGATCAATGGATGCTCCGCGACATCGGAATTGCGCGCGAGCGCACCGATGCGAACGCCTTTGCCACCGGGTAATTCTTCGACCTGCGCGAGTTGAAGCCGATTGATGTCGATCAGCTGCGTGGGCGCTTCCACGCCCATTTTCATGAGGTCGATCAAGTTCGTGCCGCCGCCGAGAAATTTTGCCTGCGGCGTTTTCACAATGTCGGCGACCGCCGTCTGTGCGTCGCTTGCGCGCGAGAACGTAAATGGATTCATACCTTGGCGATCGTTTTGCTCTTCGCTTCTTTGATCGCTGCGAGAATATTCGGATAGGCGCCGCAGCGACAAATGTTGCCGCTCATCCATTCGCGAATCTCCGGATCACTCGTCGCATGGCCTTCTTTTACCAATGCGACGGCCGAACAAATCTGACCCGGCGTGCAATAGCCGCATTGAAAACCGTCGTGCTCGATGAAAGCCGCCTGCATCGGATGAAGCTCGTCACCGTGCGCAAGACCTTCGATCGTCGTAATCTCGTCGCCCTCATGCGAGAGCGCGAGACTCAGGCAGGAATTGATGCGGCGCCCATTCACGAGAACCGTGCACGCACCGCATTGACCATGATCGCAACCTTTCTTTGAACCGGTGAGGTGCAGATGTTCGCGCAGTGCATCCAGCAAGGTGACGCGCGGATCGAGTTTCAGCGCGAAATCCTTGCCGTTAATTTTTAAGCGAACATCGACAACATCGCTCGTTGCGTTCGCAAAGGGTTCCGCAGCCATCGCGGACGAAACGTTCATTAGCTTCGGACCCAGGGTAATCGCTGCGCTGGTTCCAGCTATTTGTTTAAGAAATTTACGACGAGTTTCCGGATTGCCGAAAATAAGCACTTCGTCGAATTCACCAGCGCAGGCTGGATCATGCTCCGATTCGTTCCGGTCCTCCGATTCACTCGCCATTACTAAATAATCGGGACGCTAAGACAAAGCGGTCGGCAGATAATTTGTCAGTCTCTGTTTGGCGAAAAGTAGGAATTTTACCTACGCGGCAACGCGCCGGCGCTCCAATTGTGGCGAAAATGCACGCCTCGATAGTTCAAAACCCTACAAAATCGCAAAAGGAAAAAAGATGAAAAACAACGCGCATTTTAGATTGGAGGCTTATTCATGATTCGTCCGCTCATCGGCACCGATGGACTTTCCGCCGCTTCGGATGAAGCGCTGATGAAAGCAATCACCCACCGAAAGCAACATGCACTGAAAGAGCTTTACGGCCGCTATGGGAAAACTTTGAAAGCGGTTATTACACACGTCGTTCACGAAGAAGCGGAGGCGGACGACGTGCTGCAGGAAATCTTTCTGCAGATTTGGCGCGAAGCTTCGCACTATTCGCCGCATGCCGGCAAGCCGCTCGGCTGGGTAGTGACGCTGGCGCGACGTCGCGCGATCGATCGCCTGCGTCGTCGTCAGGCTTATTGTCGCGCAAAGGATCGCTTCGAGGAGCATGTCGAGCAACAACCCGCAACGTGGAAGCAGAGTCGAATCGACCAGGAAATAAATCGCGCCGATTTACGGCACTTCCTTGACCGCCAGATGCGAAACCTGCCGGCCTATCAGCGCGAAGCGCTCGAACTATCCTTCTTCGAAGGACTGAGTCATCGCGAAATCGCCGCTAAGACGAAAACGCCGTTGGGCACGGTGAAAACGCGGCTCGAACTCGGCTTGCGCAAACTAACCAATTGCATTCGGCCGTTGCGGCACAAAGTCTAACTACTCGTTAGGCACGGCCGCGCGTTCGCTGCCGTTGGATGCCGGGGCTTCGGCTTCACGTGGCAGGAAACGTCGCTTCCGGCGATTGGCCGGCAAAGGCGAGAGCGTCATGGTCACATTTCGTCCGGCGATCTTCGGTTCCATTTCCACCTGCGACATGCCGGCGAGATCGTCGCGCACTTTTTCCATCAGCTGCATGCCGAATTCCTGATGCGCCATTTCGCGTCCGCGGAATTGTAACTGCACGCGGACCTTGTTGCCGCGATCGAGAAATTCTTCGCCGTGCCGAATTTTCGTCAGGTAATCGTGATCGTCGATATTTACGCGAAACTTAATTTCCTTCAGTTTCGTTCCCGAAGTTTTCTTATCCTTCTCCTGCTTGGAAATGTCGTAACGGAATTTTCCGAAGTCGACAATTTTGCAGACCGGCGGGTTGGCCGTCGGCGCGATCTCCACCAAATCGAGACCGAGACCTTGAGCTTTGCGCAGAGCGTCGGACAACTTCATCACGCCCAACTGCTCGCCGGTGGACCCCATAATGACCCGGACCTCGCGGGCGCGAATCCGACCGTTTACACGAATTTGTGGTTGCAGATTAAATCAAAGCTCCTGGGCGGCGTAGCGCGGAGTGAAGCGCATCGTCGTATTTCTTGTCATCGCAAAATTTCCGAGCATCACGATTCGATCCCCGAAACACTCCAACGTCGTCGCGACTGCGAAAACCGCGGCGATGGGCCCGCTTTTGCGAACCGATGGGAAGTTGTAAGCAACATTCGAATACTAGCAAGACGATTCTCGCACAAGCGGGCACCGGATTCGAGAGAATTCTACGCTGGTGGCGGACCAAAATGCGCCGCATACGCCTCGTAGAACTCGATGTCTTCGAGCATGGAATCCAGGGCGGCGGTTAAAGGCCCGATTTTCGCGAAGCCTGAAAAGACAGCACGGTCGCCTATGTCGCTGTGAAAAACGAAGGTGGGACGTTGTGTAACCTGGAGCGAGTGAAATTCGACTGTGCTCGCCCGGACTGTTGCTTCCACTGCCGGAGATTTCGCGCGCTCGAGCAATTTCTTCGCCTCGAGTCCGCCCGCTTTCGCGCCAACTTCCGCAGATACTTCCCAATTCCCGATCTTTTTTCCCTCGCGTAATGCGGCATGGGCAATCGCGTGCCGAACACGATCGTCCTTTACTCCCAAATCTTCCGCGGCCTTGGCCACGCAGTTAGGCGCGAGATATTCAGATAATTCTGGATCAGCCCAGTCTGCACTTAGCTTGAAAGGCGAGTGCATCATCGTGCCGCTCCGGCGATAGAACCATTCGTGCTGCTCGTGCGAGGTCGGCAAACCCGACCGATCCATCAGCGCAACTTTCCATTCGAAATCAACGTTCTTATTTTCGTATCGCTTCTTCAATTCAGCCCACGCCGGCTCCGCCCAGTAGCACCACGATGAAATGACGTCGAGATAGTTGGTCGCTTTGATTCGCATGGCGCAGTTTCGCTGAGATTTTTCGATGAGAAAGTGTCGATCTATAATTCGGCACAAATCGTTCCTGTCATTTCGAGCGTAGCGCAACGACATGACGATCTGCAGAATATATGACGCGCTGTCGGAACATGCGAAAATCCCTCGCGTTCGCACATAATCGCAATGGATCTCAACCACATTCTTCTCTTTGTTGCGCTTCTTTCTCCAGTCGCACTGATTGTTCGTTCGCAACGCACCGCGGAGCTGAACCGCAGCTTGCGCGCTGCGTCGTTTGCAGTCCTGCTAGTAACTGGCGTCTCCTGGCTTTTATTTCCCGGGCAGGCCGGTTTCATCGGCGGCGGGGCATGGTTTGCACTCTTATTGATTCCGGCGATCGCTTCACACAAACTCGCCGAACTCGTCTTACGCGAGCAATTCACGGCTGCATATCGACTCGCGAGATTTCTAAGCGTCGTCCATCCCACTCCCACCATTCGTGGCGAGGCCGAACTCCTCCGTGCGCTCGAAGTAGCGAAACGCGGCTCGACCCAACGTGCGCTCGATCTTCTGCAATCTTTGCAATCAGGATCCGGCACGATCGCCCGGCAGGCGATCGCGCAGAGCTTTCGTTTGCGCGGCGATTGGGAAGGCCTGTTAGGATGGTGCCGCTCGTCGTTGACGCCGACGTCCTTGCAACGCGATGGAATCCTTTCTCTGTATTTCCGCGCGCTCGGTGAGACGCGTCGGCTTGACGATCTGATCCTGCAGGCGACGGCACATACTCGGGCTCTCCCCGATGAAGCAACCGAAAGTCTGCCATTCCAATTGTCCTTGCAGCTGCTTTGGGTTTTCACCGGTCGGACAACGCAACTTGTTAGGCTATTCGAAACATCTTTGCGCAAATTCAGCGCACAAAGAAAAGCGTTCTGGCTTGCCACCGCGGAGTTGGCTGCGGGAAATATCGCCATCGCTCGAAAGCAATTGGAGCGTCTGCATGCGGAAACCAGTAACGCCATTCTGCGCGCTGAAATCGTAACGCGACTGCAACACGCCGATGAGTATGCTCAGGCGGTCGCAAATCGATCGGCGGAAAGCGATCGCATTTTGCGGCGGCTCGAAACATCTCCGATGAGACAAACATCCTATTTCGCTCAGACCGGTCGCAATTCCCCCGTCGTCATCACGCTCATCGTTTTGAACGTCGCGATGTTTCTGCTCGAAATCGTCGCCGGTGGTTGGACTAATCCGTTGGTCCTCCATCGCCTTGGCCAACTCGAGACGTGGAATTTTTTTGCCGCAGGCCAATACTGGCGCCTTCTCACTTCTCTCTTCCTTCACTATGGGCCGGTGCATCTGCTCTTTAATCTATACGCGCTTTACATTCTGGGTCCGGCGCTTGAACGATCGATCGGCGCCGGTCGTTTCATCGCGTGCTATCTCATCTCCGGAATTGGCTCCGGTCTTGGCGTTGTTCTCCTGCACGTCATTGGGATAACGCCCGCCCAGGAAGTCGTAGGCGCATCGGGCTGCATCATGGGCGTTGTCGGAGCGTGGGCCGGTTTCCTTTTGCGGTATCGTCACACGCCACTCGCCCGTCGCCGTTTGCAAAACATCGTCTTCATCGTTGTCATTCAAACGATCTTCGATATTTCCACTCCGCAGGTTAGCATGGCCGCGCATATGTGCGGATTGATCACGGGGCTCGTCGTCGGTTTGATTTTGACGCCGCGATACGTCAGGAATTGACGCGGCGCAGTCATGGAACACTTGCTGCTCAAATGTTTCCATCGATACTTCCGCTCGAATATTGTCTGCCGGCATTATGCCTAACTACCAGCTCTATAATGTAAGCCCCACTCTACCCGACGCGCTCGAGCCGCTCCGGGAAATGAGTTTCAATCTCTGGTGGACGTGGGAACCCTCCGCGCGTCGCCTATTTCGCCATCTCGATCCGGAGCTTTGGAATCGGACCAATCACAATCCCGTGCGCATGCTTCAGCTCTCGCGACAGGCCCGCCTGATCGAAGTGTCGCAGGACAAAAATTTCCTTCGCGAACTGAAGGAAGTTTACGATGCGTTTCGGAATTATCTTTCACGCAAAGATACGTATGGGAAAACCGGCGCGGGCAGCGCGATAAAGAAAACGGTCGCCTACTTCTCGGCCGAATTTGGTTTTCACGAATCGATCCCGAATTATTCCGGCGGTCTCGGCATTCTTGCCGGCGATCACTGCAAATCCGCGAGCGACCTTGATCTCAACTTCGTCGCCATCGGACTGCTCTATCGTCACGGTTATTTCAAACAGCAGATCGATAAGGACGGAATTCAGCAGGCGGTCAGTCTGAATCAGAATTTTCATCATCTGCCCATTCGCGAAGTGCGCCAGGGCGATTCTAATTTGCTCGTCGCGGTGCAGCTTCTTGGTCGCGACGTCTTCGCCAAAGTCTGGCAATTGCACGTCGGCCGCGTTTGTCTCTATCTGCTCGATACCGATACGCCGGAAAACAATGCCGAAGATCGATTGATCACCGCCGAGCTCTACGGCGGCGACCTTGAAATGCGCATCCGACAGGAAATTGTTTTGGGCATCGGAGGCGTGAAAGCGCTGGGCGCCCTCGGAGTTGATACCGAAGTATTTCACATGAACGAAGGCCACTCGGCCTTTCTCGCGCTCGAACGCATCCGTTCCTTGATCGCGAACAAGAAACTGGATTTTTATTCGGCGCTGCAAGTCGTCGCGGCTGCGAATGTTTTCACGACGCATACACCTGTTCCTGCCGGTAACGATTCCTTCTCGCGCGACATGATGCGGCGTTACTTCGGGGATTTCGCAACCGAATTAGGCATCCCGTTCGAAGAGCTCTTTCGTTTTGGCCAGGCCAGCGTCGATCCGCTCGATCTTTTTAGCATGACGATTCTCGCGTTGCGCGTTAGCCGGCAATCAAACGGCGTGAGCAAACTGCACGGCGAAGTGAGCCGATCGCTGTGGAAAGATGTTTGGGCCGGCGTGCCGATTCACGAAGTGCCGATCACCAGCATCACCAATGGCGTGCATACCAAAACGTGGATGGCTCCGGAGTTCTCCGCGCTATACGACAAGTATCTCGGTAAATGGGAGGAACATCTCACCGAACACGATTTTTGGCGCGGCGTCGTCGAGATTCCCGATGGGCAACTTTGGGACACGCATCAGAAATTGAAACTGCGGCTCATCGAATTTGTCCGCGAGCGGCTGCGTGAACGGCGCCAACGGTTAGGCGAATCGCCCGAATCCATTCGTGCGGTCAATAGCATTCTCGATCCGGAAATATTGACGATTGGATTTGCGCGACGCTTCGCGACTTACAAGCGCGGCGCGCTTTTGTTTAGCGACAAGCAACGTTTGCATCGTTTGCTCAATGACATCACACGGCCGGTACAATTTATTTTTGCCGGCAAAGCACATCCACGCGATGAGGGCGGCAAAGCGCTCATTCAGGAAGTTTACAAATTCAGCCGCGAATCCGGCTTCGAAAATCGCGTCGTCTTTGTGGAAGACTACGACACTTACATCGCGCGCCGGCTTGTGCAGGGCGTCGATCTCTGGCTCAACAATCCGCTGCGTCCGCTCGAAGCCAGCGGCACTAGCGGAATGAAGTTGCCTCCTAACGGCGGATTAAATCTGAGTGTGCTCGATGGCTGGTGGTGCGAAGGTTTCAACGGCAACAACGGCTGGGCCATTGGATCGGAGATCGACGACGGCACCGTGGATTTTCAAAGCGCAGTTGACGCGAACAGTCTTTATCAACTGCTCGAGAACCAAATCATCCCGCTCTATTACGCGAAACCGGATGGCAAGTTGCCTCTGGCCTGGTTGCAATTGATGCGCGATTCGATTCGCAGCGTTACCCCTGTCTTCAACACCCATCGCATGGTGAAGGAATACACTGAGCGCCTTTATATTCCGGCGGCGAAAGGACACGAAGAATTCACGCGCGATGGCTGCACGTCAGCCGCACAGCTAAGCAAATGGAAAGCGCAAATGCGCAAAGACTGGCCGCAGGTTCGCATCTCCGATGTCCAGGTTGGCAACAAGGATCGCCAAAACATTTTGGTCGGCGAAGCTCTGGAAGTCTCGGCGAAGGTGCAGCTCGGCGGCGTCGATCCAAAACACGTCCGCGTGGAAGCCTATCACGGTGAAAGTAATAACGGCACGATCCGCAATCCCACAGTGACAGTATTAAACGAGGCAAGCCGCGCCGATAACAACGGAAGCTACATCTACCAGGGCGCCATCCCGGGAACCGAAAGCGGCGCCTATGGATTCAGTGTTCGCGTTGTCCCGACGCATCCCCACCTCATGCAAGCGCACGAGCTGCGTTTGATCGCGTGGTCCTAATTCTGGGCTGCTCCACGAGAACTGAACCGGCGAACCGGTCGTGTTTATTCTTCTCGCGGCGATGTGAGTGAGATAGCTCTTCATCATTATGCCACAAGGACGCACACCGCTTTTTCGCAACCTCATGCAAACAATCCAGCGCGCGCGCTGGATAGATGAAAATCCCCAACATCGCTCGCTCTTCTTCGAGGCGCGGGAAGCTTCGCGTGTGTCGCGGCGCGATTTTGTGCGCATGCTTGGCGCGGCCGGCATTCTTACAGCTGCGGGCGGATGCATTCCACGGCTGTCACATGTTTCGGCAGGCACGCACGGCAGCGATCCGGTTGCAATCATCGGTGCGGGCGTAGCCGGCCTAACGACAGCCTACCGCCTTCTTCAAGCAGGCATTCCCTGTGAAGTCTTTGAAGGAAGCGAGCGCACGGGTGGTCGCATGTTGACGAAATACGACTTCAACAAAGACGGCATGTTTTGCGAACTCGGCGGCGAACTGGTCGACACGAACCACGCAGATTTGATTGCGCTGGCAAAAGAGCTGGGAGTCGGGATCCAGGAACTAAAAGGCCAGGACAAAGGCGCCGATCTCTACTTTTTTGGCGGCAGGCACTACTGCGATAAGCAACTGATTCCACTCTTCCAGCCGTTCGCGAAGAAGCTCGCCGCAGATGCCGACGGCATTTACGACGCCCATGAAAACTTCACCGAGAAAGCGCGCAAATTCGACCGCATTAGTCTCGCCGATTATCTCGCTGAGACTGGTAGAGGAGTCGAGAAGTGGGTCATCGATATGCTGGGTGTTGCTTACATCATCGAGTACGGCCGCGAGCTCCATGAGCAATCGTCTCTCAATCTCATCGCGTATCTCCAGGCAGATACGAGCGCAGGATTTAAACTTTTCGGCGATAGCGATGAGTCGAAACGAATCAAAGGCGGCAGCAGCTCGCTGCCAAACGCGCTCGTTAAAATACTGGATGGCAAGGTCCCGATTCGCCAGGGCCATCAACTTGCGAGAATCGGCCAGACTGGCGATAACATCACTTTGGATTTTGCTACGGATAGCGGGACCAAATCCGTGAAGTTCTCCCGCGTCGTCTGCACGGTGCCTTTCACCATGCTAAGGCTTGTCGAAGGAATAAAAACTCTCGCACTGAGCCAAAGGAAACAAGCAGCTATCGCACAATTTGGATACGGCAATAACGCCAAGGTTATGTATGGCTTCACAGAGCGCTGGTGGCGTAACTCCGCACTCAAGTTACCGGCGGCGAGTAATGGCAGCATCTTCACCGATCTCCCTTTGCAATGTACTTGGGAGACTAGCCGCGGCCAGAGGGGAACGAGCGGCATTCTCACCGATTACCTTGGCGGCGAAGCTGCCGCGCGGCAGTTGACTCCTCAGAACTTGGCCAGCTTCCACGAGGAATTGAACCGCGTCTTTCGCGGGGTGGACGAGAAATTCGATGGTAACCGCGCGATAATGAACTGGCCCAAATACAAATTCACACGCGGCAGTTACTCGTGTCCCCTAGTCGGTCAGTATACGACGATGCTCAAGGCAAATTCAGAACCAGAACTCAACGGTCGCCTCATCTTCGCCGGAGAACACACAAGCAGTGATTTCTCCGGTTTCATGAACGGCGCCGTCCAATCCGGCAACCGGGCTGCCAGAGAGATTCTCGAGCCGAAGAAAGTCGAATTGCGAAAAGCCGCGTGAAGCCACTATCTACGCGATCCAATACATATTCGCGTTCGCGCCCAATCAAACGAGGGGAGACGACGGAATCCAGTTTCGTTCATATGATTTCCCTACTCAAAGGGACACCTGGAGTTTTCATCCAGTCTGTAGAAAGTAGGGCGACTTCATTTTTATCAAGTGTCTTTCCGGCAGCCTTTCGATAAACCGCGCGGTAAGCACGTGCTGTCTTTTCCCAACTGAATTGGCTTAAACGCCTTTTCCCTTTTTCGACAAGTTCACAGCGGATTTTTTCGTCCTGGCTTACGGTCTTTAGCGCCTGTGCTATTGATTCCATTTCATGGGGATTAAAAAGAAAGGCCGCATCTTGGACTTGTTCGGGGAGAGCTGTTACCGCAGAACACAAGACTGGTGTGTTTTCTTCCCACGCTTCAAAAATTAATTCGCTCGTGGACTCGAAGAGCGTCGGGATGACGACATAGGTGCTCATCGAGTAGAGAGCTTTTAACTCTTCGGCGGGTAAGTAACCCAGGAATTTTACTTGCGACTCGAGTTTTAATTTTTTCCATTCACGTTCGATCTCTGGCCAGAAAGAGTTTTGAAATCCGGAGCAAACGATATTGAGGCGTATCCCTTCTTTGTCTCGCAAATGAGCTAAAGCCTGAAGTAATCCGATATGATTCTTGTGAGGCCACGTCATGGCCGGGTAGAATCCAAAAGGTTCTTGCAGACCGTATTTCTTGCGCACGCTTTCGACGACTTCTGAAGAAGGTGAGCCGTAGGCAGCCATCGGCGCAGCGAGCGGAATGACTTGGATCTTGTCGGGGTGTATTCGGTATTGTCTTTCGATATCGTCCTTTACCCATTGAGAGCCGACGATAACCTGGCGCGAAAGTTGGCACCCGGTTCGATATATCACCTCTCGAAGGACCAGTTCTTTAGCCGAAAAAAACTGCGGTAGGTGAAGGTGTTGTAAGTCGTGAGGACTGAATAACGTGGGAATCGAACAAACGACAAAGTCTTGGTAGGGAAAGTGGACAGCATCACAGCCTAATTTTTCCCAAAACCCGTTGGAAATTTCAGGTTGTGGCCAGGGCTGGCCTAACTGGCAGAAGGCTTTCGCCGCTCGCTGCAGCGGTTTTTTTATGGCGCGCTTGATTGCGGATCGGGATAGTTCCGGACCCTCAGTGGCAGGGCCACGAACGATCTCCTGATTTTCGCCAAGAAAGGGGGAAAGCCAGTCTGGGTTTTCATGAGGTCCGACAATGAGATATTCCTCGCCGCCATCTTTAAGCTGTCCTAACGCATGAATGAGAGCTGTGAGGACGGTTTCGACACCTCCAGCTCCTTTTCCAGGACAAAGCTGGGCATTAATGGCGATTTTCATAAGAATTGGCGGAGGAAGGAAGAGAGAAAAACGGGAACGAACAAGCTCTTATATTATCTCACTTCCGGTAATCATAAGTCTACCAATCATCACCTGATCGCCGGTCGCGACTTTCATTCGCGTCGCAAATGTTTAGCGCTCCTGCTAATGCAGGTAACTATTGAATGCGATACGCTTCAATGAGCGCAACACCAGTTGTGTTGTTCTTCCCGCGCACGATTGCGGTGTAGTTGCCGGCGGCGAGCGATCGCACGATCGCGGATTCGCGCGCATCATTCGGCGCGATTCCACACGCAGCCACTGCACTGTCCTGTGTGGTTTGCCAGTCGTCGTTCGAAGCGAGAAGGGCGCCATTGTTATCACGCAATTCAAGCGTTGGGTCCTGAAGAGCATCGGATACTCCTTGACTCGTTAGGCTGGGTCCCACAGCGCGCAAGGCAAGGATTGGTTTCTCGCCACTTCCAACAATAAGTCCCGCGATCATGACGTTTTCGCCTGTGCCGACGAATCCTCGCGTGCTGAGATTAGCCAACGCGGAATTAGCGGTCGCACTCAAGTCATAGATTTCGACCAGGCCGATCCCGGTACCGCCATTCTTCCCTCGCAAGATCGCAGTGTAGCTTCCCGGATTCAGCGTCCGAACAATGGCTGATTCCAGGTTGTTCGTAGGCGCGGCTCCGGTCGCCTGAATTTCGGCCTGCTGCGTGTCGCGCCAATTGTCATTGCTCGCGAGCACTCGGCGAGCGTTGTCATACAGTGTGAGTGTCGGATCGGAAACCGGGCCGCTTACGTCATGGCCGCTTAAGGAGGGACCAATCGCGCGCAGCAGGACCTTCTTCGCATTAGTGCCCGTAATGATGAACCCGATGATTGCAACGTTATCGCCTGTTCCAACCGCGGCACGTGTAGAGATATTCAGCGCTTTGCCAAGGGATTGAGTCGTGCCGCTGAGAACGCGATTGGCTTCGGCCGCGATCTGATAATGACCCGCCGTCGTCGGATGAATGTCGTCCCAGAAAAGAAATTTATCTGGATTAACGGTCGCATTGTACTGCGCGCTATCGCGTACGTTAGTGAAGCCATACTTCGAGGGCTCGGCGAGAATCCGGATGAGATCGAACCAGATATCGAGGTGATAAACCTGAATGTTTATCCCCTGCGCAGCGAGTGCGCTAACGGTCGCATCAAGATCCGCATTTAGCTTTGCTCGGTAACTAGCGGACGCGACATCGAGCGAAATCACTTTCGATGTCTGCCCGACGTAATTCGGAATCGCACCCAGAGGGGGCACATTGGGGACGAGAAATTTCCGCGCACCCGCGGTCGCCAGGCGCCTGATCAAAGTATTTACCTGCGTCGAGGTCGCGATCACATGAGCAGCAGTCGAGTCATCGAAGAGATCGTTGCCTCCACCCCAGACGAGATAAAGCGCGTTGGGATCCGGCGTAAACGCCGCCAGATAATCGGCGACCTGCTTGCCCATGTTATCGATCGTGATGTGATAGTCGCCGCCCGCGAACGGATTGGGATTGTGCACCACCGTGCGGTCCGTGCTTCCATCGATCGTGGTCGCGCCGCCGAACGCGTAGTTGCTGCCGCCATCAAGACTGTTTGTTGCGATCGGGAGGTGAAGGAACGTGCGCGCCAACTGTTCATGCCACACGCCCGCGTAATTGTCGGAACCCGGGATCGTGTCTGAGCTGTTTGTGAAACGATAATCGCTGTAGTCGAATAGGCCGCTCGGATAACTGAAGAGAAATTTGCTGCGAACTCTGTGCGCAATGTTTCCCGTATCCGACAAGCTATCGCCGAAGACAATTATCTTGGTGAAAGAAGGCGGCGACTGAGCAGAAAGCGTAGTTAGCGTTGCTATGAGAAATGTCGCAAACCAAAACAGCGCGTAGCCAAATTGAATGGACGCGCGTCGCTCGCAACGCCGAAGCCAGCGAAGGCAGGGTCGTGTCCCAGAGTTTAGGGCGCCGACAGCGCGGCGCTCTCCATCACAAGCTGGTAATCTCATAAATAATTGGCACCTAAAGGGAATTCACCGATCGCAATTCCAACTCTGTCATTCCGAACGAAGTAAGGAACCTCGCACGTGTCAGGAAATTTTCCGTGAATACATCGCCGCCCATTTACTGTGAGGTCCTTCGCTACACTCAGGATGACAGGCGTTTCATTCGTGCCACACGAAAACAGGCAAAACTCAAAGCCCGGCAATCGATTCAAGGAGCTTCTTGTAATCGCCGGCGTCGCGAATCGCGGCATTCAATTCCTGCAACCGCTTATCGAGTGACGCCTCGGGAAATCGGATGCGATGCGACTGCGCGCCGTTACGGAAAACCATTTCATCCCATTGAATCGATTCGATGGCGTCGTTGAAACGCGCGACGGAGCGTCCGCGAAAATAAGCGCGAGTCGTGTCGGGCGGGGTAAAGATGGCGGCCTTAATTTCGTCTTCGGTAACCACGCGACGCATCGAGCCCTGCCGCAGCAGCTCATAATACAATCCTTCGTCGCGATTGAGATTGTGATATTCGAGATCGATGGCCTGCAACCATGGATCTGTCCACGCCAGTTTTTCTTCCTCCTGTAACGCAGTGAGCAAAATTTTCTTCGCCACCCAATCCACACGATCTCTCGTCAGGCCAACGTCGCGCTGTAAATCATCGAGCACATTTTCCCACTCTCGCAGCAGCCACTTCGTCTCTTCGTCCGGACCAGAATAGGATTTTTGCGCGGCGCTCAGGTAAAGGCGTTGCACATCGATCGCGGAAATCTTGCGCCCATCGATGAGCTCGATGATCCAATCGTAATTCTGGTCGCGGCTGATCGATTTGGTGGCGTCGATCGGTTGCGCAATTTCGATTTCAGGCGCTTCGCCGCGTTCAACCAAACCCAGGACCAGCGCCGTTGTTCCAACTTTCAGCGCCGTCGCCCACTGACTCATGTTCGAGTCGCCGATGATAACGTGAAAGCGACGGTAGCGACCGGCGTCGGCATGCGGTTCGTCGCGCGTATTCACGAGCGGGCGCCGGTTCATCGTGTCGATGCTCACGAGCACGCTGAAAAAATCCGCGCGTTGCGAAATCTGAAACATGCCCGGCTGACTGGCCGCACCTTCTCCTTCGACAGCCATCTTTCCCGCGCCGGCAAAGATCTGGCGCGTGATGAGAAAAGGCAGAATGCCGCTAACAATGCGATCCCACGGAATGTCGCGGCGCATCAAATAATTGTCGTGGCAACCGTAGCTGTGGCCACTGAAGTCGGTGTTGTTTTTATACAAGCGCACTTCATTTTCCGGCGGCAGTTTCGAACTGCGCCGCCGCGCGCACTCAGCCAAAATGCGCTCCCCGGCTTTGTCCTGCGCGACCAGCTCGCGCAACGTCGTGCACTCCGGCGTGGAATATTCGGGATGCGCATGATCGTTGTAAAAGCGCGCGCCGTTTGAAAGCACGAGATCGGTTTTTATTTCCTCGAAACTGAGCGGCCGATTTTTGTCGATCTCGTAATACGCCGATTCGTCGGTGTCCTGGAGCAATTCCTTGGCGCGAAAACCGCGCGCGTCCCGATGCGGATCCTCCAGCTCATAATCCCACTTCATGTGGGCGCCGTGTTCGGTGTAGCGCCTAACGAGTTCGATCGATTCCGCTACCACGTCCACCGATTCCGCGCCACGAATCGTGATGCCGTATTCTGTTTCCAACCCAAAAACCCTTTGCATTCCCCTTCAAGATAACGCGCCTCGTCCGCGCGTCGAATTTTCGGCGCGCAGCAGTTCAAACTCATCGTCAAACAAGAGACGACTTTCTCGAAAGGCAGTTTTGGTAAAAGGTAACGCCCGTGTCAGTCCACATTCTCGATACATGCATGCTCGGCCGCCCAGGCATCATTGCTGTGACCGCTGTCGAGACCGACGATGGGCTTGTGCTTTTCGATGTCGGTCCCGAATCGACGTTCGAGAATGTTTCCGCCGAACTCGGTAAAATTGGTTTCACGGCCTCCGATGTGCGCCACGCTTTTCTGAGCCACATTCACTTCGATCACGCCGGCGCGGCATGGCGTTTTGCCGAACTTGGCGCAATCATTTACGTCCATCCGCGCGGCGCGCCGCATCTTCTCGATCCTTCGCGTCTCATCGAATCCGCGACGCGCATCTTCGGAGACAAGATGGAAAAACTCTGGGGCCGCTTTGCACCAGTGCCAAAAGAGCGCCTTCGCGTACTGCACAATAACGACCTCGTTCGCGTCGGTTCGTTGGAAATACGCGCGATCGAAACACCCGGGCACGCCAGTCATCATCACGTCTATCAATGGGACGATAACTTATTCGGCGGCGACGTTGCCGGCGTGCGGTTAGGCAGCGGTCCGCCGATTCCGCCATTCGTTCCGCCGGAATTGCAGATCGAATCGTGGCTCGATTCGATCCGAAAAATGCGCGCACTCGATGCTGCGAAACTTTATCTCCCCCATTTTGGTTTGATCGCGGATTCCGTCTCGGCACATCTCGACGCACTCGAGGAACGCGTCCGGCGCTGGTCCGAATGGTTTCGCGATCGCATCCGGAGCGGCGCTGACGAACAACAACTCATTCCCGCCTTCGCCGAATACGAAGCCGCCGATTTGCGCGCGGGCGGCGCTCCCGAAGAACGCGTCGCCGATTACGAAGCCGCCGATCCGAGTTTCATGGCCGTCGGCGCCGCCATTCGTTACTGGCGTAAGTATCATCCGGCGGAAATCCAAGCCGCCGAATGATTAACTCTATTGGCATTTGTAGCTGCCGCCGTCTCGGCGGCAGTTCTTCACTCTATATATAGAGTGGTGTTGCGACGGCATGCGTTGACGCGCGAGCCGGCGGTAGCTAAGACCTTTCGCGTGAACAAAGACGCGCGCCCTGCCAGATACGGTCCGTGGCTTGTCGGCCTTGGCGCCGCACTGTGGGGGACGGAGAGCGCGTGGCGCATTCCACTCAACAATCTCTTCGACGCGCAAGTCATCGTGTTTTGGGAACACGTCCTCATTCTGCTCATGTTTCTGCCGATTCTCATTCCGCAACTTGGGAAGCTGCGCGAAATCGATGGACGCACCTGGGGCTACCTCATCTTCTCGGGTTTCGCCGGCTCCGCCGTCGGCACGGTTTTCTTCACGCTCGCGTTAAAAAACGGCAACCCAACCGTCGTCAATGTGATCCTGAATATTCAGCCGGTTATTTCCACACTGGGCGCGTTCCTGCTTTTCGGCGATCGCCTTACGCCGCGCTTTTTTCTCTATGCGAGCATCGCGGTCGTCGCCGGGATTTTTCTTTCAGTCGAACATCCCACCTTGATCGGCGTTTCGTTCGCGCAAGCCGGATTGAATCTCGGCACTGCTTACGCGCTGGTGTGCGCGCTTTTCTGGGGACTTTCCACCGTCGCCGGACGCGGCGTTATGACGGGGATGCCGCTTCGGCTTGCCGCCAGTCTGCGCATCGTTGTCGGACTCATCTGCATGACGTTCATTCTTCTTTTCTACGGAAAACTGAATGGATCTGCGCTGTGGCCGACCGCGGCGCAAACGCACGCCGGCACCGCAATCGTTGCGCTTCTCCTGCTCGCCTCAATCTCCGGCGGTATTCCGCTGCTCATTTATTTCGAGGGATTGCGATTAACGCGCGCTTCGACTGCCGGCTATTTCGAAATGCTGCAAACACTCGCCGCGGTCTGCATCACGTGGGGTTTCTTCCACGCCACACTTCACGCACACCAGGTCGTAGCTGCAATCGTCTTGATGGCGGCCGTTGTCATGGTGCAGAAAGTGCAGGCCGCAGTGGAAGACGGTGAGGATTTGCAGTCGACAATCGATTAGGACGATTCGAGTGGACGAAGCCGAAGCCCATAACAGAAAAGGAAAATGAAATGAAAAAAGGATGTCTTATTGCGATGGGCGCGGCTGTCGCGCTTGCCGGATTGGTCGTAGTCATTGTCTTGATCGCGTTTGGCCTAACGAGCGGCGCCGTAAAATCCGGTGAAGCTTTTCTTGGGTTGATCGGTTCGGGAAAAATCTCCGCTGCCTACGAAAGCGCATCGGCGACTTTGAAATCGCAGCAAACCCTCGAGTCCTTCACGCAAAGCGTAAAGGATCTGGGGCTCACCGATTACGCTTCTGCTTCCTGGTCGAACCGCGAGACGAAGAACGATCGCGCGCATCTTGAAGGTTCGGTCAAGACACGCGCCGGTGGCAAGATTCCGCTCGACATGGATTTGGTGAAAGAATCCGGAACCTGGAAAGTGATTTATCTGTCCGCGCCGCAATCGGGCGTGGCGGTGTCGCAAGGCGGCAAACAAATACCTACCGATGAAAAATCGAAGGCACTGGTTCTCGAATCGTTACTCGATTTCAATAAAGCAATTCAGGACAAGAGCTTCGTCGAATTTCACACCAGGATTTCCCGCGCATGGCAGGAGCAAATTACCGCCGACAAACTCAAAGAAGTCTTCCAGCAGTTCATCGACAAGAAGATGGATATTTCCGGGATTAAGACAGTCGATCCGATCTTAAGCGAACCACCGGTGATAAACTCGGATGGCCTCCTTGTTTTAAAAGGTTATTATCCGACGCATCCTTTGAAGGTAAATTTCCAACTGAAGTACATCTACGAGCATCCAGCCTGGAAACTCTTCGGCATCAAAGTCAACGTGAACGAATAACTGTGCTGTCACGGCGGCCTGCTGTGCACGCTGGAAGTCCAATGCGCTGGGTATAGACTCTGCGCTGGGACTTCACACATGCCTACAATTCTCGATAACCGAATTGCTCGCATCGCGGCCGCGCTGCTCTCGGGCGTGTTGTTCTATTTTACGCTGTCACTTACACCGTGCTGGCCGTTGGCGTGGATCGCGCCGGTGCCCCTGTTGCTCGCATCGTTTTATGCTTCGTTTGCGGAAACGCGCCTGCTCTGTGTCATCGCCGTTTTCCTTGGCCTAACGAGTCTCTTGGGCTACTACGAAATCGTATCCGGCTGGACCGGCACCATCGTCAATGTGTTGCTCCAAATGCTGGAATGGATCTTCATTGTCGGCTACACGCGCGCGATCGTCCGTCGATCAAATCATTGGCTGACGGTCTTCGCCTATCCGCTCGTGTTAACCGCGCTTGATACCTTGATCTCGGCCTTCTCACCCCATGGCACGTTTGGCAGCCTTGCTTACACGCAGATGGACGCCTTGCCCGTCATTCAAATCGCCGCGCTGACGGGAACGCCGGGCGTCGTTTTTGTCATCAGCCTTTTCGCGTCAATGCTCGCGCTGCTTTTGTATCGGGCTAACCCAAGAACGCGACCCCTGTTGGCTTACGGCTTGCCGACCATGCTCCTGGCGCTCGTGCTCGCTTTCGGATTCGTGCGCCTAACGAGCAATCAGGGAATCACAGAAAAGATGCCGATCGGGTTGGTCGCCATTGACGATTTTCTTGGACCCGGCATTCCGCATGAAAAAGCAGAAGCTGTCTGGAAAAATTACGATGCAGCGATCGCGCATCTCGCGGAGCAAGGTGCGAAGATCGTTGTGCTCCCGGAAAAGATCGACGTGAAAGAAGCCGCAGCTGCGCAGCGCCGGGAAGCCCTCACCGAAGTAGCGCGACGTAATGCGATCTATCTCGTCGTCGGCATTGGCCTAACGACTGATGCCGGCTGGAAAAATCGCGCCTGGCTTTTTGCTCCGAACGGCGATCTGCTCGCCGCATACGATAAGCAACATCTCGTTCCCGGTTTGGAAAAAGATATGACGCCGGGACATGAGGACGCGGTCCGCGAGATTGATGGGCACCGTTTTGGAGTCGCCATTTGCAAGGACATGCATTTTTCGTCGCTCGGCCGCAGTTACGGAAAGAAGAAAATTACAGCCATGCTTGAGCCTGCGTGGGATTTTAATCGCGACGGGTGGATGGCTGCGCGCATCGCTGCCATGCGCGGCGTGGAGAACGGTTACGCCGTTGTGCACTCGGCACGTGAGAGCCTTCTCTCGGCGAGCGATCGCTATGGCCGGTTTGTCGCGGACGTACGCAGCGGCTCATTACCCGGCGTTTCCATCCTCGCACAACTGCCGATCGGACCAGCGACACCCACGCCGTATGCACGGTTCGGCGATTGGTTTGGCTGGACCTGTGTCGCTCTCGCCGTGATTTTGCGGCTCTTTATTCCGAAGGGCTCGCAAATTCGCGCGCCATCGTAAAGCTTAACTGCCGCAGTCACAGCGGCAGAATGCTCTGAAAGCCGATCCTCATTTTCCTTGATCAAATCCACCCTTTTGGGTGCAGGATAAACGCATGTTGCGCGATCTACTGAGGGTAAGCAAAAGTGAGACGCGCCTGGCATCTCGACTCGAAGCATTCAGCGACCTCGTATTTGGCTTCAGTCTGTCGCTCCTCGCCACGCGGCTCGACGTTCCTGCGCGCGCGCAAGATGTCTTTCAAGCTTCGCGCTGGTTCCCGATCATTGTCACGTTCGCGTTGATCTGTCGCTTCTGGCTCGAGCATTACCGCATTTTTCGTCACAACTTCGCCGTACGTTCCTTCGACATGGTCATCAATTTCATCTTCCTTTTCGCCATCGCCGTTTTGCCTTATGCGGTGCAAACCTTTCTTCGCTTCCAGGTTTTGCTACAACCCTTTTCACTTTATCTCAGCGACCTTTGCCTGGTGCTGGCGACACTTTCCATTCTTCGCGTGCGCGGACTTCGTCAACGTCGCGAGAACACCAATGACGAAACCCGCTTAAGCGACTGGCGACGTTCGCTGATGCAATTCGCCATCGTCGCAGTTTGCTTCACCTTTCTCCTCCTTCTTCAGCGACCGGGAGCAAACCTTCGTGCCGATATGCGTGCGTTTGGTCTTTACGGCCTACCGGTCATCGTCGTGTTATCTATTATAGCTCGGCAAATACGCCAACTGCCGACCTTTCTTCGTCCGGTCCAGGAAGTTCAGACCACGACTTCTTCGCAAGATTAGGAAGCTGTTCAGCCCTATGTTGTAGCTCCCGCTGTCCTAGCTCCAGAATATCTTTTCGCAGACCGCGAAACTACCGGCGCGGAAAATGTGCGCTCGAATGCTCGTAGAACGCGCCGACGTTGATCTGATATTTATCGTTCCCGATTTCGCCGAGGATATATCCTTGCTCGACCTCGCGGCTGTATTTGCTACCGGCGGATGTCCCGTACAAAACGCCCACTTCGCCGTGGACATAATCGACTAGTTTGGGTTTCACCTCTATCGTCTTGCCATCGGAATCCGGTAACGATCTTGAAGTCGTCCTGACTCTTGCCGGAACCTCCACACTCATCATCGGAAGAAAATCGAGCGTCATCGGTTCGATCCGATCGTATCCGTTCGACAATGAGATCGGCCGTCCATCCGCCAGCGTCACCGCCGGAGATCCGTAATAGAAACTATTCGGCACGCCGAAGAGCGCAGCACCACTGCTCACCGCGCTCCGGCCCGATTCATTGAGCGCGAGAAGATCAAACTGCTGCGCCGACGCCGAAAGAGAACAACCAAGAAAACCCGCCACCGCCCACAGTGCCCATTTGGTCATGAGAGAATGCACAACCGAAATGCCTTTCGCGCCAGCGAAATCTTTTCCATTGCTGGGGAGCGCACGCGCCCTCGCGTGCTGGTGAAGGCGCCTCGCCTTCACGAACTTCGATCGCTCATTTCCGCCAGACCGCAAACGAACTTCGGAATGCCGCCAAAGCGATTCCTCCGGCGAGGCGCCGTCGGCAGCACGCGAGGGCGCGTGCGCTCCCCTGATCAAAAAACTCCGAACTCCGTCTTCCACAATCCGCATGAAGTTTACCCGTCCTGGTCGCCGCGAAGACCGTGGCGGGCATTTCGAATTTCAATCTCCCCTACCCAAGTCGGATCACAAAAAAAATGCCCGCGCCGGTAAACGCGGGCATTTTCATTTCCAGCGCTTCCGTGGATTCGACTGCGCGCTGCTCAGTTTAGAAAGGGGGCGACGCCAGAACCAAACGTCGCCCTTTTGGGCTCTCACGGCTTACCATGGCTAATTCACGGGATTTTAGCTGCAAATTCCATGCCGTTACTAGCCTCACCGATGCCGCTCAAACGGCTAGCGGCCCCCCCAATTACCTCCACCATCGTCACATTCTTGATTGACTTTCGTTCGCAGGTTTTATAGGCCTTAGGGCCGTGAAGAATATCCTCCGGTTCCTTGCGTTGTATTCGTGTCTTTGTGGATTAACTCCTTTGAGTCATGCGGATTGGGGCGGAACAGCCCAGGCTATCGCCGAAGATCCCGATGGCGGCCGAATGGAAGACGATCAAGGCGGACCTTTCATGCTTATCGCCACCGCTCACGCCGAATTCTCTTTCGAAGGCGGCTACTCCGCCATGGCCGATGCCAGTTACAACGGCCCGATCTTACGCGCCTCCACCTCTGCCCAGGTAGCCTCCTTCACCGGCGTGGTCTTTGACGCTACTTCCAGGCTCACCTGGAACGACACCCTTAGCATTTTTTCAAACAACCCCGTCATTCACATGGGCGATTTCGAATGCTCTTTATACTTCGATGTCCACGGAACGGTCGGAGCGGGCGGCAGCGCTTCCTACGGTTTTAGCGTCGCCGATAGCGATCCCATGGACGGCGATTCCAGCGGCACCGAGCGCGACCTTCCCGGGAATTACTTCGATACGTTTATTATCGCGCTTAGCCCTTCTGAGATCTCGCACTTCCTTACCGACGGCCTGGACTTGACCGAATACTTGAACACTCACGATCAAGCCGGAGTTAACTCTTCCATCCTCGAAAGCATGACCGATTTCCACGATACCGCCAACCTCACCAGTATCACTTTCCGCGATAACATGGGAAATCTGATTACCGACGTCACGGTCACCGGCGAATCCGGCATCAGCTATCCGATCGACGCCGTCGTCCCCGAACCCAGCACCATAGCTCTTTGCCTTAGTGGTGGGCTGCTCGCAGCACTCGTTAGGATTCGCCGCCGCAGATCTCTTAATTAGACGCGGCAGTCGCGAAACTCCGTAGCTGTAGCTCCAGTCATGCGCCGAAACACCTGCGCGAAAGCACTCGGGCGGGCAGGAAGAACGTAGAAAGGCTAAAGTAGAAAAATGACGCGGGTGACGAATTGCAGCTGGGAGAGGCTGGTCTTTTGCAAAAGCTGAAACGTCGCAGCTAGGTCACTCATCTTCGAATGCATCCAAACTGACGGCATGGCAGGGCTTTCATACCTCGTGGGCCACGACGGCGAAGGCGTCGCCACGGTCTTCGACAAATATGTCGAGATAGCGCGGGAGAATAATCTCTCGATCACGCACATCTTCGAAACCCATATCCACGCGGATCTCACGAGCAGCGCGCGGAAACTGTGCGCGCGGGTCGACTCATGATGGTCCTGGCGCTCGTCCTCGCTCTCGCAATCGGCGTCTCGCTCGGATTGTTAGGCGGCGGCGGCTCGATCATTACCCTGCCAGTCCTGGTTTACGTAGCGAAAGTGCCCGCTTCGCAAGCGGTCGGAATGTCGCTCGCCGTGGTGGGCGGGACGACGCTGGTGGGGAGCATCCTCGGCGCGCGCAGCGGACACGTGCACGGGAAGGCCGCGCTTCTCTTCAGCATCACCGGCGTTGTGGGCGCGCTCGCCGGTTCGCAACTGACTCATCTCGTTTCGCCGCCGGTGCTGCTCCTGATTTTTGCCGGGCTCATGATCGTCGTGGCGCTGCGCATGTTTCGCCCACGGCCCGAGCAGCCGTCGAACGAACATGCCGAATGTCATTGGTTGAGCTGCACTGCGACCGGACTCTTCGTCGGCGTTCTGACTGGGTTTCTCGGAGTGGGCGGCGGTTTTCTTATCGTGCCGGCACTGCTCTTCCTCGCGCGTGTTCCCTTGAAACGCGCCATCGCCACTTCGCTCGTCGTCATCACCGTCACCTCGGCCGCGGGATTGCTCGGCCACCTGCGCCGGACGCATTTTGACTGGGGCATCGCGGGAATGTTTCTCGCGCTCGCGATCGTGGGGATGCTGGCGGGCAGAAAGTTCGCTCACCACATCGAAGCCGAGCGACTGCGCTACTGGTTCGCCTGGTTCGTGCTCGCGGTCGCGGCCTTCGTCATCGCCGAGAATTGGAAAGCTTTTTCCTGATGAACTTAGGAACAGCCTAACGAAAACAATTATCGCCGCGATGCTTGGCGCCCTCGCTGCCTTAGCCGGCATCGCGCAGAGCGGCCTCGCTATCGCGCCAAACCCTGCGATAAGTGAGATGTGCCTCTGGAAGATTGCCCAACTTGCGGTTATGCCCTGTCGATCGTCGATCATCAGTGCCGACATTGTGCTCCCAAATTGCTCTCGGGATCGCCCTTGCCGCTCTTCGATCCGAAAAGGCTTTCCTGGTTGATCACGACGGTGGTGGCGCTGGGTGCCTTGGGTTATTTGATTTTCTTTCGGTAGAAGCAGGCCACCGCCCCTAACGAGGCCCGCCGGAGTAACGGGATGCCTTTCGCAGCGCTTTGGGCTCAACCGGAACTGCCGAGATTCAGGACTGACCCGATTGGCTGGCCGAAAACGATAAGACGAAAGAGGCTATCATGTCGCGCGGCGCGGCCGTATCTTCCGACATGATGACCACACACTCGGAGGCAACCGGAACCCTCACGCCGGCGCAAACCTATAGCCGCGCCCATGCCGGCAAACTAATGGTCGTCCGGCCGACGACAGATCGGCAGCCTGTGGTGGCTGACTTCTTTCATGTGGAGTCGGTCGGCACGCATCCTACTGGCTTATTCGTCACGGGAAAATTCGCCGGCGGCCGAATTGAATCCATGCGCGTTTCGACTGTCCGGGAAGCGAACGAAGAGGAAATCGCCGGGTCTGGAGAAATGGGGTCCAGTCTAATTCGCTAACAGATGCGGCAGAAAGTGGAGAGCTATCCGAACGCGAACAGGACGGCCAGACCTTCCAATCTGTGGAAGTCCCTCAAGCTGCGTTCCTACAGCACAAAAGGAATAATGCGTTTCACGCGTCGTTGATAAGACCGATACTGATCGGGGAACTGTTGCAGCATGAGCTTTTCTTCGGCGCCGAGCTTTATCCAGAAGCTTAAGAACGCGAATAGGACAGCCGCGATTCCACCAGGGTATCCGTATGTGATCGCGGTCGCGACAATCATGGCCATCATTCCGGTGTAGATGGGATGGCGGACGAGGCGATAGGGTCCGCGTTCAATGAGTTCGTGTTCTTTTTTTAACGTGATGGTGCCGCTCCAGTTGCGTCCAAGAGTAGCTCTCGCCCAAAGGCAGAATGCGAGACCCGCCATGCATAGAATGGCGGCTATCCATTGCAGGGTCGGCGTGGCCGGGATGATGCGAACATTGAATGGATACGGCAATCCGCGACTCCTGGTCAGAAGAAGAAACGCTACGATCAGCAATAGTCCGTAACGCAGCCGTTGCGCACGGCTTTCGCGGTAGACCGAACGCTTGTTAAAAGCCGCGGCCAGCAGCCATACAGCGCAAAAGCATGTCCAGCATCCCGAAATGATGCGGATGGGCGAGAAATAGTTTTGCATGAAGGGCGATGACCCACCCAGAAATTACTCAGATTTTCACAGATTTCTTTGAGGGAAACCGAGCAACGCTGAATTGAATCGTTGAAAGCATCTTCTCTAACCGCGGATGCCGCGGATTTAACGGATCAGATTCCGAGTGGCAAGTCCACGCCGTTTTTAGCCGGCTTTGTCTTGCAAAAGAGTTCTCGACGCAATGGTCGCGGCAGTTCGGGAAGGACGGAAGGTGGATCGAGCGCCCTAAGGCCAGTCCGGCTCGGGCCTCAATGTTCGTTTGGCGGCGAAGCCGCATTTGTTTTAGCATCGCCCGCGGAGCGGACGATCCACCTTTATTAGCTTCGCACGCGGTGCATCTTAGGTGGATCGAGCAGTCCTTTGCTCGATGTTAATTCTACGCAGCCGAAGGCTGCCAACTGTAGCATCGCCCGCAGAGACTCCGAAAGCTTTCGCGAGCAGGCAGGCCGATCCCCCTTTCTGCGTCGAGCACTAAAACGACGACACTGACGCTCGATCCGTGAGAGGCGAGAGTTGCCATTGAGACTCGCACCTGCCAATACCGGGCAACTATTTAATTAGCAGACGCAGAAGAATCGAGATTGTATACTTCTACCAAAGCCACACCAGTAGCTCCACCTTTGCCGCGAACTATCGCAGTATAATTTCCGGGCCTGAGTGTCAGGAGCATGGCTGCTTCGCGATTATCGGTCGGTGGAATGCCGGTCGCGACGATGGCTGATGCCTGAGCCGTGCGCCAGTTATCGTTCCAATAAATAAGCTTTCCCGTTCCATCGTGTAATTCCAAAACAGGATCGGCCAGGGGAAAACCGATTCCTTTGTGAGCCAGTGACGGTCCGATGGCTCGGATAATTACTTTGGCAGGATCGGCGCCTCCTACGATGAAGCCACCGATCAAGACGTTATCACCCGTTCCTACTTTTCCGCGCGTGGAAATGTTTGCAAGCTTCGAGTCCTTCAGATCGACGTCGTAGACTTCCATCAGGGCAACGCCGGGCTGATTCCTGTAATCTCGGACCACGGCAGTGTAGGCGCCGGGTTGTAGCGTAACCAGCAAGGTGGATTCCCGCGGACTGAACGGCGCCAGCAGCGAACCAATAATGTTAAGCCGGTTGGAGGTCCAGTTGTCGTTGAACGTTATCCGTTTTCCCGTTGAATCATATAACTCCAGATACGGATCGTCCAATGCCCCTGTGACAGGAAGCGAAGGACCGAGGCCTCTTATCGCTACCTTCTTCGCCTTGGTTCCCTGGATGATAAATCCGCCAATCATCGCATCCTCTCCTGCTTCAACGCGACCGCGAGTGGAGATGTTAATAAGATTCTTTGTCGGCTTAGTTATCGGCGGAAGTGACGGGACGTTGCTGGAGAACATCCAAACCTCTCCACCGTATTCTCCCTGAACGTTGGCGAAGCAATATTTCCCGGCGCTATCGAATACTACGTCAAGTGGAAGATAGGGCGGCGAATCGCCAGTTTGGAGATTACCTAGTTGAATGTCAGCAGCATGTTGCAGTGTTACGGGGTCGTAGAGCGCGTACCATCCGGAAGGATCACCGACCTGATCACCGTTAGTAAATACGGATTGATAGATGAAGCCATCGGGAGCGATAGCCGTGGTCCCCAGGAAATGGTCAGAAGTCATTATCGACCTGGTGGAACTAAGACCAGGCAGGTTTGCGCGAACCAAGGAATAACTCGTCGAATCGTTCCTGATATAAAACAAGAATCGCCCGTCGGAGCTGGGAGTGAGTGAAAGATAAGACCCAGGTAGTTGTTTAACAAGCACTGGATTGGCCGTAGAAACATCATAGATAGATAGCGACCCCTCCTCATTGGCGTGCGTAACATACAGGGTTTGACGATCCGGCGATAGCGCAAGCCCGGGTAAAGGAGCATAGGGCTGCCCTTCGGAAAAAGACTGCTGCAATTCCCCCGTCGACGCATCAAACTGGCATACCGCGTGTCCGCAAAGGATATAAGCCTGGTTATTCAAGCCTTCGAGAACGGGAGAAAAACTGCCTTGTATTGTGAGAGTTGGAAGGGCGCTCAATGAGTTAAGATCGACTCTGAATTCATGCGCCATGCTTGTCATATCTATCCGCGAGGTAGATAGTAAAGTCGATGCATCCGCGGAGATAGAGAGAGCACCCCTTGGCACGGCAGCAGCGAGTAAGTTAGTTACTGCAAGCGTCTGCGTATTAATAACATTAATGCCGTTGGGATTTGAGAAAAAGACGCGTGGCCGGATCGGATCTGCTACGAGCGACGTCACACCAGTTGAAAAGATCTTAAGTAACCCAGGAACCTGCTCGAGACCAAGAACCGTAAATTGATAGGCGACGTACGCATTGGCGATGGGGCCATGCGCAGTAATGACCGTATTGTAGAGTCCGCTCCGAGTCGGAGTTCCAATTATCCGACCGGTATAAGGATTCAAAACGAGTCCCGGCGGCAGGCCGATCGCCGAAAAGGAAGTAGGATGATTGTTAGGATATATATCCCAAATAAAGAAATACTGTATCCGAAGCGTAAGAGGTTCACTGGGGTAGTAAAAACTTGCCCCGTAAAGCGAGCGCATTCCATCGATATCGTCAGCACCAAGATGATCCCAGTCACTGATGACCGGCTCCATGATCTTTGTCTTTAACGGGTAAGTCGTGTCGTGATCGAGGCCAAGAACGTGCCCGAATTCATGCAGGAGTATGCGGTGGAAATCATAGACCGCTCCGGAATGGAGAGGGCCTCGATAGGAGTTGTAGCGATAGGCGGAATTGACGACCACGTCCGCCTCTCTCAACGTGCCCGGCCGCGATGCTACATCCAGCAGAACCGTTACCGCGAGAGTATCCGCGCCAAAACTGTCACCGAAGATCGTGTTAGAGAAAAATACGGAGTTATAACCATCACCGGATCTTTGAGGCACTGTGGAACTGGAAACGGCTGAAACATGGATGAAATCGAGATAACCGTTCCAAATTGCGAGCGCATCGGCGGCCGAAGCATTCCAAGATCCGAAACCGTCTTCTAATGAGAGTGTCGTCGGACCAAGCCCCAGCCTTATTGTGACCTTCGATCCGACGGGCCACGCGTGGTCTTCCAAACGGTAACCCGCGCCGGATTCGATGGTGGCAAAGAGAAGCAAACAGAAAACTATGACTCGGACTGAGGGAAATCTTTTCAACGGGCGCGATTTTACCGCAAATAGGAAACAAGACAAGAATGGATTGGGATTCTTGAACTCGGCCCGGGACGCGGTCCAAGCCAATCCGGTCGACGACTCGCTATGTTCGCCATTCGACAGACTCGCCGTAGTGGGGAGAGGTGGAGACTCCGATGAAAGGTGGATCGAGCGCTCCGTCGCTCGATGTTAATTGGGCGGCGAAGCCGCATTCATTCTAGCATCGCCCGCGGAGCTGCCGATCCACCTTCCCGCATTCCCCACTTGGATGTTGTGGATGGAATCCGACTGCCAAGTCTTTTGTTTAAACTATGCACTTTATCTGCGGTAAAAGTAAAACGTACAGCACTTCTTCATTTGATGTCCATCAAACCTTTGAAAATTTAAAGCTTGTGAAATCTACGGCTGGTCTGCTATTTCGATAAAAAGACTGGAACTCTGACGTTTTTTTTGGTGGAAGTATTGTTCGCGCTGGGATCGACCAATCGGTCGCCCCTGTTAGCACATCACTTTCGTGTGAACGTCGGTTTCACCCGCACATAACCCAACACTAATAGAACCATACCTCTATGCGCCACATCCGGCTCGCAGCATTCATCGTTTCCTCACTGGCCTCCGTTGGCTTGTTAATACTTGCTTTCGTACCGAAAGGAGGCGCGGCTGGGGTCACGGCGAATGCGAAGTCAGCAGGGAATGTGTGGGAGAAAATCGATAACAGGTCAGTCTCCATTTTGCAGTTGCATCGACCGGCTAAGAGCCCTTACCAAGCTTTTCGCCTGAATAAGGCTGCACTAGCGCAACAGCTTGGGCGCGCCCCGATGGAACGAATGGGCGATCTTCAAAAGAGTCCGGCGATTCTGTCTCTTCCGATGCCTGATGGTTCATTCCAGAACTTCCATATCGAAGAGTCGCCGGTAATGGACGCGGAGTTGGTGGCCCGTTACCCTAAGATTAAGAGCTATCGCGGGATTGGGATCGAGGACAGCACTACGACGGTGCGCTTTGACTGGACGCCATTGGGCTTCCACGGATTCGTGCTCCCTGCCACAGGCAACGCGATCAACATTCAGCCGCCGAATGCGAAGGACGTGACCACTTACGTCAGCTATTACCACGAACGCGCAGCTTTTAAGTGCGGCGTAACCGAGACATCTCACTTTGGAGCCAACCAGGCGCGCGCAGGTATTCCCAATGCGGCCATCGGCGGAACATTGCGCACGGAGCGGCTAGCGGTGGCTGCCGACTGGGAATTTTGCAACACCATCGGCGGTGACACTCTAGCCGGCTCGATCGCGGCTATCAACGCCTACCTCAATACGATCGACGCGATCTACGAGAAAGAATTGTCCACCCACATGAATCTGGTGAACGCCCCTAACATCATCTACGCCTCCAACAATAACGTCTGTGGCCCTGGCAACAATGTGGCCTGTAACGCCGGCAACGATCCTTACGACAATACCAACGAGAGCACGATGCTAAACCAGGTTCCGGCCGACCTGGGCAGTAAGGTCGGTTCGGCGAACTACGACGTGGGCCATGTCATCGGCACCGGTGGGGCCGGTATAGCGGGGCTGGGAGTAGTGTGCGACAACAGCGGCGGTGCCGCGCCGCGCAAAGGCGCCGGCGCATCGCGTATCTTTGGTCCTCCCGGCAACTCTTCGGCCAGCGGCCTTTGGGCGCACGAACTCGGGCACCAACATGGAGCCAGTCACACTTTCAATGGGACGGGTGACTTTTGCGGCCCGGCGCGGAACGGCGCCACCGCCTGGGAACCCGGCAGCGGCAGCACTCTTATGGCTTACAGCGTATGCGCCACGGACAATCTGCAGAGTGATGACGATAATCGCCTCCACAATGGCAGCTATAATGAGATGCTCACCTATCTCGGCGCCTCTGGAGGCTGCGCGGCGATGACGGCCACCGGTAATAACCCTCCAACGGTGGACGCGGGGACAGCGAAAACAATTCCGAAGCTAACGCCGTTTACTTTAACTGCCACGGGCACTGACCCGGATGCTTCCGACATCCCAAACCTTCGCTTCATCTGGGAACAGTTCGACGCGGGCGGGACGCTCTATGCTAACCCGCCCTACGGTGACCAGGCTGGAGATCCTAATACGACCACGCGACCACTCTTTCGTTGTTTCTCGCCAGTAGCGGACAAGTCACGCACCTTCCCGAGTCTTACCTATATCCTGAATAATGCTAACATTCCGCCCGCCACCGTCGGTGGTTTTCAGACGGCAGAGAACCTTCCCGCGGTCTCGCGCACGATGAACTTCCGTTGCACGGTCCGCGATCAACGGGGCGGAGTGAACGACAGCTCGGTCGCGATCACAGTGGCCGGAAACGCTGGACCATTTGCGGTCACATCCCCTAACGGCGGAGGAACACTAAGCGGAGCACAGAACGTAACCTGGAGTGTCAATGGAACAAACGGCGCACCAGTTAGCACAGCTAACGTGAAGATCTCCTTATCGACTGATGGCGGCATAACTTTCCCAATTGTTCTGGCTGCCAGCGCGCCTAATACCGGGACCGCTGGAGTTACTTTTCCTAATGGCATTATTAACTCAACCGCTCGCGTTAAAGTCGAAGCCGTAGGCAACATCTACTTCGACATTTCGGATGCTAACTTTAGCATCGCGCCCGGCGACACTTGCCCCGCCGTGAGCAGCATTAGCCCGGGAGTCGGCAATATCGGCAATACGCTCACAATCACAGGCATTAACTTCATGAATGCCGGCAATGTCACCGGAGTAAAATTCACGAATAACGTCACCGCGGCTTTTATGGTCGTAAACAATACAACCATCACGGCCACTGTTCCGGCCGGAGCCGTCAGCGGCCCCATTACCATCAGCAAGGCGGGATGTCCTGATCTTCAAACCGCCAGCTTCACGGTCTGTCCCAATCCGGCGACCTCAATCATTATTGATGACGGTGGCGCCAATACAGCCAACAGCTTCGGTAGCGGTAGCTTACTACGTGAACCGCCTCACTCCAGCTACCTACCCGGCTACCCTGGCTCAGGTCTCCATCTTCTGGGCCTCATTCCAGCAGTTCCCGCCGGGAACTGCGATTAACGTGGTAGCGGGAGCAAATTCCGCCGGCACCGCAAACATTGACGGCACCAGCCTCCAGTCGGTCGCCGCGACTTCCGGCGCATTTGCTACCTTTACAACTTACACTTTGCCTAACCCGGTTACGATCGCTTCAGGAGACTTTGTCGTCGGTTTCCAGGTTCCGACCCAGCCGGGTGGTTCTTTTCCGATTGCAGTGGACACTGACACATCGGCAAACCGCTCCTACACTTCGGGCAACGGGACGACCTTCAGCGCTTTCGCGGGTCCAGGAAACTTCATGATCCGAGCGGCGCAGGTCTTTATCGGTTGCGGTGCTGGCGGACAACCAGTTTGCACGAGTTTCGCCGAGAACTTCGATGGTGTGACAGCGCCCGCACTGCCCGCAGGCTGGATGGCGACCAATGTGCAGGGACCCGCACCGCTTTGGGTTACCTCGACCACCACGCCCGACTCGGCGCCGAATGATGCCTTTGTCGATGACGCAGCTGTGATTAGCGACAAGGTTCTGGATACGCCGGGAATTCCTATTACTTCAGCTTCGGCTCAGCTGACCTTCCGCCATTCCTACAATTTGGAGAGCGATATGGGAAACTTCTATGACGGTGGCGTGCTGGAAGTTTCCTCGCCTAACATCAATGCAGGGGCATTCACCGACATCACCAATGCGGCCGTGGGCGGTAGTTTTGTCAGTGGCGGTTATGTTGGCACGATAAGTACTGGCTGCAGTAACCCACTAACCGGTCGGATGGCGTGGAGTGGAGACTCGGGCGGCTACATCACCACACGTCGCAAACCTCGGACCGAACGTGGTAGGACAGACGATCAAGCTGCGCTTCCGCATGGGATCGGATAGCAGCTATGGCGCGACGGGCTGGCGAATCGACACCCTGGCCATTACGACAACAAGCTGTGCACCGACGCTGCAAAGCGCTGTCTCACGGAAGGTCCATGGCGCCACACCCTACGATATCCCCTTGCCGCTCACGGGTAATCCCGGTGTCGAATGCCGCAGCGGCGGGGCGAGCAATACCTATCAGCTTGTTCTTACTTTCCCGAATGCCGTGACGTTCGCCAACGCAACGGTCAGCACTGGCACGGGAATGGTTAGCAGCACCACCGGAAGCGGGACGAATACGGTTACCGTAAACCTTAGCGGAATAACTAACGCACAAAGGATCATGGTAACCCTGCAGGGAGTAAATGATGGCTCTAATACGGGAGACGTTAGCGCGCCGATGGCGGTGCTGATTGGCGACGTAACCGGGAATGGCTCGGTGAATTCGACCGATGTCAGTCAGACCAAGGGACAATCCGGCCAGGCCGTTACCAATTCCAATTTCCGCGAGGATGTTATTGTAAATGGCTCTATCAATGCCACCGACGTTGCATCCGTGAAGGGGCAATCGGGAACGTCGCTCCCGTAAAGTTTGTCCATCCGCATGCAAATCGGAGCAAGCCTGCAACCAAGATGGCGATGCAATTATTTGTAGCGGCGGTCTCTGACCATCGCGTTTGCTCTCTTACTCGTTAGGCAAGAAAGGCCCGCTGGGAGAAACCCCAGTGGGCTGCTTGTCGGCTGTCTTTTGACAAGACGTGATCCGGGAAGCGTTCTGATTAGAACGGCGCAGGTGAAATCTGCGGACCCACTTTTTGTCTTGCCATCCATCACTCGTCACTGATCACTTTCGGCAATGAAACGAATTTTTCTCGTTATAGCATTACTGCTATCCATTGTCTCCGGCCTTCGCGCAGAAACAGCGGCGCCGGATGCAGGGGAACTTACGAAGTTGTTGCAAGACTTTCTCGCCGGCGCTGGCCGAAACGACGTGGCCATGCACGATCGCTTTTGGGCGGACGACCTGATCTATACGGGATCGATTGGCCGCCGAATCGGCAAAGCAGACATCATGCGTGAAGTGCGCGCGGAGGGGCCGCCCAAGGCGGGTGAGGAATCCACCGTTTACACGGCGGAAGATATTCGCATCCAGCAATATGGAAATACGGCTATCGTCG
>CAWGQU010000003.1:0-6406 GCA_963824795.1 uncultured Verrucomicrobiae bacterium | reverse complement strand
AGCTGCCGCGATCTCTGGCGGCAGATCTGCCGCTGAGGACAGCGCCAGCTACAACGCCAGCAGCTTCACGATCACCTCCGTCAAAATCAGCTCGTGATCGAGTTGGGTGCTAACGAGTTGCAGATTTGCTTCGAGACAAGCTTCCAGGCCAGCGACCAGCTGCTCGGTTTTGAAATGATGCGCATGTTGCGCAGCGATTCCCAACGCGTAGGCGTTTAGCGAGCCATCTTTTTTTCGCGGCAAATGCTCGGTGGCGCTCGCCGGCAATCGATTGAGCGCGGAAATAAAGCTGTAAGGCGCCGACGGTCGCGGAATTCCCTCGTGTTCCATCAGATCTTTAGCCAAAAGCAAATTGCGCACGGTCGGCAGGATCGCGACGAGAAGAAGTCCGATGGCCGATTCGCCCTGATCGAGTAATCGCCTAACGAGTGTAAGTGCCCGGTCCAGATCGCGCGCGGCCAATGCATTGCCCAGCTCGAAAATCACTCCAGCACGCGAAAGCGGAACGAGCGTTCGCACCTGCTCCGCGCCAACGCGGCGTTCGCGTCCGAGATAAAGATCGATTTTTTCCAGTTCGTTCTCGATCTGGCGTGTGTCGCCGCCGGTGAGCAAAACAAAAAGATCCAGTGCTTCATCTTCGAATTGCAGCTTTCTCTTCTTCGCGCGGCCCCGCACGATTTCCGTCGCCTCTTCTTCCCAGCCGCCGCGACTTGAATCGAGTCGGTCGAAAACCTGCACTTCCGCGCGTTTGGCGAGCGCCTTGAAGAAAGAGCGCCGCTTGTCGAGTTCCGTTGCGCTTAGCAGAAACGTCACTTCCGGACCGAACCCGGCATCGAGAACGCCGCCCAATTGTTCGAGCGCTTCCTGCACACTCGCCGCTTTTCCGATGATCGTGTCGCCGAGAAAATTCGCATTCTTCAACCACACCAATTTTGTGCCGCCAAGAAATGGAAGGGTCTGCAGTGCCTCAATCGCGCTGCGAATGCGCGTTGCAGCCTGCTCCGCGTTATCCGCGCAACCGTCAATGATTTCCAAACCGAAATCGCCGGCATCCGGCGGCAAAAGCTTTGCCGAAAGTTCGGTCGCGACGCGTTTGACCTCGCTTTCATCGGAGCCGACAACCGCGTGAATATTCGCCTGCTGTGTGGCGACTTTGGCTTTCGCTTTTGGCACGAAGCCAATCCTAATCAGCGTTGGCTTGTTGCAAAGTAGTTCCGAAATCCTTCGTCGCGTATTCGCGAAATTTTTCCTCGAGCACGGCGAGGCTGGCAAACTTTCCTGCATAGATGCGCAAGAACGTTGTCTCGAAAGGCTGATGCCGCGCCAGGGCATCGAGCAACGCGAGAAAGCTTTGCTTGTCGGTTGTAGCCAGAAAACGCACCAGCTTCTCCGATTCGTCATAAAAAACCGCGACGCGATCGTTAGGCGGATGAGTGAATGCCACGAGCGTGGGGAGGGGAATCAAATCCTGCGGTGCGATGGCCTGGGACTGCGGCCTGGCGATGTAACCGCGAGCGCGTTCGTAACTGGCATGCGCGCCTTTCGAAACATATTGCGCAAATCCTTCATCCAACCAGCACGGAATGCCGTCGGAGTAAAATCGATGAAGCACGAGATGCGAGATCTCGTGTCCGAGACTGTTATTGGTGAATCGGTAAGCGGGATTGCGCACAATGAAGAGACTGCCTTCGGAATGGATGCCACCGGTCCAGGGTTCAAGCTGGCCTGATGATTGGAATTGTCGCCAATCTTCCGGCCGCTCGAAAATATAGATGTGCGATTTCGTGTCGCCCGCCGGCGCCTCGCGCTCAAGTTCTTTCACAATGACGCGGTAATGAAATTCCGCCTCGATCGAAACCGGCGTAACGACGTAACTGTGCACGAAATGGTAAATGAAATGTTCCGTTTCGCCGTGCTTCCATTGATCGGGGTTAATGGCGAGAGCCTTTTCGCCAAGCGGATTCGGATCGCGCTGGCTAAGTTGAGAAAACTCGACTTCCGGCAGCGCGTTCAAGCCCTGCGGATGCGCGGAAACAGCGCCGATGAAAATTAGCAGGAGAGTCCAGCGAAGCACGCTGGCTCAATACAGCTACAACCGTGCGAGCGAATCAATTGTTTGGAGAACTATACCCGCGAGCGGCGGCGGCCGGCGTTGCGCGTGTATTTTATCGGGCGGCGTTTCGGCTCGATCTTGCTCAGGCCTGTGCCGTTTTTTACTTCCATGATTTGATCGCGCAACAGAGCCGCGCGCTCGAATTCAAGGTTCGCCGAAGCCTGCTGCATCTCATCTTCGAGTTCACGCAAAAGTTCGGTGAGATTGAAATCTCCGCCGGCTTCCTGAATGACGGAGGCGGCAATTTCGCGGCCGCGTAAAATGGTATGCAAACTTTCCTGCACGGCACGCCGCACCGTTTGCGGTGTGATGCCGTGTTTCTCGTTGTATTCCACCTGCTTGGTGCGGCGATATTCAGAAATCGAAATCAACGCCTGCATGCTTTGCGTGATGATGTCGGCAAACAAAACAACTTCGCCGTTTATGTGACGTGCCGCGCGTCCGGCGGTTTGGATCAGTGATGTCTGGCTGCGAAGAAATCCTTCCTTGTCTGCGTCGAGAATCGCGACAAGCGAGACTTCGGGAAGATCGAGACCTTCGCGGAGTAAATTTATTCCGACGAGAATATCGAAATCAGCGGCGCGCAATCCACGCAAGATTTCCACGCGCTCGATCGTATCGATGTCGCTGTGCAGATAGCGCACCTTCAGGCCGACATCGCGCAGATAATCGGCGAGGTCTTCGGCCGTCCGCTTCGTTAGCGTGGTGACGAGGACGCGCTCGTTTTTTTCCACCCGTTGCCGGCAGAGCTCAATCGTCTCATCGATCTGATTCTTGAGCGGCTTAATTGTGATCCTGGGATCGAGTAATCCAGTTGGCCGAATGATCTGCTCGACGACGAGCGGCTTGCCCGGCGTATGAACATCAAATTCATCGGGCGATTCGTCTGTGCGCGAGACGATTTCGTCTGGGGAGCGCACGCGCCCTCGCGTGCTGTTCGACGCGCCTCGCGTTGAATCGTTTCCGGAAGAGCCATCCGGCGAGGCGTCGGACGGTGCACGCGAGGGCGCGTGCGCTCCCCAATCCGCGGCGCCCGGCGCTCCGCCCGGCAAAACAAATGGCACTAATTCATTTTCACCGATGCGTGCGCGCTTGTGTGGGAAGTAGCCCGTGTTTCCCACAATGCTGTTCTTGATCTCGAATTCGGCCGGTGTCGCGCTCACGTAGATGAGTTGATTCGCCATGGCCATGAATTCCGGGAAATTCAGCGGCCGATTATCGAGCGCGCTCGGCAAGCGAAATCCGTACTCAACCAGAACCGTCTTGCGCGACTTGTCGCCTTCGTACATCCCGCCGATTTGCGGGATCGTGGCGTGCGATTCATCGATCACGAGCAGAAAATCCTTCGGAAAAAAATCGAGAAGCGTGAACGGCTTCGATCCCGGCGGCCGTCCGGACAAATGCCGCGAATAATTCTCGATCCCGTTGCAGAAACCCATCTCCTGCAACATTTCGAGATCGTATTCGGTGCGCATTTTCAAACGCTGCGCTTCGAGCAATCTGCTCTGCGATTCGAGGAGTTTGATGCGGTCGTCGAGTTCCGCTCGAATTGTTGTGAGCGCGCGATTCAACTTGTCAGCCGGCGTGACGAATTGTTTCGCCGGGAAAAATGTCATCATGCCCAGCGACTCGTGTGGATGTCCCGTAAGCGGATCGAAACGCGTGATCGCATCGATCTCGTCGCCGAAAAATTCGATGCGCACCGCTTCTTCATCCGCCGTCGCGGGATAAACTTCCACGACGTCGCCGCGCACGCGAAATCGGCCGCGCGTGAAATTCATGTCGTTGCGTTCGTAAAGCATGTCCACGAGCCGGCCGAGCACGGCTTCGCGGCTGATTTGCTGCCCGCGTTTCACCGTGAGCAACATGCGCTCATAATCTTCCGGCGACGTGACGCCGTAAATGCACGACACACTCGCGACGACGATGACGTCGCGCCGCGAGAGCAACGCACTCGTCGCGCTCAGGCGCAGTCGCTCGATCTCTTCGTTAATCGAAGAGTCTTTCTCGATATAGGTATCGGAACGCGGGATGTACGCTTCCGGCTGATAATAATCGAAGTAGCTGACGAAATATTCGACGGCGTTGCGCGGAAAGAATTGCTTGAACTCGGAATAAAGCTGAGCCGCTAGCGTTTTGTTGTGCGAGATGACAAGCGTCGGCCGCTCAAACTCGCGAATGACATTCGCAATGGTAAATGTCTTTCCGGAACCAGTGACGCCGAGCAAAGTTTGATGCCGATTCCCGGCCTCGACCGACTTCAGCAATTTGGCGATCGCCTGGCCCTGATCGCCGCGCGGTTTGTAGTTCGATTCGAGCTGAAAAGACATTGCCGCACTATCGCTCATTGACGGCGGGGAAACAACGAGGCCAGTCCTTCATTTCGCACGCGCGCCGTAAATCTTGAGCACGCTTTGCCAAATGCGCCCAGACTTGCGAGTTCATCCCTGTCTTGCTACTAAGCTGTTGCGATGAAGATCGAAGCGCTGCGATCGGTTCCCCTTTTCCGAAATCTGGATGATTCTGCGGCCTTCGAGCTTTGCAATCTTCTTTCGGTGCGCGAGGAGGCGAGCGGAACATCGCTGTTCCATCGCGGTGATCCGGGCGATGCGATGTATCTCATCGAAACCGGTCATGTCCGCATCAGCGTGAAAGATGCCGACGGCCACGATGCGACGCTGGCGGAGTTGCATGACGGAGAGTTCTTTGGCGAAATGGCGATTATCGATGAGCAACCGCGTTCAGCGGATGCCACGGTCATGGCGAATACGCGACTTGCTGTTTTGTCGCGCGACGATTTCCGCGCTTTCCTGCACAAGAACCCCGATATCGCGATCGGAATTCTGACGGCGATGATTCACCGTTTACGCCGGACCGATGAACTCCTGCGCCATCGCGTGTCGCGTAATGCGAACGAAGAAGAAGCCGCGCGATTGACCATGGCGGATCGCGCGGCCGACCTGATTGCGGAGTTTGGCGGTAGTTGGAAATTCATAGGCGCCTCGATTCTTTTTTCCCTTTTCTGGATTTTTCTGAATACCTGGTTGTTGTTCGACAGAGGATTCGATCCATTCCCCTATGTCCTGCTCAACCTTGTTTTAGGAATGATCGCCGGCTTGCAAGCGCCTATTATTATGATGTCGCAGAATCGACAGGGCGAAAAAGATCGGCTGCGCGCGGACCTGGATTATCGCGTGAATTTAAAGAACGAACTGTTGCTCTCCGAAGTCTTGCAACGTCTCACGGCGATCGAGACCGCCGTCCACGCGAAGCCGCCCGACTAGCCCGGATTTATTTTTCGCCGCGCGTCTTGAATTCGCATCGGGTTTGTTGGCGCGCCAGTTCTGTCGTTCTTTTTTGCAGACTTCGTTTTCGTCGAAACGTTGATTGCAAACAGTGGCGCATTGTCGAGTAAGCCAAGAACGATAACTTGGGAGGAGAAAATGGACAAAAGGACATCGGAACTCGTAGCTAAGGTTCCCCACGTAACGTTGGTATTCTGGGTCATCAAGATCCTCGCTACCACGCTGGGTGAGACCGGCGGAGATGCCGTCACCATGTCGTGGCTAGGCGAAACTACTGCCGCGACCGAAGGCACCGGTTATCTTATCGGCACCGTAATATTCGGCGTTATCTTTGTTGCCGCGGTCCTCGTCCAGATCAAGGCAAAGAGATTTCACCCGTTTCTCTACTGGTTGACGATCGTCGCAACGACAACAGTCGGCACTACGCTGGCCGATTACTGCACCAGATCGCTCGGCATCGGCTACACCGGCGGTTCAACCATATTGCTCATCCTCGTAATTGCGTCGCTGTTGGTGTGGCGTTGGTCAACAGGGAGCATATCGGTAGAAACTGTGAGTACGCCGAAGGTCGAGATTTTCTACTGGGTCACGATCATGTTTTCGCAGACACTGGGAACGGCACTGGGCGACTGGGTCGCGGATACCAATGACATGGGCTACCTCGGGGCCGCCGCGGTTTTTGGCGGATTGCTCCTCGTGACCGCACTTCTCTACTACTGCTTCACCAGCATTTCGCGCGCGATTCTGTTTTGGACAGCGTTCATCCTGACGCGCCCGCTCGGGGCCGTGGTTGGCGATTTCCTCGATAAGCCGATTGCGAAAGGAGGGTTGGCTCTCAGCCGTTACACCGCCTCGCTGGCGCTTCTGGTTGTGATCGTCGCCTTGATCCTGATCTTTCCGCAGAAGCCGGCTCAAGAAGCGCATTGATCGACTGTGGGTCGCGATTACAAGACAACCGTCAGAACTGTCGTTAGGCGCCGAATGCAGC
>CAWGQU010000002.1:0-76418 GCA_963824795.1 uncultured Verrucomicrobiae bacterium | reverse complement strand
ATCGTTGACCGCTTCCTGTGATCACTCGCGAAAAAGATCCACCGAATCTCGAGATGCCGTTTGCCAATCTCGATGGGTTTATCACGCCTAACGAGCAATTTTATGTCCGCTGCCATTTTCCGATCCCGGAAATTGCAAGGAACAGCGATTGGCATTTGAAAATCGAAGGCGCAGTCGATCGTCCATTCGAGCTGCGATATGACGAGCTTCTGCCAGATGAAAACGCACACGATCGCGGCAACACTGGAGTGCGCCGGTAACAGCCGCGTTTTTCTCGTGCCGAAGGCGAAAGGTGTGCAATGGCACCTAGGAGCGGTTGGAAACGCAGAGTGGACCGGTGTCTTACTCCGGGATGTCTTGCAGAAAGCCGGGCTCAAGAGTGAAGCACGCGAAGTGATTCTGGAGGGCGCGGACAGCGGCATGATCGCGGAACCGCCACGACCGGGTGGCAAAATCAATTTTGCGCGCAGCCTTCCCAAAGAAAAAGCGATGGACGATGTGCTGCTTGCTTTCCAAATGAACGGCCAATTGCTCACTGCGTCGCACGGATTCCCTTTACGCGCGATCGTGCCGGGTTGGTATGCGATGGCGTCGATCAAATGGCTGCAGCGCATCATCGTTACGGACAGGCCGTTCAATGGCTATTATCAAACGATTGATTACTCGCATTGGCAGCGCCGCGATGCTGGTACTGCGCTGGTCCCAATAACCGAAATGCTGGTCAAAGCCCAAATCGCGCGACCGGAAATCGATGAAGTAATTCCCGCCGGCAGCGACTATCTCGTTAACGGCGGCGCATGGACCTCCGCCAGTGAAATCACAAAAGTTGAATTGAGCACGGACGGTGGCGCGTCGTGGGAACTCGTCAGATTAAAGGAGCCTTCGAAGAAAAATGCCTGGCGATTGTGGGAGTTTGAATGGAAGACCCCGAGCAAGCCGGGCAAATGCATTTTGCTCGTGCGGGCGACTGACGCCCTGGGGCGCACGCAACCCGCCGACCGTGATCTCGATCGCGGCACGTATATGATCAACCACTGTGTTCCGATTGAAGTCCAGATTCGTTAGGCAACATGACATGAAGAAAATCCTTAGCCTGAGTGTGGCAGTCGCATGCTTCGTTGCGCGACCCGCAATTTGCGACCAAAAGATCGCGGCCAGGGATTGGCAAGGCATGGGGAGATTCGACCCGACGATGCTAAGCCAGACGCTGGGCGATCACGTTGGGCAATTGATTGCCGTGCAATTCAATTTCCGGGGCAAAAACACTCTCCACATAAAACCAAACTGGTATGAAGGTTCGGTCTGGCAGCGGGACCCGACGGCGAAGAAGGGATTCTCTAATGTGCGCGTTCTTTTCGCGAAAAAAGATCTGGCGACATTCCAGTCGATCACGACGGACACGACTTCGGCGACGCGGCTTACCTTTTATGGACGCGTGGAGCGCGATGCCGACAATCACTTTTACTTTGTCCACGTGTTGGGCCGGAAGGCCACGACCGATTCGGCCGGCAACGCTGTGGTCAGTTGGTAACGGATTCGAGAAGCGAAAATCCTGAGTGGATCATTCCACACTCAGCTTTCCCTCGACATAAGTTACGGCATCGCCGCCAATGCCGACGCGCTCGCCGCGATCTTCACAAAATAATTCGCCGCCGCGTTTGGAGATTTGGCGCGCGTAAAGTTCACGCTTACCAAGTCGCTTCGACCAATATGGAATGAGCGCGCAATGCGCCGACCCGGTGACCGGATCTTCCGGAATGCCAGCGGCAGGCGCGAAAAAGCGTGAAACGAAATCACAACTTTTTCCCGGCGCGGTCACGATGACTCCACGCATGCCGAGTTGCTCCAGTAAGTTCAGGTCTGGCTCAATCGCAGCAACATCATCCTCTTTCTCGAAAACAGCGAGATAATCGCGACCGCGAAAGACTTCGCGGGGCTCCGCACGCAATCCTTCCAAGAGAGCTTTCGGCGCGTCGCTGCTATCTGCCGGCTCCGACGGGAAATCGAGAACGAGCCGGCCATCCTTTCGATCGACCCGCAGCTCGCCGCAATCGCGCGATTGAAATCTTACCGCATCGCCCTTGCGACCGAGATGATTGAAAAGGACATGCGCAGAGGCGAGCGTGGCATGTCCACAAAGTTCGATCTCCACGGTGGGACTCATCCAGCGAATGTCGAAATAATCTCCGCGATCGATGAGAAACGCAGTCTCAGCCAGATTATTTTCCGCCCCAATCGATTGCATGAGGTCGTCGGACAACCATTTGTCTTTGAGAAGACAAACACCGGCTGGATTACCCGCAAACTGCCGCTTCGTGAACGCCAGCACCTCGTAGTAAGGGATCATCATGGCTGAAATGTGGTGCGACTGCCGAGCGAAAGCGAGAATCTGCGTAATTATTACGAACGGTTGTGTTTCTTAGAATTCAGACGATAGTGACCGCCTATTGGATTAGTTCTGTTTGTTTCTTTGCTTGGTAGATCGTCAGCTGGGATTTCCTCAGTGGTGATTTGAAACCCGATTCCCGGGAACGGCTCTGTAGCTGGCAGTGATTTTTTCCAAATCAAATCACAATGAAACTGTATGTAGGTAATCTCTCCTTTGAGACCACAGAAAACGATCTTCAGGATCTTTTCGAGCAACACGGCAAAGTCAACGAAGTGGCGTTGATGATGGATCGAATGACCGGCAAATCGCGCGGTTTTGCATTCATCACCATGGATGACAAAGCCATGGCGGCGACCGCGATGGCGGCGTTGAACGGCAAAGAAGTTAACGGACGAGCGCTGACTGTGAATGAAGCTCGCCCACGCGAGGATCGTCCGCGCCCTTACGGTGCGAATCGTTCCTTCGCCGGTGATAATCGCCGATAAAGTATCTGATCGTGCGGTCGCCCTGGAAGTTTTTTGGGGCGACTAGCCCGGTCGACCATTATGGTAGATCCAAAAAAAGCGATCGAGATTGAAGGTGTAATTACCTCCGTGCTTCCCGGCACAATGTTTCGCGTCGCCCTGGCGAATGAGCATAACGTGCTCGCGCATATTTCCGGGAAAATGCGCAAACGTTTTATTCGCCTAACGATTGGCGATCGAGTTAAATTGCAGATGTCACCCTACGATGTCGATAAAGCGCGCATCGTTTATCGGCTCGGTTAAGAATTTATGATAACAACAGTGCGGAAAGAAAAGACCGGACCCGTCATCAAGCGGCTGCTTATCAGATGCCCCTCGACGGCGAAACTGACGCCGAGTGGGCAGACAATTAAGGAAAATCTGTGGGCCGATGCCAAGATCAAGGGCAGCAAGATATCCTGCCCACATTGTCAGCAAGTCCATACCTGGACAAAAAAAGACGTCGTCCTGGCTCGTTAGGCGGCGATTAGCATTTATTGGTTGCTCACCCTTCAAGCGGTGAGCCATGAAGCGCCGGAGCCTTCGAGGTTCTGCATCGCGCTTATTTCTCGATTTCATTCAAATGCACGGCCAAACTATGGGCCTGGCCCACACCGCATTTCATGACTGAATCCAACGACGAGCACAGGCCTCTCACCTATGTCGGGGCGCGACGCATCCTTTTACTCGTTCTTCTTCTCGTCATCTCGTGGACCGTTCTTAGTTCGCTCCGATCTGTATTCTTCCTTTTCGCCATCGTGTTTCTCCTCGCGATGGTTCTCAACCCACTTGTTAACTGGCTGGAGAAGCATCGCATCCCACGAATTCTGAGCGTAGCACTGGTGCTCCTCGCGCTGGTCGCGGTCGCGGTCACGGTGGTTCTTTTCGCAGTTCCACCTCTGGCAGTTCAGGTTCAGGAACTCATTCACAATTGGCCCTCGATCTGGCAGGGCATTCGCACGCGCATGGATTCCCTGGCGAAAAGTTATCCCGCGGTGCGTGACGCTTTACCACAGACTGACGAAATCGCCGGCCAAATCGGCGCTGCCATGGGCACTGTGGGGAACATTCTTCTGCGCTCCACGCTGGGGATTGTCGGTGGCATGCTGAGCGTGGTTCTCACCTTACTCTTGCTCATCTTTGTTCTCATCAATCCGCAACCGCTCGTCGCCGGTTATTTGGCCCTCGCACCGGAGCGTTATCGCGAACAAGCGCATCGCACTCTCGCGCGCATGATGCGGCAGATGTACGCCTGGGCGCGCGGTGTGGCGATCAATGGCTGCATCATCGGCCTTTCCATTGGCCTTGGTTTGTGGCTAATCGGAATGCCGCTCGCGCTGATGTTCGGCGCCTTCGCTTTTCTCGGCGAGTTTCTTCCAAACGTCGGCGCTTTCCTTGTTTCCATTCCGATTCTGTTTCTGGCGCTCAGCCTCGGTGCGACAAAATTCTGGCTCGCACTCGCCGTCATTATCATTGTTTACCAGATCGAAATAAATCTGCTCGTCCCCGTTGTGCTCGGCCGCGAGATGCGTCTGCATCCGGTGAACATTCTGTTCTTCACGCTGGCGATGGGAAGTCTGTTTGGAATTCTCGGCGCGATCCTCGCGCTTCCATCCGCCGCTCTGACTCAGATTTTGATCGACGAATTCTATCTGCATCCGCGGAAACTGAATTACGCCGAGATTGACCGGGAAGCGGCCGCGCTCTTGCGCGGGAAGAGCAAAACGTAATCGCGCTTTTTTTGCAGGCCGTGTGTTGTCAGCGGGCAACAAGACTTCGCCGTCTTTTCCACGTCAGCCCACGCCGGACAGTTATTCCGAGCAGAACGAGGAAGCTCGCGATCTGGTCGATGGCTTCTCAATCGTAGAACACGTGGAGTAACTCGTGAGGTCCTTCGCTTCGCTCAGGATGACCACGGAAGAATAGCTGCGATGTTTGAGACTCCTTCACTAACGAGATTAGTAGCCGCTGGCGCAGATTTATTACAATTTAGTCCCTGCGGTGGAGAATTTTGCCGGTACCGGATATCGTGCGCAATGAAGTCGCGCATTTTTCTTCTGACATCAGGCATCGTTTTCACGCTGGTCGCTGCTCTGCTCGCTGCCGATTATCCAGCGCCGTTAGAAGGCGATTACGCGATTTCGAATTTCAAATTCGCTTCCGGCGAAACGCTACCGGAGTTGCGAATTCATTACCGAACGATCGGTAAGGCAGAAAAAGATGCGGAAGGGAAAACGAATAATGCCGTTCTCATCATGCACGGAACAACTGGCAGCGGTGCGCAATTCATTCGTCCGGAATTTGCCGGGGAACTTTTCGGGAAAGATCAGCCACTCGATGCGGCGAAATTCTTCATCGTGTTAGCGGATGGAATTGGTCACGGTAAGTCGAGCAAGCCGAGTGACGGAATGCACGCGAAGTTTCCGCATTACGGATACCGCGACATGGTGGAAGCGCAGTTTCGATTGTTGACTGACGGACTGGGCGTGAGTCACGCGCGCCTGATCATGGGAACTTCCATGGGTGGAATGCACACCTGGCTGTGGGGTGAGTTGCATCCGGACTTTATGGATGCGCTCATGCCGCTGGCGAGTTTGCCAACGCAAATCTCGGGACGTAATCGCGCGTGGCGTCGCATTGTGATCGACGCGATTCGCAACGATCCGGCGTGGAAAAATGGCGAATACAAGACGCAGCCGCCAAGTATGCGCACCGCTGCGGAGATGCTTTGGTTCATGAGCAGTAATCCGGTATTACGACAGAAAGAGGCGCCGACGCTGGCGAAGACGGATGAAGTTCTCGATAAGTTCGTCGACAGAATCGTGAAGGAAGACGATGCGAACGATGTGATGTACGCGGTGGCGGCTTCGCACGATTACGATCCGGGTCCGAATTTGGAAAAGATTCGCGCACCACTACTCGCCATCAATTCTGCGGACGATCTGATTAATCCGCCCGAGTTGGGAATCCTGGAGCGGGAGATCAAGCGCGTGCCGCAGGGACGCGCCTTGGTTATCCCGATGAGCGACAAAACTCGCGGACACGGCAGCCACACCGTCGCGGCGCTCTGGAAAGATCAACTTGTCGATTTACTGCAGCGCTCCGCGAATCCCAGACACTGACAACCTCGCGGTCGGTTGTCACTAATGATGATGATGATGATGTCCGTGGTGAGCATTCGAGCGGGCATGTCCACCTGCATATCCGGAATGTCTTCCGCGATGTGAATACTCATGACGAAAGTGGTGGTGCCCGTAATAGCGATGATAATGGTGGCCACCCGTGATAACAAAACCGCCGATATAGCTGGGGTCGTATCCATAATACGGTCCGCCCCCGTAACCATAGTCCGCGTAATAGGGGGCGTAGTCTGGCGTGTAGTAGGCCCCCGTGGTGTAATATCCGCCGGCACATCCGGCGACGAGCAGTGCGATTACTCCCGCGAGAATTAACGCCAACCCTCGCACCGTGATTTCGCTAGATGTTCGCTTCATAAATCCCCTCGATTATTGAATTGTGAACTCCGCTTTGTTATCGAACTCCGCTTTATCTTCCGGTGATAAGCGCCGGTAGAGAACGCGTGTTGTGTAACCGCCCATCAACTTTCCATCTTTCACAAACATCCAGTCAGAAACATCGCGTGGCGCCACAGTGACTTCTTCGCCGAGGTGAACGTTGCTTACATCGAGCGGGCGATTATTGATGCGCCCGTGAAAATTTTTCCCGTCGTAGGTGAGATTGTTTATCCACAAATGTTCGACCTGATCGCCATCAACGAATCCTTTCTTGATCTCAAAGCCGCTGTCGCCCGGTTTTTTCATGTGTAACGCCGCAATGAAAAATCCGAGCGACTTTTGCGCGTGATCGACTGCGCGATCCATCGCTTTATCGTTATCCGACACAGCGAGGTAACCAGGATGGCCTGGTGTTTTGTTGGCCTGACCGGCGAGATGTGTCGATTCCGACTGCGCCTGGGCGATCGCACCCGAGGCCACGACAAGAAACAATGCGAGAACAGTTTTCATATGCATTCCCAATAAAGTAACGCACGGCAAAGGCGACGTGGTCGTAGTCGTTTTTGCGCTAAACAGGGGCCGAGTGCGACTGTTCGAATCCGATATTTTTGTGATATCATTTGGGAATGAAACGCTGGATCGCGTTTTCTATTTCAGTCGCGATTCCCATTGTTCCGCTTTTCGCGCAGGAGCCGTCACCGGATGCCGGCTCGTTCGAAGTGGAGCCGCCTCTTCTCGTGCTGCCTGATGGTCGACCAGTTGCGCAGGCCGAGCCGAGCCCGACGCCAGCTGGCGATTCCGCGCAGTTACAGAAACAATTGGAACGCGCTAAGAAAAGCGCAGCGTCGGCGGAGCGGCTCTACAAAGCCGGAATTCTCGCGAAGGTTGAAGCGGAACAGCGAGCTCTGCGCGTGGTGCGGCTCCAGGCAGAATTGACCAAGGTGCAGCTGGTCGAGATTCAAAAATCCGCGGGCGCGAACGATGGCATGGTGCAAGTGCAGCAACCGGCTCACGCGGAAATGAAACTCGCACTTGCTCAAGCGGCGGCGGCCGCCAAAGCCGCGGCTGATGATTTGGCAAAAGCCGAGCTGGATGCTGCGATATTGAATTTGCATCGTCAGCAGAAACTGCTCGCGCTCGGCAGCGGACGAAAATCCGACGTTGCGCGCGCCGAGGAAAAATTGGCCGCAATCAAGCGTGGTCAGCAATGAAGTTGCACTGAAAAGTGAGCAAGGCTTTCACACGAGAAGAAAATGAAGGAGCGGCGATGCCGGATCTTCCGCCGCTGGCTTCTGTCCTTCCCGCTGGTGCGAAAAACTACATTACGCCTGATGGCGCGCAGCGTTTGCGTAACGAACTCGAACGGCTCGTTAGGGAAAAACGGCCTTCCGTTTCGGGTGCAGACGATTCCGACGCAAAGCGGCAACTCGCTACGCTCGATCAGCGCATTCAGCGACTTGAGGAGAGTTTGCAGTCAGCGGAGATCGTTTCGCCGCCCGGAGGAGATATCGATGTGGTTCGTTTTGGTGCGACCGTTACCGTGCGCGAAGCGGATGGAGAAGAGTCCACGTATCGCATCGTAGGTGTCGATGAAACCGATATCGATCGGGGCTGGGTGAGCTGGCTTTCGCCGATCGCGCGCGCGCTTATGAACGCCAGGGCAGGCGACCGAGTTCGTTTCAAGATTCCATCCGGGGAAACAGAATTGGAGATTCTTCGGATCGGTTACGAGTGAGACCTCTGGTTGTAGCGGCGGTCATGGACCTCGCTACCGTTTTTAAGATCGACATTGTCCTGCCTCGGCTTTTTCAATCAAGCAATGCAACGCTTGCTTGTTTTCGCGGCTTCCTTGATTGCAGCAATCTCGTCGGCGTTCGCAGCAACAGATTTCGACGTCATCATCAAGAACGGAACGGTTTACGACGGAACGGGCGATCCCGGAAAACGCGTTGATGTAGCGATACGCGGGGATCGCATCGCGAGAATCGGCGATCTTAAGAATGCCGAAGCGAAAACAGTTGTCGACGCCCACGGGCTGGCGGTAGCGCCCGGTTTTATCAACATGCTTTCGTGGTCCACGGAATCGTTGATCGAGGATGGCCGCTCGCAAAGTGAGATTCGTCAGGGCGTCACCACTGAAATAATGGGTGAAGGGGAATCGATGGGGCCGGTGAACGATCGCGTGAAGGAAAAAATGCTGCGCGATCAAAAAGACATCCACTACGACATCACGTGGAAGACGCTGGCGGAATATCTGCAATTTCTCGAGAAGCGCGGTATTTCCTGCAACGTTGCCTCGTTTATCGGCGCGACGACCATTCGCGAAAACGTCATCGGCTTCGAAGACAAGGCGCCAACGCCGCAACAGCTCGATGAGATGCGCGCACTCGTTAGGCAAGAAATGGAAGCAGGCGCGCTCGGGATCGGGACGTCACTGATTTATCCGCCCGCGTTTTATGCGAAGACGGACGAGCTGATCGAGTTATGCAAAGTCGCGGCGAAATATCAGGGCAAATACATTTCCCATATGCGCAGCGAGGGGAATCGCTTGTTCGAGGCGCTTGATGAGCTGATCCGGATCAGCCGCGAAGCAAAAATCCCCGCGGAGATTTATCATATTAAAACCGCGGGTGTGCAGAATTGGCCGAAACAGGATGAGTTTTTGGCGCGAATCGAGAAGGCGCAGAAGGAAGGACTCAAGATCCGAGCAGACATGTACACCTACACAGCCGGCGGAACCGGGCTCGATGCTTCTCTGCCGCCCTGGACAGAAGACGGTGGATATCCTGCTTTGTTCAAACGATTGCGCGATCCTGCCACGCGCGAAAAAATTGCAGCGCAAGTGAAGACGCCGAGCGACGAGTGGGAAAATTTCTACCTTGCAGCGGGGTCGCCCGCTAAAATTCTGCTCGTCGGATTCAAATCGGAAAAACTGAAACCGCTTACGGGCAAGTCGCTTGCCGAAGTGGCAAAGATGCGCGGCAAAGATCCGGTCGAAACGATCATGGATTTGATCGCCGAAGATGAATCGCGCATCGATACGATTTATTTTCTTATGTCGGAGGAGAACGTGAAGAAGGAAATTGCCAAGCCGTGGATTTCCTTTGGATCGGATGAAGCATCGCAGGCGCCGGAAGGCGTTTTTCTGAAATCGAATCCGCACCCGCGGGCATACGGGAATTTCGCGCGCGTTCTCGGGAAATATTCACGCGATGAAAAAGTGATTTCGCTGCCGGAGGCCGTGCGGCGATTAAGCGCGCTGCCGGCGACCAATCTCGGCCTCGATCATCGCGGTCTTCTGCAAGAAGGAATGTTCGCTGACGTCGTTGTATTTGATCCTGCGAAGATTTCGGATCGCGCAACATATGAGAAGCCGCACCAGTACGCGGTCGGAGTGAAACACGTCTTCGTCAATGGCGTGCAGGTAATCAAAGACGGCGAACATACCGGCGCAAAACCCGGGCGGGCATTATGGGGGCCGGGGAAGGTTGGTTGAGACGCCGGTGGGCTAACGAATCAATTACGTTTCGCGGCGATGGCCTTCCGCGTCGTATTCGTAAATCTTACCGTCTTCTTCATCGGCCACGGTTTTGTGTGAGCCATCGCAATACGGCTGATTCTTCGACAAACCGCACATGCAAATGAAAACGGATTTCTGTTGCGGTTTGATTTCGAACGGCTGGTTAGCTGACTTTACAACCTTGCGCATATCCGAACGTAGTTTGTTCCGTCACACCGGCAAGCGTTGCTAGTGCGACGCGACGGTCGCGCGCGTTTCGATTTGATCGAGACTGGGATCGTTGCTCTCGATCCACTTTTGAATGGCATCGACTTCACCGGGATCGACCGCGGTCGTGCGTTCGGCTCGCGGTGCAATATCGCTGAGTTGCACTTCGGTGGCGCGACGAATTGGATGTTTCCAATGATTCCCGTGCCGATATAACGCGTAATACATTGTTTTCGCTTCAATGACTCCGACGCCGCTGCAACGAAGTGCGTTGTAGAACATGCGATCGCATTGTTGCCACGGCCGTGTCTGTTGTTCATAAGCGACGTCGTGAAGAACGGAAGCAGCGCGATATTTTCCGTCATATGGTCCACCGAAAAGCGACCAGAACGCGCGTGGAATTGATGCGCCGTTAATTTTCGATCCTGCCGGCGCAACCCAGACCACGCCATCCGGGTCGGTGTAGCGCACTTCGTGCAGGAGCGTCATATCGAGTCCATCGTTGTCCCAGCGCGTATCGACCGGGCCGCTGAAATATCCCCAACTTTCGGAACGTCGGGGCCGCTCCGGTTTTTCCGCGACGCGATTTGAAGCGCAGGCGGGAAGCAAAGCGGCGATAAGGAAGACGATGATCTTTTGTTTCACAACGTGATTAGCGACTTGCCGAAGCGAGCGCTACCTCACGTTTTGACTCTCGCGGTGCCCTGGCGTTCGGAAGAATTGGCGGAGCGGCAGTTGGTTTCCGGAATCCGCGCACGTAAAACATCAGGAAAATTCCGGTAACGATGAGAAGCGATCCGATCCATTTCAGGAGCCAGCCCGGATCACGCAAAATCTGAATTGTGCTTTGCCCGAGATTTTCCGGATTCCAGGAAGCCTGCGACATTTTGTAGGTGAGCCCGGTCCAACTGCGCCACCAGGCTATCGGAAAACTGAACGGATTATTCATCCAACATTGGCCGGTCGCGCTGTCGCCATCCGCATTCGACACGCGCACAGTGCTTTTGAAACCGGCAGGACTGTCGTTTCCCTCGTTGCGTTTTACTTCAAAATTGAGGAGCTCGAGCCCGATCGGCAACGGAATTTGCCGCCAGCCGTATGCGACTTGCACTTCAGTCGGCGAAGTCGGAATCGAAACCTGCCAGCCAGCAGGCACCCATTGCTCGAACGTTCGCGCGCCTTCCTGAATGCGCACACGAACGCCATCCGGCAGATCAGCCGCATTCGCAGCCGCCGTCGGCACAGGATTGAAATCCATCCATTGTTCGGCGCGTGGCAGGAATCGATCGACGCGCAGTTGCCAATCCGCCCAACCGGTTTTAAGCGGCTCGTTAAGATTCAGTCTACCAGTCGAATGACCGAGTTTTCGTGAGAGAAGATCGTAGGTGATCGCGCCATCATCCGATGTGAAAAGCGTGAGGTGGTTCGCGGAGGAATTGGAGCCCTCTGGCGGCATCGCGGGTGCACTGCCATGCGGATCCGGCGCGGCGGCAACGGGAACTGCCTTGCCGCGCAGCGTCACCACGACGGCAGGATTGTTCGGTTGCTCGGATATTGTCCCGGGCTTTCCGTCAGTAATTCGGAAATCGGGCCAGTAGTTTTCGATGCGCATCGTGAAAGGACTGCCTTCCAACGGGATTTCTTTCTTCAGATTATTTGCGACATCGAACGTCCAGTTCTTGCCGGCGATGCTCACAACGACGCTGCCGGTGTTTCCCTTTTGCGGCTGTTGCAGTTGAATTTTCGCGCCTGTGCTGCCGCCCCTGGCAGCTTTGGCGATCTGTTCTTCCGGCGCTTTGGCAAAAGCGAAGATCGATTCTTCGATATCGGTTTCTTCGTTAGGCGACGGACGATTCGCTGCATCACTCCGACCTGCTGACGATGCGTCGTCTGTTGATGGGGCAACACCACGTTTGAATTCGATGTTCGCCAAACCCATACTGAAACTGTCGTGTTGCGGATCGTCCGCGAGCAGCCAGCTCTCAAGATGCTGGCCCATCATTGCGGTGCTGATTGTGAAATGCAGCGCGGGAACGCCGCCCGTCGTCACGGCTTTCGGATTGAGCTTCGCATCGACCGCCGTCGCATATCCAACAAGACTCAAATGCGCGCCCGACGCGAGCAAACCGAGATCGCGCGGCTTTTGTGGTGTCGGCGGATGATGAATGAATTCAGCGGGATAACCTTTGATGATTCCATCCGTGTCGCGAATGCGCAGCTGATGTTGATCGACCAGTAGGCGATTGCTCGGCGCATCGCCTTTGAACAGTGTGATCGTGCCCTCAATTCCCCAAATGCGGCCGATAAGCGAGCCCGCGAGAAGTGTGATGATACCCAGATGGGTGATGAGAAATGCGACGTGATGCTTTTTCCATGGCCAGCGCGAGAGCGCGGAGACGGTCAGGTTCGCGGCGAGCAGAACGAGCCAGAGATTAAACCACGGTGCGCCATACACGTAGGCGCGCGCCACTTTTGCGTCGAAGCTCGATTCGTAAATCGTTCCGGCAATCGCGCCGATAATCAAAACCGCCAGCAACACCACCGCGAGTTTGAGCGAGGCAAAAAAGCGAAAAATGGGATTACGTTGCCAGCTCGGACGAGCGGCAGAGGAGGTCGCGGCCATTGGTGAATCGCTATTTTCCGCGAGATAGACAGCGGTTCAATGCCAGATTTGCGCTGGACTTGCCGGAGAAAACTTGTTCGGTGACTTTACCAAGCGAAAATAACATCGTGAACAAACTTCTCATTACCGCGCTTCTGCTCGTCGCCGTTCTTCCAATTTCGGGCCAAACCCCGACGCCTTCTTCTCCGTCCGCGTCACCCACGCCATCGGCGTCTGTAGCGAAGATCGATCCTGAGAAGGAAAGATTAATTCGACAGGTGATCGACCGCTCCAAAGAAGCGGAGATGGCGCAGGTGCGCATTCTCCAGGCGCTGGAAGCGATGAAGATCGCGATGCCGCGTGTGCCAGAGAAATTCTGGGACAAATATCAGCGCCTCATCAGCATCGACGAATTGCAAAACCGGCTGGTTCAGGTTTACGACAAGCACTATACGTCGGACGAATTGAACGATCTGCTGAAGTTTTATGATTCGCCTATCGGAAAAAAAATGAGTGCTGAGGCCGTACCGATTTTGCGAGAGTCAATGGAGATATCGCAGGAACTGTCGAAGCAGGCCGGCCAATCCGTGGCGAGCGATGTCCAGGCGGAACAACTGCTCAAGCGACCGGAGGCGCTTGGCACGTTTAGACCTCCGACGCTTCCTTCGGGCAATTCGACCCTCTCAGATACACCAACGCCGGCTCCGGCAACTCCTGCGCCGTAGTTTTTCTTACGCCTCGCGGCGATTAGTTTGCCCAGGCTTTCCAGCGCTTGCGCAGCGGCTTCACGTAGCGGTCGACGTCAATGTCTTTGACGCGATCGATTCCTTCTTTTACTGCGTCGGCCGAATCCTCATATTTTCTCTTCACCGTTTTGAAAAACGGCCAGAGAAGAGGAAGTGACATCGTGCCCCAGTTGATGTTTCCGAGCGGCGATCTCACTTCGATTTCCTTTTCTTCGGAACTCGACGCGTAGCGAATAGCCAGCCCAATCGCCAACCCTACGACGAGCGCTCCCAAAATGGTCGGCACCGGATTTTCGCGCAGAAAAAACTCCGTTCGCTCGCGCGCCGTGCCGACTGTCTGTCGCGTGCGCTCCCACGTATCTCCAGCCGCCTGGCGCAGCTTTCCTTGTTCGTGCCGCGACGGCATTGATGCCGCCAATGGATCGTCTTCCATAAATTCGTCCCCGTTATTAGTCATACTTATAAATCGTTTTTCAACATTCCCCTGCGTTCATTGCGATGAATTCCATCACAGCCTTTCCCATTGCCAGTCGCGATGGACTAGCGAATATACTAAAGGAGCACATTATGGACGAGAAATCAGCAAACGATCCTGCAAAGCAAAAAATCGATTGGCGGGAACACCACGAGACGCAGCCATACGCCAGCGGCGAACGGAGTTATGAAGATTTCGTTCCGGCCTATCACACCGCCCAAGCGGCATTCGCCAAGCACGGCGGTAAGAAGTTTGAGGAAGTCGAAGACGATGTGGCGTTGGATTACGGGAAACATCATCCGGGGGCCGCGCTGCCATGGGACGAAGCGCGAGCGGCCGTTCAATCTGCCTGGGACAAACTGGGCGGCGTAATTTCGCCGCGCGATCCAAGCCGCGGCATTCGCAGCGGATTTTGATTTGCTTCTGTAACGGCAGTCTGTGACCGCCGCTACAGGTCACGCCATTCGTGCTTCGGATATTTGCGCTGCAATTCTTTTTTGATTTTCGGATACGTCTCGCGCCAGAAATTCTCGAGATCGTCTGTGATTTGAATCGGGCGATGATTCGGCGCGAGCACTTGGATACGAAGCGGAATTTTGCCGCGTCCGATCACGAGATTCTTTTTCACGCCGTAGAGGTCCTGAATACGCGCTGCAATTGTGGGCGGATTTGATTCGCTGTAGGTGACCTTCACAGACTTGCCGGCCGGAAGTTTGATTCGTTCCGGCGCGAGTTCATCGAGCGCCTGTTGCTGGGCCGAGCTCAGCCAGGACTTCACTACTGGCCAGACTGGACGCTCCTTGATTTCTTTGTAGCCGAATGCGCCCAGACAAATTTGTTCGAGCAGCGACAATTTTTCTGCATCGCCGATCTGCGGCAATTCCAATTCCGGAAACCAATTTGCAACGCAGTGCACACGCGCAATCCATTGCTCGATGGAATTGTCCCAATTCTTTAGCACAAGATTCCCGTCTGCAACTTCGCGCGCCAGAATCGTCGCGGCTGATTCAGCTGAAACCTCGCCCACAGTTTCCCTTTGCAGTGCGAGATCGTGAAATCGCATCTCGCGCCGACCAATCACCCTGCGTTGTGTCGGATCGAATGCGACGACGGTCTCTTCGCGGAATGCTTCCGGGAACAATTCGCGCAGCCATTCCTCCTCGATCTTCGTCGCGAGCGTAAGCAAGACCTGCCTTTCCTTGTCACTGCTCTCGATCTCACGGATTTCCGAAGCGACAATAAGATGCGCTTCGTGCACAGCGCTCTCGCGCGCGAGCAAACCGTGGCGGTTATGCACCAATGCGCAGCGCAGAGTTCCCTTGTCGAGACGCACCGCAACTTGATCGGGGAAACCAGCGAGAATGCATCGCTGGATCGCGCCGGGTTTCGACTCGCCCGATTCGATATTGAGACCTTCTGCGCGCGCAATGTTTAAAAATTGGTCGCACAACTGTTCCGCTTCCCGAGCGGCCTGCGCATTCACGCCCAGTCGCCCGCATCGTCGCGGATCGAATTGATTTTTTTGCGCAAAACGAAACGCTCGCACCAGGACAAAAAGATCGGATTCCGTTTCGCCGCCGAAGAGATCGTCGCGATCTTCACGCATCTGCTTTCCTTCAGCGCGGCGCAACAAGTTGCGGCCCTGCGTTAAGGCCGCAATCAGTGCAATGGCGCGCACGCAACCATGCGTCTGCGCCGCCAGAAACATGCGCGCATACCGCGGATGCACGGGAAAGGCGAGCATTTGGCGACCGAGCGGAGTAATAGCGTCAGAGTCGATCGCGCCAAGATCGACGAGCAATTGCTCCGCTCTCTCCAGCGCTTTTGCATCCGGCGGTTCCAGCCAGCGAAAGCTTGCGACATTCTCGACGCCGCTCGCCTTCAACGTGAGCACAACTTCCGCGAGATCGAGCCGCTTCACTTCCGGCAATTCCTGCGCCGGACGTTCCAGATGTTCGCGTTCTGTCCAAAGCCGAAGGCAATGTCCAGGCGCAGTGCGGCCGGCGCGACCGGCGCGCTGCTCGGCCGAGGCGCGACTGATCTTTTCGATGAGCAATGTATTGATGCCGCGCCGCGGATCGTAGCGCGCGATTCGCGCCAGGCCGCCGTCGATCACCACCTCGCACGCCTTCGATCGTGAGAGACGTTTCCGCGACGTTAGTAGCCACGATCACTTTCCGCTTTTCGTAACGCGCCAACGCCGCATCCTGCTCCCGCGGCGGCAATTCACCGTAAAGCGGCAACGCGACGAACCGATCGCTTACGCGCGAAGCACGGATCGCTGAAATTGTGCGATCAATTTCATATTTGCCCGGCATGAAAACAAGAACGTCGCCTTCTGTTTTTGGTGCGAGTCGATCGAGTTCGTCCGCCGCCAGATCCCAAACCGAATAATCTTCTGCGCGGACCGGTTTCTCCAGATATTCGATGGCAACCGGGTAAACGCGCCCGGCAGAAGTCAGCAGCTGCACAGGCGCGAGATATTTTTCGAGGTTCGGGACGTCGAGGGTCGCCGACATCACACCGATCTTCAGATCAGGCCGGCTCGTTTGTTGCAACTGAAGCGCGCGCGCCAGCGTGATGTCGCCATAAAGATGACGCTCATGAAATTCATCGAAGAGAATCGCAGAGACTTGGCGCAGTTGCGGATCGTCAATCAACTGGCGCAGCAAGATGCCTTCGGTAACAAAGCGGATTCGTGTTTCCTTTGAGGTAACGTTCTCGAATCGGATTTGATAGCCAACTTCGCGACTGAGTTGAACTTTTCGTTCCTGCGCGACGCGCGCAGCAAGCAACCGCGCGGCCAGCCGGCGCGGTTGCAGAATTACAACCTGCCCTCGACCGAGCAATCCGTGATCGAGCAAAATCTGCGGAACCTGCGTCGATTTTCCCGAACCGGTCGGCGCCTGCACGATGAGACGGGAATTCTTTTGCAATGCCTCTACAATCTCGGACTCGAGCTCGAAGATCGGGAGCGTGCGACGATCCGGCACAGTCACATCAAGCGCCGGTAAGCTTCTTCAATTTCTTCTGTCGCGGCAATGAAGGTGACGTTCTCGATCGTCTGATCTTCTTCCAGGAATGCCGTCGTTGTTTCGACTGCGATCCCGGCAGCTTCGTCAATGGGATATCGATATGCTCCGCAACTGATGGCAGGAAACGCGATCGTTTTGACGTTATTAGCTACCGCGATACCTAACGAGTTCCGATAACAGTTCGTTAACGTTTCTGCCTCACCGCGATGACCGCCCGACCAGACAGGTCCCACGGTATGAATGACAAAACGCGCAGGCAATTGATACCCGCGTGTGATTTTCGCCTGGCCCGCGGGGCAGCCGCCTAACGAGCGGCATTCCACCAGCAATTCCGGACCCGCGGCGCGATGAATCGCGCCGTCGACGCCACCGCCGCCCAGAAGTGTCGAGTTAGCAGCATTTACAATCGCATCGACGGTGAGTTTTGTGATGTCCCCGCGTTGCAATTCTATCCGCGGATTCATTGCTCAGAAATTGACGACTTGTGAATTAGCCCGATGCCGCACGCATCTTTATAAAACGGTCGCGGCAAATCCATCGATTGCGATTCGCTATTCAAAGAAAATGTTTCTACATCCGGGTGCGCTTTCCGCCATTCGCTAAATGCGCGACGAACACCGCCGCTCTTGGTGACATCGAAACTCGCCGCGAAATGGCTCACATCGTGCAGCGCCATTAATCCCCCGGGCGCAAGCGCCGGATACCAAAGATTCAACTCGAGCAGAGTCGATTCATACTCATGCGAGCTATCGATAATGATTAATTCCGGATCGCCTCCGAGAAAGTCATTCGCTGCTTGCGGCGTTTTTGCATCGGTCGCGTCGAGCTGTGCGATGTGCGCGTAGGGACCGAGGCCGGCTCGCTCGATCCACTGTCGCGATGTAGCGCACATTTGCGGATCGATATCGACGCTGAAAAGACCGCGTCCCACATTCATGCGGCGCAGCATGAATCCGAGCAGGAGCGCGGAATACCCGGAGCATGTTCCAAGCTGCACGATGCGCGCTGCGCGATTTCCCATGATAAGACCGTGCAGAAGTGAAATGAACGGCACGGCGCATTCGCCAATTAGGCCGCTCTTGTCGGTTTCCTCATACCATTTGTGCAGGATGGTCCATTCCTCTTCCGCCAAATCTGCGTAGATCGGGGGAACGAAATTCATTCCCGGGAGCCGATGCCACCAATAGCGATCAGCCGGGTTATTTTCCCATTGGCGAGATCGTGGGAGTGATTCGTTAGGCATCGAATTGTTGCCTAACGAATTAAGGCGCGAGTCTTTCGATCGACCAGCCGCCGTTGCTCTGGCGCGTGTAGCGGAACCGGTCGTGCAGACGATTCGTCCGGCCTTGCCAAAACTCGATCGTCTCCGGTTTTACGCGATAACCACCCCAGTGTGGCGGCAATGGAATTTTCCCGTCGGCGTATCGCTCTGTGATCTTCGCGAGTCTGGCGTCGAGTATTTTCCGTGAGTCGATGACTTCGCTTTGTCGGGAAACCCACGCCCCGAGCTGGCTGCCGGGCGGACGCGAATGAAAGTAGCGCTCGGATTCGTCACGCGATGTTTGTTCGACGGCACCGGTTATTCTTATTTGGCGTTCCAGTTGCACCCAGTAGAGCGCGAGCGCCGCGCGCGGATTCGCCTTGAGCTGTTTCCCTTTCTCACTCGCGTGATTGGTAAAGAAAACAAAACCGCGTTCGTCGAAGCCTTTGAGCAGAACGATGCGCACGGAAGGTTCGCCCGTCGGCGTTGCCGTGGCCAGACTCATCGCGTTCGCATCGCGAATGCCGGCATTCGCCGCGTTGGTAAACCACAAGGTAAACTGCCGGATGGGATCGGGATCAAGGTCGGCACGCCGCAGCCCCTGGCCGGCGTAGTCGTGACGCAACCCTCCAACATCAAGCGGTGACGTTTCCATCTCGAGCAGGCTAATCTTCAGAGTTGCGAGCGAAAAGGCAACATCAGCCATTCCGTCGTGCGCTCCCAGAGCGAGCGGTTTCGGAATTGTTGCAGCGTGTACTCGCACCGAATGTTTCAAATCCTCTTTGAAAACATTTTCCATCGTCTGGCCGAAGTCACGATCGTAAACTGCGACATCAAGCTCTTCGTTAATTTCCGACGAGCGTGCATCGAGATTGGAAGAACCTACGAGCGAAAAGAGACCGTCGACCACCATGGTCTTTTCGTGAATCATTGTTGGCTGATACTCGAAAATTTTCACGCCGCCTTCGAGCATGCGCCCGTACGCAGCGCGACCAGCGGACTTCGTTAAGGGCTGATCGTCGTTCTTTCCGGGAAGAATCAAACGCACGTCGACGTGGCGTTTGACCGCTTTCACCAATGAATCGACCTGATCGTCCGTCGGCGTGCAATAAGCGTTGGTGATCCAGATTCGTTTTTCCGCTGCGGAAAACGCGACGGCTTGCAGCAGCGGAACGGGCGCCATGGAAAACGAACGCGACAAGACTACCTGTGCTTTGAGATCGCCCGCTTCGGCAAGCGCCGGAAATTGTCCCGCGCCGCTGAGCGATTCGCCAAAAGTTTTCACCCAATGTTCCTGAAAGGCCGCTTGTAGTCGCGCCACGAGCGGTCCTTCAATACGCGCCTGAACGTCGCGCCAATGTTTCTCATCCTGTGCGTGACCGGCCCAGTGTTTTGCAAACCCAACTGCGCCCGTGAACGCAACTTTTCCATCGATGACAAGAATGCGGCGATGCGAACGCCGATTCGTGCGATCGATGCGCCAGGAATGCGTCGGATGATAATAGGCGAACTTGCAGCCTCCCTGTTTCATCATCCGCACATCGGAGTTTTTCAGACTCCAGCCTGAACCAATGCCATCGAGCAAGACGCGCACTTCGATTCCAGATTTCGCGCGTTCGATCAGCGCATCGCGAAACTTTCGACCGATCTCGTCGGAATAAACAATGTAGGCTTCGAAGTTGATTGTTTTTTTCGCGGAGTGAATTGCCGCCAGCATGGCCGGAAAATATTCGTCACCGTTTTGCAGCAGATCGATTTTGTTTCCGGGAACGAGAACTGGATCACTCAGGGCCAGGGCAGAGCCGATGAACTCCGGATCGCTCACCGCAAAGCTGTGTTCCATGTGGTACGGAAGAGTGTGGCGTCGAATGAAAAAGAGGCAGAAGATCAAGACGATGGCGAGAAAGGCGAGCGTGAGCGCGATCCATTCGCCAATCGCGAGTCTCCACCAGCGATTGTTCAGCCAGTGCGAAGAACGTTTGTGCGCCACTCGTTAGGCCAACGCGGGGGCAAGGCCGCGCAGTTTCTCGATCACCGGTGGAATTATTTCGAGCACCGTGTCGATTTCCGCTGCCGTATTGCAGCGGCCGAGCGAGAATCGAACGCTGCCGCGCGCTCTTTCTTCATCGAGCTTCATCGCGCGAAGCACGTGGGACGATTGCAATGAGCCGGTGAGACAGGCCGAACCAATCGAGGAGCAAATTCCTTTCTGGTCGAACATCAACAAAAGCGCCTGCGCGTCGATTCCGCGGAAGGAAAGATTCGAGGTATTGCCCAGACGATTTTCCGGATTGCCGTTGATCATCAGGTCCGGAATTTTTTGCAGGAGCTCCGATTCAAAACGGTCGCGCAGTTTACGCAATCGTTCCTGCTCTTGTTCCAGACCCGACAGTGCAAGTTCCGCCGCTTTTCCCAGTCCAACGATCGAAGCCACGTTTTCCGTGCCGGCCCGCCGCTTATTTTCCTGGCTGCCGCCGAAGATCATCGGAGAAAAGCGCGCGTTGCGATTCACGTAGAGGGCGCCGACCCCTTTCGGGCCATAAAGCTTATGGGCGGACAGAGAAAGAAAACTGATCCCGCGTTCCGACAATTTGAGAGGAACTTTTCCGGCTGCCTGCACCGCATCCGTGTGAAAGAGCACGCGTTTGCGTCGCGCAATTTCGGCGATGGCATCGATTGGATACACCACGCCGGTTTCGTTATTCGCCCACATGACGGAGACGATCGCCGTCTCTGGACGAATGGCGCGTTCGAGTTCGTTGAGATCGAGTTCGCCTTCTTGAGTCACGCCGAGAAACGTCACGTCGCAACCACGCTTGCCGCGGTCTTCGCAGTAGCGAAGGACCGCGCTGTGCTCCACCGCAGTCGTGACAATGTGTTGTCGGCTCGGATCGACGCGAAGCGCGGCGTTGATCGCCGTATTGTTCGATTCCGTCCCGCCGCTCGTAAAAACAATTTCCGACGGCTCGCAGCCGAGCAATGCCGCCACGCGTTCCCGCGCAAGATCGACGGCCTTTCGCACCTGTGCGCCGAACGAATAGCCGCTGGATGGGTTCCCCCAGTATTTCGTCAGGTACGGCACCATCTCCTCCACGACCGCCGGATCGACCTGCGTCGTGGCGTTGTTATCGAGATAGATAATTTTGTCGGTCTCGATCATCGGCAAAAATTTATGCGCTTAAATTACTCCTCAGCCCGGGGCTCGGCGCCCGCGTGTTTCGGAGCATGATGCGTATAGCGAAAATAGAGGTTCCGCAGGTAAATTGGAAGCGGCAAGATGCTTTGCAAGACGCCGACGGAATCGCGCCGGTAAATCGCAAAGTAAGCCAGCAGAAGTAGCGAGCCGATCGCGCTGCATTCCCAAAAACCGAACGGGATCACACTTTTGCGCGCGCGCTCCGAGGCGAGCCATTGAATGAGGAAGCGCACACCGAAGATGATGCTTCCGCTTAACCCAACGATTTTCCAGAAATTGATCGCGATCCCGAAGACTGTCGCGTGGGCGAGAATATGCAGCCAGTTCATAAGGCCGAAACGTTCCGACAGATCGCCAAACCTGAACAGCGTTTTTTGTTAGGCTGCGCAAGCGCTGCGTTTCCTGTTCAAGGCGAAAAATCCGTTTACAATTCCCCGGCATGTCTTCGATCTCGGATTACGCAAATCCAGCCCTGCGCGATTTCAAAGTTTACCAGCCTGGTAAACCAATCGAGGAGACCGCGCGCGAGCTCGGCACCAATGCTGACGACATTATTAAACTCGCCTCGAACGAAAATCCGTTTGGTCCCTCGCCAAAAGCGCTCTCTGCCATGCGCGCGGCGCTCGAACGCGCGCATCTCTATCCAGACGGCGGCGCGTATTATTTAGGCGAAGCTGTCGCAAAGAAACTGGGCGTTCCGCGCGACCATCTGATTTTCGGCAATGGCTCAAATGAGGTGATCGAGTTTTTGGGTCACGCTTTTCTGCGCGAAGGCGATGAGATCATTACGTCCGAGCATGCTTTCGTCGTCTACAGATTGGTCGCGGCCGTTTTTGGCGCGAAGACAATCGAATCACCGAGTCCCGATCACCGTCATCATCTGGCCGCGATATTGGAAGCGATTACGCCGCGCACGCGCCTTATTTTCATCGCCAACCCGAACAATCCGACCGGGACACTTTTGTCTCAGACGGAGATCGACGATTTCATGTCGCGTGTGCCGGAAAACGTTATCGCCGTTTTTGATGAAGCATATTTCGAGTATGTGGACAATCCGCCGGACACACTCCGTTTTGTGCGCGGCGGCCGTAACATCGTAACGCTCCGGACGTTCTCGAAGATCGCTGGTCTCGCCGGTCTGCGAATTGGCTATGGCATCGCTCATCCAGAGCTGATTGGGATTTTGCAAAAAACGCGCCAGCCATTTAACACGAGCAGTATCGCGCAGGCTGCAGCTCTCGCTGCCATCGCCGATGACGGACATATTAGCGCGACCCGACGCCTGACGAGCGAAGGGCGCGATTACTTGCAGCGGAAATTCGCGGAGATGAAGCTTCGCTTCGTGCCGAGTGCGGCGAATTTCGTTCTCGTCAATGTCGGCGACGGCCAGGCGGTCTTTAAAGCGCTCCTGAAAAAGAAAATCATCGTGCGCGAATTGAAGGGATACAGATTGCCGGAATGGGTTCGCATCTCCATCGGCACGATGGAGCAAAACCGAAAATGCATCGCAGCGTTGCATGAGATCCTGAGCAAATGAGCGAAGTGGCTTCCACGCCAATTGCCCCGGATTCCATTGCCGCGATCTCGACGCCTCCGGGGGAAGGCGCGATCGCTTTGGTCCGTATTTCCGGACACGACGCGATCGAGATCGCCGACAAAATCTTTCGCGGCAAAGAGCGGCCGTCCGAATTCCCTTCGCACGTGCAACGTCTGGGGGAAATTGTCGATTGCGATCAATTTGTCGATCAGGTCATGCTCTCAGTGCATCGTGCTCCGTCGAGTTACACGGGCGAGAATTTGATCGAGATCAGTTGTCACGGCGGCGCATTGGTAAGTGCGCGCGTCCTCGAAACTTGTTTGCGCGCCGGGGCGCATGCTGCGGAGCCGGGGGAATTCACCGAACGCGCGTTTCGGAATGGGAAGATGGATCTCACGCAGGCAGAAGCCGTGATCGATCTCATCCGCGCGCAAACCGATCTCGCTTTGCGTTCTGCCAGCGAACAATTGCAGGGTCGACTGGGCGAAAAAATCCGTGCGATTCGGGACGAGCTCATAGCGCTTCTCGCGAACGTGAATGCATCCATCGATTTTTCCGATGAGGGAATTGCGCCGGACGAAGGTGAAAAGCTTCGTGCTCGCTTCGATTCCGTGCAGAAGAAAATCGAGGAGTTGCTCGCGACGGCGGGTCAGGGTCGAATTCTGCGTGAAGGCGTGCGCGTCGTGATTTACGGAGCGACCAATGCCGGCAAATCGAGTCTGCTCAATCGAATGCTTGGCTACGATCGCGCGATTGTGAGCAGTGTTCCTGGAACCACGCGTGACACGATCGAAGAGGCCGTCAATCTGCGCGGCATTCCGATTCGCATAACGGATACGGCCGGTTTGCGCCCTTCCGTTGATCCGATCGAGCGTGAAGGAATAGGCCGGACGGAAAAATCATTGGAACTCGGCGACCTGCTGCTGCACATCGTCGATCGCAACGCGCCGAAGCCCGCGGATTTTGCCCAACGTCCCACCGAACAAACAGAGATCCTCTTGCTGAACAAAAGCGATCTGCCGGAACATGCTGATTGGTCCGGCTGTGACGCGTTGCGGATCTCGTGCGTGACAGACGAAGGTTTGCTCGATCTGGAAGAGAAAATCATTGAGCGAATCACGGCGAAAAACCTGCGAGCGCAAAGCACGCTCGCAATCAATACTCGGCACCGCGATTGCCTTCGTCGCGCACGCGAGGCGCTCGATCACGCGCGCAGGGAATTTGAAGAAGGGGCTTCCGGGGAATATTTCGCGATCGATCTGAACAGTGCGCTTGCTGCTATCGGCGAAGTAATTGGGACCGTCGATACCGACGAAATTCTCGATTCGGTTTTCAGCCAGTTCTGCATTGGCAAATGAAGCGGTCCGGCGCCTACGAACGATTCGTTAGGCCCTGGCTCTTCGCGTTGGATCCGGAAACTGCGCATCATCTTGCGCTCAAGTTTTTGCGCAATGCCGGAAACCTACCGTGGTTATTCAGCGCCTTTCGACCTCCGCCCAAGATCACTAAGGTTTTTGGAATCACATTTCCCAATCCCGTGGGACTCGCCGCGGGTTTTGACAAAAACGGCGTTGCCCTGCACGCATGGGCTGCGCTTGGCTTCGGTTTTGTAGAAATCGGGACAGTGACGGCGAAGCCACAGCCGGGAAATCCGAGGCCGCGCATTTTCCGTTTTCCGGAAGAATCGGCTCTCATCAACCGTCTCGGATTTAATAACGACGGCGCTGATGTTGTATCGGAACGACTGCAAAAACAGCGCGACCAGGCGCACTGGCCGCGAATTCCAATCGGAATCAACATCGGAAAATCGAAGGTCGACGCCGCTCGAAGGCGCGGTCGAAGATTACGTTTATTCGTTTCGAAAACTTGCGCCGTTAGCGGATTACATTGCGCTTAATGTCAGTTCCCCGAACACACCGGGCCTGCGATCACTTCAAGAAAGTGAGGCCCTCTCGAGTTTGTTGCGTGCGATCGGCGAAGAAAATCGATCCGCGAAAAGGCCGGTCTTATTAAAGATCGCGCCCGAGCTTTCACCCGCGGAACTTCACGACGTGGTCGCGACGTGCCAGGCGAATGACATTGCTGGAATCATCGCGACCAACACAACGATCGATCACACCGGCATTCCCAAGGACGTGGATCAAACCGGCGGATTAAGCGGGAGACCGTTGCGAGAAAAATCGACCGCCATCATTCGCGCGATTCGAGCGCAGACGCAGCTACCAATTATCGCGAGTGGCGGGATTGATGATGCAGAGTCGCGCGCGGGAGAAATTGGCTGCGGGCGCGCAACTTCTTCAAGTTTATACCGGTTACATTTATCGTGGCCCCGGCCTCCTGCGCGAGATCATGGATGGGCTCGAGTAATTGACGACGCGCGGTTGTTTGCCCGGATGCGATTACTTTCCGAAGGAGGAAATCGAAAATGTTAAAATGGGCAGTTATCTTTCTAATCGTCGCGCTCGTCGCAGCGCTATTCGGATTCACAGGAATCGCAGCCGCAGCTGCCGGCATCGCGAAGTTTTTATTTTTCCTGTTCCTGGCTCTGTGCGTGATCTTTTTTATTCTTGGAATGTTTGCGGCGAAAAAGATTAGCGGGAACTGAAGCCGAGTGCCAGCGCGCGCATCGCGCGCAAATTTGAAGCCAGTAAGCTGGCTGGCGTCGGGGAGGTTTTTTGAGAGCGCGAGAAATTGATACGTTCGGCCGAGCAATCCAGGATGCAGGAGAGTTTGCAACGCGCGTCGATCGCGGGCTTCTAACTCGTTAGGCAACAGAGTTGTCGCTAACGCAGTCATGAAGTGGTGCTGATCGGTAAAGCCCGCAATTCGCAGACCGCATTCTTCCGCGCGCTCCGCCAGGCTTGTCCAATCGACATGAGCAGTAATATCGGTTTGGCCGGGGTTCGGAAGTGGCGAAGGCACAATGCGGTGATTCGCGAAGCATTGTAGTGTTCCGGTCGTTCGTTCCGGCGCGAAAAACTCTTCGCGCGAATAGCCGTAATCGACGGCGAGGACGAAGCCGCGCTCGAGTTTTCTGGAAAGGATTTCGATCCAATTCAGCGCATCAAGATTCACCTCCGTTTCATAATTCGGCCCCACGGGCGCCGGCAGTTTTTTGAGTCGCTCGCGCAATTTGCTTGTTGAAAGCGGCCCTCTGACAAATTCGAAATGCTCGTCAACGGACGCGACGTATTTTTCCTGCCAATCACCATCCGATGCCGCAACCAGATGCACCGGCATCGCATCGATGAGCTCGTTTGAAAAGTGAACTCCGGTAAATGGTTCCACTTCTTCGACTGATTTCCGCCATTCGACCCTGCCGCGAAACATTTCGAGCGTCGCTTCCTGGCGGCTCTGCAATTTTGGAAATGGTTCAATGATTTGATAGCGAAGAGGGGCGAAGAATTCCGGCCGGTTTGTTTGAGCTGCATCAAGCACATCCCTCGCAAAATCTCCATGATGCGCTCCTTGTTCTACGATCGTGAATTCGTTAGGCTGTCCGAGCAATTCCCATATCTCCGTGAATTGCTCGCTCATTAAACGCCCGAAGAGCGGTCCAACGCTGACATTGGTGAAATAGTCACCGTGGCGACCGATAACGCATCGTCCTGAGCTATAGAAACCGTGCTCGGGATGATACAGGGCTTGTTCCATGAACCAGCGAAACGTCACCGGCCCACGCTCACGAATTGTATCGTGGATGAAAATAGCGAGTGCGTTCTGGACGTTCGTTGTCACGTTTGTGTTTTGGATTTTACCGGTAATTGCACCTAGGTTGCGCACGATAGCCTATTAGCCTTTTCGACGGCATGCCTGTTTCTTATCTCGCGCAAAGCCCGCTTAATCGTTTTCGGCCGCCCTGGTACGCGCGGCCGCGCTTTTACATTCCCATCGGGATCTGTGTTGTTCTGTTCATTGTGGGCGTCATTTTTGCTTTTGCCGTCGCGAACGATCTCGATACCCAGGCCGGCACGTACGATCTGAACAGGCTCGAAGACATGGAATCGGCCAGTGTGATCGTGGATCGAAACGACAAAATTTTCGGCCAGATCTATGTCGAAAATCGCGAGACAATTCCCTACGAGCAATTGCCGCGCGACCTCGTGAATGCGGTCGTCGCAGTCGAAGACAACAAATTTTACCAGCACGGCGGTTACGATTTGTCCGGGATTGTGCGAGCGAGTTTAAAGAATCTGATCGCTGGTCATGTGCGCCAGGGAGCGAGCACGATCACGCAACAACTGGCGCGCAACAGCTTTTCCCTCAAGGCGCGAACTTTCCGTCGTAAACTGCTCGAGATTTTTCTCGCACGGCGAATCGAGCATCGGTTCGGCAAACAGAAGATCATGGAATTGTATCTTAACCGGATTTATTTCGGTGGCGGGTTGTACGGGGCGGAGGCAGCGGCGCGCGGATATTTTGGAAAACACGCACGCGATCTCTCACTCGCAGAATCGGCGACCCTCGCCGGCCTGATCAAGGCCCCGAACAAACTTTCGCCCTGGAGCGATCGCGATGCCTCGCGCGACGCGCGCAACTTCGTCCTTACCCGCATGCACGATCTTGGTTTTATCAATGCGCAAACCTGCGCCAGCGCCCAGGCGGAAGCCTTGACGACCGGTGATCGCCAGAGCGCGCGCGGTCAGACGTACGCGGTCGATTACATCCGGCAGCAAGTGATCAACGCGGTCGGCTGGGATCGCGCGATGAACGAAGGATTCCGCATTCACACCACGATCGACGCCGACATGCAAAAAGTGGCCGAGGAATCTTTGCGCGCGCATCTCGATCAGGCGGAAAAGCATCCCGGTTACAATCATCAAACTTACGCCGAGTACGCCGCAAAATTTCGAAAGGGCAGCACGAACTTTCCGGCGCCGGAGTATCTGCAAGGCGCGGTTATCGCTCTCGACAATTCCACGGGCGGAATTCTTGCGCTCGTTGGTGGACGTGATTTCGAGCACAACCAATACGATCGCGCGCTGCAGGCAAAGCGGCCGGCTGGCACCGCGATGACGCCTTTTGTTTTCGCCGCTGCGTTCGAAAAGGGACTTTTTCCGGGCTCGATCGTGGAAGATTCCGCGCTCGATAATCGTGCGGTAATGATCGGCGGCACGACGGGAATTCTGGGCGAATGGGGCCCGGAACGCGCGGACAATCGTTATGAAGGTCCGATCACTGCGCGCATGGCTCTCGCAAAAGGAAAAAACGGCGCAACGGTTCGTCTCGGGATGAATCCGGGCGTCGATGCCGTGATTCAACTTTGCCATGATGCCGGAATAAAATCGCAACTGCGTCCGTTTCCCGCGACATTCCTGGGGACGAGCGAGGTTACGCTGGCCGAGCTGGCGCTAGCCTACACGATTTTTCCCAATGGCGGATGGCGCGTAAACGCTCCGCACATTCTCGATCGAATCGAAGACAAGGACGGCTCGATTGTTTGGCAATCGGAGGAAGACCGGTCGCACAAGACCGTGTTGAAGCCGGAGATCGCGTATGAAGTGCATTCTTGTTTGGTCGATGCTTTGGAATCCGGGACTGGTCAGGCGGCGTATAAGGAATTTGGGTTAAAAAAATTTCCCGCCGCCGGCAAGACCGGAACAGCCTACGATTTTACAGACGCGCTTTTCGCGGGGTACGACAGCGCATTGACATGTGTCGTTTGGGCTGGATTCGATAAGCCACAAAAAATTTATCGTGGCGCGTTCGGAAGCGAAATCGCCCTGCCGGTTTGGGTCGATATTATGAACACGTCGATCCCGAGGCATCCGCCGCGTGAAATCGCGAAGCCACCAGGTTTGCAAACCGTGGAAATTTGCGCGCGCTCGGGTTTGCTGGCGACGGATAAATGTTACGACGCCGTCACGAATGAAACGGGCGAAACGGTGCAGCGCCGGACAACCTACCGCGAACTCGCCACAAAAGCGCAGATGCCAACCGAGCCGTGCGACGTGCATGGCGACGCGAGCGGGCGCATCGTGCGCGATCTTCCGGAGGCCGAGTGGCCACGGGCGGCTCTCGCTGTGGATACCACGCAGGTTTCGCCGATTATCGCGAAAGGGCCGACGCTAATCGCAGATGACGATCCGTACAACGCCGTTCGTTCTACCGCGAAACCGGCGCCTGAAGTTCCGGTTGCAGAAAATCATCCTGAAGCCGTCGCGCCCGCGCAATCCAGCGGGACCGCAGCGGAGAATGGTTTGCCCGATCCGACAAAGCCCGTTTTGAAAGCGGAAGCAGTAGTACCGGCGGCGACGCCTGCCCCGGAAGAAACACCCGTGGAAATCCGACGTGCTCAACCGGTACGACCGATGGATCAGGTGCCCGATTCTGAAATCTTGAAGTCCACTCCGCCACCGTCGCTCGATTTGGGTGGAACTCCGTGATGTCGCCTAACGAGTCGCACGGTTTTCATCTGACTGTGCTCAATCCCAGTGGAAGTGACCGCGAACAATCTTTCGTCGACAACGCTGGCGAACCTGGCAGTGAGCACGCGCCCGTGAACTTTCACGCTTTCGCTGCGTGCACTGGCGGCAGTTTTCAGCGCGAGACTTTACGAGCGATTGCGAAAAACAGTCCGGTGCTGCTGCTGTTGCGCGGCGATTTCCGCGCGGCGCAGCGCGCACTTGTTTCATTAAAGAAAAGCAAGAGGACTGTTGTCGTTTCGCTTAAGGAAACGGGACTCCATCAAATTGCTCAGCAGCTCCGCGATCCGGCAAAATTATTGCGTTTCCAAAATATCGTTGTGGCAGCAGATGGATGTTTAGCGGCTACGGAAGAAGCAGCAGGAGTCTATCGCGCCTTTCGTTCTTCGGATGACAAGAGCGTAGGTTTCATTCCCACACCTTATCCGGTTGGCGATACGCGATGGGATTTTTCGCGCGCGAATGACGAGCGTTCGGGGATTTTTGTCGGCACACGCGAAATGAATGTGCCGACACGGAATCATCTGGCGGCGTTGCTGCTCGCGCGCGAACTCGGTGAGACGACGAATGAATGCGTCACTGTTTTCAACGGCGACGGCCGCCGCGGCGCGAAACTTCTCGGGATGCTGAACTTTCGCGCGAACCGCTTGCGTGTGCTTGAAAAGCGGTTGGCTTATCCCGATTATCTTCGCGAAGTCAGCCGGCATCGTATCGTCCTGCAACTCGATACGAGCTGCGTTCCCGGGCAGGTTGCGGGCGACGCGTTGCTTTGCCGGATGCCGTGCGTAGGCGGGAACGGTGCAATCGATCGCATCGCATTTTCGGAGACGTGCGGATTTTGCCGATCGTTTTCCGAAATCAAAGAAATCGCCACGCGACTCCTGACGGATAAGGCGTTCTACGAACAAACAATTCTGACCTCGCAGACGCGTGCAAAGAAGCAGATTGGTTTTGAAGCGATTGCGGAACAGCTACGGAATTTTTTCGAGCAGCTTGCAACGCGGTCACCTCTCCCTGAAGAGGGTTAGGGTGGGTGTCGAGGCGCTTCGCAGACCCCCTCACCTCAATCCTCTCCCTCAGGGAGAGGAAGAAGAGAGAGCTTCGAAGTAGTAGTCCTCTAATTTCCGGACCTGAGTCTCTTGTTCGAATTTTTCGGCAACGGCTATCGCACCCGCTTTCGCGATTTCAGAGAGATGCTGCGGCAGCGATGTCAGCTCAAACAACTTTGCCGCGAGAGCCGCGTGATCTTTTTCGGCAACCAGGATTCCGCTGCGATTATTTTCGATGGCTTCCGGAATTCCGCCATGAATGGTCGCGAACACTGGCAGTCCGCTCGCCATTGCTTCCAGCATGGCGTTGGGAACTCCTTCCTGATTGCCATCCGCGCCTGTCTCGCTCGGATGCAGAAAAATGTGCGAGGAATAAAAGAGTTCGCGCAGCTCTTTTTGCGAAATAAATCCGCGAAAGAAAACCTTATCGCCGATGCCGAGTTCGCGGGCCTGTATTTCCAGTTCGCTTTGCCGTGGACCTTCGCCGGCGATAGTGAGTGTTGCCTTTGGGTAACGCGTCGCGAATTCTGCAAACGCGCGCAGACTTGTCCCGAATCCCTTCTTTTCGACGAGTCGCCCGGCTTGAATGAACCGCCAATCTCCTTCCGTGGGCCAACTGCGCGCGACAAAAGGCGTTTCCGCGATGGGAATTCCCGTCCGGTGAATCCGAATTTTATCTTCCGGGCAACCGATGCGAAGAATCGCATCCCGTAGTGAATGAGAGCGCACAAGTACAAGGCGCACCGCGTTCAACATTCGCTCCGTCGCCGCGCGATGAGCGGGCTTGTCCATATCGACCATGACGTCCGCGCCGTGAAAGGAAACGACGGTGGGTCGCCGCCAGCTCAAAATGAGCGGAAGCAAATGCACAGCGATGTGGCCGAAATAAATATGAAGCAGGCGAGCATCGCGCCGATCGAGAACCGCAAGCAGCTTGTTCAATTCTCCGGCCGATATTTGCCATGGCGCCTTGCGAACCTGCTTAAACCAAAAGCGCCGCAGAAAGTGCGTCGCGGGTTTTCCGACAATGTCGATGGGTGAAAAAGGAAACCGTTCTGCCTCTTCCCGCTTTTGCGCCATGACGATCGGCGTGAAGCGTTCGAGCGCCGTGATTTGCCGGTAGATGTGAAGCATCTCCGGTTTCAGAAACGTCGCGCAATAGCTGGCGACGACCGGTCGCTCCGTCACTGCGCCGGAACGATCTCTCTCGCTCGTCAAAACAGGAGGGTAAAGAACTTAATCCCTCTCCACTTGCCCGGATAATTTGGATCGTTGATCACACTCCTGCGCGGATAGCTCGGCTCAAAGAGCACGCTTTGCTCCGCTTTTCCGTACCGGGCAGGCGCACGCGGGTTGAGCATTTGCAATGGATTGCCACCGCGAACTGCGCGGGGAATCACACCGGTGACGTCGCGACGCGAAATTGGCCGCGGAGTCTTTTTTCGCTGTATTTGCTGAGTGCGCGCCGGTGCGGTGAAACTTTGCGCCGAGACCGACGCCGTCGTTGCTGCCAGAAGAAATGCCAGAACCAAAAGCGTTTTCATAATCTACCCCTATTAAAGTAATCGTTTGTCACGCTATTTCTTGCCGCCTTCGAATGCGAGGCCCAAATTACGCCTAATGGATTATTTGGAAAAGGCTGGACGCGTGCTCGATCTGGAAATTTTCGAGCTGCAGCGGTTGCGCAAACGGCTGGATGAAAATTTCACGCGCGCGGTGGATGCGATCAAGAGTGCGTTGGAAGCGCGCGGCAAAGTGGTCGTCGTCGGCGTCGGCAAGTCCGGCCATATCGGAAGCAAGATTGCGGCGACGCTTACCAGCACCGGCTCGCCTGCCGTCGTGCTCGATTCGCTTAACGCACTGCACGGCGACCTCGGCATGGTCGCGGATGGAGATGTTGTTCTCGTGCTGAGCTCGAGCGGTGAGACCGAGGAAATGGTGCGCATCTTGCCGGCGATCGCGCGCTTTGATGTTCGCATCATCGCGATGTGCGGCGATCCGGCGTCTACACTGGCGCAACAAGCCCACATTGTTCTCGATGCCAATGTCGAACAGGAAGCTTGCCCATTAAATCTCGCACCGACTTCGAGCACCACTGTGATGCTCGCGCTGGGTGATGCCCTGGCGATGGTGCTTCTCGAGGCGCGTGGGTTCGCTAAAGAGGACTTTGCCAAGTTTCATCCGGCGGGAATGGTCGGGCGCAGCTTGTTGATGCGCGTGCATCAGATTATGCGACCGCGCGCTTCTCTCGCTCTCGTCACGTCGGACGCAAAAATTCGTGATGTATTGAAAGCAATGACCGATGTCCGGGCTGGCGCTGCCGTGGTCGCGGACGCGGACGGTCACCTTGCCGGAATTTTCACGCACGGCGATTTCGCCCGGCATTTCCAATCCGACTCGAAGGTGGGCGACCGCGTTGTGGCGGATCTGATGACGCTCAATCCCGTTACCGTCCATCAGGACAAACTCGCGGTGGAGGTGCTAAATCTCCTCGAACGCCATCGCATCGACGACCTGGTGGTGGTGGACGATGAGAAGAAGCCGGTCGGGATGGTCGATTCGCAGGATTTGACACGCTTGAAGTTACTCTGAGTGCGTGGCAGACTCGGCGGCTCTCAACCTCTACCCGAACCGATTTTTCATGGCCGCAGCAAACGATCTCCGCAAAGGAATGGCGATAAAATACAATGGCAACACCGCCATTGTCCTCGATGTGCAGCATCGCACACCGGGGAACCTGCGCGCGTTCGTGCAAGCCATCATTCGCTACATTAGCACCGGCAAGAGCGCGGATGTTCGCTTCGGTTCTACCGACAAGGTCGAGCTGGTCGATATCAGCCGCACGACGCTTGAGTTCAGTTACAAAGACAACAGCGGATTCCATTTCATGGATCCGAGCACCTACGAAACGATCACGCTCCAGGAAAATCTGCTCACAGAGGCAAAGGACTATCTTGTCGAGAATCTCGCGGTTGAGGTGCTCTACACAGAAGGCAGGCCTGTGCAGGTGGAACTTCCTTCCTCGGTGAATCTCAAAGTTGTGGAATCGCCTGAGGGCGTGCGTGGAGACACCGCAAGTAATGTGACCAAACCCGCCGTGCTCGAAACCGGCAAGACGGTTTACGTTCCCCTGTTCATTAGCGAAGGGGAAACGATCAAGATCGACACGCGTACCGGCAACTACATGGGTCGCGCCTAAGCGCAGTCGAAAATGGAACAGCGACGCCGGAAACGCAGGACTACGCTTCGCCCTGGCTCTCGATCACCTCGTCCCAAGCCTGTTGCCGCCGCCGTGGCCGCGCGGCGACTAGTATCGCCGCTCACAGTTCCCACCACACGTAAAGCGCCGCCTCCGCAACCGATCATGGTGCCGACCCGATGGGTAAAATTCATCGTCGCGCTTTTTCTTATCCCGATATGCGCAGTCTTAAGCCAGACGTTTTTCACAGTTTTCGCCCGCGCTACTGTGGCGCAACGACTGTGGGCCGCAGAAGAATTCTGGTTCTTCTCGTTAGGCGTCGTTTTGTGGCTGATTGCATTCTTTGGCCTGCCCCGACCCATTTTGCTTTACGTCTTCGGTCACGAATTGACCCACGCGCTCTGGGTATATTTGATGGGCGGCCGTGTCAGCCGTTTCCGTGTCGGTCGAGATGGCGGACACATCATCACCGATCGCAATAATTTTTGGATCGCGCTCGCCCCTTATTTTTTCCCGCTCTACAGCCTTACTACGATCGCTCTTTACGGACTACTCAGCTTGTTTTTTAACATGCAACCGTACGGCCGGTTGCTCTATGCGCTCATTGGTGTGACGTGGGCGTTTCATTTCACGTTTACCTGTTGGATGATCCTGAAAAACCAGAGCGACCTTGCTGAGCAGGGAACATTCTTCTCTCTGGTCGTGATCTATTTGCTGAACCTGATCGTGCTCAGCGTGATGCTTGTCGTCGCTTCACCGGAAATTTCATTCGCTGGTTTTGGCGCCGATATCTTGACCAATATCGGCAACTTTTCTCATGGGGTTGTGACGCTCGTCGATCGCTTCAATCGCGGCGCGCAATATCGTTAGGCAGTCATCCTTAGCGCCGGCGAAGGATTGATGACGTCAGAAGTTCGCGTAGACTGCGATGGGAAGTTCCGCAGCCGCGCCTGCCACAGTAAGCAGACCGTTTTCCGCTTTCATCTTTCTCGTGCCAAAGACGTCGCGCATATCCGCACTCGGCAACGAATTCGGAAGCTGAATGTGCGTATCCTTCCAACGCTCGCCGGCTGCTGGAAATCCAAGCCGAGAAGACAACCGCGTCGCCGCGACAAGCAAAAATTGGCCGGCGTGTTCGCGCAGGAACGCGACAACGCAGTCTGCAAACGCTCCGCTCGCCTGTAGTGGAACATAGCTGCTCCGTCGAAAAAATTCCGCATGTTCACGGCGCAGATGAAGCAACCGTTGGGTTGTGAAAAGCTTGATGCGTCCATCGGGCCAGCATTGCATCAAATCTTCCGGCCTGGCGTCCTTTAGCCCGCACAACATTTTTCGCCGCAATTCGTAATCCACTGGTCGCCGATTATCGGGATCAACGAGGCTGTAATCCCACATCTCATTTCCCTGATAAGTGTCCGGAACCCCGGGACTGGTAAATTTCAAAACGGTTTGGGTGAGCGCGTTGATTGCGCCGATGCGCGCGATCTCTTCCGCCATCGGAATAAACGCCGGCAGAAATCTGTTGCGCGGCGACGGATCCAGGACCGCCGCAACAAAATCATGCATTGCTTTATCCCACGGCTCGTTAGGCTGAATCCAGCTCGTGTTGAGCTTGGCTTCTTTTATAGCCTTGGCCATGTAAGCTTGAATGCGTGCAATAAATTCCGGCGTTACATTCCGCGCCGCTTCTCCGTTAGGTTCCATCGGCCAAACGCCGAGTAGCGTTTCGTAAAGCAAATATTCTTCGGCAGCGTCGGGAGCTTCGATTTCATCCACCTCTCGCTTCCACCGGCGATTGACCGCACGCCAGCGTTGCAGCGAACGACGCCACGTTTGCGGCATTTCCGAAATCGCGACCATGCGGGCCCGCACATCTTCACTCCGCTTCGTATCGTGCGTAGAAGTGGCCAGCATGGCTGCCGGCCAATCACGTTGCCGAACCGTGTTGCGCTGATGAAACGCTTCGGTCGTTAGGCCAAATTGTTGCGGCTCGCCGCCAACCTCATTCAAGCCGGCAAGTCGATTGTAAATGTAAAATGCAGTGTCCTCGAGGCCCTTGGCCATGATCGGCCCGGTGCTTTGCTGAAATTTAAGAACAAAATGCTCGTGCGCCGCGCGCGCCTCTTCATCCAAATTTTCCGGAAACCGGAAAAGCAGAACGTCGCGCAGGTAATTGAAGACCGATTCTTCGATTGCAGGGTTGCGTCGTTTCGCCGAATTCACCGCGCGCTCGATGACGGCACGGTCCTCTTCGCTGACCGGATGGCCGGGGGCAAGATAGGTCCGGTAAACCGGGAAACATGCGATCGTTTCGCGCACGGCGCGTCCGAGTGCGTCGAGGGTAAAATCGCGATACCAGCGGTTTTGTTCGGATAGACGATCGAGCATGTTGCCGAGGACGTTGACGTCATTCGCAAGGGAAAGGCGCATAACGAGCCGCTTCTTTGCGTAAACGAGATGTCCGAAATTAACGGAATGGCCGATGAAGCGATGAAATGTCTTTGTGATTTCGGTCTCCGCGGATTGATCGACGAGTAATTGCGCGACTTCATTGGCAAAATCGTATCCCGTCGTTCCGTGGACCGGCCACTCTTTGCGCAACGGTTCCGTTCCGGTAAGAATTTTCTCCAGCACAAGATAGATCGCGCGTTTATCCTTGGACGAAACAGAGTGTAAAACCCTGGCGCAGCGCTTTTGCAGCTTGTTGAAATACTCGTTAGGCAAATATAGGCCGTCGGGATGGTCGATACGCAATCCGGTTACCGCGCCCTTCCCAACGAGTTCGAGCAACAAGCCATGGGTGTCTTTGAACACTTCGGGCAATTCCATCCGGATCGCAGCGAGATCGTTGATGTCGAAAAAACGCCGGTAATTAATTTCCTCCGCCGCTACCCGCCAGAAAGCCAGTCGGTATGATTGATCGTTCAGGAGTTGATCGAGTGTGTCGAAGCTCCGCGGATCCCCCGGCGTGCCGTTAATCTGTTTGAGCGCGGCATCGATCGCTTCCCGGACCTCAGGCGCTTCCTGGCAGCGCCGATCCAGCCGTCGCTTGATGATCTCTTTCTCCCTTGCTCGCTCTGCGATTCGTTCCGGATCGAGTTCGGTGCGACGCGGCAAATACTCCAGCGCCGTTAGAATGCTTTGCAGCTCGGCGTAAAAATCCTTGTCCTTGTCCTGCTCGAGATTCTTGAGCGCGACATCGAGAATGTATCGGTAGGTTCCCGGCGCGATCGGGAATCGGTGTTCGTAATACGAAAGATAAAACGTGCCCTCTTCGTAATGCACATGTAATTCGCCGCGCTCGAGGACGCGGCCATATTGGTCTCCGAGAATTGGCAGCAACACTTTGCCGTGTAATTCCGGCTTGAGCGGCTCCCAATCGATATCGAAATACGGCGCATACTTTGAGCTTGGCCCGTTTTCGAGCACATCCATCCACCACTGATTGCGCGACTCGCCAATGCCCATGTGGTTAGGCACGAAGTCGAGGATTTGTCCCATTTTGTGCGCGTGCAACTCCGCGACCCAGGCGTCGTAGTCTTCACGCGAACCGATGGCGTCATTCAGTTTGTTATGATCGGTAATGTCGTAACCGTGCAGGCTTTCCGCGCGCGCTTGAAAATACGGCGATGCGTAACAGTCTGTGATGCCGAGCTCGTGCAAATACGGCACAATTTCGCGCGCGTGTTGAAAAGTGAACTGCCGATTGAATTGCAGCCGGTACGTCGAAACCGGTATGCGCAGATTTTCGTTGGTCACGGTTCGGTCGCCACGGTCGGAATCGAAACATCAGGCGGCGTTATCTCCGCCGGTGTGAAATCATTCGCATCTGGCCCGACTGTCGCGCTGCTCGATTCCAGATAGCTTTGCTCGCACAGCCGCGCGTATTTTCCGCCTAACGAGAGAAGCTCGTCATGTGTGCCGCGCTCGATGATCCGACCGCGATCAAGCACCAGAATTTGATCTGCGTGCACGACCGTTGAAAGCCGATGCGCGATAACGATTGACGTCCGATGAGACATCAAACGTTCCAGCGCTTCCTGAATCAACCGTTCTGTCGCGGTGTCGACGCTGGCCGTCGCTTCGTCCAGCACGAGAATGGGCGGATCTTTTAAGAGGGCGCGCGCGATCGACAGCCGTTGTTTCTCCCCGACGCTCAACTTCACACCTCGTTCGCCCACGACGCTGTTCAAACCATCCGGTAAGCGATCAATGAACGGGCGCGCATTCGCGGCTTCGGCAGCTCGGAGCAACTCAGCATCGCTCGCGTCCGGTTTTCCGATGAGCAGATTTTCGCGGATAGTTCCGTTGAAGAGAAAACTTTCCTGCGTCACCATTCCGACCGCTTCGCGTAATGGACGCATGCCGAATTCACGTAACGGACGCCCGTCGATCAAGATCTCGCCCGAAGTGTATTCGTAAAAACGCACGAGGAGATTGACCAGTGTGGATTTTCCGGCCCCCGTCGTTCCGACTAACGCAATGGTCTCGCCGGGTTTCGCATGGAACGTGACGTGATCGAGGGCGGGCAGCCCTTCACCGTAAGCAAAGCTCACATCCTTGAAATGGATGTCCCCCGCAAGCGCCATCGCGTTTTGTTGTTCCCAGCCGGGCTCGATCTTTTCGTCCACGATTTCGAAGACCCGTTCGCCGGCCGCCCGCCCTGCCTGCACAAGTTGGTTGAGTTGGTGCAGTTTGCCGATTGGTTCATACAAGAAGCCGGTGAGCATAAGAAAAGCAACGAGATCGCCCAGCGGCATCGTTCCGTTCAGAACACTTTGAGCGCCGACGGCCACGACGAGGACGACGCCGAGCGAACCGATTAGATACATCGCCGGGTTGTAAATCGCCCAGACGCGCATCACGACGAGCGTCGCATGGCGCAGCTGATCGCTGACGCGATTGAAACGCGCATGTTCTTCGACTTCACGCACAAAACTTTTGATCTGCCGAATGCCGGAAAGATTATCGTGGAGCAACGAGTTCATGGCGGAGGAAGCGCGGCGTTGCAGACGATAACGGCGATGAGCGGTCAAGGTGTACCAGAGCGCGCCGCCTGCCAGAAGCGGCAACGGCGCCATGCCCAGGAGCGCGAGTTTCCAGTTTACGTAGAACATCACGCCCAGCACGATGATCACCTGCAAGATTGCGACGACGCCTTGCTCGACTCCATCGATGAGCATGCGTTCGACGGAGTTTACGTCTTCCAATATCCGCGTCATCAGGTCGCCCGTGGCGCGATTGTCGAACCAGCGCAATGGCAGGAGTTGAATGTGAGAATACAGATCGCTGCGCAGATCGAAAATAACGCGCTGTTCGAAAGTGTTGTTGAGAATAATTCGGACGGCGTTTAAACCGTGCTGGATAAAAAATGCGATCGCGGCCACGTAAATGAGGGGCAGCAATCGCTCCGGCCGATGTTGGCGAACGACTTCATCGATGATCAACTTCGCTACTGCCGGAAACACGATCACCATCAGTGTGCCGATGATCGCGCAAGTGAGCGTGGCCAGGCCCAGGAACGGGTAACGCTTTAAATAAGCAAAAACTCGCCAGACTGTTCTCATTTTGCATGTTCACAGTGACCCCCCACGTAGGAAGCGCAAGTCCGGGAGCACACGAAGAGACGCTGCCTACCCTTCTGTCATCCTGAGCGAAGCGAAGGACCTCACGAACATCTTTCCTCGTTACGCGATGTCCCTCGCTCACGCTCGCGATGACAGCACTGGAATGCGCTCCTCGATTCGACCGTGTTTACACACTGAGAGGCGCGTCTTAGTTTGGGGCGTGATCATCACGCAAATCTTCACGTCGCCGGGTCACAACTATTTCGGACATCATGGAAAACCGCCGGACGATTTTCCACTCATCGAACAGCGGCGAATCGAATGTGTCGCAGGCCATGGCATTCGCGGCGATCGGTTCTACGATCATCGCGACAACTATCCGGGCCAGATCACATTTTTTTCCGCAGACGTTTTCGAGAGGCTCTGCGAAGCCTTTAGCCTAACGAATAAATCGCCGGGCGCTTTGCGACGGAACATCATCGTCTCAGATGTCGATCTAAATTCGCTTGTCGGGATCGATTTCGAAATCCAAGGCGTCCAATTTCGCGGAACAAAGCACTGCGCTCCGTGTTATTGGATGAATCAGGCAGTTGCGCTGGGCGCTGAAAAATGGCTGGCCGGTAACGGCGGATTGCGCGCACAGATTTTGAGCGACGGCTTTATCGAAGTTGGCGATGCGCGGCTCGTCAGGCACGAGAAGCAGTCGATGCTTCTGGAATCGAATTAGCCGTGGATTTCACCGCGGCACTTCTCGCTGGCGGACGCTCTTCGCGCATGGGTTGCGACAAAGCGCTCCTCGAAGTCGATGGTTTGCCGCTCTGGCAACGGCAGCTACGTATTCTTCAAGAGCTGGATCCATCCGAAATTCTAATCGCGGGACCGGCGCGGCCCGAATGGATGGATCGCGATGTGGAAGTCGTAACCGACGTTGCCGAAAATTCCGGACCACTGAGTGGACTCGTCAGTGCTTTGCGTCGCTGCAAAAGTGCGCGGTTGCTCATTCTTGCCATCGATCTCCCGAACATGACATCCGCGTTTCTCGCAGAGCTGCTTTCGCTATGTCCCGATAACGGTGGCGTCGTCCCGAAAAGGAACGACCAATTTGAACCGCTCGCGGCCGTTTATCCTGCACGTTGCCTTCCGCTCGCAGAAAGTTGCCTGATCTCAGGAGAACATTCTCTGCAAAATCTCGTGCGCCGCGCCGATAACAGCAGAGCTGATGATGACGAGAGAGATAGCGGCCGGTGAAGAATCGCTGTTTTTCAATCTCAACACGCCTGCCGATTTCGCCGCGGTCCAGGGAAAATGAAACCCGCGCTGCAAGCAAAAATCACGCGGTACTCAAACGGCGCATTGGCAGAAAAGGCGGATGATCTCGCAGCGGAAGAACCGCTCGAAATCCGGATCGAGGGTCATAGCGTTGCCGTGCTGATGCGCACGCCGGGAAACGATCGTGATCTGGCGGCGGGGTTTCTGATCAGTGAAGACATTGTTAAAAGCGCGGACGACATTTTTGAGATTGCGGTGTGTGGTGAGACTGCTGCGGATTCCGACGAAACGAATGTCGTTAACGTCACGTTGAAGAATCCATCTCGTTTCGATCCAAAAAAGTTTTCGCGAAATCTCTTTGCTTCGTCGAGCTGCGGAATTTGCGGGAAGACGTCAATCGAATCGCTTGTGAAGCAGTTCGCGCCGATCAATTCCAAATTGAAAATTCCGGTCCGCCTCCTTCTCGATCTGCCGGCGCGTCTTTCCGCGGCGCAGAAAACATTTCGACTTACCGGCGGCCTGCATGCCTGCGCGCTATTTGAACAGGACGGAACCTTGCTTGCCTTGCGCGAAGATGTCGGACGACATAACGCGCTCGATAAATTGATCGGCGACGCGCTATTTCAAAATCGCCTGCCGCTGAATCGTCAGATTCTGTTGCTGAGCGGACGCGTTTCGTTCGAGATGGTGCAGAAGGCGCTCGCTGCCGGTATTGCGATAATCGCCGCGATTTCTGCGCCGACGAGCCTGGCCGTCGAATTTGCCCGAACCAACAACCAGACACTCGTGGGCTTCCTGCGCGGTGATGAAATGAACGTTTATGCGGGAAGCGAGCGAATCCTCGCCTAGCGTTCAGCTTTTGGTTTTGCGGGTGTAAACGATTTCGTCCTTGTTGAAGAGATGCGGATCCTTCAGATGGTCGCGCACTTTCTTCTGAAGCTCAGAGGTAGTTCGCAAGGTATCGGGAACAACGTCTCTGTTTACTGCGCGCGCCCGTATTCGATCCGGCGTTTCGAAACGATAATCAACGAAGGCGAACTTCCGTGCCGAACTGCCTTTGGTCTCGAGATTTTGCAGACTCAAGAAATTAATGCCTTCAATGTCCGAGTGAAAAGCGCGGTAAATAGTTTCGCCATCAATCAAAACGAAATTCGAATCATCGAACTTCCTGATCTGAACGACGCTCGGTTTTTCCTCTACCGAAACCCAGTCGCCAATTAAGCGTTCGTCAATTTTGCGCGTCGGCGTCTCTGTAAGCGGCGCTTCGTAGATGCACGCGCCGAGCAGAAGAAAGAGCAGAGCCGTGAAGACGCGCATCGCTCAAACATGGTCACCGCGATGTTTGTGACGGTTCTTGAAGGTCAGCTCGGCAATACCGGATTTGTCGAGCTCGCCCAAACCTTCTGCGACCATCGCGTCGTATTGTTCCTTCGTTGCGCGTGCGAGCGGCAAATCGAGACTGAGATCTTTCGCGAGCTGCAGCGCGATGCCGCTGTCCTTTGCCGCATGCGCAGCGGAAAAGAAACAACTGTGGTCGCGGTTCTGCATATCTTCGCCGTCCGTTTGTAAAACGCGTGACGCCGCGCCGGTTTGACCAAAAACTTCGCGCAACATTGCGAGATCCAGCCCGAGTGCATCTCCGAGACCAAGGCCTTCCGCCAATCCCGCGGTGTTGATGTTCATCACCATATTAACGAGGGCTTTCACCTTCGCCGCTTCGCCCGATTTGCCGATGTAGCGGATGGAGGAAGCGAGTTCTTTGAGGATCGGCTCCGCGCGCTCAAAGTTTTCCTGGCGACCGCCGCACATCAAATAAAGCGAACCTTCCCGCGCCTGCGTGATGCTCGATGCCATGCATGCTTCGAGCGTTGCCGCGCCAGCTCGCTCGGCGCGCTTTTCTACTTCGACATGGACGCCGGGCGAAATAGTCGCGCAATTAATGAAGAGTTTCCCTTTTGCATTTACGAGCAGACTGTCGCCACTCTCTGCAAAAACCTGTCGCATCGCGGCATCATCGGTAACGACGGTGATAATGACGTCGGATTCCGCCGTGACCTGCGACAAATCCTGGCACGCCGCGCAGCCGAGTTCCGTCGCCAACGCCGTTGCGGACGCGCGGTTGACGTCATAAACCGCCGTCACGTGAAATCCGCGCTCCTTTAGTCGGCGCGCCATGTTCGCGCCCATTCTGCCAACACCAACGAAACCGATATTCATATTTTACGCTGTCATCCTGAGCGAAGCGAAGGACCCCGCAAATAATTTTCGGCGTAGCTCGCGAGATTCTTCACTGCGTTCAGAATGACGATGCAAAGAACGGATTGTGCCTCTTTTCTTCACCAACCGTCGTCATCGGTCCGTGACCCGGACAGATTATCGTGTCGTCCGGCAGAGTCAGAATTTTTTCGAGATTATTTTTGACCGCGTCTTTGTAGGAAACACCGCCGCCGCCCATCGACCCGGCGAAAAGCGAATCGCCGACGATCGCGACGGGATGCGCGAGGCCGTTCACAACGAACGTCGTGCCACCGCGTGAATGTCCCCAGGTTAGACGTGTTTCGACGTCCAATTTGCCAACCCGAAAATGTTTTCCTTCGGCAAACGATTGTGCGCCCGGCGCCGATTCGCGCTCGGAAATGAAAACCGGTGCGCCCGTCTCTTTTTGCAAACGATCAAGATCCTCGATGTGATCCGGATGTGCATGTGTGAGCAAAACAAATCGAACCTTCAAGTTTTCGTGTTCGATAAGCTTGAGCATCTCGCTGCAATCGGCGCCAGTATCGAATGCCACCGCGTCACGGCTTTGCAAATCCCAGACAAGATAAGCGTTTACCGTCATGTCGCCGTAATGCGTATTGAATTGTGCCAAACCATCGGCTTCGACCGGACGCGGTTTCCATTGCCCGCGCGCCGATTCTACTAGTGCAGATGGGTCGAGATTGAGAACGGGAGCAACACAAGATAGGGCGCCATCATCGAACTCGCCGTCGCGCAAACGGCGAATCTTCTCCACCGGCAACTTCGATTTTTCCGCGAGCTGACTATCGGAAATTTCCAGACCGCGCTGCGCCTTGCCGATGATGTCGGTGAAATTGTCTTCCAGCGGAATTGTCATGCTGCACTAAAGAAGTAACGAATCGACTGTGTCGAGCGGAATAGCGATCTGGGGAGCGCACGCGCCTCGCGAGCTGACTCTTCGCGCCTCACCGAAGCGTCCTCTTTAGCCTATGCGCTGTCGCCAGCCGTTCTCGATTTGCGGCGAGGCGCCGTCACACAGCACGCGAGGCGCGTGCACTCCCCAGAAGCTTGGCGCAACGTTCAGCGACATTCTGAACCGAGTGCGGCACTGTTAATTCCTTCTCCATCGAAGTCATCGTGACTCCGGCGATTCCACAGGGCGTGATCTGATCAAACGGCCCCAGGTCGCCGCAAACGTTTAGGGCGAAACCATGCATGCTGATCCAGTGACGCACACCAACGCCGATGGACGCAATCTTCCTGCGATCATCGATCCAGACGCCGGTAAGCCCATCACGCGTGTTCGCTGTGATTCCATAAAGCGCGAGTAACTCGACGAGCAAATTTTCGATCCAGCGCAGATAGCGGTGCAAATCCTGTCCGCACCGGCGTAGATCGATAATCGGATAGCCGACAAGCTGGCCGGGGCCATGATACGTGGCCTGTCCGCCGCGATTGATCGGAAAGAGTGGGTGTGGCAAATGGGAGGCGCCGAGCAGGCTGGAGCGGTCAGGCGTGCGTCCAATCGTGTAGACGGGTTCGTGTTCGAGAAGAAGAAGTTGGTCGCCTAACGAATGGTCGCTCCGCTTGTTCGCGACCAATTCGTTCTGCAATGCAAGCGCCTTTCCAAATTCGATTCGGCCGAGCCAACGAATCTCCAAGGCCCCGGTCATATTTGAACACCGGATGGAACTCCAAGCCGAACGGCTTCCTGCGCGCGCAGATGCGCGAGACCAATTGCAAGCGCATCGGCCGCATCCGCCGCTGGAGTTACAGTCAGGCCGAGCACTGCACGGATCATGAACGCGACCTGATCTTTCCCCGCATGGCCGCGACCAACAGCCGCTTGCTTGATTCGCGTCGGTGCGTATTCGAAAACCGGAAGCCCGTGTTCCGCCGCAGCCAGGATGGCTGCGCCACGAGCCGCTCCGAGCAGAATGGCTACCTTGTGGCTTTGGACATAAATGACCGATTCGAGCGCGCAACAATCCGGCTCGTGTTCGTGAATCAATTCGGCAAGCCGATCGCGGATCGCAACAAGGCAGGAGGATGAACGCAACGAATTCGCGTTATGAATAATGCCGAAATAAAGCGCGCGGGGTTTGCCAGCGTTTTCGTCGATCACCGCCACGCCGGTGTTGCGTAATGAAGCGTCAATCGCCAGAACACGCATCACTCAAAGGCTTTCCACTTCCTCCATGAATCGGAGCTTAAGTTTGCGCATCGTTCCTTCAAGAGTGAATCGACAAAGAAAGCGCCAGACGTTAATTCAGTGGCTGCATGAATAGGACTAATCGGTTCGCGATTTGCGTTCTTGTCGCGATCGCAACGAAGCCGGCACCTATCCGTGGAGCGATCGCGAGATTCAAAAACGTCTCGAGGCAAATCCTTTTCCAGATAGACGACTCGCAACGCCGGAGTGAGCGCGCGCGTTTTCATCCGTCATAGTCGAGGGAGGCCGAATGCAAACTGGTGATGTGGAAATTCGTCTCCGGTAGCGAATGCCAAAGGGACAGACCCTCGCCACAGCTAACTCGCCTTCTGCGACTCCGCCTTGACTGGTAGGCTGGGACGAATTCCCAGAAGGACATTCTGAAGCTGATCAAAATTGATTGGCTTTACCAAGTGCGCCAAAAAACCTGCCTCTTCCGTCTTGGCAAGGTCCTCCGGCATTCCATAACCGCTCAACGCGACACCGCGCAACCCATACTCTTTTGTCAGCTGCCGCATCAAATCGATTCCGTCCCCGTCGGGAAGGCCGATATCGCTGATGACCAAATCAAAAGTATTGGTGGACGCTAACGAAAGAGCTTCTTTCATCGTACTGGCGGTGCACACATCGTGGCCCCGCCGTCGCAGGAGACGCGAAAGGACCGTCATGGTGGATTCGTTATCCTCGATCACGAGCAGACGAAGAGGATCTGAGTGCGCGTCCGATTGAGCTGGCGGTGGCGTTCCCTGCGCGTTTGGAAAGGGTAAAACCGTTGCGAGTTGAATGGTGAAGATAGAGCCGCGTCCCGGTCCCGCACTTTCGGCGCTGATCGTTCCGCCATGCAAATCCACGATTGCTTTCGAAATGGATAAACCAAGACCGAGTCCGCCTGTGGGCTGCAGTCGCCGCGTTTCTCCCTGTTCGAAGGCGTGAAAAATGACCGGCAACAATTGCGCATCGATCCCTATTCCCGTGTCGCTCACGCTGAGACGAATTTCTCCCGGATTGGGATTGGTGCTGCGCACTGTGACAGAACCGCCAGCGGGTGTGAACTTGACCGCGTTCTTGAAAAGATTCCAAAGCACCTGTTGCAGCCGGGAAGTGTCACCCGCGACATGATGTTCGCTCGCGTTCAACTCAAACTGCAGCTTGAGCGATTTCTCCAAGGCATCGCCGCGAATAATTTGCTCCGTGTGCATGAGCAGAGAATGAATATCGACTGGGCCGGACGGGATGAGCCGAAGTTTGCCATGGGCAAGCCTGGTAAGGTCGAGCAAGTCGTCGATGAGTCGAGCTTCGAGTTCGATATTGCGGCGCATCATGGCCATCTGCTCACGCACATCGGGATCGATTCCACCTTCCTGTTCCAAATTCGCCGCAGACATGAGCACGGGAGTAAGCGGCGTTCTCAGCTCGTGTGAAAGGTTTGCCAGAAACCTGTCCTTGGCGCGGTTAGCGCGTTCGGCTTCTTCCCGCGCGCGCCGTGCCACCTCGTGCGCAGAGCGCAACTTCGCCACAGTGCGCTTATGCTCGGCGACTTCTCCCTTTAGTTTTGCATTGAGCTTTTCCAGATCACGCACCTTCTCCGCGAGCTTGTCCGTGACGAGGTGCAGATGTTCGCGGCCAAACTCCGGAGCGAGGACGGAGGCGCGCCCGCCTGCATCTTGCGCGAGAGCTTCATCGACGATCCTGAGCACCTCCAGTGGTTCCGCGGGCTTCACGATGAATTGATGAACGCCACATGCTTCGGCAAGATTCCGCGCCTTCTTATCAATGTAATTCGCGGTGTAAAAAACTACGGGCGTGTGAGCAATTTTGGGATCCAGACGCAACTGCCGAACAAATTCGTAACCATCCATCTTGGACATGAGGATGTCGGCAATGACCAGATCCGGCTTTTGTTTCCGAGTAATCTTCAGGCCTTCCGCGCCGCTTTCTGCTTCGATCAGCCGGTAACCGCTGTGCACGAGAATGGCGAGGAGCACACTCCGATTGTCGGCCCGATCATCGACCACGAGGATTTTCCCGCTTGCGGGCGTTCTTTTACGAACCAGTCGCTCGCTGGCCGCGCCCGTAACCGCCTTGAAGGGCAAAGATGTCACGCTCGCACGCCGCCGCTCCGAACGAAGATGTGACTTCCTCACGGTACCTTATCTAGCACTGACCGTGCAGATACCGGCTGCGGAAACTACGGAGCACACCTAGGAAAAACCCCGCGTGGAATTTCGTTGTTTTACTTAGGCGGCAACCTTGCTTTTCGCTACCAGCAGGCAGGGTCTACCTAACGATACAGCAGAATCTCCGACCTAACGTTGCCATTTATTCCGCAGCCGGCGGTTGGACGGGGACTGGTCTAAGTGTGATCCCGCCAGAATGCAGATCGAGCATCATTCGCCGCGCACCCTGCATTCGCCTTATCACGATCGTCGTCATCCTTTTTAGTAATTCATAGCCCAACGAATGATCGGTTTCGCAATAGTCCCGCAGAATTGTGCCGTAAAAGAATAGCGCGCTTGTGAGCTCAACCGCTCGAGCCGTGAATTGCCACTGGTAAGGAGGAAACATCCACGACCATCCCAGTAAGTCTCCGGCTCCAACAGTATCGATGATCACCGGCGGCCCGTAGGCTTTCTTTGATTCCAGGATCACTTTGCCACTTTCAATCAGGTAAAAGCGATCTGCCTCTTCCCCTTCTTTCAGGATCACCTGCCCTTTATTAAAATGAGCGCCCATCGCACCGTCAGTCAGCAACACTAGTTGGTCGCGATCTATACCCGCAAGAAATGGATGACGTTCCACACGCGCGGCTATCGCTTCGCGATGGATTGCAGTTTCGACTTCAGTTTGCATCGCACTGTTTTCCTTTCTGAGAATTGAATGCTCTCTTCACACGCAAATGCCTTTGGAGTTACAACGGTATCTCCAGCTTGCTGCGCAACTCGTCTAGTTCGAGCACAGCTTTTTCCAGCTCAGCTACCTTGCTGCTTAACGCGTCTTGCAAACTGATGATGCGCATGCCGACATGAATGCGCGCGTGCAGTTCGTTTTTATCGAACGGCTTCACCAGGTAATCATCCGCTCCGGCTTCCAGCGCTTCCACGAGGTTTTCCTTGCCTGCACGCACTGTCAGCAAAATGATGTGAACCGGCTTCTCTGTTTCTCGAATACGCTTGCAGACTTGCAGGCCGTCCATCCCGGGCATCATCCAATCGAGAATCGCGACGACCGGGCCTTCTTCGGCACGAATAGCAGCCATTGCTTCACGTCCGTCCTGGGTCACAACTGTGCGAAATCCCCATCCGGCCACGGTTTTCGAAACGACTTCGCGCGAAATAGGATCATCATCTGCGATCACGATCGTCGCGGCTTTATCAAAACGTGCTGCGAGATGTTCGCCTGGAGAGTCAGGGTCAGGCTCCCACGGGGGTTCGAAGTGTATACAGCTTGGATCGGATACAGCCGGGGCGGATTTCATCCTGTCATGAGTGGGTGGCGATGATGGCTTCATTTTGATTTCTCCTTTTCTCAGAAGATTCCTTTTGCTCAGCTTCCGACGCTGGCGGCTCGTTAGGTTTATCAACAGATGGATTCGCTGTTGAAATGGGCGGCGGCGGCACCGTTTCCTTGAACAGCCAGGTCAGCGCTTTAACCGCCAGTTCAACCGGCAGAAATGGTTTGGCGATGAAATCGCTTCCGCCGCACAAGCTGGATTGTGCCCGACATTCAAAATCAGAATGCGCCGTGACAAACACCACCGGTGTCGCGCTGTTTGTATTCATGTGCCGGATGCTGGTGCAAAGGTCCAGTCCGTTTTGTCCCGGCATCTCTACGTCGAGAAAAATGAGATCGAAGTGAGTTTGCGCCAGAAGATCTTCCGCCCCGAGTGAATCGTCCGTACTCAAGGGTGCAAGATTGGCCTTCTCGAGCGCGGAACAAATCGCCTGACGCGAAAAGGCCTCGTCGTCCACCACCAGAATCACAGGCGTTACCGGTTCCGCCGATTGACCTTTTGCGGCCAGTTCCAATAACAAAGCTAGCAAGTCAACGGCTTGTGAGACTGTTCGAATGGTTGAAGACGTGATGTTTGTCGGTTTGCCGTAAAGTTGAGAGAGTAACGCTTCCAACGCGCTGGCCAGTTGCGCGATCTTGCGGAAACCCGTAACCGCTGCAGCGCCGGCCAGGAATCGAATCTCCCGTTGCATTTCATAAAGCTCCGAGAGACGGCGACTCTCATTTTGCAACTTGACGAAAGCGTTACAACCGTCACGCAATTTCGCGATTTTTCGTGGCGCGCCATCAAAAAAATCTACGACGAGTTTTGCCTGGTACTCCCTTTCGAATCGTTCCGATAAATCTTTGTCAACGATCGGCGTATCGGTGAGCACTTCGTGCGCGATCTCCATAAGCTTGCGCGGCGTGCACTCACTTTTCTTAATACATCGGGTGACACCCGCTTGTGAAATGGCCGGCATCAAACCCGGCAGATACGCATTGGAGAAGACAATGACCGGCAATGCCTCCGAAGTAAATCGGGCGCGAATGGTCTTTAGCACTTCTACTCCGTCGATTCCGGGCAGGCAGAGATCGAGGATCACAAGATCGACGTGCTCTTTCGCAATGTTCTCCAATGCGCTTTCCCCATCGAGGGCGATGTCCACTTTGAATCGCTCGTTTTGGAATTTGTGCTGGTAGACGCTCGCGACTACCGGATCGTCGTCTACGATCAGAACCCTTTTTCGTTCAGTAGGAGTATAAACTCTCTTCATGAAATCATGAGTTACCTGGGATCGTTTCGAGGAACTGATCGAAAGCGTTCTGCACGCGCGGAAATTCGTGGCGAACATTATCCAATAACGCGTTTGCCCCAGTCAGGTCCCCTTGCCGGCCGAGGCGCTCCAATTCCCGCAACGGTTCCGTAAACGCCTCGACTCCACAGGACATGCTTGATCCAACCAACTTGTGAGCAAGCCGGGCGACATCGCCGCTAGAATTCGTTTCGATGGCCGCGTGGAGGTCGTCCAACATGGGGGCCGTTTGAGTCAAATACATGCCGACCAGTTTTCGCATCATGGCGGGTTCGTTGTCCGCGACGTCCCGAAACCGATCGATGTCCACCACTAACTTCCCGGATAACGGCTCGTCTTCTTCGGATGAATTCGTCTCAACTACCGCAGATCGTTCCAACGCAGTTTTCAACTCGCTCTGGCGAACCGGCTTACTGAGGTAATCGTCCATTCCCGCACTAAGACACTCTTGCCGATCGCCATGCATCGCGTTCGCCGTCATCGCGATGATGTGAATGGGCGTTCTGCTATCGAATGGCTTGATGCGCTTCTGCTCAAGTTGCCGGATGCGACGCGTCGCTTCATAGCCGTCAAGGTCCGGCATCTGACAATCCATCAGGATTACGTCGTAACGAATCCGCTGCAGCGCCTCCAACACTTCGTTCCCGTTCGCCACTGCGTCGGCGCGATAACCGAGCTTGCGCAACAATCCCTGCGCAACTTCCTGGTTCACGATGTTGTCCTCGGCCAAAAGGATGCGCAGTTTCTGTTTTGCGGGAGCGAATGAATTTGCCGCCGGTGAAACTTTTTTCGCTTGAGCGACCAATCCGTTAGGCGCGCCGCCGATCAATCTGGCCATACAATCAAAGAGGAGCGATTGCTTGACTGGTTTCGTAAGACGATCGTCGATGCCTGCGTCTCTAAGGTTTTCCGCGCTGAGCTGCTCACCTATTGAAGAGAGCAGCACCACGCGGACATCGGACAAATCGCGCTCTGCTCTGATGCTTTTCGCTACAGCTAACCCATCTGTTCCGGGCATGACCAAATCAAGCAGCACTAACTGATACGAATCGTTCGCGGCTTGCGCCTGCCGCAATTCATCGATCGCGTCGGCGCCATTGGCTACGGCTTTGCTCCGCATCTTCCATGCGTCGGTCTGATGCTGCAGGATTTCGCGGTTGGTCTCGTTGTCGTCCACGATGAGCACATGCAAATCGGTGAGATCGCCGCGGATAACTGGATGACTCTTCGAGTCCGCCGATTGGCGGGCCAACCTCGCGGTAAACCAAAATGTCGAACCGCGACCCGGCGTGCTCTCGATGCCGACTTCGCCTTTCATGATGTCTACGAGTTGTTTCGAAATGGCGAGGCCCAACCCCGTGCCGCCAAATTTCCGGCTCATCGATGCATCCGCCTGGCTGAAAGGTTGAAACAGTCGCGCTTTAACATCTGCCGCGATGCCGACCCCGGTGTCTTTCACTTCAAAGCGTAACACCGCTTCGGAGGCGATTTGTTTTTCCACCGACACTCTCACCACCACTTCCCCGCGCTCGGTAAACTTTATCGCGTTACCGACAAGGTTCGTAAGCACCTGACACAAACGACCGGGATCCCCGCGCAGGCTCGTCGGCACGTTTGTTTCGATAAGACAGGCGAGCTCGAGATTTTTTTCCTGCGCCCGTTGCGCGAGCAGCTCCAAACAATCCTCGACCGCTTCGTATAAATTAAAATCGACTATCTCGAACGAAAGCTTCCCGGCTTCGATTTTCGAAAAATCGAGAATGTCGTTGATGATCGACAACAATGATTCGCCGCTTTTCGAAATTGCGTCCGCATAGTGTCGTTGCTGATCGGAGAGCTCCGTGTCGAGAATCAGACTTGTCATGCCGATGACGCCGTTCATTGGCGTACGAATTTCGTGGCTCATCTTTGCGAGGAATTCGCTCTTGGCCCGTGTCGCTGCTTCCGCCGCTTCCTTGGCTTGTAGTAATTCTTCCTCGGCGCGTTTTTTTTCCGTGATGTCCTTGGCGACGCCGAGAAATCCGACGAGCTCGCCGTCGCCATCGCGCAACGCCGTTACGACCAAAGTAACAGTGAGTTGGCTGCCGTCCTTGCGCACGTAGGTCCACTCGCGTTCCTCGCTCTCGCCCTGGCGCGCGAATTCGACAAAAACGTCGAAGCCTTTGATGGGGCGCTCGAATAATTCCGTCAGCTCACGCCCGCGCTCCGTCACCTCCGAATCCAGATGAAGAATCGCCGGAGTTTGTTTGCCGACAATTTCTTCGGCGCTGTAACCAAGCATTTGTTCCGCGCCCGAGTTGAAAACGGTGATGAGCCCGTCCGTGTCCGTCGCAATGATCGAAATTTGCGTGGCCGCATCCAGCACTGCCTGGAGTTTTCCAGTCGCGTCCGCTAACTCTTTCGTGCGTTCGATTACGCGCTTCTCCATGGTCGCGTGCGCTTCGCGCAACGCCTCCTGCGCCCTTTTGTAATCATCAATGTCTGTGCACGTCCCGACCCATTGCACGATTTCTCCGTTCTCATTTCGCATGGGAAAGGCACGCCCAAGGTGCCAGCGATAGGTGCCGTCAGCGGCGCGTTTGAAGCGATACTCTACCTGGTAATCGCTTCCGGTAGTGAAGGAATTGGTCCATCGCGCGATGGCCTCCTCCAGATCGTCCGGATGCAAGACCGGCTGCCAGCCCGCGTCCTTGGTCTGCTCAAACGTCATTCCGGTGTAGTCGTACCAACGCTGGTTGTAGTAATCCAAATTTCCATCCGGTTTCGATGTCCAGACGATCTGAGGCACCGTGTCCGCGAGAAAGCGATAGCGTTGCTCGCTCTCTTGCAGCTTCATCGTGCGACTCAGAAGTTCTTCCTCAGCGCGCTTGCGTTCCGTGATGTCGGCCCGGATGGCAACGTACTGATTCGGCTTCCCCTCCTTATCCAGAAACGGAACGATCGTCGTATCGACCCAATAGAAGCTGCCATCCTTCGCGCGATTCTTGATCTCGCCTTTCCAAACGCGGCCGTTCGCGATGGTCTTCCACAGGTTGGAGAAAAATTCCTTCGGATGATGACCGGAATTAATGATCCGGTGGTTCTGGCCAATGAGTTCTTCGCGCGAATATTTCGAGATGGCGCAGAACTTATCGTTAACAAAAATGATTGTTCCCTGCGGGTCGGTGAAGGCGACGATGGCGTGCTCGTCGAGTGCTGCCTTAACGTAGTTTAGCTCCTTCGTTCGTTCTTCGACCTGGTCCTGTAATTCGTCATGCGCTCTACGTAATTCTTCCGCCATCGCCTTGCGCTCTGTGATGTCGCTCGCAATACCAGCAAGCCGAATCACGTTCCCAGCGGCATCTCGCACTTGGAAACCACGATCATAAATCCAGCGGACGGTGCCATCGGGACGAGCGATTTGATACTCAACGCTCACTTCCGCGTTGGGGGTGGAGAGAACGGCGAAGGCAGCGCAAACGCGCTCACGTTCCTGTGGAAGGATGGCTTCGATCCATTGTTCCCGATGCGAATACAAACTTTCCGTCGAGCGGCCCCAAATCTTCTCGTAACCCGCACTGACGTAATGAGTGGTCTGCAGATCGGTCGAAGCTATCCAGAATACATCGGTAATGTTACCCGCTAGCTGTCGGAATTTTTCCTCACTGTCGCGCAGTGCCTGCTCCGATCGCTTTCGCTCAGTGATATCCCTGAATGTCCAGATGCGACCGTAATGTGTTCCGGCCTTATCGCGGACGGGCGAGGAGTAGCGGTCGAGAACCGTCCCGCCAATCAGCTCAATCTCATCGCGACTAACCTCCTCCGGATGCGCATAAAGGTAATCCACCTGATCGAGAAATTGGCCGGGGTTTTTGGTCTGACTCACAGCAAACTCCAGCGTTTTTCGGTCGTCCGCTTCCTCCGCGATGTGTTGCGGGATTTTCCACACCTCATTGAATCGCTGGTTTTGAAGGATCTTCTTGCCCTCCTGGTCGACCACGAGAATTCCGTCGATGGAGGAATTCGCCTGCGCCTCAAGGAAGACGGTTTTCCAGTGCAACTCTTCCTTCGTTCGCTCTAGCTGACCTACCGTCAGGTTCAGTTCCATCAGCCTGCGCCGCGATTCAAGACGAGCAACCACTTGTCGGCTTAATGCCTGCAAGGCTGCTTTTTGATCCGCGCTTAATTTGCGCGGAGATTGATCGTTCACGCATAACATGCCGAGTCTATGGCCATCGGGTGTTGTGAGGGGTGAACCGGCGTAAAATCGAATCTTCGGATTGTCTGTGACTAACGGATTGTCGGAGAACCGCTCGTCGTTCAGTGCGTCTTCGATTTCGAACAAGTCTGATTGCAGGATTCCGTGCGCGCAAAATGCGATGTCGCGAGAGGTCTCGCTTTCTGTCATGCCGATCTTGGATTTGAACCACTGCCGGTTTTCGTCAACGAGGCTGATGAGTGCGATTGGAGTGTTGCATAGCTGGGAGGCCAGAAGGGTGACGTCGTCGAAATCCTGTTCGGGCTCGGTATCGAGAATCTCGTACCGGTGCAGCGCCTCGAGTCGCTCGGCTTCGTTAGCTGGAAGCGGAGCCTTCATTGAAATAGTTTGATAAATAGACAGTCACGGTCTGGAGGAGAGGGCGCCTCGTGGCGGGTGATCATCATTAGATTCAATCCTTGCCGACCGGGGCGACCTTGTTGGTTAGCCGGTCGATTTCTTGTTTTTGAAAAGTCTCCTTAGTACAGAAAGCAGCCCGGGGTGCTAAGGAGACCTCTCACTCCAGAAATACAAGCATCGCGTGTGCCGGATTTTCGCCGTGAGAACTACGTAATTTGCCGCCGCAGAGAGGAGAAAAGGACTGCCTAAGCGGCTTCTTTAAGGCTCCACTATATTATTACGGATGGCGTAGCGAACGAGCCCGGCAAGCGAATCGACGCCGAGTTTGTGCATAAGAGTGGCGCGGTGAGTTTCGGCTGTGCGCACGCTGATCCCGAGAGTGTGCGCGATTTGTTTGTTGCTACTGCCGCCCGCGAGAAGCCGCGCGATCTCTCGCTCACGAGTGGTTAACTCCTGTGAGCCGTGAGAAGAAAATTTCGCGAAAAGAACTTCCGATATTTCAGGAGTAAAAAACGGCCTGTGTTCTGCAAGCGATCTGATTGCCGTTATCAAATATGATCCGGAATCGGATTTCTGAATGTAGCTCTTCGCCCCGGCTGCGAATAGTTGCTTGATAACGTCTTCTGAATGGTGCGCGCTGAAGACAACCACTTCCGTGTTCGGAGAAGCTCGCTTGATCTGGCGTAAAGCTTCCAGCCCGTCCAGTTCCGGCATTGCCATATCCAGAACCACAACGTCGGGTTTTGATTTCCTCGCGAGCGCAACCGCTTCCGTGCCGTTGGCCGCAGTGGCACAAACCTGCCATCCTGGTTCACGCTCGATCAACGCCCGCACTCCCTCGCGCATGACCTCATGATCGTCGGCGATGAGAATTCTCAAGGGGGACATGGGAATGTTTAAGGCGTGTTATGCAGCACACGATCGATCGTGCGCAGCAGAGCCTCCCGGGTATAAGGTTTCGCCAGACATTCCTGCACGCCAATGTCCTTCAGTTCGCTCAGATCGTAATCGGCATCCCGTGCGCTGGAGACGATGACCTTTGCTTTTGCATCCATCTTGCGCAGGGTGCGCGCGAGAATCAAACCGCTCATGACCGGCATGACCGTGTCGGTCAAGACCACATCGATTTCCCTGGATCGCTGCACAAACAGCGCGAGTGCGGCCGGACCATCATCCGCGGCTAGGACATTGTATCCACTCTTGGAAAGGACAGCCGTTGCCACCTCCCGAATCGGCGACTCGTCATCCACGACGAGAATGGTTTCGCCATGACCAGCAGGTAGTTCTCCCTTTCCTGTCGACTCGTTAGGTAGAGAAGCGCTGGGCGGGGATGGCAGCAGAACACGGAATGTCGTGCCATGGCGATTAGTATAAACACTTACGATTCCACCATGACTTTTGACGATGCCGAGCGCGGTGGAAAGCCCGAGCCCGGTGCCTTTGCCAGGCTCCTTCGTCGTGAAGAAAGGATCAAAAATCTTATCGGTAATGTGCTCCGGAATCCCCGTGCCGGTATCGATGACACTGATGAGGACGTGAGGACCGGGCGCGAGCCCCGGCGTCATGGTGGCATACTGTTCGTCGACATCGAAATTTTCGCAGCTGAGGGTAAGAGTGCCTCCTTCGGGCATGGCATCGCGTGCGTTAACGCAAAGGTTAAGCAATACCTGATGGAGCTGTGTTGGATCGCCCTCAATCAACCGTACATCTTCTGGATAAGTCGTTCGCATCCGAATCGATTTCGGAAAGGTCTCCTGCGCGATTTTCGTGATTTCTCCAAGCAAATAGGTCGGTTGCAAAAGAACGCGGTCTCCGCTTGCGCCGCGCGCAAACGTAAGCACCTGCTTCACGATACTGGCGCCACGCTGTGCGCTCGATTCGATGATGTTCAGAAACTTCTCGCGTTCGTCACTGGGCACATCATTGCGCAGAATTGGCGCCGCCATCAAAATCGGCACGAGGATATTGTTTAGATCGTGGGCCACCCCGCTGGCCAGAGTCCCGATGCTTTCCAGGCGTTGCGTGCGCAACAATTGTTTCTCCAATTTTTTCTGCTCGGTGATGTTGGTGTTGATTCCGAGAATAGACTGCGGCGTTCCGTCTTCGTTGCGAACAAGCGTCGCACGAGTCTCGACAATCACTTCGCGCCCACCTTTCGCGCGGTGCGTGATCTCGCCGTGGTGCTCTCCGGTTGAAACCAGCTGCTCGAGGCTCGCCTGGCGGATGTTTTCTTCGGTAACAATCAGTTCGCCCATTGGCCGGCCGATCGCTTCGGCCGCGCTCCAACCGTAGAGGCGTTCTGCGCCTTCATTCCAAACGGTAACGATGTCGTCGTTAAAACCTCGCACAATCACGGCATCGTGCGCGTGTTGGATAATGTTGGCTTGTTCATGAATGCGGGCTTCCGCCCGCTTCCGCTCGGTAATGTCCATGTAAACTCCGATCACGCCACTGATCTCCCCCTTGGAATTTCGCAGCGGGATCTTGCTCGTCAGAAGCGTGATCACTTTCCCTTCAGGCGTGGTTTGGGGCTCCTCGATGAGGAGTTTAGAGCGTCCCGTTTCGATTATTTCGCGATCGTCCCGGCGATACCGGTCCGCCTGCTCGCGCCAACCGAGTTGGTAATCACTTTTTCCGATAATCTCGCTCGGATCGGTCACTCCCGCATCGTGCGCGAAGACGGCGTTGCAACCCAAATAAACAAGATTCCTGTTCTTCCAAAATACACTGACCGGGATCGCGTTGATTATCCCTTGGATGAGCTGCTGCGACGCGATCAGCTCCTCTTCGGCCTGCTTTCTCTCGGTTACATCGATCGCCGTAACGAGGCGAGCCGCGACGCCCTCCCAGGAAAGGCTGGCGGAATAAACTTCGACTGTGATTACGGATCCGTCCTTTCTCTTGTGACGGAATTCGCCGCTGAAATTAGTTGGGGACTTCGCCGACGAAAGCGCCTTCAGTAAGTCGGGCACATCCTCACTCGGCCGCAATTGTTTTAGGGTTAGATTTAGAAATTCATCCCCGGTGTAACCGTACTGGGTAATAGCGGCTCGGTTCGCGGCGAGGATCTGCAATGTCTTGGTCGCAAACACATACATCGGATTCGGATTAGCTTCGAACAGCAGACGATATTGCTCGGCCTGCATTTTTTGCCGGGCTTCTGCGAAAAATTGTTCGGTGATGTCTTTGAAGGTAACGATGGTGCCTAAAATATGACCATTCTCGTCTTTGATTGGCGCGGCGACGTAATCGACGTGAAAGGAACTTCCATCCTTGCGCCAGAACACATCGTTGGTTACGCGTCGCGTTCCGCCGTCGCGCATGCTGCCATGAATCGGACAATCCTCGACCGCATATTTGCTTCCATCTGCCCGGGTGTGATGCATCGCCGTGTGCGCCGCATGGCCGAGAAGGTCATCGACCGGCCAGCCGAGCAGTTCCGCCGCCTTCGGGTTTTCGAAAATAACAGTCCCATCCACGTCGAGACCGTGAATGCCTTCGCCAGCGGAGTTGAGAATCAACTCGTGGTGCTTCCGAAGTTTCTCGAACGTTTCCTGTGCGTTCTTGCGATCGATAATTTCGTGTTCCAGCTGAACATTTAGCTTTTCCAACTCCTCCACCTTTTGCGCCAGTTTGTCCGTGACGAGATGCAGATGTTTACGCTCAAATTCCGGCGCAACTTCCGGTAAAACGGAGTTAGGCGCTTTACTGAGTGCGAGATCAACAGTCTTGAGCACGTCCTCGGGCTCGACCGGCTTAACGAGGACATGTTCAACTCCGCAAGCCTTTGCCAGCGTACGCGCTTCTTCTCCAATGTAACTCGCGGTGTAGAAAATGATCTGCGTCCCGGCAATTGCCGGATCGCTCCGCAATCGCCGCACCAGCTCGAAGCCGTCCATTTTCGGCATCAGGATGTCCGCGAGGATCAAATTCGGTTTTTCTTCGCGCGCAATCTTCAGCGCTTCTTTTCCGCTCGCTGCCTGCAGCAATCGATAACGCCGATGCGTGAGCGTCGCGACAATGACATCGCGGTTCTCCGCCCGGTCATCGACAATCAGAATCGTCTTCATGATTGTTTCGCTTCCTTAAGTGTCTTCGCGATTTCCTGGAGCAGCGCTTCGGGTTCTATCGGTCGCGTAATGAAACGTGCGGCGCCGCGTTTCAAGCATTCAAGAACCTCGCGCTCGCCCGTGTAGGTGGAGGAAATAATGATGAAGGGAACGCCTTTAAACGCAGGATTTACCTTTGCTATCTCTAGAAAATCGAAGCCGCTTTGCGGCGCCATGTACAAATCGGTCAGGACGATGTCCGGTTTTTGCTCGGTCGCCAGTGAGAGCGCTCGCTCGACATTGTCCGCTGTGACAACGCGGTAACCGAACGATCGTAACGTCGTGCGCGCAAACTCGAGATTTGCCGGCGTGTCATCCACCACCAGGATGGTCTCGCCGGTTCCGTGGGATGAGGATTCCGTTCGAACCGATCGGGGTTCCTCGGTGCCGAAACTTTTTGTCGGCATGATCGCCTTGCGATTGCCACGACCTGATCGCTTCGCCAAAAATTTCTCTATTTCCGGGACAAAAGTTTCGGGTGCGATTGGCTTCGAGACATAACCGTCAAAGCCCGCGGCTAAAATCCGGTCGCGGTCGCCCACCATGGCCAGTGCAGTTACCGCCACCACCGGAGTGCTTTTTAGCGCTGCGTCCGCTTTAAGTTCCCGGATCACACCGTAGCCATCGAGTTGCGGTAAATGGACATCGCAAACGATTAGCTGCGGATGTTCTTTCCGCGCGAGGTCCATCCCGCTCAGGCCATTGTCTGCCTCGGATGTTGCGTAGCCGAATGCCTTTAACAAATAGACCATCAACTCCCGGTTGGTCTTGTTATCTTCGACAACCAGAATTTTCTTCGAGGTGGATGGACTCTTGCTCATTCCTTCTGCGATTTAATGCGAAGACTGAAAACACTTCCTTTACCGGGTTCGCTCTGAAAGCTGATCTCGCCACCGAGAAGCGAAGCCAATTTTTGGCTAAGGTGTAACCCCAGGCCCGTCCCTTCCTGCCGATTACCGGCACTGCTTTCCAAGCGCGCGAACGCGTCGAAAACCTTCGCCTGATCTTCGGGCTGGATTCCCACACCGGAATCACGAACAGAGATTTCGGTCAGGCCGTTTTTGGTCCGCGCTTCAACGGAAACTTCGCCGGCCTCAGTGAACTTGATGGCGTTGTTGATGAGATTGATCAGGATCTGGCTCAGAGCGCGCTTGTCGGCATTGACCTTCGCTTTTCCTGACGCGTGAACTTCAAAGCGCAGTCCCTTTTGATCTGCCAAAGGTCGCAATGTATCGGCGACTTCGTTGACGACGGTCGAGCAAACGATGGGCTCGAGATGCAGCTCAACCTTGCCCGAATCAATCCTGGCAAGATCAAGCAAGTCGTTGATAAGCGAGAGCTGGTGGCGGGCGCTCGATCGAACCGTTTCAAGTTGTTTCCTCTGTTCGGCGTTGAGTGGTCCCGGCAATTCCATCAACAACGTGCCGGTAAATCCGAGGATCGCGTTGAGCGGAGTGCGCAGCTCGTGCGACATGCTCGCAAGAAAACGATCCTTCGCGAGAACGGCCTTCTCCATCGCGACATTCTTTTCTTTCAACATTTGTTCGAACTCTTTGCGCTCGGTGACGTCGCGAGTGACTTTCGTGAAACCGCGTAGCTGCCCGGTCTCGTCGTGCATGGCACTGATGACCACGTTTGCGACAAATCGAGAGCCGTCCTTGCGCACCCGCCAGCCTTCTTCCTCGAAACTGCCTGCCGCGATGGCGGTGGCGAGCTCGCGCTCGGGTTTTCCGCTCTCAATGTCTTCTTTTGGATAGAAGCGCGAGAAGTGTTGCCCGATAATTTCTTCCGCGCGGTAGCCTTTGATCTGTTCCGCGCCCGAATTCCAACTCGCGACGTGGCCGCGAGTATCGAGCGTGAAGATGGCATATTCCCTCACGTTCTTGATCATCATGCGAAACCGCTCTTCGCTCTCGCGCAACGCCTCCTGCGCACGCTTGCGGTTGGTGACGTCGCGGATCGCGCTCATTGTCATCAGGCCCTCCTCGGTCTGAAGCGGACTTAGACTGATCTCAGCTGGAAATTCATCGCCATTCTTGCGCAGGCCATAAAGCTCCAGGCCCGAACCCATCGGGCGCGTGTTCGGATGCGCAAGGAAGTTCGCGCCGTGACCAATGTGTCCTGCTCGATACCGCTCCGGTACCAGCATTTCGATTGGTTGGCCGATTAGCTCCGCCCTCTTGTAACCGAATATTTTTTCCGCCTGCGAGTTGACCAGCACAATGCGGCCGGTCACGTTCACCATCACGATTGCATCCGGTATCGATTCGAGCGGGTCGCGGAATTTTGCTTCGAGCCGTCTGGCATCGCGCAGCACTTTCAGATGCGTGACGTCTCGTTGGGTCTCGAGAAAGTATTGAGAATCGGAGTTGCTCTTGTTCCGAACTGCCTTTGTCGAAACGGTGACATGCACAAGCGAGCCGTCTTTGCACTTTCGCACCGATTCATACACGGCCACGTCGCCCTCCAACGCTTCGCGCTGAATTCGCTGCTCTTCGTCCGCGCGATCCGCCGGCACGATCAATTTGTTCAGTAACTGCCCGACTGCTTCAGCACGCGTGAAACCAAAAATAACTTCGGCCGCTCGATTCCATTGTAGAACCTTCCCTTCGGGCGTAAATGCAATGACCGCGTCCGGAGTTTCTTCTAATAACTGTTTGGGGAAATCAGCGCTTATGGACTACTCCTAGAGCAGTTATCGGCGGCAACTTCTTAGTGTGCCACCTAGGAAATTCCTTAGAGCACGCTACGTAGTAATACGCAGCGCAAAAAATCAGATCATTTCACGCCATCGGAACTTCTACTGGCACAAGCCCCACACGCATCGCGTAGCGAACCAGACCGGGAAGATCGTGAATATTGAGTCTTTTCATCAATTGCGCGCGATGAGCATCGATTGTCTTGCCACTTAGACCGAGAGAGAACGCAATCTCTTTGGTGCTGTTGCCTTCCGCAATCAGTTGCAGAATTTCACGCTGCCGCGGCGTCAATTTTTCGTGCGCTTTCTCGTCCCCGTCGATGCGCGCGAGATAATTCGCGATCACCCGTTTGGAAACGCGCGGGCTAAAATAGGATTTGCCTTTCATGACGGTTCGAATCGCGCGTGCCAATTCGCCGACGGCCGCGTCTTTGATTAAATAGCCGCACGCACCCGCACGAAGCGCCCCCATGACGTACTCCTCGTTCGCATACATCGACAGCATGATCACTTTGATTTTCGGAAATCTTTTCCGCGTGCGCGCGGTCGCTTCCAAGCCGCTCAGGCGCGGCATCGCGATGTCCATTAACACGACGTCCGGTTGATGTTTCTCGATTAGTTCGAGCGCCTCTCTGCCATCCTTCGCTTCGCCGACGACTTCAACCGACGGAATTTTTTCAAGGAGCGAGCGAAAACCAGCTCGCACAAGCCGGTGATCATCGGCCAGCAGAACACGAGTTTTGTTCATGGGGAGTCAGATAAGTTAGCCCGGATGACATGGCAGGAAAGCGTGTATTTCCGTGCCTTGCTCGGGCATCGATTTAATTTCAAAATTTCCGCCGACGGCAGTGGCGCGCTCGCGCATGCCGACTAATCCGAGGCAGTCTCGTGGGATCCATTTATCCGCGTCGGGAACGTTGAACCCGACGCCGTCATCGCGCACAAGCAGATGGAGAACTTCTCCATTCTTTTGCAATTTCATGGAGACTTCCCGCGCCCGCGCGTGACGCAGAATGTTTGTCAATGCCTCGAGTATGATGCGAAAACAAGCGGTCTCCACTTCCGCATCGGGTCGACCGAGATCTTCGTCGCCTGCGAATTGAACATGCCAGCCCCCGCGCTTGGCGTAATCATCAAGAACCAAACGCGCAGCTGGTATCAATCCCAGATCGTCCAGCGCAGGCGGCCTCAGATCCAGAGCTATTTGCCGCACTTGGAGCAAAATTTGATCGAGAATTGTCGTCGCGTTGTTTAACTGCGCCGCCATCGTTTCACGTTTCTTCGAGCGTTTGGCCGACTGAACGGAAATCTTCGCTGCCGTCAGGGCCTGACCGATTTGGTCGTGCAGCTCCCGCGCGAGATATCTTCTTTCATCCTCGTGGACCTGCGCACGACGTCGCGAAAGATTCTCTACCATTTCGCGGAAACGCTCTTCGTCTTCGCGCCGCGCCTGTTCAGCCTTTTTTCGCTCTGTGATGTCGCGGGTCACGCAAAAGAACAACGGTTTGTCAGCGATCCGGACACTGGTAAGTCCGACCTCCACATCAAATACCGAGCCGTCTTTGCATCGATGTCGGGTCTCAAACACGGCGTTCCTGCCAATCAGTTCGCGTGTTCTTTTCAACAATTCTTCGCGCGTCCACTGGGCGTCCCAATCGGCGACATTTAAACCTTCGGCGTCTTCGGCGCTATAGCCGCGTTTTCGCAGAAACTCCGCATTCGCTTCCTGCAGATCGCCATTTGTGTCGATGACGTAAATCGAATCCATCGACGTTTCCATCAGCGTCTTGTAGCGAAGAATTTGCGCATTCAACGCTTCCTCGGCACGGATCCGATCTGTAATGTCCACACTCGCCCCGCCAGTCATCACAACTGAACCATCCTGGTCAATAATCGGAAACTTGCTGACCAGCACGGTTCGCTGCTCTTCGCCAATCACGTATGCTTCTATCAAATGCAGCGGTTTTTTCGCGTTAATTACCTCCAGATCGTTCTCCCTGTAGGTCCTTGCAATTTTTGCCGGCCAAAGGTTTTCATCTGTCTTTCCTAGAGCGCCAGTTCGGTACGGGCCTAATTGCGACAGCGTGTCATTCACATAAGTGTAACGACCTTCCAAATCCTTCATCCAGGCAAAGCCTGGTAGATTGTCCATGAAAGCGGCGAACAATTCTTCGCTCTTGCGAAATGCTCCTTCCGTCAACTTGCGCTGAGTAATGTCGTAACAGGCTCCGAGATAACCAGCGAAGTGTCCGGCATCGTCATCGAATGGCGCACCGCAATCCATCAGCCATCGGTATTCGCCATCGTGGCGGCGCAATCGGTATTCTAAAAGAAAGGAGCGTCGCGCATGAAAGGCTTCGCGATACTTCTCAACGCACTCTGCCCGATCCTCTGGGTGTACGCCGTCGATCCAACCGTCGCCTAATTCCTGTTCAAGTGTGCGTCCGGTAAAGTCGAGCCACGTCTTGTTAAAATAATCGCACTTTGCATCCGAGCCCGCGCGCCATATCGGGAGAGCAAATTGCTCGAGCAATCTCAGGGGTGGCGCCTGTGACTCCTTCGCCTGTTCGATCGCATTCATGGGGCGCGATTTCGAATCTTCGCACTGCGCCGGGCGAATCCGAAATTGTTTTTTTCACCACGGCAGGGCAATGGCGAACGTGAATGACTTAACGGGCCCCTGCCTCCACGATGTGGCGCGGCACCGGCCCTTGTGCCAATATTCCGCTCTCTTTAATGCCGAAATTCTTCATCAAAACTTACGGCTGCCAGATGAACGAGCGCGACTCGGAGCAGGTCGCGCATTCGCTGATCGCGCGCGGATACGAAGCGACCACGAATGAACATGAAGCGGACGTGGTGCTTTTGAATACGTGCAGCGTGCGCGATATGGCGGACCAAAAGGCGCTTGGCAAAATGGGAATGCTTGGTCATTTGGCGAAGAAGCGTCCGGAAGTGGTATTCGGTTTTCTCGGCTGCATGGCGCAGGCGCGAGGGGAATCTTTGCTGCGCGGAATGCCGCATGTGGACCTCGTCGTCGGGACACAAAAATTCCATCGCGTGGCTGATTACGTCGATGATTTGGTTGCTCACAAGAATGGTAGGGCGCGACAACGCCAGTCCGGCTCGGACCCGATCGCGCCGACCAATCGCGGGATGGATGATCTGCGCTTTTCCATTGTCGATGTCGGGGAAGAATCCGAATCGCAGGAGACAATTCGAGATCATACGGTCACGCCGCACCAGGCAACCGCGTTTGTCTCCATTATGCAGGGCTGCAATATGCATTGCACATTCTGCATCGTGCCGCAGACGCGAGGCGCGGAGCGCAGCCGATCGATTGCTGCAATAGTCAGCGAAGTCCAGGAACTCGTTAGGCGCGGCGTCAAAGAAGTGACGTTACTTGGCCAGATCGTCAATCTCTACGGCCGGCACGAATTTCCGAAAGTGAATGGCAGGAGCCCGTTTGTGCAATTGCTCGAAGCGGTTCACCAGATCGATGGTTTGGAACGCATTCGTTTCACTTCGCCCCATCCGATCGGGTTCCGCGACGACTTGTTAGGCGCACTAACCGATCTGCCGAAACTGGTCGAGCACGTGCACTTGCCGCTGCAATCCGGTTCGAATCGAATTCTCAAAGCGATGCATCGAACCTACACGGCCGAGAAATATCTCGAGCTGGTCGATCGCATTCGCGCGGCGCGTTCAGGAATTGCAGTCACAACGGATATCATTGTGGGTTTTCCTGGCGAAAACGAAAACGACTATGCGCAAACGCGAGCGCTCGTTGAGCGGGTGCAGTTCGATAACGCGTTTATCTTTCGTTATTCGACGCGGCAGGATACGCCGGCTGCTGTGATGCCGGATCAGGTCCCGGAGAAAATCAAAGAGGAGCGCAACCAGGATTTGCTCGAAGTTGTGAACGCATCGGTGAAGCAGGCGAATGATCGCCTTGTAGGGCGCGACGTTGAAATTTTGTGCGAAGGCCCAAGCCGAACAAATGCGTCACGTTTGATGGGTCGAACGCGAACGAACAAAGTGGTCGTATTTGAAGGCGCAGCGGATCAGGTCGGCCAGATTTTCAATGTTCGTGTGCAACGGGCGAATGGTTTCAGCTTGTATGGCACGCCTGTCGTGCAAAGCTGACGCGCGTTTCACGAAATGATTTATCACCTTTCACTTCACGCCGCCGGTATTATCGCGGGCATCTTGCTTCTTATTCTCGCGGTGCCGGGATTGGTAAAGCCCGGCTTCATGCGCGATTTCGCTTTGCGGTTTCCGCGTTCGCGCACGTTCGGCGTCGCCTTGCTCACAGTGGATTTGGTTTGGACCCTTTGGCTCCTCTCCACGATGGAGATGGGCGAGTTTTCCGCTTTTCGGCGGCCGCTACTGATCGCTTTGCCGATCGGCTATCTACTCGCCATTCGTTTTGTGGGCGAACTTCTCGCGGTGCGCGCACTTGGCATTCTCTGTCTGCTTGCTGCCGAGCCGTTGCTCGACGCCGCGTTCTTCCGATATGAACCGAGCCGATTGCTCGTGACGGTCTTCGCCTATCTTATGGTGGCAGCCGGATTGCTTTGGGTCATGATGCCCTATCTGTTGCGCGATCAACTGCAATGGAGCACGCGAAACGCAGGGCGCTGCCGGTTCGTGCATGGTTTGGTGTTGCTTTACGGCGCGGCGATTCTCGCCTTTGCGGTGATGCGATATTGATAATGTGGCTGCCGCCGTCGCCGGCGGCAGATGAGATGATGGCAGCAAAAATTCCTGCCGCCAGTGACGGCGGCAGCTACATCAATTTCACATGCAACGCATTCTTGTCATTCGCGGCGGTGCAATCGGAGATTTCATTCTCACGTTGCCGGCGTTGAAATTGTTGCGCGACAAATTCCCAACCGCGCAGATCGAGATTCTTGGTTACAAGCACATCGTTGCGTTGGCTGAAAATCGTTTTTACGCGAATGCCACGCGTTCGATCGACTACGCGCCGCTCTCGCGCTTCTTTGCGCGCGATGCCGAGTTGCCCAGGGATCTCGTCGAATATTTCAGCGGCTTTGACCTCATTGTCAGTTATCTTTTTGATCCCGACGAAATCTTTGTCGCGAATCTGCGGCGTTGTAATGCCGCGCGTTTGATTTCTGGCTCGCCGAAGTTTCACGAGCGCGAACATGCTGCGCGTCAATTAGCGACGCCGCTGGCAGATCTTGGGCTGCATCTGCGTGATGCGTCGGCGTTTCTCTTTCCGAACGCCGACGATCGAAACGCTGCGATTCGCTTCCTCCAAGGCATGGATTCGCCGGTAATCGCGCTTCATCCCGGCAGTGGAAGTGAAAAGAAGAATTGGCCCATCCAGAACTGGATCGACCTCGGAAACTATTTGTTAGGCGAGAAACCATCAGGGAGCGGCGACTTCCCAGTCGCCGAACTACCCAGCCGGCGCTTTGGAAAGCGCCGCTCCTTGGTGGTCGTATCTGGTGAAGCGGACGAGGGACGGACTACGCAGCTGCGCTCGGTGTGGAAAGACAAACCGGTTCGCTTCGCCACGAATCTTCCGCTGCCGCAGTTGGCCGGCATCCTGGAGAACGCATTCTTCGTCGGACACGATAGCGGCATTTCGCATCTCGCCGCGGCCGCCGGAGCAAAATGCATTTTACTTTTTGGCCCGACTAATCCTGCGATTTGGGCTCCGGCAAATGAAAACGTAAGAGTGCTTCGTGCGCCCGCAGGGGATTTGAAGGTGCTCGATTTTGTAACCGTGCGAGATGCCGTTGCAACAATGTGAGAGCGGCCTTAGTGCCGCGACTTGAGAGCCAACAGAATCGGGGCGCTGAGGCCCCTCTCACTTTATCGTGAATTACGAGCTGATGCGCATCGGCATCAGGACGTAGAGGAATGGTGTTTGAATCTTCAGGACACCGGGACTCATTTCGTCAATGAGATCGAGGAAAACTTCGTCCTCAGTCAAATTACGCAGCGGCGCCATCAAAAATTCTGGATTAAACGCGATCGAAAATTCGCGTCCCTTGTATGTTACCGGCAACGACTCTTTCGCCTCGCCCACTTCCGGCGTGTTTGCTGTGATCTCGATGTTGTTCTTGCTGAAGTTGAGTTTGATCGAATTCGACTTGTCGCTCGCCAGCAGCGAAACGCGGCGGAGCGAATTCAATAATGTTTCGCGTTCGAGAGTGACCCGTTCTTTCGTTTCGCCCGGAATGACCTGCCGATAGTTGGGATAATTTCCCTCGATCAATTTCGAAACGAGCAACGTATTATTCAGGTCAAAGGCAATTTGTCCGCTGCCGACGCTTACCTTCACATCTCCATCGTCCGCGAGGAGGCGTTGCAATTCGGTCACCGCTTTTGTCGGCACGATGATGTCCGCTTCGTGACTGCGCGGAAATTCGAGTTCGATATCCACCATCGCAAGCCTTCGGCCATCTGTTGCCACGAGCGTGAGTTTATTTTCCTTAAAGCTGAAGAGGACGCCGTTGAGGACATAACGCGTTTCGTCGGTCGAAATGGCGTAGGAAGTCTTTCGCAAGCCGTCCCGCAACGCTTTTTGAGGAATGGTGACTACTTTCGCGTTTTCAAATTTCGGCAGCGGCGGGAATTCTTCCTCAGGCAATCCCAGAATCTTGAAGAAGCTGTTGCCGCTGCGAATGGACGCAGCGTTTTTGCCATCGACATCGACTTGGATTTCGCTCGAAGGCAACTCACGAATGATGGTGAAAAGCCGGCGCGCTGGAAGCGTAGTTGCGCCTTCTTTTTCTACTTGTGCTTCAAAACTTCCGCGAACACCGACGTCCAGATCGGTCGTGGTGAGACGGACTTCGTTATCGCTCGCCTGCAGCAAGACGTTGGAAAGGATCGGCAGAGTCGTGCGCGTGCTGACGACGTTCTGAACCTGCTGCAAACCTTCCAGGAGTTTTTCCTTTGTGACGCTGAATTTCATATCGAGACCCGACGCGCTAAGATGTAAGGCTTCCGATTTTGTTCGGCAACCGTATTCTCGCGTGCCGCGCCGGCGAATTTAACATCGACAATTTCTCGTTAACGTTGAAGAGAACTGTCGATATAGGAAATTGTCTGCCGCAGATTGTCCTGCTCAATCATTCGTTTCTTCACCAGCTTGCATGCGTGCAGCACCGTGCCGTGATCGCGTCCGCCAAATGCGTCGCCGATTTCGTTGAGTGACGCTTTCGTCAGTTCGCGCGCGAGATACATCGCGACCTGTCGCGGAAAAGCGATATTTGCCGGGCGGCGCTTGCTCGTCATGTCCGCGAGTCGAATATCGAAATGCTCCGCCACGCGTCGCTGAATCTGTTCGATTGTGACGGCGTGCCGCGCTTCCTCCTGCAAAATATCCTTGAGCAAATGCTCGACCACTTCCTGCGTCAGCTCTTTGCCGCTGAGTGAAGCGAACGAAGCAACGCGCATGAGCGCGCCTTCCAGCCGTCGCACATTGGTGCGAATGCGGTTGGCGAGGAATTCAAAAATTTCGTCGCGCAGCTTGATGTGCAACGTCTTTGCCTTCTTCCGCAGAATTGCCATGCGCGTCTCGATATCGGGCGGCTGAAGTTCCGCGGTCAGTCCCCATTCAAAACGCGATACGAGACGGTGCTCGAGGTTCGCGATTTCGGACGCGGGCCGATCGCTCGAAAGAACAATTTGTTTATGCCCGTCGAAGAGCGTGTTGAATGTGTGGAAGAATTCTTCCTGCGAGCGTTCTTTGCCGCCGAGGAATTGGATGTCGTCGATCAAAAGCAGATCGGCCTGGCGATATCGTTTCCGAAATTTAACGAGCGTGCTGTGTTGAATCGCGTCGATGAACTCGTTGATGAAAAGTTCGCTCGAAAGGTACATCACCTTCGCGCCTTTCTTTTTCGCCCAGACATATTGTCCAATCGCCTGCATCAAATGCGTTTTGCCGAGCCCAACGCCGCCATAAATGAAAAGCGGGTTGTAAGTTTTGGCCGGCGACTGTGCCACAGCGAGACTCGCGGCGTGCGCGATTTCGTTGTTCGGCCCGACGACGAATGATTCGAAAGTATTTCGGGGATTAAGCCCAAGCGCACTGCCGGTTCGTTTCGCGTCGCGACTTGTTTCCGCGACGGAATCTTCCACCACGGTCGGATTGAGGATCACATCTTCCTCGCCGGAAGCACTTCCCGCGGGCGACAAAAATTTTACCGTGCGCGGTCCTCCGCATGTCGCAACGATCGCCGCCTGCAGCGCCGGCATGTGATTACTTTCGATCCAGAATTGGTAGATGTTGTTGGGAACGCGGAACGTGAAGGCGTCGTTTGTGAACTCGACGAGCTGAACGGCGGAAAACCAACGCTTAAAAGTATCGGCACTAACGTGCGGTTTTAGCGCGGCCGACAATTTTTGCCATAGCTGAGAACACTTCTCGTCCATCCGACTTGTTAACAGGGTTAAACGATCCAATTGGAACGAGATACTGGGGAAAATTTGATCGGCGAAACCGATATCGAAAACGAGTTCGCGCTGAGGAGACAACGTGAGTGTGCGAAAGAAATTCCTGTAAATTTCGAAAAATACGAGGGAAAAACGGAAAGAGGCCGCCCGTGAGCCATCGGCGCATTGGCTGGTTCTGCGAGGGAAATTAGAAATTTGATCGGTGAGTTGGTTACCATAGTTTTCTTCCTCCGCAAAAGTTCCTCAGAACTGTCCACATCTTATTAACAACCACCGTTTTTCCTCCCGGACAGCGGGCTTGAGATTAAGAACCGTGTCCAACTTCGACAAGAAAAAATCTGAAATTTTATTTTTGAAAGTTTACGAAAAAAACTTGACGAAAAATTCACGCGCGAATCTCCCTCGGAAAAACGTTCGCAAAGTTTTCGCGCGCGTGTTGACCTGCGTGTCCGCACACGCAACTTTGCAGCCTGTTCGCGTCATCGTGTCGAATCGCGAAGCATTGTGAAGATGCAAAAACCACAGCGGCGCGTGGAAATTTTTCGAAGAAGAGCATGAAGCGTTTAATTTGGTGCGGACTCGCGCTCAGCTTTTTCCTCGTATCGCAATCAACGAAAGCGCTCGATGAGATTCCTCCGCCATTCGGTTTCAAGTGGAACGATTTAACCGGTCGCGTGGAAACGCTGCTCAAGGGAGCGAACGCGAAAATCGTGACGCGCGAGAAAAAACAGCACAACGAAGTGTGGACGGTGGAAGGTCTCGTGCAGCCCGGCTTGAAGCGCACGCTCTTTACTTTTCGCGAGGGATTTCTGGTCGAGATCGAGCTGCAATATGAATACGAAGACTGGACGATCGAACGTTACAACGATCGGATGGGAGAAATCCGGCGTTATTTCGACGCGAAATTCGGCGTTGGGAAATTGGTATCGCGCTCGCGCGACACCGATACCGACGTGATTCAGACGCTGGTCGGTTATCAATGGATGATCGGCAGCACGATGCTCGAGCTTTTTTATTTTTCCGCGCAGCGGAATGCGCTGCTCTTCCGCACCATCACCGTCGATTACAAAATGATCTGATGTAGCTGCCGCCGTCACCGGCGGCAGAGAGAGGAACAATAAGAAGAACTGCCGCCAGTGACGGCGGCAGCTACAACGCAGCGAGAACTAAATCCGATTCTCTTTTTGCATTCGCTTCAATCGACTCGCCAGGCTTGCCTTCGCCGCCGAACTGATGCGATCGATGAAAAGAATGCCGTTAAGATGATCGACTTCGTGTTGCAGCGCGCGAGCGAGCAGGCCACTTGCTTCGACTTCGATTTCTTCTTCATCTAAAGTTTGCGCGCGCGCGGTCACGTTCAGGGATCGCATTACGTCGGCGTTGACGTCCGGAATGCTAAGGCAACCTTCCGACCCGAGAATCTGCTCTTCGCCCATCTCGAGTTCCGGATTGATCAAGATCAACGGCATCGAGGCGATCGGATCGACTTCCTTCCCATTCAACTTCATCGTGCTCGGGCGATCCTCCACTTGTGAGACATCGAGCACGGTTAACTGCAACGCTCGACCGATTTGTTGCGCGGCGAGGCCAACGCCGTTGGCCGCGTGCATTGTCTCCAGCATGTTGAACGCAAGCTCGCGTATCTCATCGTCGATTTTCTCAACCCGGCTGCCTTTGGCGCGCAGGATCGGATTACCGTATTTCGTTATCGCCAACTTCATTCTTCGCCGCGCGTAAATGCCGGAAGATTTCTCACCCCCGCCAGCTTCAATGCATCCATCACTTTAATAATAATGCCGAACGAAGCTTTCTTGTCCGCTTGCAGGACCAGCGTTGCTCGGCGTTCCGCAGGCAAATCTCGCACGGCCGCCTCGAGTCGGTCGATGTTGATTGGATTGTTATCAAGACTGATCTGGTCGCTTTGATCGACCGTCACGATCGCGTGTTCTGCTTCCGCCGGAGCTTTCGTGGCCGTCTTCGATTCCGGCAAGTTAATCTGCACTTCCGGCTGATCTTTCTTAAATGTGGTCGAGACGACAAAGAAGATCAGCAAAATCGTCAGGATATCGACGAGCGAAACAATGATGATGGAAGGCGCCCGCCGTTTGCGTACCGCGAACTTCATGAACGGATCTCTGCGCTACGCTTCAAGCCGCTGGCGTCCGAACAATTGGTGTCGGTTTTATGGGAGCGTGCGCGGGAGCCGGTGACGGCGTTGGTTGCGCGCCAGTTCCAATGCGGCCGTAATAACATTTTGTGATCAGCTCCACGACGAGGGTTTCCATCTCTACCGACATCACTTCGACTTTTCTCGAGAAATAGCTGAATGCGATTAGCGCCGGCACGGCAATCGAAAGACCGAAAACGGTTGCGTTCAATGCTTCGGCGATCCCGAGTGCGATTGCCTTCGTGTCGGCCGTTCCATTGCTCAGGCCGAGATGGGAAAAAACGTGCACTAATCCGGAAACCGCACCGATAAGACCAAGCAACGGCGCGATGCCCGTGATAATTTCCAGCACGATCAATCCGCGCTCGAGCACGACCATTTCATGTCGGGCGCGCGTTTCCACCGCCTCGATATTTTCCGCGCGCGGCGCACGTAGATGTTGCAGGGCAACGCGGACGATGCGCGCGAGCGACGAGTCGTCGTGATGAACAATGCGCGTGAGGCGCTCCGCGCTGCCGCCCGGCACGAGACGCTCAATTTCGCTTTCGATCACGAGCGGCAAAACATTTTTTCGACGCAACGCGAATCCGCGCAGGATCATGGTTGTAACTGCGAACATCGAACAAATCAGAAGCGGCCACATGAACAAACCGCCCTTGCTGAAAAAGCTGAGCACGCTTTGCGCTGCTTCCGGAGCGGCTGCGAGGATCGAAATTGTCATGTTCAGTTGGCGAACATCGTGAAACTAATGTCGAACTCAAGGCCTTCGGGTGGCAAAACTTCGAAGACGTCCTCGGGAATGGGCGGCGCCTTGGCCTGCTGAATCGATTCGAGACAGACGTTGGCGAATGCTTCGTTCGAACTGTTCGATGTCATCTTGAGATTCTTGATGTGGCCATCGCGATCGACGGAAAACGTAACGTGCGCTGTGCCGATCGCGATCAGATCGCCCTGTTTTCTTGTATAATAAAGCCAGCGCGATCCGATGGAATCGTAGATCATTTTTTGGTATCGGCCTAACGGCGTTCCGACCGCGTTGACGGCCGATGCGCCGCGATTTGTGATGCTGCCGCGCGTCCGCGTTTGTTCCAGATAGGGCCGGTAAGAGGACGCCGGTTGTTCCGTGGCTTGCGGTGTTGGTGTCGGCATCGTGTCTTCCGGTGTGGGCGAAGTGGCGAGTTCTTCGGAAGGCGTTAACGCAGGCGGCGGCGTCGCTCTTAACATCGCAAGCTGATCGGGTGGCGGAGTTGCTTCCGGCGGCGGAGTCGGTGTTATCGGAAGCGGCGTTGGCGTCGAGGCAGGCGGAGTCGACGTTGAGACGGGCGATGGCGAAGGCGGCGGAGTGGGGCTTGCGGAAGGAGCCGGCGTCGTTGTCGGCTGCGGCGGTTGCGCTTCCAAACCGATGGAGGAAGCCTGCGTTTCCAGATTGGGAAACGACCGATCTTTTCCTTCTTGCGTGGGCATGACGCTGTTGCCACTGGCTGGAAGCTGACTAGCGGCGATGGAATTGGCATTCGATTCGAATGTTTTGTCCTTCGGTTGTTCCGCCGATTTTTTCGATTCCTGCGTCTCCATGAATCGCGTGTTCTTCGGAATCGGCGCCGGCGTCGGCATGACGTTTACAATTGTGAGCTCGGCCGGTTTGTCTTCGACTTCAGGTAACGGCGCGAGTTTTCCGCTGAACGTTGCGAGCGAAAACGCCACCAAAAGATGGATGAAAATCGACGCCAGGACCGCCCAAAGAATTTTCCGGCTTTCGCTATTACGGTCTAAGACGTTGATCGCGATCGACATGAACGAAGCGAGACTGGCGGAAGATGATGCACGGAAAAATAACCAAGAGATTGAAGCAAATTACGCTCCCCCGGAGAGGGATGAATGATATCGCACGTCCGTTACGCTGACAAATTCACCTGCGCCGCATTTCGACATTGGAGGGACACGCGCTGTCGTGTTCTCGCTCGCCTTGGGCGCCGATAGCGCGGCGCCCTCCTTGGAGCTTCGTCATGCGCGCGTGATGAAATAGATACTGCTGCGCGTACCCGCCGTGTTCGCCGAAATAGCTTTGCGCAAACGCGCGTAACTTTCCCGATGTCGTTTTTCTTTTTCGCGCAAAATACTTTTCCCTCAGCACGCGTTCGATCCAGACATCGATCGGAAACGCGCGCAATCGTTCATAGGCGAAGAGCAAAACGCAATTCGCAACCTTCGCTCCAACGCCCGGTAGCTCGCAAAGTCGCGCGCGTAGTTCATCATCCGAAAGCGCCGCCCAATTTTCGAGATTTACCTCGCCCGACGCGACGAGACGTGCTGTTGCGAGCAAATTTTTCGCGCGATAGCCAAGCGCGCATTTGCGCAGCTCCCCTTCCGATGTCTTCGCGATTCGTTCCGGGGTTGGAAATGTGTGCAAGCGAAGATCGAAGAGTTTGCGCGACTTTCCGAATTGCTGTCGAAGCGCGTGCGAGATTTGTCGAATGTGGGCGACCTGCTTCATCGACGAACAAATGAAAGTGGCAAGACATTCCCATTTTGGCTGCCGAATGATGCGAAGCCCGCGGCAGAAATCGCGCGCCTGTCCATGATCTCATCTCGCGGAAACGACGCGCAGATTGTCTCAAGTGGATGATCCAAGGCGAAGTAACGCGCGACAACTCCGGGTAGCGGTCGCCGCGGCGACTTGGTTCGCGTCTCGCCGCAACGGACTTTCAGGAAATTCCCGCCCTGCTCCACGTAAAGCGCCTCGTCACCAATCGCGCCCACGAATCCCTTCCCGCATTTCTCCCAATGGAACACCTGCCCCGAGCTCAATGTCTTCTCGAGATCAAAATTTGGCGCTCGAATTTCCTGGAGAAGTTGCATGACAAACCGTTGTAGCTGCCGCCGTCATCGGCGGCAGAAATGTAGCGCAATTTGAAATTCGTTCCGCCGCCGGCGACGGCGACAGCTACATAAAGGAAAAAATCCACTTTGCGGTCGCGCGATTTTCTGCCAGCTAAAGCACCGTGGATTCACGCCTCGTCGTCGATAGCGGCGTTCTTCTTCTCTATTTTTTCATCATCATCTTCATCGGCCTGCGCATGGGTCGAAAGGAAGACAATCTCGAGGACTTCGCGCTCGGTGGCCGACGCATTCCGTGGTGGGCGGTGCTTGCATCCATCATCGCCGCGGAGACGAGCGCGGGGACTTTCTTCGGCACTCCGGGCGAAGGCTACGCGCTGCGCAACTTCACCTACATCCAGCTCGCCTTCGGCACGATCCTCGCGCGCATTCTCGTCAGTTACATTTTCATCAAGCCGTACTACGACTACAAAGTTTACTCGATCTACGAATACCTGACGCTGCGTTTCGGTGTCGGGACGAAGAACGCCGCGTCCGCGGTATTCATGTTCACACGCGTGCTGGCGTCCGGCGCACGTCTCTATGTCGCAGCCATCGCGCTCGCGCTCGCGTATGAAATGATTCGCGGCGTCCGTCCCGGCCAAAGCGAGACGCTTCTCATTTACGTCGGTGCGATCGTGGTCATCGTCATTCTCACCGCGATCTACACGACGCTCGGCGGAATCAAAGCCGTCGTCTGGACCGATTTCATCCAGGCTTCAATCATGATCGGCAGCGCGCTCGCTGCCGTCGCGTTGCTTTATTCAGCAATACCCGGTGGCTGGCACGAGATCGTCGCGCGCAAAGGTGGATTTCATTTCGACGATTTCATCACCACCGGACTCGATCCGGCGAGGCATGGCTGGGACAAAATCAAAGGCATGTTCGAGGTCGAGTACACGATTTTCGCCGGCCTCATCGGCTCGACCTTCATTACCATGGCGACACACGGCACCGATCAGGACATGGTGCAGCGCATGTTGACCGCGGTGGACATCCGCCGCAGCCGCCGCTCGCTCATCCTTTCCGGTCTCGCCGACATTCCAATCGCCCTGACATTTCTGACGATCGGTTTGCTCCTGTGGGTCTACTATCAATCGCACTTCGATCCGAATCTGCCGAAAACGCCTAACGAGACATTCTGTCATTTCATTTTGTATGAAATGCCGATCGGCCTGCGCGGATTATTGATCGCCGGAATTTTCGCGACCGCGATGGGCTCGCTGAGCACGGCGCTGAATGCATTGGCTACGAGCTTTACGCGCGATTGGTACGAAACCTACATCAACCGCAACGCGACAAGCGCAGAGAGCCTGCGTGCCGTTCGTCGCGCCACCGTCGGGTTCGCGATTCTGATGATCGTTGTCGCCTCGGCCACATCGTATTTCGTCATCGTGTTGCCGAATGTGCGCATCATTCCGATTGTGCTCGGCATTTATGGTTACACCTATGGCTCGGTGCTTGGCGTCTTTCTCGCCGGATGCTCACAAAATCGCGAGGCAACGATCGCGGAAATTTTATCGCCATGATCGCCGGGTTTATCGTCGTCACGATTCTGAGCGATTTACCAAACAGCCTCGCGAAGATCTTCGGAACGGTCGCTTACAAACTGCCGGATTGGCTGCCGAGAATGGAATTTCCCTGGTGGATTTGTTTCGGAACGATCGTCACGTTTTTGGTGGCGGTTTCGTTCCGGACTGGCCGCGCGCATCACCCGCCAGCTTAATTTCCAATTCGCGCAATTGCCGTTGATCGACTTCCGCCGGCGATTGCGACATCAA
>CAWGQU010000001.1:0-29672 GCA_963824795.1 uncultured Verrucomicrobiae bacterium | reverse complement strand
GACTTCGTCTCCGGTTTCGCGCAACGCCTTACAAATTGGCGCGCTCAAATTAGGCCGCTGTTCTTTTCGCCAGCGTCGCCGGTGCTTTTCGCGCTGTTCGGGACTGATGCGAACGCGATGAGGGTCATCCTCCCCTGGTTGAAATGAGCAGGAGGTCTGCCAAGGCGAACCGTTGTCCGAGCAGGTCATTCAGGGTGTAACTATCCAGCACCCCGAAAAACGCGGCTGCCGCTTCATCCAGCACGCCCCTCAACCGACAGGCAGGAAAAATCCGGCAGGGGCGATCCCCGCGGTCCTTGCAGTCGATCACGGTGTCGGACTCCTCGCCCAGCCTAACGATGTCGCCGACGCTGATTTTTTTTGGTGGAAGAGCGAGGGTAAATCCGCCACCGATCCCGCGCCGCGTCGCGAGATAGCCGTGCCGGCCGAGATCGTGCACGATCTTAACGAGATGATGGCGCGAGATGCCGAACGCATCCGCCACTTCATCCACCGTGATCCGCTCCGGGCTGCGCAACGCCGCCTGCATAAGTACCCGCAGAGCGTAGTCGGAATAGGTGCTTACTCGCATCAGTCAGTCAGCTGCCTTTGCCTGTTTGACGGAAACGCGTGGGAAGGTTTTCCAGTTCCCGGCAAATGTTGTCGTTCAAAGCCCTCTGCTCCGGCAAATCGAGCAGCCGCGCGGCCCAGTGATAAACTTGCGATTCCTCCAGCGCGTTGTGCGTCTCGAGCCGGCGGCTGACAGCGCCGACTCTTTCGACCACCCCGCGCAGGTCGCCGGGATGATCATTCCGGGAGAGTCCGCGCAATTGTTTCATTGCCTCAGCCAATTCATTCATGAAGAAATCGTGATCCTCGCGCAGCCGCCTGACGATGTCGCGGATGTCTTCCGGCGCGGGCACGGCGGGCGCGCTTGATCCCGGACTGGCTTCCACCGCGCGCAAGAGAGTGGGAAAAAGATGGATGTTCTCCGCGCGGATGTGCACCGCGAGGCGTGCCCAGAAAAAATCGAGCCGCTCCAGACTCCGTGCGGCATCACCGTTGGCAAGGGCGGACACGAGCCCGGCCACTGCCGCGTCGAGTTCGGAGTGATCGTGCGCGAGCAGGGTTGTTTCCGTCATGCCGAGATTATTAGTTCGAAAAAGAGAAGATTCAATAAAAATGTATTTGAAATACAGCTTTAGGTGGGTTACGCCTTTCTTAAACAAATCCACATCATGAAAAACATCACCGCTGACACCACCGTTGGAGAAATCGTGCGCGCCTTCCCGGCTCGCTCGCGCGTTTTTGAAAATCTCGGAATCGACTATTGCTGCGGCGGGAAGAAATCGCTCACCGAAGTTTGCCAGAAAAAGGGACTCGATCCCGCAACCGTGGTCGCGATGCTCTCCGCGCTCGATGGCGGGTCGGCGATCACCCAGCCTGATCCCGACACCCTGACCTTGAGCGAGCTATGCGATCACATCGAGCGGGTTCACCATGGCTATCTCCGGGAGGAGTTGCCCCGGCTGGATTTCATGACGCAAAAGGTCGCCGCCGTTCATGGGGATAGCGAACCACGGCTGGTCGAGCTCCGGCGCGTCTTCGAGAATTTCAATGCGATGATTGCTGCTCACACAAAGGAGGAAGACGAGAGCGTTTTCCCGGCGATTCGGAAACTGGAAACGGCCGGTGGCGATAAGACCGTCGCGGCTTCCTGGCTCCCAGGGGAATTTGAGAAGCTGGAAACCGAGCACGAGAAAACCGGGGCCGCGCTCGGACAGTTCAAGGAGTTGACCGACAGTTACGCGCCGCCGGATTGGGCCTGCAACACCCTGCGCGCGCTCTACGATGGGCTCGCCCATCTGGAGAAGGACATGCACCAGCATGTGCACGAGGAGAACAACGTGCTCTTCCCTAAGGCGCGTGCCATGGCGCGACCGGAAGCGGTGGCTTCCGCCGCCGCGATTGTCTGAGTCAGAATGCTGAGATGGGCGGTATGAAATGAAGCTGAAGATTTCAAGAGCGCTGCACCTGGACGAAGAAGCCATCTGTAGGGCGCTCCGACAAGCCGTCGAGAGAGGCGGTGAGACGGGCCTGGCCGCCGAGGTGCTGGAAGCGATCCTGTTGCCCCACCTCGCAAAGGAAAGTGTGGACATTTTGGAACCGCTTGGCCTCCTGCCACGGCTCGCGCGAAGAGAAGTGACTTCCGACATGGCGGAAGTTCTTCCGCAAATCGACCATTTGAAGAATGACTTGCACGCGCTGCAGATCGAGCACGCGGCGATTCTCTCAGCGATAAAACGCTTCGTCGCCGCCGCTCGCGAAGAAGGAAAATCGCAACAAGTCCACTTGGCCGAGCGTCTTCTTTTCCGCGCATGGCTCGATGAATCCGTCTTCACTCCTTTGGCAATTTTGATGGGCAAATACCTGGAACTGCGACTGGATCTCGGCAACCGTCCGTCTTCGCCCGCTTCAGTGGCGTCTCGCGCTCCGATAAAGCTACAGTTACCGGAAGCACTGCAACTGAGTCGTGCGCAGTTGAGCGCCGCGCTTACGAGAGTCTCCCGAGCGGGCGGGCAAACGAAGGTCGTGGCTGAAACCATCGCGCAAATCCTGAAGCCCCATGTCGCGCACGAAGAGGCGAAGGTATTGCGCATCCTTGGCTTCCTCGCTCCGCTGGCGGCGGGCCAGTTCGACCCGGAGTGGATGGAAGACGATTCGGAATGGGATGAGCTGGAGAGCAATGAATCGGCGCTTCACCTGGAGCACCGCCAGCTCGTTCGGGCCGGAGAAAAGCTTCTCGCCATCGCACGCGCAGAAGGCACCGCAGAAGTGCTGGATTTTGCGGAGCGTCTGCTTTTGCGCATCCGTCTCGATGAAGAGGTTTTTTATCGGGCGGCATTACTGGTCCGGAACTATCTAAAACTGCGCGCCAGCAAAGAGTCTCTCGAAAGAACCTCAGCCCATCTGATTTAGTCCTATGAAAACAGATACTGCACTTCCGCTCCCGGGAATCGAGCTGGCCGCCGAGAAAATGCCAGGACACTGGTTGCTCGCTCGGCTGGGTAAACGCGTGTTGCGCCCCGGTGGACTGGAACTGACGAAATGCATGTTGCGCGCTCTCGACATTCGCCGTTCCGATGCGGTGGTGGAGTTTGCGCCCGGCCTTGGGGTGACAACCAGACTCGTCTTGGACCTTCGCCCTTCTTCTTATACGGCGATTGAAGGAGATGAAGCAGCCGCCGTCAGGGTGCGACATCTTCTTACTGGCTCGAACCAAAGATGTTTTGCCGGCAGCGCGACGCACACCGGGCTGCCGGATAATTCCGCCACGGTTGTCTTTGGAGAAGCGATGCTGACCATGCAGGGAACAGCGCAAAAATCCGAGATAGCACAGGAAGCTGCGCGGATTTTGAAACGAGGCGGCCGCTACGGCATTCACGAACTGTGTCTCATGCCGGACGATCTGGATGAGGCGGTTAAGCTCGAGATTCAGCACGCTCTTTCCAAAACCATTCATGTTGGAGCGAGACCGCTGACGGCGAAGGAATGGCGAGCGCTCCTGGACGCGGAAGGGTTCGACGTGCGGACGGAAGTTTTTCGCCCGATGCACTTGCTTAAACCAACCCGGCTCATCCAGGATGAAGGTATGGCGGGTGCAGCGCGGTTTGCCTGGAATCTGTGCCGGAACAACGATGCCCGCCGGCGGGTCGTCGCCATGCGCGACATCTTCAAAAAATATCGTCGGCATCTTGCGGCCATCATGCTCGTCGGAATCAAACGTCCGGAACGGCGGTCGCACAGCGACTACCCGGCACATGACCTCCATCACGATGACCGTTCGCCATTTCTCCCGAGCGACCGGCTGCGAATGAGCTGACGCCAGGCGCGCTTTGCCTAACCATGAACTTTCTCCTCAAGGTGTGGCGGCAGCCGAATGCGAGGACGAAAGGAAAGTTGGTCGATTACCAGGCGAAGGATATTTCGCCCCACACTTCCTTCCTCGAAATGCTCGACATCGTGAACGAGCAACTCCTCCATCGCGGCGAAGAACCGATCGCTTTCGATTCGGATTGCCGCGAAGGCATTTGCGGCACCTGTGCAATGACGATAAATGGCCAGGCGCACGGACCCAACCATCCCGGGGCGGCTTGCGAGCTTTACATGCGCTCTTTCCGGGACCGCCAGACCATTTACGTGGAACCGTTTCGCGCCCGGGCTTTCCCGATCATCAAGGACCTCGTGATCGATCGCAGCGCGCTCGATCGGATCGTGCAGGCAGGCGGATTCATTTCTGCCCGGACCGGCTCCGCGCCTGAAGCCAATTCGATTCCCGTGCCGAAAAAGAACGCCGACCTGGCGATGGAAGCGGCTGCCTGCATCGGTTGCGGCGCCTGCGTGGCGCAGTGTCCGAATGCTTCCGCGATGTTATTCACGGGAGCGAAAGTCTCGCATCTCGCCTACCTGCCACAGGGGAACCCGGAACGCCATCGTCGCGTTCTCGGAATGGTGCGCGCGATGGACGCTCAGGGGCTGGGCAACTGCAGCAACCATTACGAATGCGTCGCAGTCTGCCCGGCCGGCATCAGCGAGAGTGTCATGGCAAAGATGTATCGCGAATATGCGGTTGCATTCCTACTCGAAGAAGTGGCCGACTAACACGCGGATTGGAGACCTGTAATATGCCGATCTATAAAGTTAAATTGAAGGCCAGAGAGGAAATCGCCGCGGGGACAATGGCCTTTCATTTTGAAAAGCCGGAAGGATTTGCCTATAAGGCGGGCCAATTCGCGGATTATACGCTGATCAATCCCCCGGAAACTGACACGGAAGGCAGCACCCGAGGGTTTTCTCTGGCGAGCGCGCCTTACGAAGAGGATCTGATGCTGGCGACACGGATGCGTGACACTGCGTTCAAGCGGGTATTGAAAACAATGGCGCTCGACACCGAGCTCACGCTCGATGCTCCCTATGGGTCCTTCACGCTGCACAACAATGCGGCGATCCCCGCCGTTTTCCTGACCGGCGGTATCGGCGTGACACCGGTGCGGAGCATTGTGCTGCAAGCTATTCACGACCAGGTCGCGCGCCGGATTATCGTGGTCGATTCCAACAAAAGGCCGGAGGACGCAGCTTTCTTGAGCGACTTAAACAAGCCCCACGAGAAGAACCCGCATTACACCTTTGTCGGCACAATGACCGCGATGCCAAATTCAAAACGAGAGTGGCATGGCGAGACGGGATACATCACCAAAGCGATGCTTTCGAAACACATCGATGATTTGACGCTTCCCATTTACTACATCGCGGGCCCGCGGGGAATGGTAGGCGCGATGCGTAAGACATTGAGCGAATCAGGAGTCAACGATGACAATATTCGCACGGAGGAATTCACAGGCTATTAAGGTCGAGCTCGGAATGAAACACGAACTAAAGCTTAAAAGAGTGTACGAGAAACCCGAGAAGGCCGACGGCGCCCGCATTCTCGTGGACCGGCTCTGGCCGCGCGGCCTAACGAAGCAAAAGGCGGCGCTTGATCTTTGGTTGAAAGAAATCGCGCCCAGCACCAAGCTGCGGAAGTGGTTTGGGCACGACCCGAAGAAATGGAAAGACTTTCGCCGCCGTTACCGGGTTGAGTTGAAGAGCCATCCCGATGAGCTGGGACTTATCAAAAGCAAGGCGAAAGAAGGAACGGTGACGCTTCTCTACGGCGCGCGCGACCAGGAGCATAACGAAGCGATCGTCTTGAAACAATTACTGGACAGGAGCTAAACGATGGAAGCCGTCTCAAATCAAACAGAGCCAAAGTCAAACGCCGAAAGCGCATCGACAGCCTGGCTGATCGTCGCCGCGGCGGGAGTCCGCACCGCTTTTGGCGTTCTGATGGCGATCGATGCCTACCTGAAATGGCAGCCGGGGTTTGCCGCGCATTATGTCGGCTATCTGCAAAATGCCGCGAACGCACAACCGCACTGGTTGCAACCGTGGTTTCACATGTGGCTGCGTCTGGTCACGATGCACACGCCATTCTTCATTTCCGCCACACGATTGATTGAAACGGCGATTGCGCTCGGCCTGCTGCTCGGTTTCGCACGGCGGATTACTTATTTCGCTGGCGCGCTGTTTAGTCTGTTGATCTGGTCCACCGCTGAAGGCTTCGGCGGCCCTTATACTTCTGGGGCAACGAATGTCGGCCCGGCCCTGGTTTATGTACTCGTGTTCATCACTGCGGCGCTGTTTGAGCATCTGCTCGGTCCCAATCCCTACAGTGTCGACTACTACATTGAGCGTGGTTATCCACGATGGGCATCGTTGGTCGAATGGGCGCCGAAACGTTCCGTGCAATCGCCGCCAGCACTCGACTGGGACCATCAGCTCGCCGTGATCGGCGCGATCATCTGCATCGTTGCTTTTGCGCTAACCACGCTCGGCAGCGCCAGGACTGTTTTGCCTCCAACTCCACAAAACGCCGCGGCCGCGGTCGCGCCGTTGAGCATCGTCTCGGGCGCGCCGATCGCGCGTGCCTACTCGCCGGTTTTGCCGCCACTCATCGGGAACGGCAACGCTGTCTCCGTCAGCCTCGAGTCGAGCGACGCGACGATTGAGATCGCGAGCGGGGTGCAATACCAGGCCTGGACTTTCAACGGCACCGTGCCCGGACCGATTCTGCATGTCCGGCAGGGGCAAACGGTGAACGTCACCTTCGTTAACCACGGCACCATGCAGCACTCGATCGATCTTCATGCGGCCCAGGTCGCGCCGAACGTCGCCTACCGCTCCGTCAATCCCGGCCAGAAAGTTGAGTTCTCGTTTGTGGCGCAGGTCCCGGGCGTATTCATTTATCATTGCGGCACGCCGCCGGTGCTGCAGCACATCGCCAATGGAATGTACGGCGCCATCATTGTTGACCCAATAGAGCCGCTGCCACCGGCCGACGTGAGCTACGTGCTCGTGCAAAGCGAATGGTACACGGCACAAGCCGAAGGGACACTCATGACCGGCGATTACAACAAGATGCTCAGCGGGACTCCTGACCTGGTCGTGTTTAACGGAGTCGCATTTCAATACAACGATCATCCGCTGACCGCGAAAGTCGGCCAACGCGTTCGGCTTTACGTCATCGACGCTGGCCCGAATCTTTCAACTTCGTTTCACATCATCGGCGGAATATTTGCCGCGGTTTACCCCGACGGGGACGCAAGCCATGCACTCACGGGCGTCTCGACCTATCCTATCTCGCCCGGAGAAGGCATAGTTTTCGACGCGATTATACCCCACCCGGGCAAATATCCGATCGTCGATCACAGCATGCGCGACATGATGATCGGTGCCGCCGGCGAGCTGTATGTCACGCCATGAAACCGCAAGAGGTTTTAAGGAAAGCCTGACCACGGCGGGCTGCACCACGTGGCCGCAAGTGAGTCCCGTGAGCGCACCGAACGCCGTCCATGATTGACCGTATCCTGATCCTGTCGTTGTTCGCTACCGCGCTCGTTGCCTCCCCAGCCCGTGCCGATACCGCATCGGTTCAAACTGCCTGGCGACTGCTCGACTATATCGCGGTTGACTATCACGGTGCTGTTCAAGGAGGCAAGGTGATCAGCGAGACCGAGTTCGCGGAAATGACCGAGTTCGCGGCGTCTGCTCACAAGCGGATCGGTGAACTGCCGGCCTCCAGCGCGAAGACCGATCTGCAACACCGGGCTGCAGCGCTGCAAACTCTCATCGCCGGCAAAGCTCCGGCCGCGACCGTGGCGGCGACGGCTCGCTCGCTCGCGGCCGATCTCATCAAAGCCTACCCGGTGCCGCTCACGCCCGCGAAGCCCCCCGTTTTTGATCGCGGACGGACTTTGTTCACGCAAAATTGCGCGAGCTGCCACGGCATGAACGGGAACGGCAAAGGTCCGGCATCCATCGGCCTCCGTCCGCCTCCAATCGCATTTACCGACAAGGAACGCGCCCGCGAGCGAAGCGTGTTCGCATTCTACCAGGTGATTGGACAGGGCATTGATGGGACCAGCATGGCCAGCTTCGCCGGGCTGCCGCCACAGGAGCGTTGGGACCTGGCGCTCTATGCCAGTGCCTTCGCTTTTCCAGCCAGTGCCGCAGCCGAAGGCGAGCGGATCTGGAAGGGCGATGCCGCGCTGCGCGCCAGGACCAACATGGAGAAGCTTGTCGGAATGACGCCGGCTTCGCTTGCGCATGAAATCGGCGAAGCGAAGGCCGATGCCGTCACCGCCTATCTGCGCCGCAACCCTCCTGCTGTTCTCGGGCCAGCGACCGGCTCCCTCACGCTCGCTCGCACCCGCTTGGGCAGGCGCTGACCGCCTACGCCAAAGGCGACCGCAAAGCCGCGGCCAACCTTGCGCTATCGGCCTATCTCGATGGTTTCGAGCCGGTCGAACCGATCCTGTCGGCGCGCGATCGCGCCCTCATGGTTCGGATCGAAGGCGCGATGGGCGTGCTGCGCGCCGGCATTGCCAAGGGCCTGCCGCTCGACGAAGTGCGGAATCAGGTCGGCACGCTCGATGTGCTCTTCACCGACGCAGAATCCGCGCTCGCTCCGAGCGAAACGTCTGCTGGGGCGAGCTTTATCGGCGCGTTCACGATCCTGCTCCGTGAAGGACTCGAAGCTCTCCTGATCGTCGTCGCGATGCTCGCCTTTCTGCGGAAAGCAAATCGAAGCGACGTGCTGTCCCATGTGCATGGAGGATGGGTCGCGGCACTGGTGACGGGCGGCCTGACCTGGATCGTCGCCACCTATTTCATCGGCATCAGCGGCGCCAGCCGGGAGCTGACGGAAGGCTTCGGCTCGGTCTTCGCCGCAATCGTCCTTCTCTGGGTGGGCGTCTGGATGCACGGCAGGAGCAACGCGAAGGCCTGGCAATCCTATATCGATAACAAGCTGACTCACGCGCTCAATGGCCCTTCGGCATGGCTCCTCTTCGGTCTGTCGTTCCTCGTTGTCTATCGCGAGGTGTTCGAGACGATTCTGTTTTACGCCGCGATCTGGAATCAGGGGAATGGCGGCGCCGTGTTCGCGGGGGGAGTTGCTGCAGTCGTTGCCCTGCTCGTCATCGCCTGGATAATGATGCGCTACAGCAGCACGCTGCCGATCGGCAAATTCTTCGCCTACAGCTCCGTGTTGATCGCGGTGCTGGCCATCGTTCTGATCGGCAAGGGCGTGGCGGCCTTGCAGGAAGCCGGCTATCTGCCGATCCATCCGCTCGCGGGTTTTCCCAGGATCGCGATCCTTGGGCTGTTCCCGACGCGCGAGGGAATCATCGCACCGATGGCCATGATCATCCTCCTGGTGATCGGTTTCGGCTATAACAATCGCAAGACCAACAAGGACAAGAGGCTAACGGCATGACAATCGAACCCCAGCCCAAAACCCGAAAGCCTGGCGTTGCTCTGCTCGTGCCAAAACGCGAGTTCACTGAACACTTGCGCGCGGCAGCAACGGAGCGTCAAACCTGTGTTTCGCCGCGCGCTAAACCGCACGAAGCGTCGGCTCATCTACTGGCTGGTGCAGAGAAGGAATGATCCCCGCCTGCGCGGCAGCCAGATTCAGATTTTTCCCGTGATCGATTCTTCGGGGTAATGGAAACCGCGGGCGCGCAGTTCCTCTTCGCGGTGATAACGTTCGCGCGCGGATAAAATGCTGGAGCGCCCGAGATAGCCGACGACCTTCTTTTCATTCGCCCGCTCCACCACCGGCAAACGGCCGATGTCGTGCCTTAACATTCGCGCCACGGCGTCGTGCAAAGTTTCGTCGGAATAAGCAACGCGCAGGTTGGTCGATCCAGCTTTCAGGACGGTCAGCGTTTCATCGCGCGAACGGTCAAAGGCACGCACGACGTCGGCGCGCGTGATGATTCCGGTCAGCTCGCCTTTCTCGTTCGCCAGCAGAGTCCCCTGGTGCGCGCAGACGAGCGGATCGCCGCTCGCGATCCGCGCCGCAAAGCGCGGCAGCGGCGTCGTCTCGGGGATGAGCGGTGGATCGGCTTCCATGACATCGCGCACCCGCATCAACTCCAGAACGTCCACGCTATATTCCCGCGCGATATGCTGGCCGCGGCGCGCCAGTTTTTCGGTCAGGATGGATCGCTTCATGAGCAGCACGGTCACGGCGAGCCCGGCGACAGAGCCGCAAAGCAACGCCGGCAGGGCATTAATGTCGTGGGTCAACTCGAGCATGAAAAACATGCCTGTAAGCGGCGATCGCATTGTGCCACCCATGATCCCAGCCATCCCCACCGCGGCCCACAAACCGACGTCACCGACTGGAATGAACTGCCCCAACCCCGCCCCGAGTGCACCGCCAATAATGAGCAGCGGGGCAAGCACGCCGCCTGAAGTGCCGGAGCCCAGGGCAATCGACCAGACGACGGCTTTGCCGATCATCAAACCAATCAGGGCGGCGCCAAGAATTTCACCGCGCAACATGCCATGAATCAATTCATAGCCGACACCGAGCACGCGCGGATCGATCCAACCACCGATGCCGACAAAGACCGCGCCGATCGCCGGCCACCACATCCAGTGAATCGGCAGCTTTTGAAAAGCGTCTTCACACCAATAAACGATCACCGTGAGCAGGCCGGAACCGAAGCCAGCCGCAACCCCAATCACGCAAGCGATACCGATCGCACCAACGTTCAATGGCGCGTGCGGTGTGATGGGAAAAATTGGGCCGGCGCCGATCAGAGGAATGCGCAACAACCAGGCGACGACCGACGCCACCGTTACCGGGATGAAACTGCGCGGCCGCCATTCGAACAGGAGCAGCTCGACCGCGAGCAAAGTGGCCGCAATAGGCGAAGCAAAAACCGCCGACATGCCACCAGCCGCGCCGGCCACGAGGAGCGTCTTGCGTTCCGCGGCACTGAGGTGAAACAACTGCGCGAGGATGGAACCAAACGCGCCGCCCGTCATGATGATGGGGCCTTCCGCCCCGAATGGTCCACCCGTGCCGATCGAGATGGCGGATGAAATCGGTTTGAGCAGTGCCACCTTCGGTTGAATCAAACTGCCACCGAGGAGAATCGCTTCGAGCGCTTCGGGAATTCCGTGGCCACGGATTTTTTCCGAGCCGTAACGCGCCATCAGTCCAATGATGAGCGCGCCTGCGACCGGCGCCAGAATCACCCAGGCACCAAGATGATTGTGCTCCAGCGAACCGAGCACCGGCGAAAAGCGCTGGAAGAAAACCAGGCTGGTGATTTCCGCGATGAGCCAGAGCAACGCCTTGGCAACAAGCGCACTGATCACGCCGACCGGCAACGCGAGCGCGACAAGCACGAGCATGCGCCGATCGGTGCGGAAATCACCGAGCAAAGTCTGCGAAGTTTTGCGGCCGGACATTTAAGATCGCTGCGTTGTAAAGCCGCCAGCGAATGCCGGTAATTTCTGCATTTCGTTGCTCTCGGCAACGCTTACCATGTCATGCAAAGCGTATTTGCAAAATACGCCCCGTCTCATCGTCCGGCGCGGTGATTCGATTCGCATTGGGCACCGCTAACCTTCCGGCTCGGCCACCGTCACCTTCGGCAGCACTTTCACCATCCAGATGACGACTGCGGCGATCCAGAAAAACGCGGCGGCGACGAGATGAACGGTGCGCGCAGCGGGAGCGACGTTCGGCCACGTAGCGGGACATCATGGCCAGGAAAATAAACACGCCTGCGACGATGAAGAAGGGCAGCCGCTTTTCGAAAAGATGCGAGTTACCGCTATGCCCGAAGATGACGCGAATGGAGACCGTCAGGACAATAAAACTGAATCCGCTGATGAACAGAATGTGGAGCGCACCGATTCGATATTGCGGCCAAAGCGCTTCGATCGCGAACGCGAGGACGACGCCCGCCAGACCGACGCGCAAACAATCACCCAGGAAACTGCGGCCGCGGCGCGGCGTGCGAAGCGCGAGATAAATCAGGACCGCGCCTGCGCGCAGCCAGGCAGCCGGCGTTGACCAACCGAATGTTTCCGCTACAAATGTCGCGTCGATCGTTAGGCCAATCGTTAGGGCAAACACCGCGCGCGGCATCCATCCTGGTGGCAGCACGCGCGATTCCGGCAACGCATCCGCGCGCGAGATGTTGAGAAGACGCGCGAGGAGATAGGGGCCGACGCCGAGAATCGGCAACAGGACAAAGCCTTGCTCGAGCAGACTCGCCCCGATTCGGTAAGGCGCGGCGTAGAGTTCGTTTTGATAGAATGCGAGGAGCACCGCGCCGATTACACCATTCAAAAGGCCCAGCGCCACGAGCGCAAAATTCGGCGGAGGAGAATCGGCGCGCCGGACAAATCGTTTGCCGAGAATGAAGGCAAAAGTCACAAGACAAAGAGCAAAAAAGAAATCAGCGGCGCGGTGCGAACCGCCAAAGTGCAGACCTGCCGCGAAGAGATCGAGGGTGATCAGCGCCAGCACTTCGGCCTGGGAAAAATGAGACGCGCCGGTAATGCGCGGTCCGGCCGTGCCGAGAAAGCCAATAATGAACGAGGCCATGAACCCTTCGATCATCAGGCGCGCGTGCAAAATCGCTGGATACTCCGTGAGCGCGCCCGCGTAATAAAGCGGCCACAGCGAAACGCCCAGGACGGCCAGCATCGCGCCGATCGGAAAAAAGATGCGAAACGGTTCTTCGCAGCAGTTGATCGGCAAGCGGGCGCTCTCGGCGGGCATGCTCGTTAGTCGTGCGCCAGCCCGATTATCGATCCACTTCTCCCATCACGATATCTATGCTGCCGAGGATCGCCATTACATCGGCCACGGTGTGACCAAGACACATGTCTTCCAGAATAGTGAGATTGATGAAACTCGGCGGACGCACGCGATAACGGTACGGATTCGCGCCGCCATCACTGATTAAATAGAAACCGAGTTCACCCTTCGGTGCTTCGATGCGCCCGTATGCTTCGCCGATCGGCGGTTTGAAAGCGCGGATCTTCACTTTCGGATTCACGATCGGACCCGCGGGAATCTGAGGGAGGGCCTGATTCAGAATTCCGATGCTCTCGCGCATCTCCAGCGTGCGCATCATCAGGCGATCGTAGGTGTCACCATGATCGCCTAACGGAACACGGAATTTGAAGCGCGGATAAATTCCGTAACCATCGACTTTGCGAATGTCGTAATTCACGCCCGACGCGCGCAACATCGGGCCGGTGATGCCGGCGCTGATCGCGAGATCCGCGGAAAGCTTTCCGATCTCCTGCGTACGCGCGATCACGATTTCGTTCGAAAGAATGAGCTGGTCGAATTCATCGAGAAATTTCGGGAACGCATCGACAATTTTTTTCGCGCGGCCTAACCAATCTTCATCTGCATCGACGCGGCATCCGCCGAAACGCATGTAATCGCACATCATTCGCGAGCCGGCGAGCGACTCGAACAAATCGAGAATTTTTTCGCGTTCACGAAACGCATACATGAGCGGCGTGCCCCACGCGCCCATGTCGCTGAGCAGGAATCCAAGGAGCGATGCGTGATTTTGCAGACGCGTAAGCTCGGCAAGAATGACGCGCAGATATTCAGCGCGCTCGGGAACTTCGATGCCGGCGAGTTTCTCGACACTGAGCGCGTAGGCCCAGTTGTTCGTCATCGAACAAAAATAATCGAGTCGATCGGTGTACGGCATCGACCCGAGATAGCTCACATGCTCGCCGATCTTTTCGTGATTTCGATGCAAGTAGCCGAAGACCGGCTTGAGCTTGCGCACGATTTCGCCATCGAGCGCGACGTTCATGCGAAATACACCGTGCGTCGACGGATGCTGCGGACCCATCGACACTTCGAGTAATTCGCCTTCGAGGTGCGAAGTCATTACCTGCGGCGGCCGTTCGGCTGCTTCCAACGTTTGGATGGTGGCGGTCATGCGAATTGCGGACTCAAGAAAGTTACAAGCGTTACATCGTTACAAGGGCCGGCGCGCTGTATCCTTTGTAACCTTGTAACTTTTGCAACCATGTAACTCTTCACGATTGCGTCGTTAGTTTCTCAGCGCCGTCAAGTTTTGGTCGTGCGCTGGAATGCTGCTTTGCTCTTTCGAGCACATGGTCGTGCGCCGTCGGCTCGTATTCGTAGTCGTCGGGCTCGCGATAGTCTTTGCGCATTGGGAAATCTTCGAATTCATCCCACATCAAAATGCGCCGCAGATCCGGGTGACCCTCAAAGTGAATCCCATAAAGATCGAAAATCTCGCGCTCCTGAAGTTCGGCGCTGCGCCAGATTGGCGTGAGTGATGGAAGCCTGGCGCCGTCGCCACGATTGGCCGTCCGCATCCGAATGATTACGGGACCGTGCTTGTGCGTGACCGAATACAGATGATAAACCGCTTCGAGATAACCAGGAAAAAATTCCTCCGTGGTTTCTTCCACTTCTTTTTCCGCTCCCTCTACGATCCTTTTCACTTTCACTTTCTTCGTTACCTTGCGATCGAGCCAATCGACTCCGGTCGCATTCGAGCAAAGGTCGAGACGTAGGGCGGTGTCATCGCGCAGAAAGCGCGCGACGGCGACTGCGTGATTGTTATCGATCAAAAGCGACGGCTGACTTGCTGGGCCGGGATTCGCGATGATCTCGATCTTCGCGCCCGACACGGCCGTTTCCGCACGCGCCTTGATTTGTTCGAGAGATTCCATGGGGACGTTACAAAAGTTAAAAGCGTTACAAGGGTTACAAGGGCAAATCAGCGAAGGCGTCGGCAACTTCTGAATCTGCATCGTCGGTTTCGCGGACGGTGGAGGAGCGGCTGCGCAGATAGCGCAAATAGCCATTGATCAAGAGTAAGACGCCACGCGCTTGTTCTTTCAACTTCGTAACCTCGTCGCCGGAAAGATAATTTTCGTCTAGGCAGATATTGAGATCGTCAACCAATTCCTCGAGCGAGCCACGGGAGTGAAGAAAGAATCGTATTTGGTCGGGGTAATGGAAACGCCCGTGTCCTTCCGCCATGTTATTAGTAACCGACACTGAGGCGCGTCGAATTTGGCTGCCCAATTCAAACTTCTCAAAGTTCGGTAAGCGGCGATTTACCGCGTACATTGCCTTCCGAAACTCGCGCGCAGCCTTGTAAACCTCTAAATCTTCGAATGTCTGGAATCCGTCTCGTCCGTCGGCTTTTGTAACCTTGTAACTCATGTAACTTTTTTAACTCTGCCGGTCCACCTTCGGTGGTTGAAACAGTTCCGCATTCGCCGGCGGTTCCAAATCGTGTGCGCCAAACGCCGGAACCGGAAATTCGCTCGGTTGATCGGCTTTGAGAAAGTTCGCCTTGTCGCGCCCGCTCAACTTCTGCTCGTCGATTTTCTTCTGCAATTCCATAAACGCATGCAGAAGCGCTTCCGGCCGCGGCGGACAACCAGGTATGTAAACATCGACCGGAATGTAACGATCGATCCCTTTGAGCACGTTATAACCTTGCTTGAATGGCCCGCCGGAAATCGCGCAGGCGCCCATTGAGATGACGTATTTCGGATCCGGCATTTGGTTGTAGAGCCTGACGATTTGCGGCGCCATCTTCTTTGTCACCGTGCCGGCGACAATCATCAGATCGGCCTGGCGCGGTGATGGCCGGAACACTTCGCCCCCGAAGCGCGCGATGTCATAGCGAGATGCGGCTGCCGCGATCATCTCGATCGCGCAACACGCCAAACCGAATTGCAGCGGCCAGATCGAATTCTTGCGCCCCCAATTATAAAGCTCCTGCATCGACGTCACCCAAATGCCCTGTCGTTGCAGTTCTGTCCGCAGCCCTTCGTCGATTTGACTCATTTCGCCCAATTTAAACAACCTTTGCCCCACGCCCAAACAAGACCTTCGATCAGCAAAAGCAGGAAAACCAAAATTGCGACAAACGCTCCGATCGGTAAACCGGTGAATGCGACCGCAAATGGCACCAGAAAAATCGCTTCGACATCGAAGATCAAAAAAATGATCGCGTACAAATAATATTGCGATCGAAATTGAATGTGCGCTTCGCCCAAAGATTCCACGCCGCACTCGTAGGTCGCGCTTTTCATCGGACCTGGCTTTGGCGGCTGAAAAAATCTTCGCCACATCCACGCCAGCGCCAGCGGCATCAACGGGAATATCAATGCCACGCCACAGAAAATAACGATGAAAAAGTAAGGGTCGGTCTTCACGTGCGGATCACAACATAATCATGGTGAAATGGCTCGGAAAGAGTTTCCATGAATTTGTTTCATCAAATGCGCCAACCCGATTCGACCAGGCCTGGCACGTTCTTCTTTCTCGTCCTGCCATACGGGATCAGCAACGGTTTCGTTTCGATCACCCTTCCATTTATTCTGACGCGCGCTGGATTTTCCGTCGCAACAGCCGCATCCGTCGTCGCCATCGGATTGTCCGCCAATCTGTGGCGATTTCTTTGGGGACCGGTGGCGGATCTTACACTGAGCGCACGGCGCTGGTATTTGCTCGGACTGATCACAACCGCAGCGACTTTATTTTTGCTCGGCGTAATGCCGTTTCGCCAAAGCACTATCGGCATCCTTACAATCACAGCCTTTATCTCGCAGGTGGCGGCGACACTCGTGGTCTTACCGGTCGGTGGCTTGATGGCGCACACGGTCGCCGAGGAAGCGAAGGGACGCGCGGCCGGTTGGTATCAGGCGGGAAATCTGGGCGGGACCGGTGTTGGCGGCGGCGCGGGCGTTTGGCTGGCGAGTCACTTTTCGAAAGAAATCGCGAGCACTTCGCTTTCTGTCGCGATCCTTGCTTCGCTGGCCGCACTTTTTTTCGTCGCCGATGTGCGGCTGGTGACGACGGAAACTATTGGTCAACGCCTGCGACTTCTCGGCCGCGATCTTTTCTCGATGATGAAAGTAGCGATCCCGCTCTTCACGATCGTTCTTGTTTGTTCACCGATCGGTTCGGGCGCCATGAATAATTTGTGGTCGGCGGTTGCCCCCGACTGGCACGCGAATCCAAACACCGTGGCGCTCGTCACCGGCGTGTTGAATGGAGTCGTCAGTGCCGTTGGGTGCGTGGTCGGTGGCTGGATCGTCGATCGCGTCGGACGCTGGTGGGCATACTTTGGTTCGGGCGCGGCGTTGGCGCTTGTCACCGTAATCATGGCCATAATGGCGCGGACATCCATGGTCTTTACCCGCGGTGTGCTGGCGTATGCGTTTCTTGTCGGAGTCGCCTACGCGGCGTTTTCCGCCGTTGTGTTGTTCGCCATCGGTCGAGGCGCCGCCTCGACGAAGTACGCCACACTATCTTCACTCGGGAATCTGCCTGTTATATATATGACGGCGTTCGATGGTTGGATGCACGATCGCTTTGGCACCGCATGGATGCTAAAAGCCGAAGCGCTCGCCACCCTTTTCTGTATCATCATCGCGCTCGTGACTCTTCAAGTGATCAAGACACGACAAACGGGGATTCCCGGCACTGCATTACGGCCTTGATTAAAGAAACGCCCACCGCTTTCCTTCATCGAGGATGAATGCGCAATCGGTCGACCAAATATTCCCGTTTGTGAAGCAATGGTTGCTTTCATTCCTCGCGGGCGCGCCTGATTGGGTAACGCAGCTGGCGTCGGCTTTGATCAACATTGTGATGTTACTCGGCGTTTTTCTAACGCTCTTCGCTGCGATCTCCGTGTTCGAACGCAAGATTCTCGGGCGTATCCAGAATCGATATGGACCAAATCGCGTCGGTCCGTTCGGTCTTCTGCAACCGGTTGCCGACGGAATCAAGATGCTGATCAAGGAAGACATCGTGCCCGCGCGTGCGGACAAGATTGTGCATTTCCTCGCGCCGGTCATGATTGCGGCGACGGCAATTCTCGCGCTCGGCATTATTCCGTACGGTCGCAACATGACGCCTTTCGCAATTGATGGCGGCATTCTTTTTTTCTTCGCTGTCGGATCGACGACCGAACTCAGCGTATTCATGGCCGGCTGGGGCAGTAACAACAAATTCTCCATGCTCGGCGCCATGCGCGCGATCGCGCAGATGGTCAGCTACGAATTGCCGCTCATCATCACGACGCTTCCGGTGGTCATGGTCGTCGGTTCGCTTTCACCGGATGCAATCGTGAACGCACAGGGCGGCTACTCGTTAGGCTTCGCTCCGCGCTGGTTTGCGTTTACGCCATGGGGAGCGGCCGCATTCATCTTGTTTTTCGTCTCCGGACTTGTCGAATCGAACCGTACGCCATTCGACGTCCCGGAAGGCGAGTCGGAAATTGTCGCCGGGCATATGACCGAATATTCCGGTTTCAAATACGCGACATTCTTCCTTGCGGAATACTTGGGCATGTTCGCCGTCAGCGGATTGGCGGTAACGCTTTTTCTCGGCGGCTGGCACGCGCCGCTGAAAGTGCTCGAAATCATCCCGTCCTACGTTTGGTTTTTCGCAAAACTCTCCGCGCTACTTTTTGTCTTTATCTGGATTCGCGGAACGCTTCCCCGCATCCGCGTCGATCAAGTCATGAATTTTGCCTGGAAATTTGTGCTGCCGATGGCGTTCACCTGCGTCATTGCCGCCGCCGTCTGGCATTATGCAGGACGCCAGCTTCACGGCTGGCTCTGGTCGCTCGCCGTTGTCGCCGTCGTTTATCTTGCGCTCTCACGCTTGCTCGACACCCGTAAAAAATTTGCACCTCGCGTCTACCGTTTCGCCGAATGAACAGCGCTGCTTTCATCATCATCGCGGTGCTAACACTGTCCGCAGCGCTTGCTGCGGCCACATTGTCGAAACTGATTCACGCCGCGCTCAGTTTCGCGATCGCCTTCGTCGGCGTGGCCGCATTTTATTTTTTGTTAGGCGCGGAGTTTGTCGGTTTGGTCCAAGTCTTCATCTACATCGGCGCAGTCGCCGTTCTCATCGTATTTACGATTTTGCTTACGCGTCACAACGCGGAAAAGGAGCGTGCCTTTAACTGGGGCGGCGGCGTAGTTGCGCTCGCTGTCTTCGGCGGCTTGCTCTGGTCGATTTTGAAAACGCCTGCACTCATGATCGCAGCTCCAGCTATCGAGTCCCTCACGGTGAAAAGAATCGGTGAAACGCTGATGACCGATTACGTCTGGCCATTACAATGCGTTGGCCTTGTTCTTACCGCCGCCCTCATTGGTGCGTTGATTCTTGTGATGGAGGAGAAGCAATGAGGTGGCATATCGCCACTGACTTCCGGGGAGCGCACGCGCCTCGCGTGCTGGCGATGGCGCCCTCGCCATCGCGGACTTTGTTTGGGCAAGCTTTTCGGCGAGGCGCCGAAAAGAGCACGCGAGGGCGCGTGCGCTCCCCGATCCAAATTATCGCGAACTGATGACTCCAACACTTCAACTGTTTCTCGTCATTTCAGCGGCGCTCTTTTGCATCGGCCTGCTCGCCGCGCTCAGTCGGCGACATGCGATTTTCATTTTAATCGGCATCGAAATGATGCTCGCTGCCGCGGGATTGAACTTCATCGCGTTCTGGCGCTTCGGTCCACCGTCGCACCAACCGACCGGTGTAATGGTGGCGATTTTCGCAATCGCTATCGCCGCAGCGGAAGCCGCTGTTGGTCTCGCGCTCGTCGTCGCAGTTTATCGAAGGTATCGCACGATAAACGTCGACGAACTCGACCAGCTCAAAGGATGATGATGTCCTGGATCGCCAGTAACGTTTGGTTGTTTCCCGCGCTGCCGCTCACGGCGGCCTTGTCGATTTTGTTTATTTCGGGAACCAATCGCAAAGCCGCTGCCTCGCTCGCGATCGTCGGACAAATAGCTGCCTTTGGCTTTTCGATCGCGGTGTTTCTGCAAACGCTGCACGCGCCCGCGTATCGCACTTTCCAAAACTTCACCTGGTTCACGTTTGGCAATCAAACGCTGCGCATCGGCTTTGTTCTCGACCCGCTCGCTGCCGCGATGCTGGTGATGATCACGCTGGTGAGTCTCTGCATCTTTGTTTTCAGCGTCGGTTACATGCGGAGCGACAGGAATTTCACACGCTTCTTCGCCTATCTCTCATTTTTTTCCGCCGCGATGCTCGGTGTCGTCGTTTCAAATAGTTTGCTGCTGCTGTTCGTCTGCTGGGAATTGGTTGGGCTCGCGTCGTATTTGCTCATCGGATTTTGGATCGAAAGACCGAGCGCTGCAGCGGCCGCAAAGAAAGCATTCATCACCACCCGCATCGGCGACCTCGGCTTCTTCCTCGGCATTCTTTGGCTCTATGGAAAAAGCGGCACGCTACTCTTTTATGATGGCGGACATGGTTGCATCGAGAACGCTGCGCTCGTCTCGTTAGGCGCGAGCGCCACTTTCATCGCACTGCTCATCTTCTGCGGCGCCGTCGGCAAATCTGGACAATTCCCCCTGCACGTCTGGCTGCCCGACGCCATGGAAGGCCCGACACCGGTTAGTGCACTGATCCATGCCGCCACCATGGTCGCGGCCGGCGTCTTTCTGGTCGCACGCGTTTATCCGCTTTTTTCCTTTGGCGCAATCAATGGCGTCACGCCGTCGCTCACCGTCGTCGTGTCGATTGGCGTTATCACCGCGGTGATGGCGGCGCTTATCGCACTCGCGCAATTCGATATCAAACGCATCCTCGCTTATTCCACCGTTTCACAGCTGGGCCTGATGATGGTTTCGTTAGGCGTCGGCGGTGTCGCGGCTGGGATCATGCACCTGATCGCGCACGGTTTTTTCAAAGCGCTTTTGTTTCTCGGCGCCGGGTCCGTCATTCACGGACTGCATCACGAGCAGGACATTCGAAAAATGGGCGGCCTGCGTTTCGTCATGCCGATCACGTTCATCACATATGCGATCGGCCTGATGAATCTCAGCGGTGTGCCGTTCTTTTTTTCCGGCGGTTGGACGAAAGAGGAAATTCTGCACAACACCGCGCACTGGCACGTTTCGCAGCTGCCGCATTATCTGATGCTTGCCGGCGTCGTGCTGACCGCGCTCTACATGACGCGCCAGTTCATCTACGTCTTTCTCGGAAGCCGGCACCTTGCGTCCGTGCAGGCGCACGAAAGTCCGAAGGTGATGACGCGCCCTCTCATCGTGCTTGCGACCTGCTCGATTCTTCTCGTCGGCGTGGTCACGCCCGCGTGGCCCTGGTTTCACAGCTATCTCAACGGCGAGCGCGCCCAGTTCAATATCGCGCTTCTCATTCAGCCGATGATTTTCACTTCGCTCGCCCTCGTCGCCGCAGGTTTCGCAATCGGCTGGTTTATTTATCGCAACGTGGACGAAGAAGATCCTTTTGCGCGCGCGCAGCCGTGGTTGTTTCGCCTTCTCGAAAACAAATTCTGGCTGGATGAACTTTACAATCGCACCGCGATTGCTCTCGCAAGAACGGCTTCGCTTTTCGCTAATTGGATGGATCGCTACGTTTGGGATGGATTCGTCAGGCTGGGCGGTGGACTCGGCCAGCTCTTTGGAATCTTCACAAAAGGTGTCGACGAAAACGCAATCAACGCCGGCGCTGATGAATTGACGAACCGGGCACGCGGTTTCGGGCGCTGCCATATCCGCGCGACATTCCGGTCAAATCCAAACTTATCTCAGCGTCATCGCGATCGGCATGCTCGCGCTCTTGCTCCTCTACGCATGGCTCATCTGATCACATTGTTAATCGTCGTGCCGCTGCTTGGCGCACTCTTCGTCGTTTCCGCGCGAACGAACGCCGCGCGCGGCATCGCACTTTTCTTCAACTTCCTCACCGCAACGATCGCGTTGGTTTTGTGGCGAAACTTCGACAGCACCGCTGCCGGGATGCAGTTCGTCGAGCGCCACGTTTGGATTCCATCAATCGGCGCAGAATATCTCGTCGGCATCGATGGCTTGAGTTTGCTTCTGATCCTGCTGACCTCGCTCATCTTTCCGTTCGCGCTTTTTGCGCAGCGAATGGATCGCGGATTCTGCGCGCTCATGCTCGTCACGCAAGCCGCGCTTTACGGCACCTTTACCGCACAAAATTTTGTTCTCTGGTTCCTGTTTTACGAGATGAGCCTCATCCCGGGATTCCTGCTCATCAAAATCTACGGCGGCGAAAATCGCGACCGCGCTGCGACAAAGTTCTTCCTTTACACATTTCTCGGGAGTGTCGCGATGCTGCTCTCGTTTCTCGGAATTTATCTCGTTAGGGGCACTTTCGATTTCGCCGAGCTTGCCGCGCTGGGAAAAACCGGAGTGCTTCACGGTAACATCGCGTGGCTCGCCTTTGCCGGAATTTTTCTGGGACTCGCCGTAAAGGTTCCGCTTTTCCCATTTCACACCTGGTTGCCCGATGCCTACGAAAATGCGCCGACGGGCGCCGCGATGGTGCTCACCGGACTGCTCTCGAAAATGGGCGTTTACGGCTTCATCAGGTTGCTGCTTCCGCTTTTCCCTAACGAAATCAAAATCGTCGGCCCCTGGCTTCTTGCGCTGGCCGTTTGCTCGATCGTCTTTGCCTCGCTCGCCGCATGGGCGCAGTCCGATCTCAAACGCATGGTGGCTTACCTGTCCATCAACCACCTCGGTTATTGCATGCTCGGTCTCTTCGCCGTCACTGCCACGTCTGCCGCGTCAGCGATCGACATGCACGCGGCGCTCAGTGGCGTTTTCATGCAAATCTTCAACCACGGCGTGACCGCGGCCGCCTTATTTTATTATGTAGGCCTTCTCGAAGAACGACGCGGCCTGCGCGGCATCGACAATTTCGGCGGCCTCATGCAACGGACGCCTTTGCTCTGCGGCTGGATGAGCGTGGCGATGTTTTCCTCGTTAGGCTTACCCGGATTGAATGGATTCATCGGAGAATTTTTGATCTTTAAAGGCTCGTTCTCCGCCGCCGCGTCATTCACTGCCGTCGCTGTGCTCGGCCTTCTCTTCACTGCCATTGTTTTCATGAGAATGATGCAGGCGCTCTTCAGCGGACCACTCGCAGAAAGCTGCAGCGGATTTCCCGATCTGCTGACAAGCGAAAAGCTCGTCATTGTTCCGGTCACCCTGCTTATGTTCGCGATCGGCGTTGCGCCTCAATTTATGTTCAGCGTCTTCAACTCCACCGTCGTTCAAATGGCGCGATTGTTTGCCTAACTACTCCTGGAATGAGCAGGGAAATCACTCCAATCGTGGCAATGTTATCGAGCGAACGCGCAGTGAAAAGCGACATCGCAATCATGCGCGCGTTTGTGAAACTGCGCGAGACGCTGGATTCAAACATCTGGGGAGCGCACGCGCCTCGCGTGCTGGCGATGGCGCCTTCGCCATCGCGAACTTGTTCTGCGCTGTCCCAATTGCACTATCAATGCTCCCTCAAGAAGAAGCTTTTCGGCGAGGCGCCGAAAAGGGCACGCGAGGCGCGTGCGCTCCCCAATCCACCGATGATCGCCTGGGCTCTTTACATCACTTTCGCAGGTGCGGTGCTGCTGCTTTTTCTGCCGCGAGTTTGCGCTCGCTGGATCGCACTTGCGGCAACACTCGGCGGATTAACAATCGGCCTGATCGCGTTGTGCCAAACACCAATTGCCGATCTCGCCAGGTTCACGACCATCGTGCGCATTCCGTGGATTCCAGCGCTCGGGATGAATTTCCAGCTCGCGTTCGACGGCATCAGTCTCACGCTTGTGCTCGTCACAGGCCTGACCGCAGTCAGCGCTGTTCTTTTTTCGTGGAACATCGACCGTCGGCCTAACGAGTTCTTCTTTTGGCTGCTCCTGGTCGTCGGCGGTTCCTATGGCGTTTTTCTCAGCGCCGATCTTTTTCTGTTCTTCGTTTTCTACGAGCTCGTGATTGTGCCGAAATATTTTCTCATCGCGATCTGGGGATCGACGAACAAGGAATACGGCGCGATGAAGCTTACGCTTTATTCGTTCTTCGGAGGCGCGCTCATCTTCCTTGGAATTATCGCCACGTATGTCGCGGGCGGTTCGCTGGATCTGAACCATCTCGCGCAATTTCAATTTTCGCCGCAACTGCAAGCGTGGGCGTTTCCAATCTTGTTCCTCGGCTTCGCCGTGCTCGCCGGCATTTGGCCGTTGCACACGTGGGCGCCGACCGGCCATGTCGCCGCTCCCACCGCGGGTTCGATGTTACTCGCAGGCATCGTCATGAAACTCGGCGCTTACGGCGGATTGCGCGTCGCCATGAATCTCTTTCCGCAAGGATTTCATATGTGGAGCAAATGGATCGCGATTCTGGCCGTGATCGGAATTGTTTACGCAGCAGCGGTCGCGCTTGCGTCAGAGCGATCTGAAATTCGTCATCGGCTATTCCAGCGTCAGCCACATGGGATTTGTTCTGCTTGGACTCGCGACCGCGAATGTTCTCGGCGTTTCCGGCGCGGTGCTGCAAATGTTTTCGCACGGCGTCATCGGCGCCCTGCTCTTCGCCATTGCCGGACGCATGATCTATCCGCGAACCCACACGCGCGATCTGGATCAATTATCGCGGATGAATCTCAGCCGCATGATGCCGTTTGCTGCGTTTGCGTTTGTCATCGCCTCTGCCGCATCGATGGGCATTCCCGGATTCAGCGGGTTCGCCGCAGAAATAACAATCCTGATCGGTGCGTGGAAAACATATCCGGTCGCGGTTTGGATTGTCGGCGCCGGCATGGTGCTGGTCGGCGCGTTTACCTTACGGGCGCTTCAAAAAAGTTTCTTCAGCGCCAATTATCGCGCCGTCCGGATGCAGCAAGGTCGCGCGTCAGTTGAGTCCGACTGGGACGAGCAACAAGAGATCGCCGACCGAATCACGCTGGCCGAAAAACTCGGCGCTGGTTTGCTCATGTTCGCAACACTCGCGGTTGGACTTTATCCGAAGTTGTTGCTCGATCGCATTATGCCCGCAGTCGAAGCGTTGAGATTTCTAAAATGAGGACGCCTAACGAACGGACTTGGTTGGGGAGCGCACGCGCCTCGCGTGCTGGCGATCGTGCCCTCGCGATCGCGGACTTTGCCTTAAACAGCGAAAGTAAAGTTCGTTTTGGCGAGGCGCCAAAACCAGCACGCGATGGCGCGTGCGCTCCCCAGAAGCGGTGCTCCGCTGCGCAAGGAAGGTCGACATGAATTACCTCGATCTCGTCAAACTGGCGTTGCCGGAAGTAATTGTTGCCGCGACGGCGCTCGCCGTTCTGGCCGTGGGGCTCGCGAGCAAACGTGGGGCCGGCCTCTGTTCGGGAATTGCCGGGGCCGGAATCTTGTTTGCTATCGCCGCGTTGATCGCGCTCCCGCAAAACGCGGACTTGTTTCACGGAATGCTCGTCATCACGCCGCTAACGAAACTTTTCAAGATCATCTGCCTGATCCTCGCGTTTCTTACGGTGATTCTCGCGCGCGGCGATCGGTCGTTGCGAAATCGCGGCGAATATCTCGCGCTGCTATTGCTCGCCACGATTGGACTCATGCTTCTCGTCGGCAGCGAAGAGCTACTCATGATCTTTATCGGCCTCGAGCTTCTCGGTCTTTCGCTTTATGTGCTTACCGCATTCGATAAGAACGATGTGCACTCCGCCGAAGCCGCTCTGAAATATTTCCTTTTCGGCAGCACCGCGAGTGCATTCACACTTTTCGGGCTCAGCTTCGTTTATGGAATGACCGGCACGACCGGGCTTGGCGCGATTGCGCAAAAACTGGTCGCGCAACCGGTTTCGCCATTGCTCTTCGCCGGACTCATCATGACTCTCGTTGGCTTCTCCTTCAAAATCGCGGCGGCGCCGTTTCACTTTTGGGCGCCCGATGCTTATCAGGGCGCGCCCGTCCCCAGCGCCGCATTCATCGCTTCGGGCTCGAAGGTGGCGTCATTCGTTGTGCTGGGAAAAATTGTCCTCGGTGGATTTGCACCGGTTGCAGGTAGCGCCGCGTGGCATGCCCTTGTCGTCGGCTGGTCGCCAATGCTCGCCGCACTCGCCGCGTTGTCGATTTTGTTAGGCAATCTCGTTGCGCTCGCGCAAAAAAATGTGCGCCGCCTCCTCGCCTACTCTGCTGTTGCGCATGCTGGTTATAGCCTGCTCGGACTCGTCGCCGGCGGCCGCGATGGGTTTTCCGCGACGTTGTTTTACACGACCATCTACGCGTTCACACTCGTCGGTGCGTTCGGCGTGGTTGCCCTGGTGCGCCGCGAAACTGGCGGCGATGACTTGGAAAACTTTGCCGGTCTTAGTGCGCGCTCACCTCTGCTTGCCGCGTGCATGTCGATCTTCATGCTTTCGCTCGCGGGGTTGCCGCCACTTGCCGGATTTTTCGGAAAATTCTACCTCTTTAGTACCGCGTTCCGCGCCGGTGGTAATCACGGTCTGCTCTGGCTCGTTGTGCTCGCGCTTCTGGGAAGTTTCATCTCCCTCTACTACTACCTGATCGTTCTAAAAAAGATTTTCGTGGATGAACCTGTTATCTCAATAACTCAATCCTTGAGGAGCTCAGCCCCTATGGGCTTCTTGAACGCCATCACGCTGACGGTGCTTGCCGTAACCATAATTCTCCTAGGCGTGACTCCGGAATTCCTAGTGGCGCGGATTCTCGCTGCGCTTTCGTAAAAAGTTAAATTCCGTTCATAAGCTTGACGCTATTTGCTGCTCCTGAAAAGAATCAGCGCCATGAAAATTACCCTTCTACTACCGATCGTTTTTGCGGCAGCAGCGGTGATCGTCCCGCCGACGTTCGCGCAAGAAACGCAACCTTCGCCACCTTCGCCCAAAGCTGAGGCCGCTCCGGCTGCCGCCATCGCCATGCCAAACGCATCTCCTAACGAGGCGGAGATGATGAAACAGATGATGGAGATGGCAAAGTTAAATGAGAACCACAAGTTGCTCGCCAGCCTCGACGGCACCTGGAGTTACACCGTTAAGATGTGGATGAACGGCGATCCCACTTCGAAACCGGAAATTTCCCACGGCACCGCCGTCAGAAAGTCGATCATGGACGGCCGCTATGTCGTTATGAATGTGACCGGCAAAATGGAGATGCCCGGCGCGGACGGAAAGATGAAAGACGTGACGTTCAAGGGCCAGGGCACCGAGGGCTACGATAACGTGAAGAAGAAATTTGTCGGCACCTGGATTGATAACATGGGCACCGGAATCATGACATCGGAAGGCGATTACGATCCGGCGACGAAGACCTTCACCTACACCGGCGAAATCGAAATGGTTCCCGGCATGAAGCAGAAAATTCGCGAAGTCATGAAGCTCGACGACAAGAACCACATGACGTTCGAGTGGTACGAAGACCGTGGCGGCAAGGAAGCGAAGACCATGGAGATCGATTACACGCGCAAGAAATAGACGGCGCGCGCAAGGTTTAAGCACGGGCCGCCCTCGCCGCGATGTGAAGGCGGCCCGTGCCATTTCCACCATCTCGTTGCGCGGTCACAAGGACCAAGGCGAAGGCATAAAGCGATCGGCACCGCAATCGCGGCTGGTTATGACAGAGGGGAGTTCACCGTCATTATTTCCGGTCCCTCTTTCTTTTGCGCGCCGGCTTTCGCATCTTTCATCGGCCGCAAATCTTTGACACGCATCGTCGTTTTCGCCTTCGCGGGCTTCCGCTTTTTGGTTGAGCGCATTGTCGGTTCCTTTCTGCCACGGTTGTTGGTGTTTTGAGAATGAACGCTAACACGGAAACGTGGCCCAGTATGACGGGCACGCAACAAGACGCCGCGTCGAAATGTCTCAGAACGAAATGGCCGGCCCAAAACCCCGCCTTTCATCTCTCCAGTCGCTATTGCGTAAAACTATGGTATTATCACCGATGTCTAAACGTTCTACTGCCTCTTTTACGCGCCGCGCGCCCGATTGCATCACCGAAGAGTTGGTTGCCGCGCTTTCCTCCAAGGCTTCGTTCGAATTCAAACCCCTGTTCGAAATCATCCTGGGCAAGCTCCGCGATCGCAACGCAGCGAGCGGCGGCGAAGAGATGTTGCGGTTACGCGCCTACGAAAAATTGCAGGCCTTGGTCAGCCAGGGCGCGGTCAATAGAACAGTCTCCGGCATCACCAAAAAATACAAAGGTGTCGCCGCGCGCATGGCGGCACTAAAGGTCGAGATGAAAGTCTTGCGTGCCGAGTGGAATGCGCGCGCCCTCGCCAAAGCAGCCGCTGCCGCGAGTTGATGTTCCCTCGCTGGCAGTGAGTGAAGCCGCCAGTGTAAAGTTAGCGGAACGCATTCAACGATTGAATTAATCGGAGCGCTGCGAAATCTAGCGAGCGCGTGCGAAGGCGCGTGCGCGAGCCTCTCGCTTTGCGTTTGCCTTCGAACCGATCACATTCGTGAGGTGAAAGCACTCTTCCTAATAATACTCACGGTCGCCTTTGGTTCGTTAGTCCTAGCTGGCTCGCCTTCCCCGGCGCCTTCTGCACCACCGGCGGCATGCACAGCACCGGAATTTCATCAGTTCGATTTTTGGTTAGGCCACTGGAAGGTCACAGACCCGGCCGGCAAACAAGTGGGCACCAGCGAAATCAGTCGCGCCTCCGAAGGTTGCGCGATCCGCGAACAGTGGACTTCGGCGTCCGGAAAAGGCGGAATGAGCATTAATTATTATGATGCCGCCGATCACGAGTGGCACCAGGACTGGGTTGGCGGCGACGGAACGATTCTCCATCTTCATGGAGGTCTGAAAGAGGGCGCGATGGTTCTTTCTGGAAAAAGTGCGAGTGCCAAGGGGACACTGCTGAATCGCATTACCTGGACGCCTCTGTCTGGCGGCAAGGTGAAACAGGAATGGTCGACTTCATCGGACGATGGCCACACCTGGCAAAGTGCATTCGTCGGGATTTACGAGAAACGATCGTAGATCCTGTGTGAATTCGTGCCGCTTCCAGTTGGCGAAAAGACGGCGCTTCCGCCGCGCGGCGCTCCGCAAGACATGGGAAGACCGCTACGCGGAAAATGATTGCCTAGCGGGATGCTCAGCGCGCAGCATTGCCGCGACCATCTAAATCAAATCGAGCACATGCCAAAGCCCGATACCAAATGGCGGCACCTCGCGCTGCTCATTTCCATTCTCTTTCTCTTCGTCATCACGCCGGTCGTCGCCCTCTTTCGTCACGGCGTCCTCGTTCTCAATGCCATCGCCGCGTTTGTGCTCGTCGCGGGTTCTTACGCGCTCTTCGAACGCAAACGTCTCTTCGTCATCGCCATTGCCCTCTCTGGAATCTCCATCCTCACCACCGGACTGCTTCTCATCACGCAACAGACTTGGGCGGCGATTCTCTCACACAGTTGCGTCATCGTTCTCACCATCTATCTCTCAATCGCGATTCTCAGCTACGTCTTGCACGGCACGCGGATCACGATGGACAAAATCTTCGCCGCAATTTGCGTATACATGCTCATCGGATACGCGTGGACTTTTGCTTACGCTTTAGTCGATGAACTTCGGCCCGGATCCTTCGTCACCTCATCGATCGACACACCGACCGACTACGTCACGCGCGTTTTGCAAATGCGCTATTTCAGCTTCATGACGCTAACCACCGTCGGCTACGGCGACATCGTGCCACACTCCAGTGCCGCGCGGACGCTCGCCGCGCTCGAAGCGGTTACCGGTCAGATTTTTCTCACCGTGCTCATCGCGCGTCTGGTCGGATTGCATATTGTCCACGCGCACGATTCAGATTCGCGCGAAAATTGAATTGTAAATTGAGTCGTTCGCACTTGCGATCGACCGACGTGAATAAATGAGCATTTCACGTCAGATGACATATCAGCGCAGGTCGCGCAGATTACCTTG